>NZ_CAJUCP010000115.1 GCF_910585425.1 uncultured Acetatifactor sp. | reverse complement strand
TTTTGATTATATCTCATTAGCCACTCCCGTTACAACTTTAGTATAGCACTTCAAATATTCCGTATTTCTTGATCTGTAGGTTTAAACAATACTACAATTACACCAATCATTTCAGTCACCTTTTATCGGCCAAGATTTCAAACAGTTCTTCACATTCTTCTGCCAGCCTCTTTACATCATATTTCTCTCTAACATCCATCACGCCTTGAGCGGATAATCTCTCATACATATCACTGTCATTATGTAATTCGACCACCATTTTGGAGACCTCATTTTCGTCATCAACCGGAACCAGTATCCCATTTTTTCCATTTTCAATAAGGCATGGAATAGCATCAACATTTGTTGCGATAATAGGTTTTCCTGCAAGCATATACTCTGGAAGAACAAGTCCAAATCCTTCCCATCTAGACAGGAGTAGTGCCACATCAAATAAACGAATATAGTCCATTGGATTGTCAACCCATTCAACTATCTTATAGCTTTCTTGAAGGCCAAGTTTTTCTGCCAATTTAATAACTTCTTCATATTTGCTGCCGCCACCTACCATTAAAAAATAAGCATTTGGAATTTCTTTCTTTATCAGAGCAGCCGCTTTCATAAATATATCTGGCGCTTTTTGACTGCTGAGCCTCCCTACAGTTCCCACAATAAAAGAATCATCAGGAATATTCATGGTCTTCTTTGAAAGATTTTTCCCATCCGATACGCAGCATCCATCTATATCAATACCATTATATATAACTTGCAATTTGCTTTCTCTGCATATTCTCTTGTTTAATGCTGAATTTTTTTCAGCATCGGAAATACAGACGATTTTGTCTGCATAATATGCCATAGCTTTTTCTATAACGATATAAAGTTGCTTTCTTATGCTTCCGCATCGCATATTAAAAGACCACCCATGCGGATTATAAACTAAATGGTTTTCAATCCCAATATTTGCTACTCGTGCAATTCCCCCCGCTATACTGGAGTGCGCATACACAATATCTGGATTATGCTTTTTAATCAGTCTTCGTACTAGCAAAAGGCAGCTCAGAGATTTCATTCCAATTTCATGCTTAAAATCCACTTGTTCAACATAATCAGCCAAGTTCTCATAGTCATCTTTTTTGTAAGCAAATGAGCATACTAAAATATTCTCGAATCTATCATGATTCATATATTTAAAAAGATATTTGAGAAATCTATCTACACCACCAGCACATTCAGCTACATGCAATACCCTTATTTTTTTATTATGTTCCTCCATGCTGGTGTTTCTCCTTTATCATGTTTGAAAAAATCTTTCTGATAAATTAGTCTGCATTTCGTCAAGGCACATCTTAATTCACCTTTTCCTGCAATCCAGGCAAGGTCCATAAATCCCCCAAGCCCTGTTATAAACCAGATTCTCAGCTCCCTTGACCATATACCGCACTGTACTAGCGCAATGAGCCCGGCACTCCCGGTAGAACGCCTCTGGCAGCCCCACATACTCCTGCAGCTGCTCCAGCACATACCCGCACTTCTGATAAAGATACCCATTCCCATACTTCTCCAAGCATCCCAACAGCTTGTCCGCATCCAGCTTCGGAAGCCGCACGATGCACTCCACCACATCCTCCAGCCCCCTGCTCCCCTCGTAGCTGTGCAGGCTGTCCACTACCGTCTGCTCCAGGCTGGTCACCAGCGCCCCGGCCACCCATTCCGTACTGGCCTTTGTTTTCGGATGCACCCTGCGGTAGAACACCCCGTTATACCGGAAGTCCGTGAACCTGGTTCCTGTGGCCACAAAGACCTCATTCCCCCTCCGCGGCGCATACCCCCACACCTCGAACGCGCTGCGCAGTGCAATATACGCGTCCGGAAACAGTCTGCTGCCAATCTGATACCGCGTCAGCATCGGCTCCTCCCTCTCCGTATCCATCACCGTGTACAGATTGCGGTGTATCCTATCGATGTACCCTTTCCTCTGGTAATCGTTCACCAGGTAGGTCACCGCCGAACGCTCCCCTACCATCTCGGTGATGTCCTGCAGGGTGAAGCATCCCAGCTCCCGCATCCTCTCATAATGCTCGACAATAGCAAGTTTCTCTTGCTTTCTATTGTACATCTTGGCAACATTGTATTCGTCCTTGCTCGTCTCAGGCATTCCGCTCCACCCCCTTGTGCCCATTTCCAGGCAGGACAGCATGCCGACAGGCTATCGCCTAACGCACATGCCACAGGCGTCAAGTCGGCCCCTGTCCCCCCTGCCGTCCTCCAAAAAGTTCGCCTTACTGGCATGTTAGGCGAACTTTTTGGGCCTTTTT
>NZ_CAJUCP010000114.1 GCF_910585425.1 uncultured Acetatifactor sp. | reverse complement strand
ACGAGATGCGCATTAGTGACTGGAGTTCAGACGTGTGCTCTTCCGATCTTCCGGATTGAGCAGGTACAGGTCGTCCATATCGTTGCGCGCCCTGTCCAGGGCCACCTCGTCATAGGTTTTGTCCTGATGGTCTTCCGCCGTATAGGTCTTGTACGCCACGGTCACCCCCAGCGCCTCCTCCGCCATGGCCACCGTCAGGTCCGAAGCGCTCCTGGCAGTGTTCTCCGCATCGGGAGCCGTCTTCTCCATAGGGCTGAACATATTGACTACGCGCTCTTCTTCGCTCTCTGATTTTATCAGATTCTTCAAATCGTCCTTCTCCCCGCAGCCTGCCAGCGCCAAGACGGCGATGCCCGCCAGGCAGACGGCGATCCGCCTTCCGGATATCCCCTTTCCCCTGTTCTTCATGGCCGCACCTCCCATTCAAGCTTTACACAGGTATTCCGTCCTGATATATATACTGCAGACCGCCAGGATTTACAGTGGTGTCTCCGGAAAAGTACTTAGCTGGCGATCTGCAGTCGGGTTGCACTGCAAATTTAACCGGTATACAATATAGGATATTCACGATTCCCGTTTTGTGCACTGCGCCACCGCCTTTTTCAGCAGCTCCACATCCAGGGGCTTGGCCACATGGGCATCCATGCCCGCGTCCCGCGCGGCCTTTTCATCCTCCGCGAAGGCATTGGCCGTCATGGCGATGATAGGGATACGGGCCCCGTCCTGCCCCTCCAGGGCGCGTATGGCCCTGGCGGCGTCATGGCCGTTCATCACAGGCATCTGCACATCCATCAGGATGGCGTCGAATTCTCCCGCCTCCCCGTTCCGGAAGCGCTCCACCGCCAGGCAGCCGTTCTCCACGATTTCGCAGGAAGCGCCCTCCATCTCCAGAATCTCCTTCAGGATCTCCGCGTTGATCTCATTGTCCTCCGCCGCCAGGAAGCGCAGCCCCGCCAGGCTGTCCACCGCCAGGGGCTCAGGCGCGCTCTCCCGGCCCACGTCCGCCCACAGCTCCGCCACCTTGTCCCGGAACGCGGAGACGAAGAAGGGCTTGGTGAGGATGCCCGTCCGCTCTGCGGAAAGCGCCTCCTCCACCCCCTCCGCCTCACAGTCTGCCAGAATCAGGATGCGCGCCTCCGGCGCGGCCTCCCCAAGCTCTCTCACGCTCCGGGCGCCGTCCCGGCCGCAGATATCCCAGTCCAGCAGGAGAAGCTGGTAGTCCCCGCCGTGTTCCCGCAGCATATCCGCGGCCTCCCGCACTTGTCCCACGGCATCCAGCCGCAGACCCGTATCCCTCATGAGCTCTTTTATGTCCCCGCAGCACCCTTCGTCCGCCTCCGCCACAAGGATGCCCGAAATCCCCCTCTTCTCCCAGAACTCCCTGTCTGCCTGCTCCTCCAGAATCCGAAGCTCCAGCTCTACACGGAAAATCGTTCCCTGATTCACTTGGCTGGACACATCGATGGTCCCGCCCATGAGCTCTACGATGCTCTTGGTGATCGCCATGCCCAGCCCCGTGCCCTGCACCTTGTTGGTGGTGCTGTTCTCCGCCCTGGTGAAGGCATCGAAGATCGTCTCCAGGTATTCCGGGGTCATGCCGTAGCCATCGTCCTCCACCTCGATCCGGATATGCGCATACTGGCCGGAGCGCTGACCCAGCCCGATGATGCGGAACCAGATATTGCCCTTTTCCTGGGTGTATTTCACCGCATTGGACAGGAGGTTGAGCAGAATCTGGTTGATCCTGGTCTCGTCCCCCACCAGGCGCTCGTGCCGGATTCCCGTGACCTCCACATGAAACGCCTGCCCCTTGGCCTTTGCCATGGGCCGGATAATCGCGTCCACAGAGGAGACCACATCGTTTAAGGCGAACTCCTCCAGGTTCAGCACCACCTTGCCGCTCTCGATTTTGGACACGTCCAGGATATCGTTGATCAGGCTCAGCAGATGCTGGCCCGAAGACATGATTTTCCTCGTATATTCCCGTACCTTGGCCGGATTCTCCGCATCCGCCGCCAGAAGCGTGGTAAAGCCCAGGACCGCGTTCATGGGTGTGCGGATGTCGTGGGACATGTTGGAGAGGAACATGGTCTTGGAATTGCTGGCGATCTGGGCGGCCTGGAGGGCCTGGGCCAGCTGCTCGTTGTGAATCGCCCGCTCCTCCTCCCGCTCCTTGCGGACTTTGTCCTGCTGCCTCCAGTTCAGGTAATACAGAAGGACGCACAGAAAGAATGCCGCCAGCATAGCCGCCACGACGATGAAAAGGTTCTGGTTCACCGTCTTCCCCTCCTGCTGGATGGCCTCCACCGGCACATAGCCCACCAGGAAAATCGTGCCGTCATTTACCGACCACATATAGATGAGGGCCCTGACCCCCCGGATATCGTGGTAGAACAGGATATCTTTCCCGCCCTCCAGGCTCTCCTCCACATCGGCCTGGATCCCCGCATCGCCGATGTCGTTAGCCCGGTAGAAATCGTCCAGGTTCAGATGGCCCGCGCTGCGCTGCCCCATGCCCTTGGGCTTGAGGACGAAGCGCTCGCTCTCCGCGTCCATGATATACAGCGAGGCCTGTTTCCCATAGAAGCCGTTGGGCAGGGATTTATCGATGGTATCGTATATATATTCCACATAGAGCGTCCCTATCTCCTGTCCCTGTCTCTCCACGGGGCATTTCATGGTATAGGCCCATGTCCCCATGTAGTTCAGGTAGGACTGGGAGACCTGCATTCCCGCCACGGTCCCGCCGGCAGTGAAATCCAGCCCCTCCTCCGTGAAGGGTTCCCCGGTGCTGGAGATGCCCTCTGTCTCTCCGGCAGGAATCAATGATATCCTGGCCATCATATGGTTCTTCTCATAGGCCAGGACGTACTCCTCCGGATCCTCCATCCTGGCCAGTTCCTGGGCAATCAGTTCCTGGAACTCCGCCTCGTTCACCAGAATGGCCTCGATGGTGCATTCAATCAGGTCCAGGCTCTCGCTGAGGTTCTGTATGGCCGCCGTGGACATCTCCCGAGACAGCTTCTGCGATATGGCATAAACTATGGTTCCGAAAATGCAGAAAACCAATAAAATAGAGAGCAGAAGGGAAGGCCTTCTCCTCTTTTCCCTTCTGTCAGGCTTCTCTTTCATAGGCACTCTCCGTTCCGCCCTCCGGAGGGAGGCGCCCCTCCCTCACAGGACAGAAAAACCCTGCCGCTCCCTGTGGCAGGGTTTTCATAGCTACTTACATATTATACCATTTCCTCTATTTTTGTGTCAAGGGGTACGGCGACAGAGAGCTTTCATGAAAATATGAGCAAATAGAAGTGGAATAAACATTTTTTCTCTGTTATAATATCCCTTAGATAATAGAATTAGATCTTCAATTCTATTATAGCTCTTAGATAATAGAATTAGATTTTTAATTCTATTATAGCCCTTAGATAATAGAATT
>NZ_CAJUCP010000113.1 GCF_910585425.1 uncultured Acetatifactor sp. | reverse complement strand
TGATTTTACTTCCAGTTTGCACCATTTTTAAGTCTTTACTACCAAAAACAGGTTCTATCATTCCTGTCAGTGTAGCACAGGACGGGAGGGGTGTCAATAGCCATTTTGCATTTTCGAGCCGTTTTCGCCGCCGTATCAGGCCTGTGTATAGTGGCTTGTCCCCCTCTCTCCAGCGCATACGGCGGGGAGAGGGGGACTTTTTCAGGGAAATATGTTAAAGCGTTATTTATAAACCGATATACCGAACTTTATCTTCCGGTATATCTTATAGCCGATGGTCCCGAAGAGGGACACGATGATGTACAGGGTGGACAGGGCTCCTACGGCTCCGCCGAAGATGGTCAAAATCAGATATCCGATATTCATGGTATGATTCTCCTTTTTTCGAATTCCGCATGCAAGAGGTCAGGCGGATTGGCACCGCAAACAGACCCTTGCATGGCAAGAGTTTGCTTCTGAGTCTGCTTTCAGGTTTCCGATACCGGGAAAATCAGGCTTTTTCGCCATCCTGTCGATGGATGTAGCCTATGATGACGGTATTGCTGGTGACTTCATGGAAGCCCGCAGGGGAATCGGCTCTGCGGACAGAGGCTCCATGGACAGAAAAGGAATCTCCGGACAGGGCTGCGAAGACAAGGCCGCGGCCCGGACGGGAGGGGCTCCTGCGCATGGCCTGGCAGGGGACAAGGACTGTTTCCCCATGGTTCATGGCCTTTGGCGCGTAAGCCTGCTCCGCGGGAGGGATCCTTCGCCGGGCATGCAGAGAGGCCGCGCCGGAAAGAACCCCTTCCCCCTCACAGGAGGGAGCGGACGCCGAAAAGGAATCTGCCCCGACACTGTCAAAGCACATTCCGAAAAGCAGGACGCATAGAATCCACAAGAGATAGACTGGCTTCCTGTAACGGCGCATGAGGCCCTCCCCTGAATCTGTAAGTGTAGACATTGTAACATAAATCCGCGCTGCCGTCCATATCCCCGGGAGATTTTTCCGTGGGCTTTTCCGTGGGCCATGGGGCGGAAAGCATGTGGACGGACGCGGAACAAGCCAGGCGGCCCGGCCCGCGGGGGAAAGCCTTGCCATTCAGGGGCTGAGCGGTTATAATGGAGTTGTCCCGGAAAGGAGGAGCAGATGGTACAGAGAATAGCTGTGGGCGGTGAGGATTTCATCGCACTGCGCAAGGCCGGAAGTTATTATGTGGATAAAACGGATCTGCTCTATGAGCTCGTAGAGAAGAACAATGCCGTCACCCTGTTCACCCGCCCGCGCCGCTTTGGAAAGACCCTCACCATGAAGATGATGGAGAGCTTTTTCGACATCTCCAGGAAAGAAGGGGGCGATGCCTTTGAAGGGCTGCGCATCATGGAGCATCCGACATTCTGCGCGGAATACATGAACCAGTATCCCACATTGTTCCTTTCCCTCAAGGATGTGGAGGGGCGCAGCTTTGATTTGGCTTTCGGTAAGCTGAAGGCAGTCATCGCGGACGTGTGCAAGCGATATGAAAGCCTTGGCAAAGAGCCTGCCGTCAACCCCGCAGATGCCGCTGCTTTCCACAGGCTGATGTACGAGACGGCAGATGAAGTGGATATACAGACTTCTCTGAAAACACTTATGCGCATGATGCATACAGTGTACGGGAAGCCTGTGGTCCTTCTGATTGACGAATACGATGTCCCCCTGGCCAAGGCGAATGCGAACGGATTCTATCGGCAGATGCTGGATGTCATACGCGGAATCATGAGCATGTCCCTCAAGACTAACGAGCATCTCAAGTTTGCCGTCGTGACAGGATGCCTGCGGATTCCCAAGGAGAGCATCTTCACTGGCGTAAATAATTTCGCGTCCTATTCCGTCCTGGATGAGGATTTCGCGCAGTATTTCGGATTTACGCAGGGGGAAGTGGAGCGGATGCTGGAAACCTTCGACCTGACGGAGAAAATGGAGCTTATCCGGGAGTGGTACGACGGATATGTCTTCGGTGATACGGAAGCCTACTGTCCGTGGGATGTGGTGAATTACGTGTCCGCGCTGCTGAAGAGGAAGGATGCGAAACCGAAGAATTACTGGGAAAACACCAGCGGCAACGATGCAATCAGGGCGTTCTTCGAAATGCGGGACATTGATGTCTCCGAAAAATTTGAGGCCCTTCTCAACGGCGGGACGATTTCAGAGCTCATTACGAACTCATTGACTTACGAACAGGCATATGCTTCGGAGAGCAATCTGTGGAGCGTCCTCCTGATGACAGGCTATGTGACGACTGTTCATATGGAAGACGATAACGTGGGAGAAGAAAGCCCGCAGCAGGTGGAGCTGCGGATTCCCAACAGGGAGATTGCGGGAATCTTCCGGACCGCTGTGGTGGACCGTTTTAAGCAGACCGTCCCTGTATCGCGGATTCAGGAGCTGATGAACGCTCTGTGGGACGGGAACGCAGAAGCGGCGTCCGGAATCCTGTCGGATTTATTATGGCAGACAATCAGCTACATGGATTACCATGAGGATTATTACCACGCGTTCCTGGCCGGCCTGTTTGTGGGACGGGGCGGCTACAGCGTCCAGTCCAACAGGGAGCGGGGCCTGGGAAGGCCGGACATCGACCTCAGGGATAAGCAGAACCGCCGGGCCATCATCATCGAAGCGAAGAAGGCGGAGAGCGGGAAAAGGATGGAACACTGGTGCGACGAGGCGCTGAAGCAGATTGCGGAGAACCAGTATGCGGAGAACCTGAACGGATATACGCAGGTGTTGTGCTACGGCATCTCATTCTTCCAGAAGACGGCCCTGGTGAAGAAGATGTGAGGAAGGCGCTTCCCTGGCGCATCGAATAAAAGGAAAATTAAAATAGCCCGGCGGGCAGCTGTCTGGACATTCGGACAGATGCCTGCCGGGCTATTTTATGTGCGCGGATGGTCACTGGAGATTTTCGTCTTCCCGGGCTTCTTTTGCGGCGGCTTCTTCTTTTTTGAGCTGCTCCAACCCCAGGCGTATTAATTCTACAGTCGCTTCCGAACGTGTCTGAAAACGGCGTTCAAAACGAAAATCCTCGATTTGCTGGAACAATTCATTGTCTACAGATACGGTATATCGTGGCTTAGCAGTGGCCATATTCATCACCTCACTGGTGATTATACAACAGTGAACCAGAGATGTAAACAATAAATTTGTGAAATACTACTTGACAGTGAACCGGTGAACCACTATAATAAGGCAAAAGGTTCAATGAACCACCGAACCAAGGGAGGCGAAAGCATGGCGACAGACTTAAAGAGGTTCACGATTTCCATTACGCCGAAAATGGAAGCGGATTTAGATTCGGCTAAGCAGAGACGCTATTACCGGGACACTCAAAATAATATGATCAGAGATTTAATTGTCCGGGGCCTTGAGGAAGCGGCAAAAGGGAAAAGGCGCGAAAGGACATATTAAAATGCCCTAACCCCACATAGCCGGACTGCCCATAAAGCCCGCTATCGGAAACCAAATAATAAACAACATTATCTATACAGAGCAGACGCCACAGGATTTACTATGAAACACAACCTGCCGGGTAGCCAAAAAAGCGCAGACTGCCCCTGT
>NZ_CAJUCP010000112.1 GCF_910585425.1 uncultured Acetatifactor sp. | reverse complement strand
GGTCTTTCTCCGCCGCAATCCGTTCCCTCTCTGCTGTTTCTTTCGCTGCTTCCGCTGCTGCTTCCGCCGCCGCTTTCTCAGCTGCCCTCCGCTTCATTTCTTCTATAGCCAAACACACGTTCGTCTCCTCCTTACCTTTTTCCATCTCTATCTTTGCACCTACACAGGCATTCAGCACATCGACCTCTGCCCGCCCCAGATGCCGGAACCCTTCATCTGCCTCTATGACTTCCCCAAGCCTGTCGGCATCCTGTGAATACTTGATGAACGACAGCACTTCCTTCAGGGATGTCCGGAATTTTCCAAAGTCATCATCCTTTATGGATGCCGGAGCGACCAGGTTTATCTTATAGTCTGGCACCAGCGCCAGGATCCTGGCATCCTGTTCCCCGAACATCTCATGGAGGGACATCGGCCCGTCCCATTCCTTAGCGAAAAAGCAGACCACCAGCGTCACTACCGGCAGCAGCCTGTCCTGCTTCATGAACCCTGACAGGTACTCGTCCCCATCGGCTCCCTTGTAATCGCCTGAACGCTTATGGGAAGCCGCAGCGTTGGACACCTGCTTCGCATACTGCAGGGCATCATATACCATGTTCTTTACCGGCATCGCATTGTGCACATGCGACTGTGCCTCCACCGCCAGGAGCAGGTACGCTGTACGCCTGTCCATCATGGCGACCAATGACTTTATCACGTCCCTTGTCCTCTGTACCGGCTGCTTGGCCCCATCCTCCCCTCCATAGGGGACATCCACCTCCCGGGTATCCAGTTCCTCCAGGCTGTCCGGATCTATGACCTGCTCGCCGCCATAGATGTAGTAGTTGAACGCGTCTGCAAAAATCTGGTTCTGCCCCATGTATTTCGTTGTCACAGTATCTTTTAGGCCCATAGTCTCCACCCCCTATCATACGCTGTGCCGCTGGCATATATTCTTTCGTCTTGTGGATATCATATCATGCAGGCCGGATTTTTACAACCTCCATATCTTTTGGAATCGTACCAAAGCCGCCCTCCGCCTCCAGCTTTACATAAATATGGTGGACAGATCTTTTCGAAAAATCCATAATGGTAAGAAAACTAAGGAGAGCTTGTACGAATGATCAGCTTAAATGAACAAATCACCGAATACCTTACATATTGCGAATGCCGTAAGCGTCTGGACCCTAAGACCCTGAAGGCATACCGCATCGACTTGAAGCAGTATGAGCTGGGGCTGCTTATGGATAAAAACGGGATTCCGCTCGTTTTCGACCTGTTTCCTGGAAACGGGTACACCCATAAATCCCGGATCCATCCCAAAAAGATCCAGGTAAACGTGACGGTTCCGGGACAGAAGAAAAAGAAGAAAAAAAGCGTTTCCATCGACCAGAAGCAGATGGCCTATTATTCCGAAAAATATGCAAAAAAGCAGAAATATGACCGCGACATCATGGTGGCAAGGGCGAAGAATCTGATCGCCCACCCGAAAAAATACGACAAAGTGACGGCTGCCGAATCCGGGGCTTATGTACAGAACATTGCTTTTGACAAATCCACAGGCGAAATCGTTGAGGGCAGGGAGGTTGTGCTTGACGAGGCAAAGATAGCCGAAGAGGAAAAATACGACGGGTACTATTCTATTGTCACAAGCGAGCTGAAAATGAGCGACCAGGAAATAAGAGGAACCTACCGAGGGCTTGCCCGCATGGAAGAAACCTTTAAGATATCCAAGACGGAGTTTGAATCAAGGCCAGTGTTCGTCTGGACAAACGGCCATATAGAAGGTCATTTCGCCACCTGTTTTACCGCGCTTGTGCTGATCCGGCTTTTACAGGCAAAACTGGGAAGTAAATATCCGGTTGGGAAAATGATCAAATCTTTAAGAAAATATAACTGCACACAGATTGATAATACCTGTTTCATAACTTTTTCTTGGTCTGCCCTGTTTTCCATGCTCTAAATCGTAGAGAATGACACGTCTTAGCTTGTCCTCCACGTTTTGGGTACTCGTAGCGGAAAAATGTACCTCGACTAAGTAGGTCGTCTTATCAATCTTCTTTTGCAAACAGGGCGTTAATCGTCCTGTGGTGTTGGTCTGAATGTTGTCGCTCATGTTCCTCCTTTTGGGCGCAAAAAAGACACATGGTTTATAATTTACTGTTCCATGCGCCCTTACGCTGTTGTTTTGATATTATACAATCAAACATTAGTAGTTTGATTGTCAAGAATTGTTTTGTTGATTATACTAACTGCATTGACTGGCTTTCCAATTCCTTAACAATATCAAGTGATAACTCCGTAGCTTCTGCTATATCTTCCAAAGACATTTTTCCCAATCTTAATAAATGAATAGCTGTCCTTTTCGCCTTGTCCTGTTCAGCTTCATACCGCTCGCTTTTGATATAAGACCTCATAACCTCTTCCTTGTCAAACAAGCTCATCATAATTGAAACAACCTCCTTTTCCCTGTCAAGCAAATATTCCTTTAGCACGTTTTTGTCTTTACAGATACGGATTGTTTCCGTAACCGTTTTTCTTGTCCTGCCGTACAGCTTCATCTGTTCATTATATACTTTACAGAAAACAATATACTGGTTTATTATATTGTCCGTATCGCTTTCGCAGATAACCTTTACCTTTACATCAACAGCGATGTCTGCCCCGTCAAAAAATTCCTTTGATAAGGATATTACATCGGGAACATTTTTTCGGTCACCTGTGTAGATAACATACAATTCGGGGATTGGCATTTTTACTTTCTTGCTTTTGTATAGGTTTTGATTGGTACGCTCAAAATAATCATGATATGTCTGCGCAAGATACATCAACGCTCTTATGATAATATTCAGCGTCCATAGGGACTGCGCTTCCAGCAAAATCATAAATTTTTCCCTAAAAAGGAAGCCTAAGTCATTATAAATCCCGTCTGTCAGAATATTCTTAATCGTAATGTCTGTCAGTTCATTCTCTGTAGCTGTTTTATCTTCTGGGTGGAGTGACTTGTATAATTGCAACAGATATTTTTTAATTCGAAACAAGTCAGAAAAAACACTGTCCTTGATGGTATATTTAGCTACAATTTCTTCTTCGGATAATGTCTGCTTTGGTTCTTCCTGCACCTTATCACCTCAATCTCTTAAATTCTGTGACAGGAGATATGATATAGATTGCTCCTGCCACACTCCCATTATACAGAAAAATGCCTGTCTTTACAATAAAATTCACATTAAATTTCTCCCTCCCTCCGCTTATGAATCTTGCTCTGTTGCCTGATATGCTGTCGGCTCTCGTTCTGAGGCTTCTTCTCAAGATTTTTCTTATTGTAACTGATAATCTCCGCATATGCTAATTCTGTGGCGGTACAGAAACTAAACCGATTAAAGGAACTGTCAAAAATGCATGCCCTGTATGCGCCAATCCAAGCCACCTATAAGGAGAGCCAAGGATAAAGATTCCCACATCTTCTATCCTCCCTGCAAGCTCCTGATGCACTGTCTCCATCGTCCGGCAGGATGTGAACAGCACCAGCGTATGCCCGTGGCTCAGCCGGATGAGCTCTTCCAGCCTGTCCGTCACCGCGTTCCGGTACGCCGCTATCCTGACATCGGGAAAAGGCATGTCCTCCGGCAGGTACAGCAAGGCATGGTTCCGGTAGTCGAAGGGGGATGCCTTGCTCACTGCCAGGATTCGCTTCCCCTTTCCTGCTGAGCACATCCGCCAGGACAAGGTTGTGGTTGGCGATCTGGAAGT
>NZ_CAJUCP010000111.1 GCF_910585425.1 uncultured Acetatifactor sp. | reverse complement strand
TGGCTGATTCAATCGCATGATTACATTAGGCAGGATTCAGCGTTATGCAGTATAAAAAGCTTGATGCCGTAATCTCTGTGGGAATCCGAAGGGGACACAATCTCGATTATCCAGTCCGGGGCACCCTTGCAGCCGTATTCGTCAAGTTTATCTTTGTCGCAGATTACGGAAATATCCGGCTCCACATAATTTTTGTCATCCGCGTTCAGGAACACGGCAAAAGGGGCGGCAAAGACTTCACATGAGCCTTTTTCTGATTTGACATACTGATAGATAGCGGCATGCAGGGCACTGGATATTCTCTGGTGTATCGTCCTTGGGGGGACCATCATGTACATCTGCCCGTCTATCAGTTCTGCCCGCTGCCCCTCCGGCAGTGCATATATGTCATCGATGGTATAGGTCCTTTCCTGTGACAATGCCATTGGCCCACCTCCTGTTCTGGACTCGGGATATAGATTCCGCCCAATTGTGCAGAAAAGCCGCAAACCATTGATTTTACTGAAAAATCTACGATTTGCGACCTTTTACATGAAATGGAAGCAAAGGGGCTCGAACCCTTGGCCTCCCGCTAGTCAGGCGAGCGCTCATCCCAGCTGAGCTATGCTTCCATCCCTTTTACTATATCACAAGTCAGAGGAAAAGGGAAGAGGGAATTTTATTTTTTACAAAGGTTTTTTATAAAACGCTACATAGACGTTCCGTTGCGTGCATGCAGCGTGCCTGCCAGGTTTGCGGAAACCTGCTTCGCCGCCGGCTGCGCCCTGCTTTCCGGCCAGCCGGCGGCTTGCGATTTTGGCAAACGCCTACCCCAAAATATCCATCTGCTTATACTCCTCCAGCCGCTGCCGGTAGGTGTCCCAGTCGAGGCCGGAGCAGACGAACCGACAGTCGTCCCAGATGCGGGACAGCTCCGCCTGCACCTGGGGAATGTCCCCGGGATCGCTGCCTGTGGTGCGGACATAGTAATCCGGCAGCATGGAGCAGCCATTCATGAAGCTCTCCGTCCCATCGGGCTCCTCCCCGTTGCTCAGCGCGGCCAGCAGCCGCAGGTGGCTGTCTATGTAGCCATTGATCTGGAGATGCACGCCGAACATGCCGTTCAAGTCGAAGACCTGGAAGGGCGCCTTGCCGGGGACATCGATTTCGCCTCCTGCGTAGAAGGCCTCGGAATCTCCCAGCTCATAGAGGGCATTGCAGATGTCCATCAGCCTGCCGTATTCCTCCTGGGTGATGGGCTGCCGGAAGGACTGGAACATGAGGTCCACGGCATAGCCCAGCTGCCCCAGCACCTCGCAGCCGGGAAGCTTCCCCAGCCTGTCCCCCAGCTTCACCAGGCGGGCGATGGACAGCAGATCCCAGAGCCTGATCTGGATATCCTCCATCTCTTCCGACTTGCCGGTGATTTCCTCGTAAATGTCATTGTACACCAAGGTGCCGTCCTCCAGGGTGCCGATGCGGTCGGAGCAGTCGTCCACCAGTTTCTCCCCCACCTTTTTATAGACTCTGTCATCGGCGCTGAAGATGGTGTCCGCCCGGTGCAGCCACAGCACGGCCTGGTACAGGTCCTTCCCGTCCATGGCGGCGACGCCCATGTCATAATAGGCCCTGGCAAGCCCCGCCCAGTCCCGCTTCTGCTGGCAGATTTTCAACTGCTCCTCAGGATTTTTTGATTTTGACTTTGATAGCCCGAACATAATGTCTCGACTCCTTTGCGCATTGATTATTTTACTTCATTTTATAACATTCCGGAAACCATGGCAATAAAATTTACAGACAAGGGGCGAAAAATATGCTATCATGGTAGGAAAGTACAGGAGGTAGGGCCCATGATTCATTTTGAGAAGATAACGGAAGACAATTTTAAGGAAATCGTAGGGATGAAGCGCCCGGACGGCGAGAGGTTCGTGGCATCCAATGCCTATTCCCTGGCCCAGGCATGGCTGTACAGGGAGAGCGGTGATGTCTATCCCTTTGCGATTTACAGTGAAGACGAGCCTGTAGGCTTTATGATGCTGGATGAGGATCTGGAGGAGAGGTGCCTGGTCATATGGCGGGTCATGTTCCCTGTGGAGCACCAGAACAGGGGCTATGGCACCCAGGCCGTCCGGGAGATTATCCGGTTGGCGGGGGAGTCGGGGAAGTATGATTTCCTGATTCTGGATTATGCGCCGGAGAACGAAATCGCCAGGCATGTGTACGAGAAGCTGGGCTTTCAGCCCACAGGGGAAATCAACAATGGGGAGATCGAGATGAGGCTGGATTTGTAAGGGCCTGGAGACTGACAGGGGACGGGCGTGATAATGCCCCTCAAAGTGGGCTGACAGGGACATGCTGATGCCATAGAGAGGCATATGCGAAAGCTGAAGCTGATGACGCCCCTCAAGGCGGGCTGACAGGGACGGAATGGAGAGGATGAGGGATGCTGCAGATTGCCATATGTGACGATGAGACTGCCCAGCGTTCCCTATTGGAATCCTATGTGAGGGAGTGGGAAAGGCTGCGGCGGCAGGAGGCGGACATCGCGCTTGTGGGGAACGGGGAGCAGCTGCTGTTCCACTGGGAGGAGAGGCGCAGGGACATCCTGCTCCTGGACATCGATATGCCGGGCGTTGACGGCCTTTCCCTGGCCAGGAGGCTCCGGAGCCGGGGAGAGGATGTGCAGATCGTCTTCGTGACCGGGCTGGCGGAGTATGCGCTGGAGGGCTATGATGTGGAGGCGGTGTCCTATCTGATCAAGCCGGTGGAAAAGGAGAGGCTTTTCGCCTGCCTGGACAGGGCTTTCCAAAGGTGCGGCCTGGAGGCGCCTGCGCTGCTTTTGGACACGCCGGGCGGGACGGCCAGGGTGCGGGTCAGGGATATCTGCTATCTGGAGAGCGATGCCCATGACACCTGGGTGCACTGCGCCGGGGGGAAGGAGCCTGTCCGGTGCAGGGCGGGAATCCGCCAGCTGGAGGAGCGCCTGGAACGGCAGGGAGGCTTTTTCAAGATTCACCGGTCCTATCTGGTGAACCTGGCCTATGTGAACCGGATTGAGAAGAAGGAGGCCGTGATGGACAGCGGGGAGGCGCTGCCGGTGGCCAGGAACCGGTGGGAGGAGCTGAACCGGGCCTATCTGGACTATTACCGCGGCAGATGGGAAGAAGGAGGCTGACGGGGCGGAAAGCTGCCCGACAGTGGAAGACTGCGCGGCGGAAGGGCAGGGGTAAACCGGGAGAGCATCCTGCGCTGTCGGAGGAGATAAGGAAAAGGGCAGGTGCAGCCGGAAGGGGAGGGGTGGGGATACCGGCATCGCCGGAGGACGGAAGGGGGAGCGGCACAGCCCGGGAAATGCGGGAAAGGAGCTTTGAGGCAGGTGGAGACGCTGGATTTCTGGGAGATTTCCCGGGGAATCTTTGGGATTCTGTGGCTGGTTTTATACTGGTACTATATAGGGCAGGTGGGGAACATAGAGAAAGGATTGGGGAAGCGGATGCTGGGCTTCGGCCTGGCGGCGGGGTGCCTGGCGCTTTCCGCCTGGATTCCGCCCTGGCTGGCATGGCTTCTGGTGACGGGGGTGCTGTTCCTGTACAGCCTTTTCTTTGACGGGGAGCCCTTTGGACGGCAGTGGTGGCGGGTGCTGCTGCCGGGGCTGCTGCTGGCGGGCTGCGCCCTGGTGCCCCGGGCATTAGGGCGCTGGAGCGCAGGCTTCGGGGACAGCCCAGTGGAGACTGCGGCAGCAGCGGCATTTCTCTGCAATGGCCCCATCCTTTTTGCCTTTCTGCTCCTGTTTTCCGGAAAGCGCCAGAGCCTGCGGCTATGGAACGGGATTCTGACAGCACTGTCATTTTTTGCCGTCACCCTGTTCCAGTGGCTTCTGTGCGGCACGGGCCGGATAGCGGTGGAGAGAAGCCTGCTGGGAACCCTGCTGTGGGGCAGCGCGGCCCTGGAGGCCCTGCTGTTTCTCACTGTGGAGGGCACGCTGTATTTTTATAAGAAGGGTTTCGAGTTCCGCACGGAGCAGTTCCGCAGCCGGCTGATGGAGCACAGCTACGGGGAGATCAGGGACATCTACATGGACGTGCGGGGCTGGCGGCACGATTACCACAACCACATGCAGGTGATGAAGGCGAAGCTGTCCCTGGGGGATCTGGATGGCATGGGGGCCTATCTGGACCAGCTGGAGAGGGAGCTGGATCGGGTGGACACTCTGGTGAAGTCCGGGAACCTGATGACGGACGCTATTTTAAACAGCAAGCTGACTCTGGCCAGGCGGAACAACATTCGGGTAAACTGCAGGGCGAAGCTTCCGGAACGGTTGCCCATGGAGGACGTGGATCTGTGCGTGATTCTGGGAAACCTCTTGGACAATGCCATCGAGGCCTGCCAGAAGGTGGAGGAGGACAGCCGTACCCTGCGTCTGTACATGGCGGTGAACAAGGGGCAGTTCTATCTGTCTTTGCAGAATTCCGCCCCGCAGGAGCCGGATTTCGATGCCAGGCATTACATCACCAGCAAGAGAGGGAACCATGGTTTAGGGATGAAGCGGGTGAAGGCTGCGGTGGACAAATACCAGGGCTACCTGAACCTGGCCAACGAGCCGGGGATTTTCGCGGCGGAGGTGACCATGCCGCTTGTCTGACATAGGGATGGACGAGGGGGCTTATGGTTTTTCATAGAGTCGTGTCAGCAGAGAATCAATGTCTGTAGAATAGGCTGGATGCTTGCCGGATGCATAATCATTGAGATATTGCTGGCATTCGGAAATGATGCGTCTGGAATTCTTATCGATGGTATTTTGGACTAAGGAGGCAAAAGCATTACCCTCTGTGCGATATCGGACAAGGTAAGGCTTTGTGACCGGAAACATTTTTATGTAATGGAGGCCGTGATGGTGGCGTGGCCTGGTAGTTGGCCTTGGCGGCAAAGGAAAATACTGTTGCTTAGGAGCGGATGGGGAGATATTGGAACGGATTGGCACTGCGAAATTATGGGACTGTCCTTTATAGGTCAGGCGTATTACAAGGACATATGGCCTCTTTGATTTTAAAAGTATCTCAGAATCACAGGAATATTTATCCAACAGGTCAGGATGGATAGTGACAAGTTTCATAAAAATCGCTTCCTTTCCTACAATCAAAATATAATGGAAAAACGGGACAGCCCTGCGACTAATCCCGTCTTACACGTAAGCGATATTCTACGCTTAGCAGCACCCCGTCGCTTCCGGAAGTCAAACATACACGTTCATCATATTCTGGCCGTGATGACCGACAGGCATTTCTGCCTATCTCTATTATATGCAGAAATGGGCAGGGAATCAAGATAGAAATAATCTTTTCGTGAAAAAAACATGACATTTCGTTACAGTTCACTCCCCCGATTAAGCCATTGTGGAAAGTGCCGAAATTTAT
>NZ_CAJUCP010000110.1:2919-5661 GCF_910585425.1 uncultured Acetatifactor sp. | reverse complement strand
TTATAAGCTGGTGTTCGGCAATGGATAAGCTGCCCCGGATGGATGACAGCCAGTTCCGGCGGGCAAGAAAGCTCATCCGCCGCCTGTGCGCCAACTGCGAGGGCGGAAACTGCCTCCTGTTGGACGATGGGGACCCCTGCCCCTGTCCGCAGATGATTTCCAACACCTTAATCTGCAAATACTTCCGCGCCGCCGTCCTGCCAGCGGACCAGGAGCTGCACGGGGAGATCATGGCGGCACGGCCTGTCAACCGCTGCTGTATCTGCGGCGCACCGATTTTTTCCCGCTCTAATGCGGTGAAATACTGCCCTGCCTGCGCCGCCAGGGAGCGCCGCAGACGGGACCGGGAGCGGAAAGCAAAAGCGGCCTCGCACTTCCGCAAATAGAGGACCGGAAAGCCTTGCGGCACAACGCTTTCAAAACGCCAATCCGCCCAGGGACGTAACTTTACCCGCGGAGGGCTGAAATTAACTTCTACTTGCGGAATTTTGCCCCGTATGGGACGCTTCGGTTTCCTGTGCGGGGCCATTTTATGAAAGGAGATTTTTGCCGTGGCAGATAACAAGCCCAGCAACCGGGAACGGATCAAGGAAATCGTCACCGGGATTGAGGCTGGCATACAAGACCTGTTTCAGAGCGACAAATTTGCGGACTATCTCCGCACCATGTCCCGGTTTCACAGCTATTCCTATAACAATACCATCCTCATCCATATTCAGATGCCCAGCGCCACCCATGTGGCCGGGTTCTTATCCTATTTCTCGGATAAGAACCCATATCCTTGTTTTATAGTTATCTTCCTTAATCGTTGTTTTTTCTATAAATCCGGGCATTACCGCATGGTTTGCTCGGATAACTTTTGGTTACGGTATAATTCTATGTATGGCCTTTGCTAAGGCCAAATCCATTACATAGGAGGTTCAAAATGAACGAAAAAAACAGTTATTGGTACCAGCTAAAGGATGACTTCATAGATTTTTTACGGGAAAAAGGTTATAGTAAATCATCCTTTACGCATTACAGGGGGCAGATCGATTTCCTGATTCGTTATGCCAATGCATTGGGGTATACGGAATACATACCTGAAATCGGGCAGGAATTCTTGAAGTCTGAAGCACGGCTGAAAGAATGGGATTCCAAAACACTTGGCTTCAAATCTACAGTAATCCGCCGTCTTGATGAATACATAAACGGAAGGAATTATACTTTTGCCCGGCTCAGGATTTTATACCAATGCCCTGAATGCTTCGAATGTGAGCTGGAAGCTTTTCTCCAGACTCTCCGGGATGACGGTTATAAAGAAATCACGGTGCGCCAATACCATTCGCAGCTTGTAAAAATGCTCCGTTGCTTTTCGGAAAACGGGATTACTTCATGGGGCGAAGTTAATGCGTCCTGTGTACAGCAGGCTTTTGAAAAATCAGCAAACCGGGCAGTCTTTGCCACATATGCAAGAAGATTCTTTTCTTAATCTTGTGGAACAGGGAACCGTAGCTGCCAATTATTCAGGCATTCTCCCCAGGGTACGTTATCCACAAAGAGTTCCTTCTGTTTATACATATGAGGAAGTAGAAAGGCTCCTGTCATGTGTGGATCGTAGTACGCCTATGGGAAAGCGGGATTACGCAATCCTTCTGCTGGCTGTCCGGCTGGGCATGAGGGCTTCCGATATCCGCCTTCTCTGTCTCCCGGATATTGATTTCAAAAACAGGAAGATTTCCTACATCCAATTCAAAACCGATGTCCCGCAGACACTTTCATTACTTCCTGAGATTGAGGATGCATTGCGGGACTATATTGAAAATGGCCGTCCGAAGACAGATGAGCCATACATTTTCCTTACTTACAGGAAAACGCAGCTGTCCCGGTCTGTAGTCTCAGTAGTAGCTGACAAATATTTCAAGCTGGCTGGGATAGCTCCGAAAGGCCGCCATCACGGCTCGCACTCACTGCGCATGACTTTCGCAAGTGAACTGGTTGCCGAGGATGTTCCTTTAGAAGCTGTAAGCCGGCTTTTGGGACATGAAGATAACGCAGCGATATCCCATTATGTAGCGCTTTCAACGGAGAGCCTGCGCTCCTGCGCGCTTCCAGTGCCGGAAGCAGGCGGAAAATTTGCAGATTACCTTAAGGAGGATTGAGTTCATGGCTTATATATTTCAAAGTGTTTTTGCATCCGAATTTAAAAACTTTCTAATAATGATCCGGGATGCCGGACAACAGACACGTGGATATGAAGCGACATTTAAGTCCCTCGACATCTTTATCTCGGAAAACCCTGTCCAGGGGAAAGCATTGACAGAGGAGACCATCAGCAGATGGCTGGATTCCCTGTCCTGTAAGCCCCAGTCAAAGAACCGACGGATAACCCATGTCCGGGTATTCTCCAGATACCTGAACGCATTGGAAATCCCGGCTTTTGAACCAGGATATATGAGAGAGCAGTCTGAGTATATCCCTTATACTTTTACGGATGAAGAGTTCTGGGCAATCATCCATGCTGCGGATGAATTTTTAGGGAATCGCCGTGGAAGCACAAAGTCATCCCGGGCATTCCCCATGCTGCTGCGTATGCTTTATGGCTGCGGGCTGAGACTTGGCGAAGCACTTGCGCTGCGTTGGGAAAATGTAGATCTCGGGGCGGGAATCCTGCACATCAGGAAAGCGAAAAATAATAAGGAGCGCGATGTTTCAATGGATCCGTCCTTAACAAGCCTGCTGGAAATATATAAAAAACGGCGG
>NZ_CAJUCP010000110.1:2407-2909 GCF_910585425.1 uncultured Acetatifactor sp. | reverse complement strand
ACTCTTTCCCTACACGACGCTCTTCCGATCTACTTCTGAAAACCCGGATTCCGTTTATGTTTTTGAAAGCGACCGCGTCCCTGGCACACCATACCTTGGATGGACTTTCCGGAACTGGTTCCTGTCAGTCATGGAACAGGCTGGGATAAGCAATGAGCGGCAGGAGAAGTACGGACGCGCAATCTCCCCGCATACCCTTCGGCACTACTTTACTTATAAGTCCTTCCTGCAGGCAGAAGATAAAGGGCGGACGCTGGAGCAGTTTATTCCATATCTTTCCGCATACCTGGGGCACAGATCGCTTTTGGAAACGGAACGGTATCTTGCAACAGATTATACTTTGATATAAAGACTCGCAGGATCGCATGGAACAGTCCATAGGACATATTTTCCCGGAGGTGGATTTCGAATGAAAAAAGGATCAATACTGCCATTATTGGAGAGGTTCTTCACAGAATACCTCCCATCTTCCAAAGGTGTCAGCAGCAATACTCTGAAAGCC
>NZ_CAJUCP010000110.1:0-2397 GCF_910585425.1 uncultured Acetatifactor sp. | reverse complement strand
CTGAAAGCCTACCAGTACGCATTCCGGCTTCTGTTTGCATATTTTTCAGATGAAAAGGGGATCCAGCCGGACAAAGTGACTTTTGAACTACTCGGCGGCGGTGCTGTTGACAGATTCCTCGCGTATCTGGAAGAACAGCGGCATTGTACAGTGAAGACCCGGAACCTGCGGAGGGCTGCGCTCATGGCATTCGCAAAATATGCGGCGGATAAGGATTTCACAGAATCCATGTCTTTTTATACGGCGATGGTAAAAATACCAAAAAAGAAAGAACCTAAGAATGCTTCCATCAAATATTTTACCAAAGAAGAAGTATGCATCATCCTTTCCGCGCCAAATGCCAATACATTGACCGGGCAGAGGGACATAACTCTGCTGAGTGTCCTCTATGCAACAGGCGCAAGGGCGCAGGAACTCTGTGACATCACGATAAAGGACATTTCCTTCTCTGACCCGACAAGAAGAAAGCTGACTGAAAAAGGGAACAAGTCGAGGATTGTCACCATCCCCCAAAACTGTACGGTTCTGTTAAAGGGCTATATGAAAAGCCGTGGATTTTGTTCAAATGACCCCGGCATACAGAACAGGCATCTCTTTTCAAGCCGCACCAATGAGCATATGTCGATATCATGTGTGGAGGGGATTGTAAGAAAATATCTGGCTGCCTGTAGGCAGGAACATCCAGACAAATTTCTTGAAAAAGGATATTCCCCTCATTCATTCAGGCATTCGATAGCAGTCCATATGCTTGAAGCAGGAGATTCGCTTGTCACGATAAAAGCTTTTCTTGGCCATGCAAGCATCGTAACGACAACTATCTACGCACAGGTGACACCTGAGCTGGCAAATAAGTATCTTGATGAACGTGGGAAACCCATCCCTGAAAAAAATGTGGAAGCGTCACCTAAACCGTTAGCACAGGCATTGCCATTTTTATACAAATAAACTTAGTGGCGATGCAAAAAGTTATCCGAGAAAACAACCTGCGTTTTCTCGGATTTTTCTATAAAACAGATTTTAAGGAGGATAACTATGAACAAAGCATATGGCTACAACAAGTGGAGGGACGACTTTGAACGCCAAGTGAAGCGGGGCGAAAAGGCTATTAAAATCCTTGCCCCGGCCCCCTACAAGGTGCGGCGGCAGGTGGAGAAGCTGGACGCTAACGGCAGGCCCATCCCCGGCCCGGACGGGAAGCCGCTGACCGAGGAAAAGGAGGTCACTGTACCGGCGTTCAAGTTGGTGTCCGTGTTCGACGTGTCCCAGACCGAGGGCCGGGAGATACCTGGCATCGCCGTGGACGAGCTGACCGGCAGCGTGGAACGGTATCTGGACTTCTTCACCGCCCTGGAGCGGACTTCCCCCGTCCCCATCGCCTTTGAGAACATCGAGAGCGGGGCGCACGGCTACTACCACCTGGAGGAAAAGCGCATCGCCATCGACGAGGGCATGAGCGAATTGCAGACCTTGAAAACGGCCATCCATGAGATCGCCCACGCCACCCTCCACGCCATTGACAAGGACGCCACGCCGGAGGAATTGGCCGACCGCCCCGACCACCGCACCCGCGAGGTGCAGGCCGAGAGCGTGGCCTACGCCGTCTGCCAGCACTACGGGCTGGACACGTCGGACTACTCGTTCGGCTATGTGGCCGGTTGGAGTTCCGGCAAGGAGCTGTCCGAGCTGAAAGCCTCCCTTGAAACCATCCGGGCCACGGCCAACGACCTGATAACCAAGATCGACGGCCATCTTGCCCAGCTTCAGCAGGAGAGGGAGGCCCAGCAGGAGCAGGCCCCGGCCATCTGGAACGGGCTGGACGGCCTTATCAACGACAAGCCTTTCATGCCGGGGGCCACCCCGGAACAGCAGGCCAACGCCCTGATCGACTTTGCCGAGCGCGACGGCCAGCGGTTGGGCAACGGGGAACGCCGCCTGATCGTGGACTATGCCAATGTGATCCGGGATTATCACAAGGTCGCTGACCTTATCAATGAGCTGTGCGAACAGGGCTTTGAGATACAGCACGGCCATGTGGACGCTTCGGTGCAGATGCGGGTGGAGCGTGAGATCGCGGAAGCGCCCCCGCTTCTCCTTGACCCAGACGCCGAGCCGTTGGTGACGGTCATTTGGAGCGAGAGCGCCGACCTGCGGGATGGGGAGCAGATGCCCCTTTCCCAAGCGGATGCCGTGTTCAAGGCCCTGGACGACGCCATGAAGAATGAGCCGGGCTACGACAAGACCAAGTTCCGCATCGATTTCACCATGAACGGCGAGGCAGACAACTACGAGGGACGGCAGGACTTTGGCGACGGGGACGGTTCCCTGATCGAGCATATCCAAGGCTATAGTAAAAACAGTTGAAAAAAGGTTACGTATCGAGTAGAATGAGGACATGAG
>NZ_CAJUCP010000109.1 GCF_910585425.1 uncultured Acetatifactor sp. | reverse complement strand
TGCTGTGCATCTACCCTTTTATCCAGAAGTATTTCGTGAAGGGGGTCATGATTGGATCCGTGAAAGGATGATGGCGCGTCCTGAGACTTCATCCCCGCATCTGCGATGGCGTCATCCCCGTGGTCTGCTTGAACTTCCTGCGGAAGCTGGAGGCGTTCAGGTATCCTACGGCCAGGCTGATGTCGTCTATGGGCATGTCCGTGGTGAGGAGGAGCTTCTTCGCCTTCTCCAGGCGCAGCGCCCATACATAATCGGAAAAGTTCTCGCCCATCTCTTTCTTGAACAGAAAGCTCATGTAGGTGATGCTCACATGGAAGATATCCGCGAGATAGGAGATGGAGAACTCTGTGGAGGTGTAGCATTCCTCCACCAGCTGCTGGATCTGCGCGGCGTTTATGAACTGGCTCTCAGCTTCTGACTGAAACAAGGTCAGGAGCTGTTTTATATGCGCCTGGATTTCGGCCTTTTTCTCAGGATAAGGATAGCTGCGGCAGAAATACAGGGCTTCAAAATAGATATCACGGTACTCCCTGAACTTGATGTTCTTCTGGTTCATGGCGTTTATGAGCGCCGTGAGGATATCGATCAGGACACAGCGGACAAAGAAGTCGGGAAGCGTATTCTTCCCGGCGGGGGAGCTGTCGATGAGTGCGAAGAGCTCTTGAATCTGACTGTGGGCCTCCGGGAAATCCTGTTTCTTCAGCGCCTGTGCCAGCTGTTCCAGGCTGTCGTAGGGATACGTAAGGGACGGGCGTGACGGCGAGCCGGGGGGCATGGCGCGGAAAGCCACCACCGGCTTGTGGCTCCATTCTCTGCTGGCATAGAGCGCATTTTCATAGAGGGAGGGAATGTCCATTGGCGAGGAAGCCCCGTTGCTCAGAGCCGAGAGATATTCTTCCTCCTCATAATAATTCTCCAGCAAGGTGAGGATCGACTCCTCCTTATTCTCCTCCGGTCCGGGATAGCTCAAGAGGAATATGGCGCTGTCGTCATCGTGCTCCAGCACAAGACAGGAATCTTTTCCCGGCAGGGCTTCCCGGAAGAATCCGGCAATCTCCTGCACCGGCAGAGGGAAGGGGGAATCTGTCCTGGCCTGGTCGCGGGCAGCGTTTCGCATGCGCAGGGCGAAGAGGAGGTTGTCAGGCTCCATGGTGAAAAAGGAATCCACATTGTCCAGGGTCTCCTGTCTGGAGGAATGTCCGTCCGCAATGATGGAGTCCAGAATGGATTTCTGCATGGAAAGCCTGTACTTTTCTATTTTCTCCTGCAGATTTCGGTTTTCCGAAGCAGCGGCGGAAAAGGCCACATCCAGTTGCTCGAGATAGCCCTGCTCCGGATCAAGGTCCTCCACGATTTTCTGGGCCAGGCGGCGGAGGGGGAGATAGGTCTTGCGCATGGCGAACAGGACAATCAGCATGCCGGTGGCACCGATAAGACACAGGACCAGATAGGTGCGTGAGAAAACCTTGCCTATCTGATCCATGAGGGCCTTATTGGATATCAGCGCGGCCATGCCAAAGCCGCTGTACAGGCCGGAGCAGGTCTGCAGAGAGGTCTGGGAATCCAATTGCCGTACTTTGTCCAGGTTTTTCCCCGGGGAGAGATGCGGGGCCAGGAGATTCTGGTTGACGCCAATGGCAGTGCGCCCGTCCGGACCTACAAGGGCAGTGGAAAGGATTTCATCCGAGACGATGCCCTTGAGCATGTTCTGGACGTTTATTTCGTTGATGATATAGAAGATGACATAGTTGCTGCCCGGATTGCTGTATGGGTAGTATAGCAGGCAGGATGTCTCACTGCTTTCGATGTGGATCAACTGGTTGGTTATGGAGTCCTCATACGTATCAGGGCAGAAGGCCACGGATTTTCCGTTGTTGAAAATCGAGAAGACACCGTCCTCATACAGCACATGCTTACCGGAGGTATAGATTTCATCGTTCAGCTTATCGTAATATACGATGCATTCTACCAGGTCGTTTGCCGTGGCGTAAGATTTTATCTCCCGGACGGCCAGGTACTGAAGCCAGGAATCGTTGGTGTAATGCAGCATGATGAGGTTGATATTGCTGACGAGCGAACTGTTGGTCTGGTCTATTGATGAGAGGCCGCCGGCAAACTGGTCCTTGACATGGTTCAGCTGCTGCTCTGCCCTCTGGCTGAGCATGGCAAGATAGGTCTTTGACAACTGGACATGCACGATGAGGAAAAAGCTTATCAAAAGGAAGCTCAGAAGCAAAAAATAGGACAGAAAATAATGCATCAGGGTATGATGCGAATGGCGTAATTGAGATGTACTTATCTTTTTCATAAAAACCTCCCTGGAGCGCCTCCCGGACATGTCTTATTATATAATGATTTTGATAGTTTTGCAAGAAACGGGACAATATTAGGATGGCGCAATAATTTGATAAATATTTTTGGATTTTAGGCGGTGGAAAAGGGAGATGCCCGCCGGATGGCCTATAGAGGGCATGTCGCAGCTTTTGAAAGGGGTGTGAAAAATTATGTGCCTTGATTCGCCGGGCATGGGATTTTACAATTTACAACAAGATTTGATAGGAGAGGCGCCTCTTGGGGAATCTGAAAATCTAATATGGCAAAGGAGAGACGATTATGAAAGACAGGAAAGCAACAGCATTATTGTTGACGGCAGCCATGGTTGTATCCATGATGGCCGGGTGTGGCTCTGAGCCGGATGCGGCTTCCGAAAAAGATAGCCAGGACAGCCGGAACCAATCCTCATCCGCGGAAGCAGTAGAATCGGTTGAAAAGGAAGCAGTAGAATCCGGGGCGGGCAGCACCGGGGAGAACGGCGGACAGGAGGGAGGCCTGGCAGAGGCAGTCACCTTCCCGCTTGCGGAGAAGATGGAGTTCACATCCTTCTCCGGCATGAACCAGTCCTATGCCTTGCCGGATACGCTGGCGATGCAGGAGGCCATGTCCAGGGCGAATATCAATATTACATTTGATAATGTACTGTCTGCCGACCTGACGGAGAAGCGGAATCTGATGCTTGCCTCCGGGGAGTATCCGGACATGCTCTTTAAATCAGGAATAGAGCTGGCGGATCTGACAAAATACGGCGGACAGGGAATCCTGATTGCTCTGGAGGATCTGATTCATGCATATATGCCGAACCTGACAGCTAAGCTGGACGAACTGGACGGATGGCAGTACTTGACCTCCCCTGACGGCCACATTTATTCCCTTCCGGGGATTTCCGCCCGGGGTGAGAGCGGCCTGTACTGGCTGAACAAAAAGTGGCTGGAAAACCTGAATCTGGAAGAGCCAACCAGCCTTGAGGAGCTCTATCAGGTGCTGAAGGCCTTCAAGGAGCAGGATGCAAATGGCAATGGAGACCCCGATGACGAAATCCCGTACAGCCTGTATGGAGGAGATTATTACAGGCTGCTGCAATATTATGATTTCGGCTTTGACAGGAAGACCAAGACAGGCGTAATCGACGGTGAGCTGGTCTATATCCCCACATCGGATATCTTTAAGGAGTATGTGGCCTATATGGCGAAGCTGTATCAGGAAGGACTTCTGGAGAAGAGCTCCTTCACCCAGACGGAGGAGCAGCAGGCCGCCACGGGGCAGGCAGGAGATGTGTACGGCTCTTTCTGGAACATGGGGGCATTCCTGATTGTAGGGCGGGACAATGATGACGATTATGCGGCCCTGACTCCATTTTATGAGGGAATCTACCCTATCATCACAGGTATCAATCCGGGAGCCCTGGCAGTCACCGATGCCTGTGAACATCCGGAGGTGCTGTTAGCCTGGGCCGATTATTTCTACGGGGAGGAAGGTGGCATTCTTACCTGGATGGGCGTAGAGGGTGAGACTTATCAGGTGGCGGAGGACGGAAAGTGGGAATGGATAACCGGAAACGGCCATGGCGACGACATTGCGACCGTGCGCTCCAGCGCTACCATCCAGGGAATGCAGAACCATCCTTCCATACAGCCCGATTTCTGGTTTGAGATGTCTCCGGAGGTGGATGCGGATGAGGTCTATCTGAACAATGAGCGTCAGAGGATAGCAGCGCTGGGAAAGGTTCCCCTTCCGATGATGGCATATTCCGAGGAGGACAATGCGGAAATCGCCGTGTATAAGACGGACATCGACGAGTATATAGACCAGTATATGGCTCAGGTCTGCATCGGGGAACTGGAGCTGGAGTCCAGCTGGGACAATTATCTTGCGACCATGGAGACCATGGGGGCCTCGAAACTGGCCGAAATCTACCAGAAGACCTATGAGGCAGCGGTCAAGTGAAGCGCGGAAGCCGTATAGAGGGATAAGCATGCGGAGGGATGAGGGTTTTCCCATCCCTCCATTTTCGGATAAGAAAGGAGAGTCTTATGGCGGGAAAGACGAAGCGCGAAAAAGAGCTTATAAATCAGGGTCCAGCCGGAAGCTTTCTGGTAAGGCTATGGAAGAACATGCAGAAGAATTGGATCCTTTATGTGATGATTCTTCCTGTAGTGGCGTATTATGCGGTATTCGCTTACGCGCCCATGTATGGCATACAGCTTGCGTTCAAAAATTACCGCGTGAAAGAGGGTATCCTCGGAAGCCCGTGGGTGGGCTTCGAACATTTCAAGCGTTTCTTCAGCGCCTATAATTTTAGGCTTTTGCTGATGAACACGCTGGGAATCAGCGTTTATGCTATCCTGGCAGGATTTCCCATTCCAATCATATTTGCCCTGATGCTCAATTATGTGAAAAACAAGTACCTGAAAAAGACGGTTCAAATGGTTTCTTATGCCCCTTACTTTATTTCCACTGTGGTTATGTGTGGCATGATAACAATCTTCATGGGCACAGATTCGGGTATTTTCAACATAGTGCGAGGGCTCCTGGGCCTGGAGCCTGTGGACGCTCTGTCGAAGCCGGGGTGGTTCAAGTCCATCTATGTCTGGTCTGGCGTGTGGCAGGGAATGGGCTGGAGCTCCATCATCTACATATCGGCGCTTTCCGGGGTGGACATGCAGCTCCATGAGGCGGCTATCGTGGATGGGGCGAGCAAATTCCAGCGGATTCTCCATGTAGATCTTCCGTCCATCAAGCCCACTATCGTCATGCTGCTGATTCTGCAGATGGGATCTCTGATGAGCGTGGGATTTGAGAAGGTCTTTCTGCTGCAGAACACACTGAACAAAAGCGCAGCCTCAGTCATCTCCACGTATGTGTATGAAGTAGGCCTGATTAACAGTGATTACGGATATTCCACGGCTGTGGGGCTGTTCAACTCAGTCATCAATGTCATATTGATTGTCACTGCCAACCAGCTGAGCAAAAAGCTGGCTGATGAGAGCCTGTTCTGAGGAGGGAATGAGAATGAGAGATAAAACAATGCATGTAAAACGTTCCTATTCCGACAAAATATTCGACAGCGTCAATGTGGCGGTCATGATTTTTCTGCTGATTATCTTCGTCTGGCCGTTATGGTTCGTGGTAATCGCATCCGTGAGCAATCCAAACGAGGTATGGAACGGGAACGTGCTTCTGGTTCCGAAGGATTTTACGCTGATGGCCTATGAAGAGCTGATGAAATATAAAATGATATGGACGGGCTATCGGAATACGATTTTTTATACGGTGGTGGGCACTTTTGTCAATCTGGTCATGACGATTTGCGCGGCATACCCGCTTTCCAGAAAGGATTTCATGCCCCGCAATTTCTTCATGTTCCTGTTCATG
>NZ_CAJUCP010000108.1 GCF_910585425.1 uncultured Acetatifactor sp. | reverse complement strand
CTACAACTTAGTAGTTCTGTGAAGCAATACCAACATATTTATTGACTAACACCATTTTGATATCTAAAGATAATTTGATGAGAAGAGTGACAGATATAGGACTTAAAAAGTTAATTTTTAAGGGGTTTTAGGGTTTCGCGATTATCCATGAAGTAAAAATAATGAGAGGAAATAGGAAATATGGAAGAAAAAATAATGGATGAAATATTGGAAATAGTAGGACAAAATATTGATAATAATGATATTTTGACTCAGCAACTGGACAAAGATTTAGCGGAATTAGGAATGGATTCAATTTCTTTTATAAAAATTATTGTATTATTAGAGGAACACTTTTCTTGCGAGATTCCAGACGAAAAGTTGACCATGGATCAGCTGAATACATGTAACAAACTTTATGACATTGTTAGTACGACATTAGTTTTAGATAAATAAGAATGGTGCGAAAAATTAGGGTATAGTAGCAGGCCTTGCAAGAAGAAAATATTGCATGTCTCCAGATAAGTGGGGAAAACAAGACAGAGCCAATACTAAAAAGTGTACAGTAATTGAATATTGGTAAAGAAAGCAGTATTTATTGGTGGATTAAAATATGAAATTAATGAAGTTAAGAGGGGAATTCTGGAAATATAAGCGGTATGCTGGACATGAAGGCGTGTAAGATTCTCCAGTTTTTTGTAGGTGATGTAGATATTGAAGTACCAAGGGAAAAGTACAAATTTGTAGGGGAATGACTTTAGAGTTTGTAAGACTTGCAGATCAAATAAACATTATTTAGAACTATGAAAAATACGAGGAGGAATATGATGAATATTACTGTACCTGTAACGTATCCTTCAATAACATCATACCCTACTTATGCATCATTGCTTGCTGTAACAGATTTATATTTTCAATCTGATTATGAAAACTATATGAATTGGTATATGATTCAATTTATTAATACTATTCAATTCGAAAGCACGAATTATATTATTTTTGATAATACTTTAAAAGAAAATACAATTGAATATTGCGAAATCATAGAGCGTGAAATATATAATGGCGTTCAAATGCAACAGTTCGGCATCAGCTTTTTTGATTTTCTGATAGATCAGTTAAAAAGAGGATATGCTATCTTTCTTCGTATAAATCAAAAGTGTATTCCACAGGCAAAAGTGAGTTTTGATTATAATCATGAGGTGCTTATATCAGGCTATGATGGTGATACAAAAAAATTTACCGTTTGGGACTTTTTCGATGGTAATAAATATGACTGCATTAATATAGACCAGGTGACATTATTGAAATCGTTAGAAACATTTGGAAAATTAAATCATCCAGATAATCCGGATAAGGATAAGACGTCAAAGATTATCGCTTTCCGTAAAAAAAAGCAAGGAATAGCTACAGACACTCGATATGACTCACACCTTTTTTCTTTTTTGCTTGAGCGCTGGTTAAAAGGAGAGAAACTTGGAAACTTGTATTATGGACGAGCGTGCTATGAGCTGCTTAGATATGATATAAATTATTGTGTTAGTAATCTAAGTGTGCGAACATTACATGTATTGTATGATCATAAAGTAGCATCCCTTAAGACTGTGATATATCTTATGGAAACTAATAAAATAAAATACGACGAATCTATAATTAGCAATATGAAAAAATTAATGGAACTTACATTATTGTATCGGAATATTTTAATGAAGCATGGACATATGGATGATTTGGAAAGTGTTTCTTGTAAAAACATTTTGCTGAGTTACCTGGGGCAGATTGATGCTTTAGACAAAAAAGTATATACACAATTATATAAGGCGATTCATAAAAATTTCTTTTACATATAAATACATTTGTGACTTGAAAACTTATACCGCTAAGAAACCAGAAAATTTCGTTGTTTTTCTGGTGTTTTCTCTAACCCATGAATTGTTCTTGTTATGTGTAATGGTCAGTTTCCGAGATTTTTTCTTTGACTGGTGCTCTCTGGTAGCGCATCTTGCCGGAAAGGGCATTCTCGATAAAGTTTATAGCTTTGCAAATGAATTGGCAAAAGAAAATGCATGAAAAAACATACAGAAAACATACCGATTATAACGAATATTTCAGTAGAACCATTTTTCCACCGCGAGTTGACCGCCTTATTTGAGGAGGCAGATCTTTCTGTGAAGGTGATCCAGGTGCCATACATGGAATATCAGAACCATCATGACTTGTACGCCGAAGCGAAGCTGATATTCATCTGGTTGAACCTGGACTGCCTGATGCCAGCCTGTGGCGACGGCGATCTAATATTTGCAGAAAAACATATATCCGAGATAGTTCTGTTTTATCAGGAACTATATCGCCATATTTCTAAAATTTCACAGGCAAAAATCATCGCCGCATTATTTGAGGACTATTTCTCCCACCTACCTATCGTCCAGGGGTACAATAACGACATCACTGTGGACGAGCTGAACATAAGCCTGCAAAAAAACTTGTCAGAGCATGTCGTCTTTCTGGATCTCATGCACATAGTGGCATCCATTGGAATAAGCAATGCCTATAGCATAAAAGATAAATATCGCTGGAACTACCCGTATTCCCGGCTGCTGACAAGGGAAGTGGCCGCAGAGATATATAAACAATACCTTATCCATATAGGCAGAAGCAAGAAATGCGTCATCGTGGACTGTGACAATGTGCTGTGGGGAGGCATACTGTCGGAAGCTGGCATGGAGAACCTGAGGCTGGGGAGCAGCGGCCTGGGAAAGGAATACCAGGATTTCCAGAGGTTTCTTCTGTCCCTGTATCACAGGGGCGTAATCCTGGCCGTGTGCAGCAAGAATGATTTGGACGATGTGCTGATGGTGTTCAGGGAACATAGCGGCATGGTTCTGCGGGAGGAGCATATCGTATGTTTCCAGGTGAACTGGGGGAATAAGCCGGACAATATAGGAAAGATTGCCGAAACGCTGGGCATCGGCCTGGAGAGCATTGTCTTCGTGGACGACTCGCCCCTGGAAGTACAGGCGGTCAGGGCGATCCTCCCAGAGGTCGCGGCGATACCCTATCACAGGGAAAGGATGTATGATCAGTTTCGCTGCTTCAATCTGAGGAGGGAATACGAAAGGGGAGAATTTGAGCAGCGGAATGAGACATACCGGACGGACCGATACCGGCAGCGTCTTAGGGAAGAGAGCGGGAGCTATAGCGGCTATCTGGCATCCCTCGGGATGGAGATAGGGATACATGAGGCAGTGCCGCTGGAGTATGCGCGTATTGCCGAGCTTTCCCAACGAACCAACAGGTGCACGAATGGGAAAAGGTATTCTGTGACAGACATTGGGCTGAACATGGAACGCTCTGGTTCAAAGCTATATTCGGTCTATTTAAAGGATAGGTATTCTGATTTGGGGCTAATAGGTGCCATGGAGATAACAGATGATAGATTGACGTTATTCAGTGTATCCTGCAGGGCGCTGGGCAGGGAAGTTGAGCGGCATATGATAGATTTTTTGAAGCAGTGGCATAAAATCGAGAGGTTAGATTTTGTGGATACGAATAAGAATGCGTATCTGAGGAATCTCCTTGCAGAGGCATTTCCACAGATAGGTGAGGATAAGGGATGAGATTGGTGAAATGTTTTATTTACTCCGAAATGAGCAGGCTGGAGACAAGGATGGAGGATACCCTGGTTGTCACGCCGCAAATGTGTGGGTTTCCGGAGGGTCCGGCAGGTTTCTTCCGCTTGACAAAGTCCAATAACCGCATCATGCTGTCGGACATATCCTCTGAAATCACTGCCAGATTCTGCCACAGCAAGATACAGAAAAGCACATTGCTTCTGGATGGCGACTTCACGCTGCAGATTGTATACAAAGGCATGCGGGCTGAAATCTGCGTCGTCTTGTGCGGGACGAACGAAGCGGATGAAAACGAAAAACAGATTGAAAAACTGCGTACAACCAAAAAACTGCCATTCTGTACGCCCACGGTCTGCGCGTATCCCTTTTCTGCGGGGGCGCTGGGCATCCTGGAGGCCCATGACTGCGGGAGGGAATGGATGGCAAGCCATTATCTGCTGCCGTGGTGCCGCAATGATTTCGGCATTGTCCCATACTGGACAGACTTTAAGTACGGCCTGGAGGAAAAGATTTCGGAATGGTGCCCGCTTCTGGACATCGAAGTCCTGCCCAGGGAATCTGTCAAAAAAGAGTACCGTTCCCCAATCGACGCTTTCAGGCATTTCATTTCCCAAAATAAGTATGCATATGTCTCCTACAACGCATATTATGTGGACGAGTTCTGGGAGAGAGTGGAAGACAGATTCCCTTACAAGCACCAGTGCATCGTGCTGGGCTACGATGACAGGAGGGGCAGGATGCTGATCGCCGATTTCTTCCGCGGCAGATTCAAGGTGGTCGAGGTGGAATACGAAAGTTTCCTGCTGGCATACGAGACATACGACCATCCAAACAACATGCCCAGGAAAGAGATAGCTCAGAACCAGACGGATGCCACCTATGTGGGGGAGCTGGGAATCAGGGAACAGGAGTACGGGCACGAAATAAAGCTCTTTAGCCTGACCGATGCCGTTCCGGAGATGGACTATGATCTGATGAGCGGCCTGGCCGGGGATTTTCTGGAGGGGACGGATACCTGCATCGAGAATGAATGTTTGGCCGCAGACGGGGATAAAATAAGCTTTGGCCGGAACTTTCTGACTGCCATAAAGAAATATGTGCTGGAAACCATGCGGGAAAATGCACAGGTGAATCCGAAGCCCCTTTACATCATGCGCTGTTTTGACGTGGCCATGAAGATAAGGGCTAAGATGCTGCGGATAGAGGATGCCGACTTTTTGGAGGAGATAGACGAAGCGTACCGGTGCAGCTCCAACCTGTTGAACGTTGCCATGAGATATAATGGGACAGGGCGCTGCAGTCAAGCCTATGTAGCGGAAAGGTTCGACAGGCTGACCACGTTGGAGGTCGGCATCGTGGAAAAGCTGGGCAATATTCTGGAGGCGACCGCTTGACGTTTCCGGTGGGGCATATTATCATGGAAGAAGAGCATTCCAATGAACACAGAAAGTCGATGAGAGGAGCGTGAAGCTATGGGAATCTATGTGAACCCAGGAAATGCATCGTTTGAAATGTCACGGTTTTCCGATATCTATGTGGACAAGAGCATGCTGATTGCCCAGACGAACAGGGCATACCGGACGGAGCGCAGGTTCCTGTGCGTCTCAAGGCCCAGGCGTTTCGGCAAGTCCATGGCGGCGAACATGCTGACAGCCTATTACAGCCGCGGCTGCGAGTCCGGCAGGCTGTTCCAGGGGCTTGCGATCGAGGGGCAGGAGTCCTTTCCGGCGCATTTGAACCAGCACAATGTGATTCGGTGGGACGTGCAGCGGTTTCTGGATGGAAAGAGAAGCCTTGATACGTTCATAGACGAAATCGAGAGCATGGTTCTCCGGGACCTGAAGCGGGAATTCCCGGAATGCGGCGATTTTCCGACGGGCAGCAGGCTGAAGACGGTGCTGGACGAGATATACGGGCAGACCGGAGAGGGCTTTCTTTTCATCATAGACGAATGGGACTGCGTGTTCCGCCTGGCAAAGGAGCGGAAAGAGATACAGAAAGAGTACCTGGACTTCCTGCGGGGCCTGTTCAAGGGTGCGGAATATGTGGAGTTAGTATATATGACGGGGATACTGCCCATCAAGAAATATGGGGAGCACTCGGCCCTGAACATCTTCGATGAGTATTCCATGACGTCTCCCAAAGGACTGGGAGACTATTTCGGGTTCACCGAGGAGGAGGTCCGCAGGCAATGCGAAATGCACGGTGTGGACTATGGGGAGATGGAGAGGTGGTATGACGGCTACCTGATCGGCGGAAAGCATATCTACAACCCGAAGTCCGTGGCGGACGCGCTGCTGTGGAAAGAGTTCCGGAGCTATTGGACGGGGACGGAGACCTATGAGGCGCTGAAAGTCTATATCGAGAGGGACTTTGACGGGCTGAAAGAGGCGGTGGTGGAGATGCTAGGCGGGAGGCCATGCAGGATAGACACCACTACTTTCCAGAACGACATGACCACTTTCAAGAGTAAAGACGATGTGTTTGCCCTTCTGATACACCTGGGATATCTGTCCTATGATGAAAGTACCGAGGAAGTCTCCATCCCAAATCAGGAGATCGCGCAGGAATACCTCAGGGCGATGAAGACAGGGGCATGGGACGGCCTGGCGGACGCCCTGAACCGGTCGGAGGAGCTGCTGCGCAGCACCTGGTCTCTGGATGGGGAGGCCGTGGCGGAGGGGATGTCGGCCATCCACAATGAGACAGCCTCCCTATTAAAATACAATGACGAGAACTCCCTGACCTGCACGGTCCTGATGGCCTACTACAGCGCGAAAGCCAACTACATGAACCCCATCATGGAGCTGCCCTCCGGAAAAGGCTACGCCGACGTAGTCTACCTCCCGAAGCGGAATACAGACCACCCGGCCCTGGTGGTGGAGCTGAAGTGGAACGAATCCGCCCAAGGAGCCATAGCGCAGATTAAGGACAGGCGCTATGCCTCCTGGATCGCAGACTACACCGGGGACATCCTCCTGGTGGGCATCAACTACGACAAGAAGAGCAAGGAGCATGCCTGCGTCATCGAGGCGTGGAAGAAAGAAGGATAGACCTGGAGAGCGATGCATTTTTGCCAATTGCCCCGGCCCCGGAACCATGGATTCCAGAGCCGGGCTTTTCTTTTCTATCATGTCCGTCCTGGCAAGAATCCTACAGAGCCATTCTCGGTACTTGTGCACTGCCGTATTTCATGGTTAATATGATAGATAGCAGCGCCCTCGCTAGCAGGAGCATTATAACTTCTCGGAATCTCAATGAATGAGATTCCAGCCGAAGATTGACAACGGAAT
>NZ_CAJUCP010000107.1 GCF_910585425.1 uncultured Acetatifactor sp. | reverse complement strand
TATTTACGGGGAAAGAGCAGAACCGTGCCAATTTTGTGCGGAATTGTGCCAATTTCGTGCCAGGATTTTATGGTGTAAAAATGAAAAAATTATTTTTGAATATTTGCAGAAAAACGGGATAGTGTCCTCTATTTATATAGCATATGGGTTACATCCAAAATGTGGAAGACCCTTTGCACCTTGACAATCTTACAGCACCATTCAGGAGTTATACAGGTATAGACGGATAGTGTGCGATGACCATGCGTGAGCACGCCCTCTGATTAAAGATTGCATAGCAATACCTGAAATACGCGGCAAAAGAATTGGCGCAGGAAATGACCTGATTGAGTGTGCATAAATTACACCTCTTAAATTATAAGTAGAAAAAGATATGCTAATTGCAGTTGAAAAACAGGATGTTCAATTCGTATAAGATATATGAAGATACTTTATATCAAATGCCAGACTGATGCCACTTCGGCTGCAAAAATCGTTTTATGATAGCGAAAGATACTAAAAACAGGGAAAGAGAGGATATAGAGAATGGCAGCAGATATATATAATGAAGCGGCAGTTGATCAGCAGGTATACCTGGCAGGCGATATTCAGCGCATGCTTGGAATAGGAAAGAGTAAAGCCTATACCTTCCTTGAAGATGTGTATAAGCAGAAAAACCCGCCGTTCAGAGTTCTTAAAATTGGTAAGCTTTTTAGAGTGCCAAAGAAAGGATTTGATGAATGGCTGAATGGTGATTTATAAGAGAGGTGATTTAATGAAACAGCCAGCAAAGAAAAAGGGAGTTGTCTTTTATGAAGAAACATCCTGGTTTCATAGAGTTAAGCTGTTGCAGCCAGATGGTTCTGTAAAGTACAGTAAACGTGGAGGCTTTCAGAGTGAGGCAGAAGCGGAAGCAAGCTATTACAAATACGAGGAAGAGTTTAAGAAAGCTTCCAGAACTTATCAGATGTCGGCAAAACCTAATGCAGATGTTGATTTGAAAGATTATTTGCTTTATTGGTTTGAGGATATATTTTCACAGAGGATTGAGAATACAACCCGCATGGTATGTGCTTATGTACTGTACGACCTGATCCTTCCGAATATGCAGCAGGATATAAAATTGCGATATGCAAATGAGGAATATTTTGATTCCCTGCTGGCTGTTGTCTCAAAGGCATGCGATTCCGCTGGCAACAAATCCAGAGAGTTCTTGAACATGGCAATGAAAGAGGCTGTAATACAGGAATATATCAAAAGGAATCCGATACCTGCAACGAAATCATATCCGAGAAAAAAGCCAACAATTATTATTTTAAACAAAGCAAATGTGAAAAAACTTCTGAAAGCTGCTTACAATAGCGGATGGTATCTGGAGATTCTGCTTGGGTTGTTCTGCGGACTCAGAAAAGGTGAAATTTCAGGTTTGAAATTCGGAGATTTTGATGCTGAAAACAGGACAATCTATATTCAGCGGCAAATTACATCCAATCCTGTTATTCCAAAGGGTGAAAGAAAAATCAAAACGTATGAAGTCATAGAGAAACCGCCAAAGACGGACAATAGTTACAGGCTATTGAGGATACCAGAGGCTGTGGCTGCGGAAATTGAAAGAAGAAGGATTCTGGCAGAATCTAATAAGCAGCAGTATGGCGAACAATATTTTGACCACGATTATATTTCGTGTCAGGAAAACGGTCTGCCGCATTCAACTGCCGCTATGAACAGCGCTTTGTCAAAACTGTGTTCCAGAAATGGTCTGCCCCACATTACGGTTCATGGTCTGAGACATATGTATGCCACTATACTGGTAGAGCAGAAAGTTCCTTTGATTAAAATATCTGCTCTGTTGGGACATGCAAGTGTCAATACAACCTTTGAATATTATTGTGAGGTCATGGATGAGAATGAGCAGATTATCACGTTTATGAATCATACGTTTGTTCCGGAAGGGAGTGTTGCGACATGCTAGATTTGAGCTTAAAAAATTATGTCGATTGGAGAGTGTCACAGGTAATACCTGTGCGCTCCGGCTTCGGCTACAGGGTATTCTTGAAATATCCGGATGGAAGCGAAAAACCACAGCAGAAGTCCGGATTCAAAACAGAGAAAGAAGCAAATAAGGCAAGAGAGAAGACCATCGCAGAATTATATAATGGTACGTTTGTTGTGTACGCAAAAGTTAATGTGGCTGATTATATGATGTTCTGGCTTGAAACGGATCTTAAAAAGCGCACAGACAGTCACGAAACGTACTATAATTATTGCGGAATAGTAAAGAATCATATCATTCCCATCCTGGGTAAGAAAAAAATGACGGATGTTACTCGCGGAGACGTTCAAAAATTGTTTAATATCAAGGCAGACTATTCGAGACCGATAGCAGAGCAGGTAAAAACAATCATGAATGTCTCTTTTCGTTATGCGGTAACGGCCAAAGTGATCCCGACCAGTCCGGTGGATGGAATAGGGCTTCCTAAAGCGGAAAAGCCGCAGCCCAAATCAGGCTTCAGGACCCGAAATATAGATGAACAGAAAACACTGACTATGGAGCAGATTTCGGTTCTGCTGGAAAAGAGCAAAGATACCCCGATCCATATGCAGGTGCTGTTTAATGTACTTATGGGGCTCCGCAGGTCCGAGATCAATGGTGTAAAATATTCGGATGTAGATTATATCAACCGCACCTTAAAAGTGGAACGTCAGTTGGGGAGGATACATAATGCAGTAAAAGAAGACTTTGCCCCGAAAACTTTTACGAAACAGGAGGTGGGATTAAAGACAAAATCCAGTTACAGAGAGATTCCGATTCCTGATTATGTTTTTGAGGCAATCTTAAAGGAACGACAGGTTTATGAGAGAAACAGAAACCGCAGAAAGGGAGAGTTTCAGGATATGGATTATATCTGTTGCTCCAACTATGGCAGAGCAAGGAGCAAAGGGTTCCATTGCAGGTATTATAAACAGCTTCTTGCTGAAAATGGCCTGCCGGACATCCGCTGGCATGATTTGCGCAGTACATACTGCACTCTCCTGCTAAAAGAGGCATTCAACCCCAAAGCGGTATCGAAGCTTATGGGACATGCCAAGGAACTCATAACTATGGACGTTTACGCCGATAATAAAGGTATCATAGCGGATGGGGTGCCGGAAATTGAGGAATATATGAAGGAGGTTTTACCGAACCTGAGAGAGATAGAAAGTTTTAAAAAGGAACTGTTGGAGATTGTTGTAGATGTAAAAGAATTTCTTCCGGATGCAGGGTGACAGAAAGGATAAAAAGAACAAAAGTTCGATTTTGCATCTATACAAATTTAACGATTTGTGGTAAGATAAAAAGGCTCTTTGGTGCTACCACGTCCGTATGGAATTACAGAGGTGCGCCAAGTTGCAAAAACAGCAAATTGTGAACGGGATTCGTCGTGGGCCTGTTTTTCTCCGATTTGAATAAATGCCACGACGAAAATAAAATGTTCCACGACGAATTTTTGCCTAATAGGCGTCTTTTTTTACTATGAAATCAGAGGTGAGCATTTGTGCAAAATGAACAAAAAATCTTCGAACTTCACAGCGAATACAAGCCCACCGGCGACCAGCCCCAGGCCATAGAAGCCCTGGTCAATGGGTTCCGGGAAGGCAATCAATTCCAGACTTTACTGGGTGTTACGGGCTCCGGCAAGACCTTTACCATGGCCAACGTGATCGCACAGCTGAACAAGCCGACTTTGGTAATAGCGCACAATAAGACATTAGCGGCACAGCTCTATGGTGAGTTCAAAGAGTATTTTCCGAGTAACGCAGTGGAATATTTTGTGTCCTACTACGACTACTACCAGCCCGAAGCCTACGTGCCCTCCTCCGACACCTACATCGCCAAGGACTCCTCCATCAACGACGAGATAGAGAAGCTACGCCTCTCCGCCACAGTCTCCCTGACAGAGCGCAGAGACGTGGTGGTGGTGGCCAGCGTGTCCTGCATCTACGGCCTGGGCAGCCCGGAAGAATACCAGGGCATGGTGGTCTCCCTGCGCCCCGGGATGGTGAAGGACCGCGACCAGGTGCTGCGGGAGCTGGTGGACATCCAGTACACCCGCAACGAGATGGACATGCACAGAGGATGCTTTAGGGTGCACGGGGACGTCATAGAGGTATACCCGGCCCAGGGCGGCGACTACTTCATCCGGATCGAGTTCTTCGGGGACGAAATCGACCGCATCGCCGAGGTGGAGCCCCTCTCCGGCAGGGTGCACGCGGTGCTGAGCCACATCGCCATCTTCCCCGCCTCCCACTACGTGGTGTCCATGGACAAGATAAAGGCCGCCTGTGACAATATCGAGAAAGAGCTGGAAGAGCGGGTGCGCTTCTTCAAAGGGGAGGACAAGCTGATTGAGGCCCAGCGCATCGCGGAGCGGACCAACTTCGACATCGAGATGCTGCGGGAGACAGGCTTCTGCTCCGGCATCGAGAATTACTCCAGGCACTTGAACGCCATGCCCGAGGGAGCGCCGCCCCTGACCCTGATGGATTTCTTCCCCGATGACTTCCTGATCATCATCGACGAGTCCCATATGACCATCCCCCAGATCCGCGGGATGTACGCGGGAGACCGCTCCAGGAAGCAGACTTTGGTGGACTACGGCTTCCGCCTGCCCTCCGCCATGGACAACAGGCCTTTGAACTTTGAGGAGTTCGAGACCCATATCGACCAGATGATGTTCGTCTCCGCCACCCCCTCGGACTATGAGGAGGCCCACGAGCTGCTGCGCACGGAGCAGATCATCCGGCCTACGGGGCTGCTGGATCCGGAGGTGGACGTGCGGCCTGTGGAGGGGCAGATTGACGACCTGATCGGCGAGATCAACAAAGAGACCGCGAAGCACAACAAGGTGCTGGTGACCACCCTGACCAAGCGCATGGCGGAAGACCTGACGGACTACATGAAGGACGTGGGCATCCGGGTGAAGTACCTCCACTCGGACATCGACACCCTGGAGCGGGCGGAGATCATCCGGGACATGCGCCTGGACGTGTTCGACGTGCTGGTGGGCATCAATCTGCTGCGGGAGGGCCTGGACATCCCGGAGATATCTCTGGTGGCCATCCTGGACGCGGACAAGGAAGGGTTCCTGCGCAGCGCCACCTCCCTGATCCAGACCATCGGCCGTGCAGCCAGGAACGCGGAGGGCCATGTGGTCATGTACGCGGATACCATCACGGATTCCATGCGGGTGGCATTGGACGAGACCAGCCGCCGCCGGGAAATCCAGATGAAGTATAATGAAGAGAACGGCATCACTCCCACAACGATAAAGAAATCCGTCCGCGACCTGATAGCCATCTCCAAGGTCATCGCCAAGGAGGAGATGCGCTTTGAGAAGGATCCTGAATCCATGAGCCGCAAGGAGCTGGAGAAGCTGATTGCGGACGTGCAGAAGAAGATGCAGAAGGCTGCCGCCGATTTGAACTTCGAGGCCGCAGCGGAGCTTCGGGACAAGATGATAGAGCTGAAGGAAAAGCTGCGGGACTTTACAGAGGAAAAGGAGGGTCCCTGAGGTGGTAATTTCAGGAGGCATGAATCGGGAGTACCTGAAGATGATGGAGGATATCTACCATGTCTCAGAGACGGCGGGGCTGAAGTCCTTTATATGGGGCGGGTTTGTGGCTGATATCCTGCAGGGAGAATTTACGCGGGAACATGGTGACTTGGACTGTTTCACGGAAAATCTGCCAGAGAATAGGGAGAGGCTGCAGCGGCAGTACGAAGGGCTGGGCTATTCGGTCAGCTATATGGAAGAATTCTGGCTGCTGCGGATTGAAAAAGACGGTATGCACGCTTCGTTTAATAGTGTCAGGAACATGGACGGAATTGGCCATTGGTACCATATAGGTTCTCACGGCACAGTATTTTTTCCTTATGGCTGGTTAGACCAAAAGCCGCGGTTGTTTTATGGGACACCTGTGTATACGATTGGAGAGAAGATGGCTTATGTGCTGAAGACATCAGCCCGGCTCATGAATCCGGAATGGAAGACGCGGGAGAAAGACTATTCGGATATTGCGTTGCTGGAAAAGCTGCTGGACAGGAATGCGGAGGAGATATTGGAAATCAAGAAAAAAGTGTGGAGCCATAATCCTTATTGGTATGCGAGGGGATATGCCGAATACTATTTTCCTATATTGCTATAAGGAAGAAGAGCGTGCCACATCGTTCAAGGCGTATCTGGAATAAAAGAGAGCGAGCGGTAGGTGCTTGCCATATATCATATATCTATAGGAAGGAAATCGACAAAGGAAAATGGAAGAGATAAAGAAGATGCGGCCTCGGGAATATATTAAAATTCGGGGCGCCAACGAGCACAATCTGAAAAATATCGATGTGGACATCCCCCGGAACGAGCTGGTGGTTCTGACAGGCATGTCAGGTTCGGGCAAGTCCTCCCTGGCCTTCGACACCATCTACGCCGAGGGCCAGCGCCGCTACATGGAGTCCCTGTCCTCCTACGCCAGGCAGTTCCTGGGCCAGATGGAGAAGCCTAATGTGGAGAAGATAGAGGGCCTTTCCCCCGCAATCTCCATCGACCAGAAATCCACCAACCGCAACCCCCGCTCCACAGTGGGAACCGTGACGGAGATCTACGACTATTTCCGTCTCCTCTACGCCAGGATCGGCATCCCCCACTGCCCTAACTGCGGCAGGGAGATCTCCAAGCAGACCGTAGACCAGATGGTGGACCAGATCATGGCGCTGCCCGAGGGGACCAGGCTCCAGCTCCTGGCTCCTGTGGTCAGGGGCCGCAAGGGGCGGCATGAGAAGGTGCTGGACAGGGCCAGGAAGAGCGGCTATGTGCGGGTGCGCATAGACGGCAGCCTCTACGAGCTCACGGAGGAGATTTCCCTGGAGAAGAACATCAAGCACAGCATCGAGATCGTGGTGGACCGCCTGGCCGTGAAGCCCGGCATAGAGCGCCGCCTGGCGGACTCCATCGAGAACGTGCTGAACCTGGCGGAAAATCTCCTGGTGGTGGACGTCATCGGCGGGGAGCCCATGACTTTCAGCCAGAGCTTCTCCTGCCCGGACTGCGGCATCGGCATCAGCGAGATCGAGCCCAGGAGCTTCTCCTTCAACAATCCCTTCGGGGCCTGTCCGGAATGCTCCGGCCTGGGCTACAAGATGGAATTCGACATAGAGCTGATGATTCCGGATCCCCGGATGAGCATCAACGAAGGGGCCATAGCCGTCACGGGCTGGCAGAGCTGCATGGACAAGACCAGCTTCACCAACGCCCTGCTGCTGGCTCTGTGCAAGGAGTACCATTTCGACCTGGACACGCCCTTCCAGGACTACCCGGAGAAAATCAAAGACATCCTGATCCGGGGCACCGATGGAAAAGAGGTACAGGTCCACTACCAGGGACAGCGGGGCAGCGGTGTCTACCCGGTGGCCTTTGAGGGGCTGGTGCGGAGCGTGGAACGGCGCTACCGGGAAACCTTCTCCGAGACCATGAAGCAGGAGTATGAGACCTTCATGCGCATCACCCCCTGCCGGGAATGCAAGGGCATGCGTCTGAAGAAGGAATCACTGGCAGTAACGGTATGCGATAAAAATATATATGAGATAACGTCCGAATCCATCCTGGAGCTCAACGCCTTCCTGAAGGACATGCAGCTTTCCAGCCAGCAGCAGCTCATCGGGAAGCAGCTGCTGAAGGAGATCCGGGCCAGGGTGGGATTCCTGGTGGACGTGG
>NZ_CAJUCP010000106.1 GCF_910585425.1 uncultured Acetatifactor sp. | reverse complement strand
GCTTTAGTGGCATAGGCTTATTGTGCAATTTTTTAAATTTGCTCATTTATAGTTTAAATAAAAATTTTCAGATATTTATAGGTGTTCAGGCTTCTGGTAAAAGTACAATTTGTAAAGTTGTATATTTTGTTCAAAAGATAAGAGATTATACCTTAGATTATCTGATGGATGCAGCACAGTTTACACAGAATCATAAAAATGAGTATTTCAATAATTATATGAAATATTTGACAAAGCAGTTTATGGGGTGCTTTGGGAAAACTAAACATATGCAAAAATTTAATGTTTCCTATATGTTTGCCGGAAAACATATTAATATTTTCTTAAACCGTGATGGCTATGTACGATTTTCTCTTGATGCTAAATTAAAAGAAGAACTTTTGGGGTTGATAAATGAATCTGCTGAAATGTTTTTAAATAATTTCAATACAAAGGGTCTTTTGGATAATATAACTGCTGTGGGGGTAATGAAACACCATTTAAATGAACGGTTGTTTTTAGTATTTGAAAACAATGATGAAATTATTTACATTCCAGCCGGAAGAAGTTTGCTAGCGACCATGTCTGAGCAGTTACAAGATGTTTCTACTGATGAGATGGATTTGACTATGCAGGAATTTATTAAACTGATAAAAATAACAAAAAATAAATTTGGAACTAAAATTCCTGAAATGATTACAGATTATGTAAAAACGATTAAAGGTCAGATTAATAATGCAGCAGTAGACCAGGCGTATGAATTTATTAAGAAAATTCTGAAAGCAGACTATATAAGCGAGAATGATGGTGAAAAAATTTATTTTGATGAGTATCATTGGGTTAAACTGATGTATGGTTCGTCTGGTCAGCAGGAAGTATTGTGGATATTGATGCTTGCTTTTGCAACAATTTTGGAAAAGAACAAATCATTTATTATAATTGAAGAACCAGAAGCACACTTATTTCCGATTGCACAAAAGGATGTTATGAGTCTCATTTCACTAATGATAAACTCAACGAACAGTAAGGTTGTTATAACAACACATAGTCCATATATACTTACTTCTACGAATATATTATTGTATTCGCATAAAGTGGAGAATCAGCATACAAAGTTAAATAAGGTTATTATTCCCAAAAATTTAAGAGTGTCTTATGAAAACTTCGCTGCCTATAAAGTGGACAATTCTGAAAAGGTGTTGGAATCTTTGTTAGATGAGGAAAGTCATATGATCAATACAAATTATATTGATGAAGTATCGTCTATTACAAATAGTGAACTTGATGAGCTTATTGCCATGGAGATAGATGAATGATTTGTAAAAAATTAGAAGAATGTATTAATGGAGAACTGCAAAGTAATTCTTTAGAGAGATGTGATAATAAAAATAGGATGAACTGTATTGAGTCATCGGACAGACGCTCAGCAGTAAAGTGTGAAGAGAATAAAAAGAGATATGTGCTTGAAAATACGAAGAAAAACCATACTCAAAGGTGTTAATGTGCCCAAAGCGTTGATTCAGATTAAGGAAACTTTATTATTGTATAAAAATGTATTCCGTAAATTTGGACATGTATATGCAAGAGCAATAGTGACATCTTCAACACCAAATTTAAAAGCGAGTCCGGAATATGTTAATTTGGAACGGATGATTCGCAAAGATTATAAAGGAAATATAAAAATTGTTGAGAGACAATTTAACGAAAAGGATATAGAACTAGGCGATAGGCTTTGTAGATAAAGTTTATAAGCGCAGAAAAGGCATTAAGCTACTTAAGGTTTATTGGCGCGGTGCTGTCGGGGAGAGGAGAAAACATCGGAAAATGAAAGAGAAGATAGAACAGATTCTGCCATTATGGGGAATGGAAATCCGGCAGATATCCCAGATTTATAACACAGCCTGGGAAGTCGATCATGCCTATGTGATGAAGGCATATAGCGACAGGAATCAGTTGGAAAGGAACATAAAAATATCTGAGATTCTGGCGGGATGCCATATCCCGGTTGCGGAAATCCTGCCCACCAAAACAGGGGAAAAATATGCGGAACAGGAGGGCTTCTATTTCTTCCTGACCCGGAAGCTGCAGGGCAGCAACATCACGGATAGTAAGGATAAGGAGATGGCCCGGAAAATGGGCTGCGCCATAGCCCGGCTGCACAAAGCGTTTCTGGAATGCGAGAAGGAGATCGGATTCTGGGACAACAGCCTGCTGGACGAGATGAAGGGATGGGTGTGGGAGAACCTGGCCCGGGATGAGTGGAAGACAGTGGACAGGGAAGCCTGTGCGAGGGCAGTGGAATCCCTGGAAAACGTGTACGAATATCTGCCGAAACAGCTGATCCACAGAGACGTGCATTTCGGGAATTTCCTGTTCTCGGAAGGCGAGCTGTCGGGATATATCGACTTCGACCTGAGCCAGAGGAACATCAGGATTTTCGATATCTGCTACTTCCTGACAGGGCTGCTGGCGGAAGAGACCGAGGAGGCTTTCACCAAAAAGGAATGGACGGAAAACGTGAGAGCCGCCATCGAGGGCTATGAGAGCATAACACGTCTGTCCGCGGAAGAAAAGGCTGCAATCCCCTGGGTGATGGGATGCATAGAAATCCTGTTTGCGGCTTATTTCTTAGGCATGGAGGACTTCAAGCACGCTAAGGAAGCCTGGGAAGTGTTCCTCTTTGTGCAGGATTGCGGAGGGGATATTGCATTGTCCATGGCGGGGATATCATAGTGAAGTTCAAAGCGCAAAGTGTAAGTCCCCCTGCCGGACGTTGACGCTCCCAGGCTCGGTATGGTAAACTTTCATCATGACAGCGAATCAACTCCTGGAGAACCGGGAAAGGAAGGAGGGATAACGTATATGGGAAAACGGTTTAACGTGACCGGGTTGTGCGTTCCGAGGAAGCACTATATGGTCGATCTGGCGGATCGGTTGGCCCAGGCGAAGAAAATGGTGGAAGAGGGCGCGTATTTCACCATCCATCGGGCCAGGCAGTACGGAAAGACCACGCTGCTCTATGCGCTGGAAGAATATTTGAAGACGGATTATCTGGTGGTAAGTATCGATTTTCAGAAATTTGGTACTGCGACATATGAAAGTGAAAACAGTTTCGCCCTTTCGTTTGCAGACTGTTTCCTGAACGAACTTGATAGAAACGAGGAGTCAGATATCGCGGAATTAAGTCAGGAGATGGAAACCTTGCGGAATATATGCCGAAGCAGGGACGGTTCTTACGCTTTCTATGAACTGTTTGCGAAGCTGAATCGTATCTGTAAGCTTTCTGTCAGATCAGTAGTCCTGATGATAGATGAGGTGGACAGCGCTTCTAATAATCAGGTATTCCTTGATTTTCTGGCTCAGCTGCGAAATTATTATCTGGAACGCGAGGCCAGGGGGACTGTTACTTTTCAATCGGTCATCCTGGCGGGGCTTTATGACATAAAAAGCTTAAAGGCGAAAATCAGGCCGGAGGATGCGCGGAAAACGAATAGTCCGTGGAACATAGCGGCGGATTTTGACGTGGATATGAGCTTTTCCGCGGCGGACATTGCGGGGATGCTGGAGGAGTATGAGTGCGATGCCCATACGGGAATGGACATTGCCGGGATGTCGGATCTGCTGCGCGCCTATACCTCCGGCTACCCCTTTCTGGTGTCGCGTCTGTGCAAGCTGATGGATGAAAAAATCGCTGGAAGCGAAAGCTTTCCTACAAAGGAAGCCGCCTGGACGAAGGACGGTTTTCTGGCAGCGGTGCGGATGCTTCTCACGGAAGAAAACACGCTGTTTGAATCTATGGACAATAAGCTGATCGACTATCCCGAGCTGAAGCAGATGCTGAAAGGGCTTCTGCTTCTGGGGAAGCCCATTGAGAATATTCCCGGCAACGAGAGCATGCGGATGGCGGTGATGTTTGGCTTCGCTACTGTCCGAAACGGTTTCCTGCATGTGGCCAACCGTATATTTGAGACCAGGCTCTATAACGGTTTTTTGGCCGAAGAGAGCCTAAATAGCGATATGCCGCAGATTGCGCTGGCAGAAAAAAATCAGTTCATCAGGGACGGCCAGCTCGATGTGGAGCTGCTGCTCCGGAAGTTTGTGGCTCATTACACGGAGCTTTTTGGAGATTATGGGGAGAAATTCCTGGAGGAGGACGGGAGGCGGCTTTTCCTGCTCTATGTGCGCCCTGTCATAAACGGAAACGGCAATTATTACATTGAGGCCAGGACAAGAGACTATCGGCGCACCGATGTGATCATCGACTTCCATGGCCGACAGACAGTGATTGAACTGAAAATCTGGAGGGGCAGCGAATATCATTCCAGAGGGGAAGAGCAGTTGTCGGAATATCTGGATTATTATCATCTGAAAAGGGGGTATATGGTGAGCTTCAACTTCAATAAAAAGAAGCAGGTCGGAGTCTATGAGATTGCCGTAGGGGACAAGGTTCTGGTGGAGGCGGTGGTTTAACCTGGGGAGCCTGCATTCCGCATAAAAAGGGCATACCGTCACCCATCCGCAGGGAAAGTCGGGCGCAGGGCGTTTTCTTCCGGTATAATGTCTCCATACCATGGTAAAAGCAACAGAACAATCGGAGACAAAAAAGACGGACAGGTCGGGCGCGGGGATATGCCGGCCTGGGGGAGCGATGAATGGAGTGGGTCGTAGGGATACAGAGGGCCATCGACTATATCGAAGACCACATCACGGAGGAGCTGGATTATGAGGAGATAGCCAGGACAGGCTTTTCCTCCAGCTATCATTTCCAGAGGGTGTTCAGCATCCTGTGCGGCTATACCTTGGGGGAGTACATCCGCAGCCGCAGGCTGACCCTGGCGGGGATGGAGCTGGCGGCCGACAAGATCAGGGTCATCGACGCGGCGGTGAAGTACAGGTACGAGAGCCCGGACAGCTTCGCCAAAGCATTCGCCAGGTTCCACGGTATCACGCCATCGGCTGCGCGCGAGCCGGGGGCCAGGCTTCGCTCCTTTGCCCGTCTGTCCATCCGGATATCATTGGAAGGAGGCAGCAGCATGGACTACAGGATAGAAGAGAAGCCGGAGATGGTGCTCACGGGCTACAAGAGGTTCTTTACGGGAAGCCCAGCGGAGCGGGATGCCCAGGAGGAAGCGTTCTATGTGACCACCAGGCTGAACCAGTATGCGCTGAAGGGGCTTGCGGGAGACCCGGTGACCAGCTATGGAGTCATGACGAATTTCCGGGAGGAGGGGTACGATTTCTATATCGCGGCCAAGCTTCAGGAGTGGGAGAGGGAGCATCTGGAGGAGGAGCTTGGAAATGCCGAGGATGCCGCGCGGTTCGAGAACATCGCCATTCCCGCCCACACCTATGTGGTATGCGAGACGGAGCGGTGCAAGTATCCCACCATGATATTCCCACAGCTGCGCAGGAGGATCGTGGAGGAATGGCTCCCCTCCTCCGGATATGTGCTGGCGGAGGCTCCAGAGATTTCGGTGACCCACTGGTTCCGGAATCCGGACAGCGAGAAGCGCTATATAGAGCTCTGGCTCCCGGTGTCGCCCGCGAAGGGGTGACGATTTGAGGGGAAAACCGTTCCGCGGACGGATTGCGGAGCGGTTTTTTCCAGACCGCGTTTTTTCCCCGGACAGCTGATGATAGACAATCTGCTCGTCAATTTCAATCCGGATGGACTCTCCCTGTAGCAGGCGCTCAAAGGTTGTCTTCACATCCGGGCTGCCTTCCCGCAGCAGCTTCCCCACCAGGCTGTTGGAGCTGGTGTTGGCCCAGTATGCGCCGACCCTGCCCTCCTTAAGGAAATTGATGATGGACCAGGGGTTGTAGATGTCCTTTTTCTGCCCGAATGTGAAACCGTCATACCAGTCTTTCACCTGCTCAACGAAATATATGGTATCGTAAATACCTGAAAAAGATAGCCGAAAAAAATAACGCCTATTGAAAGTCAGGAGGCATAGGTTTACAATGGAACTACGAGTTGCCGATATCCGAATCGGGAAAAGGATCGGGAAAACCGGAAAGGGCAGGTAAGATGAAAACCCTTCCATTACCGGGCAGGCGGCTTCGGGGAAGCCGTGGACATGCAATTGGTGATGAAGCGCCACCATAAGGCTGAGATGGTGCCCGGGCCAAATGGAAGCGGATGTGGGGGGATGTCATTGTGATAGTGGGAAAGAAACGTGAAAACGGATGATTATTGACGGTACAACATTGGAGGCAAAGAAGGGATGAGACATTTCAATACAGAAGGGGTATGCAGACCGGAAGAGCATTATATGGTGCGGCTTGACGACAGGCTTGCCTGGATTAAAGCGGAGCTGGTTGACAAAAGGAAATATTTCGTCGTAAACAGAGGACGGCAATATGGAAAAACCACGACCCTGAATGCATTGGAGCTGTACCTGAAAGAGGAATATATCGTCCTGGCGCTGGATTTCCAGCTGATGGGCACGGAGGACTTTGCGGACGAGGCCACATTTGTGCGTGTTTTTGCCAGCGCTGTGCTGGAGGGGCTCGCCCTGGCGGGGGCAGACGGCAGGGAAGATCTGCGGAAGCCTTTGGAGGAGCTTACGGATAAGGCGGTAAACAGCAGCCTGAACGAGCTGTTCGTCCGGCTGAGCGGGATGTGCAGGGTTGCGCCAAAGCCCATTGTGCTGATGATCGACGAGATTGACAGTGCATCGAACAATCAGGTATTTCTTGATTTCCTGGCACAGATCAGGGGTTATTATCTGAAGCGGGATAAGATGCCGGCTTTTCATTCCGTGATTCTTGCAGGGGTATATGATATCAAGAAGCTGAAGCTGAGGCTGCGCCCCAAAAAGGAGCATCAGTATAATAGCCCATGGAATATCGCCGCAAAGTTTAAGGTTGACATGAGCTTTTCGGCAGCACAGATTGCCGACATGCTGGGGGGATATGAGGCCGATCATCACACAGGGATGGACATCGGGGCGGTGGCGGAGGAAATCTACGCGTATACGTCGGGCTATCCGGTGCTGGTTTCCGCTATCTGTAAGTGCATCAGTGAAGAGCTTCCCCGGGAAGAGGGGCATGAGGATTCGGCGGCGCCCTGGTGAAAGAGGAGCGTGGAGCGGGCGGTGGCGATTCTTTTAAAAGAAAACATGCCTTTGTTCGAAAGCATGGCAAAGCAACTCGATCTCTATCCGGAGCTGCGCAGCATGATAGAGGACATTCTGTACCGTGGAAAGCGGATACCCTTCAGCCCGGAGGAGAAGTCCATCAATCTCGGTGTCATGTTTGGATTCTTAAAGGAAGAAGACGGACATGTAGCTGTTGCGAACCGTATTTTTGAGATGTGCCTGCTGAATCTGTTCATGGCGAAGGAGGCCATCACCAGTGACGTGTTTTCACAGGGAGAGACCGACAGGATCGGGTGAAGGAGCTCTCCATCGGCGGAAAGACGATTGTGGAAGCCGTGGTTTAGCCATCGTCTCGCTGCCGCATGGGGAGCAGGGCGCATGTTCACAGCGAAACATGCGCCGTTAAGTTGTTTTCGCCCACGGCCTTGACGAAGCCCAATGATTCGTACAGGGAAATCGCAGCAGCGTTGTCGGCATCCACTAAAAGCATCATCTGTTTGGGCCTGTTGAGCTCGATGGCTTTGGCCAGCATGGCTCTTCCGTATCCTTTGCGGCGAAAGTTTTCTTTGACGAACACATCGAAAGGCTCGTTTTCCTCAAACTTATGGGTGATGTCGATATAGCCGACTACCTCGTCCTCTTCTATGCCCAGGATGATGCGGAACCTGTCGGGAGCGTCTATGACCTTTTCCGCGGTCCAATAGCCTTCTTTGGAATGTATGGCGATATATTGTTCCCTGTATTTCGGGCTGTACAGCTCCACTTGAAGGCTGCTCTGGCAGGGGACTTCTCTTTTCAGCAGCATTTTCTGCTGTTCGGTCTCGAATTCGGATTTTTCATCCAGCAACAGCTTATGGAGGAGATGGTTGCCCGGGTTATAGACGAAATCGGCCAGGCAGCCTTTGTAAGTCCCCTTCAGGAAGGACAGCATCTCTTCATAGGCCTTTGGGCTGCGGGACAGGCCTACCAGCATTTCGATATAGGATTCCTCCTCCAATATCAGAAAAACGAACAGGCCAGTGATCTGCGCTCCCTCGAAAACGCCCCAGATTTGGTTTGAGGGCTTGTCCGGGGCATCCAATAGATTGCCGCGTATCTGCTCTTCGTTGCTGAGCATGGGGTCGCTGAAATTCGGGTCGCGGTTTATATCATTGATGAAATCCATGTATTCCTTTGCGCTGGTTAATCGCTTTAACATAAGAGACTTCCTCCAAATCTGATTATCTAAGGGCTATACATAGAATTGAAGAGCTAATTCTATTATCTAAGGGCTATAATAGAATTAAAA
>NZ_CAJUCP010000105.1 GCF_910585425.1 uncultured Acetatifactor sp. | reverse complement strand
CGAATGGTTCACAGCATGCTGTGGGACTTATTTATATGTCCGAATATTTAATTGCGATGTACAGGGCATCTCCTTTCTCCTGAAAATTATCCTTTGGAGCCAACGAATAGCAAAATACTTTGGTAATCAAAGGTAATCAAGCCAAAATCGCCGGAACCATTGATTTTACTGCATTCGTGGCACTTTTTCCAGGGGTTCGAGCCCCCTTGCTTCCATTTTTTGTTGTCTGAAATGTCCTGATTCTCCTGACCGTACCGAAATAATTTTACCTTTTCTGGATAAAAGCCGCAAACCCGGGGCCCAGCCTGTGAAGCCCAGGGTCTGCGGCTTTTCTGCGGCCTGCAGCCTCCTCAGGAGCTACCGGCTTTTGTCTTCATCCGGCTCTTCCGCCACCGTATGCCGGCCGCAGATGCCATCCACGATCGCATCTGCCATCTGCTGGCAGTCATAGAGCTGTACGTCGTCGCGGTCATCCACAAAGCAGCATTCAATCAGCATGGCCGGAGCCTTCGTATTCTTCAGCACGTAAAGGCCTTTGCTGTACTTCACGCCGCGGTTGCGGAAGCCAAGCCCGGCGATGGCCTGGCATACCTTTTCCGCGTGGGGCCTGGCCTCGCTGGAGGGGCTGTATACATACACCTCCGTCCCGGTAGTCTTCCCGTTCCCCGCCAGGTCCCCCACGCCGGAGTTGAAGTGGACAGATATGTCCAGATCCACGTCCCGGGCGTTGCACTTGGCAACAATCTCCCGGAGATTTGCAGATACCCCTGCCGCATCGTCCACCGTGCAGTCATACACCGTATGTCCCTGCTGCCGCAGCATCCAGACCACCGCGTCCTTCACCCTCCTGGCCTCGGTGGACTCCCTGATGAAGCCTATGGCTCCACAGGCCGTCCTTCCGTCCGCATTGTGCCCGGCATGTACGTTAATTCTCATAACCTGCTCCTTTCTGTATATCGGCATTAAAAATAGGGAGCCCGTAGCTCCCTATCATTATATGTCCTTATGCCCTGCCCGGTTCCAGGCTCCGCTGCCTGCCCTTTTACGTCAGGCTCCGGCAGGTTCCGCAGCGCCTCATGGAGTCCCGTGGATGCCCTGATCCCGGCAGGGTAAGCGGCCCTGCTTAACGCTATGACCCGCCGTCCCCCTTCCTCGTGACCACATAGTACCGGCCGAACTGCCGGAAGGCATACCGGTCCCCGTCGAAAAGGGGCAGCTCCTCAGCCACGATGACATAGACAGCGTCTTCCGCGAAGTCAACGGCAATGTCATATATCTCATGATAGATATACCTTTCCCGGTAGGGCAGCCCGCCCTCCGGCACGCTCTTCCCCTGAAAATACGCCGCGTCCACATCGCACCAGAACAAAGTCAGGATCTCGGTGAGCGCGGTGTGCTGCCCTGCGCCCACCGTGATATAGAGCTTCTCCGCTCCGCTCCCTTTCAGGGAGGAGACCGCTTCCCCGAAATCCCTGCGGAAATGCCCCTCCATCTCCTCCGCATAGCCGGTGAAGTACATGTTCACGAACAGGAGGAACGCCCCCGCGTAGGCCGTGGCCATGCCGAGCTTCAGCTGCGGCAGGCGTATGCTGCGGACGACCTCATAGATGCCGTATCCCGTCAGAATCATGATCGGATAATAGATGATGTTCAAGCGGTTCACATTGACGGTATTGGTGGCAATCCCGCACCAAATGCCGGTTCCCAGGAAGATGCCCAGGATGGCCGCGCCCGTCTCCCCCCGCAGCCTGCGCCACAGCCCGAATAGCCCCAGGGCGGCGAAAGGGGCGGAAAAAAGATACATCGTCCCGAAATCCTGCACGTCATTCCACGGCAGGTCCTTGCCCTGCAGGACAGTGACCCGAAGCAGCGCCCTGATATTCTCCCCCAGCTGGGAAAGGATATCCGGCGAGAAGAACAGGATGTCGCCGGAGCGCACGCTGTCCGGGAAAAAGGGCAGCGTGAACAGGGGCGTCTCCACCGTATCCCACCGGAAGAAGTTGATGGCCATGACAGCGATAAAAGGCCATGCCACCAGCAGATAGACCGCAGCCGACAGCAGCACATCCGCCGGGGACACCTTCCCGGACGCCAGCAGATAGATGCAGGAAGCCAGCAGGAACACCGGCATCGTGTAGATGGAGACCCCGTAGCAGTACATGCACAGCCCGAACGCCGCCATGGACGCCAGCAGATATCGCCGCCGCTTCCCTCCCAGGAAGGCCCTGTTCAGCAGGAACACCCCCGCCATGAAAAAGTGGGAATACAGATTGCAGTCCAGCGCCCAGCGGCTCTGGAGGATATGCCACGGGTTGATCGCCGCGAACCAGAGCACGATCAACGCCGCATTTTTGCCAAAGGCGTCCCTGACGAATCCGTACAAACAGCCAAGCCCTGCCAGGCTGACGAGCAGCAGCGGCAGCCTGGCCGTACAGGCTGACAGGCCGAACAGACCGATAAACGGAGCCATCAGGTAGGAGAGCAGGGCGCTCATCTGTCCATAGCCCCACGCGGTCAAATGCACGGGAAGGCGCATCCCGAACCGGTCCGTCCCGTATTCCGCAAGCGCTTTCCCATCCACCGCCGCCATGGCCCCGTCCTGGTTGAAGCCCCCCGGAACCAGGCCGAACCGGTAAATCCTGACAGCTACCGCCGTGAGCACCGCCAGGGCCAGCAGGATCCGAAAGGCCCTCGGGGAAATATGCAGTTCTACGGCCTTATAGCCCTGCTTTCTTTCTGACAGGCACATCCTGTACGCGCTTATCACGCTGAGGATCGCCCCTGCCCAGAACAGCACATCATTCAATATCAGCATAAGACCCCCGTTCCCCGTTTATCAAAAGCAGCCCCGCCAGCACAGGCAGCGACTGGATGAAGGGAAATACATACCGCATCTGGACCACAGGCCCCAGCAGCAGCGTCCCCATGTAGAGCAGCGGAAACAGGCAGAGTACAGCCTGCTTTCTCTGCCGCCGGTACAGGAACGCAAGCCATACCAGAAAAAGGGCCCAGAAGTAGAAGGCGCTCTTGAACAGCAAAGATATGACCGGCCAGTCGTAATACGCGTTCCCGCTGACGACCTTTTCCAGCTGCTCTTCCAGCCACGGGAGCTTCGACTCATGGAGGATCTCCGTGCCGTCCTCCAGAAAGCCGATATTGTGGGTGTAGACCGTGCCCAGCCGCCCCTCCGTGCCATATCCCAGGCATTCCGCATACGACCTGTCGTCCGGGAACCAGTACCCCCTCGTCAGCTCCAGGAACGCGTCCAGATATTCGTTGGGATAGCGGACGCCCAGGCGGAACCAGTCCGCCAGCAGCTGTCCCATATGCCCCTCCCAGGCCCCGCTGAACGTGGTCACCGCCACATTCCCCTTCACCCCGTCCGAAATGGGGGGATAATAATTCGCCCAGTATTCATGCGGGACATAATGGTTCAGCGTCTGCCATGTCTCCTCGTCCATCCCTTCCCCGTGGTAGTATCCCACCCTGGCGAACTGCTGAATGGGCACGCTGAACATTTCCACCTTCGCGATTTCCATCTCTGTGCCGATAGCGGCCCTGATTGCCTTCTCGGTCCCCTTCCCTCCCGCCACCAGCAGGACGCACAGCAGGAGCACCCGCAGCCTCTCCTTTCCCGCCGCCAGGACCCAGCATACGCCGAATGCCGCCACTGCGTAGATACAGTTGTTGCGAAACTGCATCATCAGGCAGCCCTCCGCCACCAGCAGGACGGAAAGCGCAATCCGCCGCTTCCCCCGGCTGAAGAAAAAGCATTCCCCCAGAAGCAGGACGAACAGCAGAAACAATGTGCCGAACAGCACATCCTTGGTGGCACAGAGCGCCAGCACGGAATTCAGCGGGAACACGCCGAAGAACAGGACCCCTGCCGCCACTGTCCAGGGTCTGCGCAGAATACGGTACAGGAACGCGCAGGCATATCCCGCCGCCAGCGAATAGACCAGCATCTGGAACAGCGCCATGCAGGCCATCCCTGCCTGAAGGTCCCCCAGGAGCCGCCCCAGCTGGAGGAACAGCCAGATCAGCCATGTGTGGGCGATGGGCTGGTAGGGCCAGAACCAGGTGAACCCTTTCGAGGCCTCGTCCAGCTGCCTGTGGAAGTCATAGGACATGATGACCGGATAATAGGCCAGCCACACCGGAACCAGGCATAAAAATACGGCGGCCGCGCTGATGCCGAAGACCTTCCCGGATTTCCATTTTCCCTGCCCCTCCTGCACCGGCCCACGCAAAGGAATCCGCTCAGCAGCGGAAAACAGCATATTTGCAAACGGGAACACGGCTATTCCCAGACATCCGCCCCGCAGCAGGATCAGGAGCTTTCCCCTCACTCCGGTTCCGGTCATGCCGAAATTCTGAAGCTGGTATCCCATGATCATGGCAGCGGAAAACAGGAAGCTGACCATGGCCCCATACCTGACCCTGCGCCACAGCAGCCTTTTGTCCGCCATCTCCCCCAGCTGCCTCTCCGTCCGGCCCAGCAGCCCGAACAGCAGGAGCATCACAGGCACGCTGAGCACCGAAAAGGACGCATGGAAAATCCCCGCTATGCTCCACAGATAGCAGACCCCGTAGGTCCCCGCGAACGCACAGATTCCCCTCAGCCATGTCTTTGCACTCTTCCACTGCCTTTTTATGTCCATATCACCCTTACCCTCTTATCCACGGCCATTCTGCCCTCAAAACAAAAATAACGATAAACCCTGCTCTCGCAAGACTTATCGCTATCCAATGCGGAAGATGGGACTTGAACCCACACGACATTGCTGCCACAAGATCCTTAGTCTTGCTCGTCTGCCAGTTCCGACACTTCCGCATATGCACTGCACAAAAGATATATTAACACCATATGCGCAAAAAGTCAATTCCTTTTTTGAATTTTCTTCCACGGCCTGTCTTTCCACTTGTCTTTCTTCTATAGATATGCTAACATACCTAACATATAAAGCAAGTATCGCACGATATATGCCGCCCGCCAGAGGGCGGCGGAATGGAGATCATCATGAAGAAACGGATCGCGTCCCTCCTGCTCATCGCTTTCCCGGCCCTGCTGCTGGCGGCCTGCGGCCCCTCCGGCTCCATCGTCCTCCCCAAGGAGGGCTATGCCCAGGGCGCTGCAGGCGATACCATGCGCACTTATTTTTTCGACTTCACCCTGAATGAAGCCTACACCTACAGCAGATATGAGGGCTACATCCCCACCCCGGGCTACGACCTGCTGGCGGTGGAGGTCACCGTCAAGAACACCTTTCAGGAGGGCATCACCATGTTCGACTGGGACTTCATCGTGCTCTACGACGACAATGCCGGCGAGGAACAGATCTACGACTATCCCATCACTTCCTACGAAGACCTGGAAATTCCGGAGGCCGCCCGGGAGACCCTTCTGCCCTCAGAGTACGCTCTGGAGAAAGGCGAAAGCCTCACCGGGCTCCTCCTGTTCGAGGTGCCTGCCGGAGACACGGAGTTCACTGTCTCCTACCTGGAATCCTTTGAGGATGACACCACGGGCGACACCTTCTCCGTGGACATCGCTGCCACCCGCAGGTAATGCGGCATCGCCAGAACCGCCCGCTCCACCTCCTGTTCCACCCATCGCTGCCACCCGCAGGTAACGCGGCATCCCCCGGCCCCGGGCATTATTCTTCAAAGAACGCCTTGAAGGCCTCCACGGCGTACTTCGTGTCCTTCACTCCCGCAGTCTCCACCGCGGAGTGCATGGCCAGCTGGGGCAGGCCGATGTCCACTGTGGACAGGGACACATGGGAGGTGGAGACATTGCCCAATGTCCCGCCGCCGGGGATGTCCGAGCGGTTGGCATAGGCCTGGCAGGGCACCTTGGCCTTCTCGCAGATGCTCCGCATCTTGGCTGCCGACACGCCGTCCGTGGCATACCGCTGGCTTCCGTGGAATTTGATGACAAGCCCCCTGTTCAGATAAGGCCGGTTGGTGGGGTCTGCCTTCTCCGGGTGGTTGGGGTGCACCGCATGGGCATTGTCCGCGGATATCAGGAAGCTGTCCGCTATCAGGCGCAGGACGCCGCCTCTGTCGAGCCCCATGCACTCCCCGATCCGCCACAGCGTATCCTCCAGGAAAGTGGAATCCGCTCCCTGCTTGGTGCCGCTCCCCACCTCCTCGTTGTCGAATATGGCGCAGACATTTATGTAGTCCACCGGCGTGCTCTCCGCAAACCCCTTGGCGGAGGCGTACACGCACTGCAGATCGTCCAGCCTGGGGGAGAGCACGAACTCCCCTCCCTCCCCGAATATCCTGCCCCTGTCCCTGACATAGAGGAACAGGTCGTGGCCCAGGATGTCCTCCTGCTTCACGCCCACGGCCTTTGCCACGCGCCGCAGCAGAGGGCTGTTCTTTTTCCCGCTGCCGCACTCCCCGTAGAGGGGGAGCATATCCGTCTGGGGGTTATATTCTACCCCTTTGTTCATCTCGCGGTTCATATGGATGGCCACATTGGGGATCACGCACAGATCCTTCTCGATGTTCACCAGCCTAGTCTCCATCCCCGCCTTTCCCCTCACGATCACCCGCCCCGCCACAGACAGGGGCCTGTCCAGCCATGTGGACAGAATCATGCCGCCGTACTTTTCCGTGTTCAGCTTCAGATAGGCGGCCTCCACGGCCATCTCCGGGGACTCCTTTACCTTGAACGCAGGGGAATCCCCATGGGCCGCCGAGATGTGGAAGCCCTTCGGCGTGTCCGTCTGGGGCATGCGGAACGCGATCAGGGAGGAATCGTTCCTGGTCACATAATACCCCTGCCCGGGCTCCGTCTCCCACTCCTCCGTCTCCTTCAGCTCCCAGAAGCCCAGTCCGGCGAATACCTCCTTCAGGTTCGCCACCGTCTGGAAAGCGGTAGGGCTCTTCTCAATGAACTCCAGCAGTTCCTTCGCGCACTTTTGATATTCCTTCGTCATATTCTCCCCCGCTCACTCCGCCTTTCCGTATACGATACTCCCCGCCATCTCCCGGGCCTTCTCAGGGCCGCAGAAGATGCCTGCGATGGCCAGGGCGAAATCCATGGCCGTCCCCATGCCCCGGGAGGTGACCACATGGTCCGAAATCTCCACCGGGCCCTCCGTGACCTGTGCGCCCTCCAGATGGCTCTCAAAACCCGGGTAGCAGCAGGCCCTCCTGCCCTTCAGGATCCCCCTGTGTCCGAAGATGCTGGGGGCGGCGCAGATGGCCGCAATGTATTTCCCCGCGGCATGGAAAGCGTCCACCTGCTCCATGAGCCCCCCATGGGCCTCCAGATGCTTTGTGCCCGGCATGCCCCCAGGCAGCACCAGCATATCATACTCCGAAAAATCCGCCTCCCCGTACATTTTGTCCATCCGGACGGGGATGCCGTGGGAGCCCGTGACCTCCTGCTGCTCCATGACCGACACCGTCTCCACCTCCAGCCCGCACCTGCGGCAGATGTCCACCACTGTCAGCGCCTCGATCTCCTCATAGCCTGTCCCGAAGAAAACCGCTATCTTTTTCATTTCCGTCAACCTCTCTTCCATAAGATTATTTATTAAAATTATTTATTTTCAGTATACACATTGTTGTCAAATATTTCAATTAGCGCTTTAGAATTTTTCGAAAATGTGTTATGATTAAGTTACAGTTCCGTCGATTTATGGGCAAAATGATTCCCTGCCGCCATAGAAACCGGGCTGTGCCCAATCCGGAAAATGACAGAGAGAAAGGAAAGACTATGGAAATAGAGCGCAAATTCACCATCAAGGAATTGCCCGCCGATCTGGAGAGCTACCCCTTCCACCATATCGAGCAGGCCTATTTGAATGCGTCGCCCGTGGTGCGGGTCCGCAAGGAGGACGACGAATACTACCTGACCTACAAGGGAAGCGGCATGATGGCCAGGGAGGAGAGCAATCTGCCCCTGAACAGGGAAGCCTATTATCATCTGCGCGACAAGGCGGACGGCAAGATCATCTCCAAGAAGCGCTACCTGATCCCCCTGCCCAACCCGGGCTTCCAAGGGCGGCCCGGCATCCCCTGCCCGCCCTCGGACTATTCCCTGACCATTGAGCTGGACATCTTCGACCCGCCCTTCGCGCCCCTGGTCATGGCCGAGGTGGAGTTCGGAAGCAGGGAGGCCGCCGAATCCTTCCTGCCCCCGGCCTGGTTCGACGAGGACGTCACCTACCGCCAGGAATACCACAATTCCTATATGGCACTGCAGTCATAGGGCGCAGGCAGCAGTGAATTCTGAAAGGGGAAAGGAGAGCCAGGTGGCATTTGCACACGAAAGGACCTATACGATAGATGATATCTACGCCCTGCCGGACGGACAGAGGGCAGAACTGATCGACGGCCATCTGTACATGATGGCCCCGCCGAATTTCAGGCACCAGAAATTAGTCATGGAGCTGTCCGCTGTTATCCACCAGTATATAAAAAATCACGGTGGAGACTGTGAAGTCCTCCCTGCTCCATTCGCTGTCTTCCTAAACCTCCATGCCCGCACACTTGGCACCACCATAAATGAAACTGTGCAGA
>NZ_CAJUCP010000104.1 GCF_910585425.1 uncultured Acetatifactor sp. | reverse complement strand
AGGCTTTATGCGGCCTGTAGATACTTTTTGCGTTATGGAGCTGTCAAAGACCCGTATCCCCACGATTTTTGCAAGCCCGAAAACAGTTTTTTTACAGAAAGGTTGCAAAATGTCCCCAAAAAGGGTAAAATTTTATACAGACAAGTGTGCAAATCCAAACACCCAAATATATACTGCAGACCGCCAGGATTTACAGTGGCGTCTCCGGGAAAGTGCTTGGCTGGCGGTCTGCAGTCGGGTTGCACTGCAAGTTTAACCGGTGCGCAATATAAATGATAGGAGGACATGAGACATGAAGAGAATCGGTATGTTGACCAGCGGCGGAGACTGCCAGGCGCTGAACGCGGCCATGAGGGGCGTGGTGAAGACGCTGTACAACAGCGAAGAGCAGGTGGAGATCTACGGCTTCAAGGACGGCTACAGGGGCCTGATCTACAGCAAGTTCCAGATGCTCACCGGCAAGGACTTCTCCGGCATCCTGACCAAGGGCGGCACCATCCTGGGCACCTCCCGGACCCCTTTCAAGACCATCCAGGATCCCGACGAGAACGGCCTGAACAAGGTGGAGGCCATGAAGCAGAACTACTACAAGCTCCAGCTTGACTGCCTGGTGGTCCTGGGCGGCAACGGCACCCACAAGACGGCCAACCTCCTGAGCAAGGAAGGCCTCAATGTCATCACCCTGCCCAAGACCATCGACAACGACCTCTGGGGCACGGACATGACCTTCGGCTTCCAGAGCGCAGTGGACATCGCCACCGACGCCATCGACTACATCCATACCACGGCGGCGTCCCACAGCCGTGTCTTCATCGTGGAAGTCATGGGCCACAAGGTAGGATGGCTGACCCTGAACGCCGGCATGGCCAGCGGCGCGGACATCATCCTGATCCCTGAGATCCCCTACGACATCAAGAAGGTGGTGGAGAAGATCGAGGACAGGAACAAGCGCGGCAGCGGCTTCACCATCATCGCCGTGGCGGAGGGCGCCATCTCCAAGGACGACGCCAAGCTCTCCAAGAAGGAATACAAGAAGAAGCTGGAGAAGATGACGCATCCTTCCGTATCCTATGAGCTGGCCGAGGCCATCCAGAAGAAGACAGGCATCGAAGTCCGCGTCACCGTCCCCGGCCACATGCAGCGTGGCGGCAGCCCCTGCCCTTACGACCGTGTGTTCGCCAGCCGCCTGGGCGCGGAGGCCGGCAAACTGATACTGGACAACCAGTACGGATTTATGGTAGGATACAAGAACCGCGAAGTGGTGCGCGTCCCCTTGGAGGACGTGGCAGGCAAGCTCAAAGCCGTGTCCCCGGACGCTTCCATCGTGAAGGAGGCCAAGCTTTTGGGCATCTGCTTCGGCGACTGATGAGGCTGGCCGGAAAGGCGTAGGGCCAGGCGCGGATCGACCGGATTTTTATGGAAAACGAATCCCCTCCATGGGCGGCGCACCCGCCGTTTCGGGGGAGGGGACGGCTTGCAGTAGTGGAAGGCATGCGCAGGCGTGCCTTCCATATATTCGGCGCATAGTGAGGGAGAATTCTATGTCATACATGGCGCTATACCGGAAGTTCCGCCCGGACACCCTTGCGGACGTAAAAGGCCAGGACCATATCGTGACCACGCTGAAGAACCAATTGGCGGCAGGCCGCATCGGGCATGCCTATCTGTTCACCGGCACCCGCGGCACGGGCAAGACTACCGTGGCCAAGATCCTGGCCCGTGCAGTGAACTGCGAGAACCCCTCGACAGAGGGCCCCTGCGGGGAATGCCGCATCTGCCGTGCCATCGCCGCAGGGGCCAGCATGAACGTGATCGAGATCGACGCCGCCTCCAACAACGGCGTGGACAATATACGGGAAATCGTAGACGAAGTGTCCTATTCCCCGGCGGAGGGCAAGTACAAGGTCTACATCATCGACGAGGTGCATATGCTGTCCGCAGGAGCCTTCAACGCCCTGTTGAAGACCCTGGAGGAGCCACCCTCCTATGTGATCTTCATCCTGGCCACCACGGAGGTGCACAAGCTCCCCATCACCATCCTCTCCCGGTGCCAGAGATATGATTTCAAGCGCATCCCCATCGACACCATCGCGGACAGGCTGCGGGAGCTCACCGGACAGGAGGGCGTGCAGGTGGAGGAGAAGGCCCTGCGCTACATCGCAAAGACCGCGGACGGCTCCATGCGGGACGCCCTGAGCCTCCTGGACCAGTGCATCGCCTTCCACCTGGGCCATGAGCTCACCTACGACAAGGTGCTGGACGTGCTGGGGGCGGTGGACACGGAGGTGTTCAGCAGGCTCCTGCGCGGTATACTGGATAGAAATGTGCTGGGATGCGTACAGCTCCTGGAGGAGATCGTGATGCAGGGCAGGGAGCTGACCCAGTTCGTCACGGACTTCACCTGGTATCTGCGCAACCTGATGCTGGTGCAGACCTCCGACAACCTGGAGGACGTCATCGACATGAGCACGGACAATTTAAAGCGCCTGAAGGAAGAGTCCGCCATGGCGGACATGGACAGGATCGTCCGCTTCATCCGGATCTTCTCCGAGCTCTCCGGCCAGATCCGCCAGTCGGCCCAGAAGCGCATCCTGGTGGAGATCGCCCTGATCAAGCTCTGCAGGCCCGAGATGGAGGCGCAGCCGGACGCCATGCTGGACCGCATCCGGCAGGTGGAGGATAAGCTGGAGAAGGGCGTGGTGGTGGCGGCCCCGGGAAGCGCCGGGAACCAGGCGGCAGGCGGCAGCGCGCCGTCCCCGGGGAGCCCCGTCCCCAGACCGGAGCTCCCCCGGGCCATTCCCGAGGACGTGAAGCGGATCGTGTCCAGTTGGCCCGCCATCGTGGGCAGCGCGGAGAACCCCATGCGGATCTACCTCAAAACCGCCAGGCTCAGCCTGGGCGGGGATAATCGGCTCATGGTGGTGTTCGAGGACGGCCTGGCCTCCGACTACTTTACCAGGCAGCCGGAGCACAAGGAGCTGCTGGAGTCGTTGCTCAGCGATTTCTCCGGGAAGGAGATAGAGGTCACCATCCAGACGGTGGGGGAGGCGCAGCAGTTTGAAGACAATTTTGTAGACATATCCAAGGTGATCCAGATGGAAATAGAGGAAGAGGAGGACTGAAACAATGGCAAAAAGAGGAGGATTCCCCGGAGGCGGCATGCCCGGGAACATGGCCAACCTGATGAAACAGGCCCAGAGGATGCAGCGCCAGATGGAGGAAGGCCAGAAGGAGCTGGAGACCAAGGAATTTGTGGCCGCTGCGGGAGGCGGCGCGGTGGAGGCCACGGTCAGCGGCAAGAAGGAGCTTTTGAAGATCGCTCTGAAGGAAGAGGTGGTGGATCCGGAGGATGTGGAGATGCTCCAGGATTTGATTGTGGCAGCGGTGAACGAGGCCCTGCGTAAGGCCGAGGAGGCCAGCAGCGAGCTCATGGGCAAGATGACCGGGGGCCTGGGAGGCATGCCCTTCTGATGGAGCTTTACAGCGGACATATCAACAAATTAATAGAAGAGCTGGCGGCCCTCCCGGGCATCGGCAGCAAATCCGCCCAGCGTCTGGCCTTCCACCTGATAGGCATGCCCAGGGACAAGGTGAAGCGCCTGACGGACGTAATCGTGGAGGCCAGGGACAACGTCCGCTACTGCCGGGAATGCTTCACCCTGACGGACAGGGAGGTATGCCCTGTCTGCGCCAACCAGAAGAGGGACCATAAGCTCATCATGGTGGTGGAGAATGTCAGGGACCTGGCGGCCTATGAGAAGACCGGCAGATACGAGGGCGTGTACCATGTGCTCCATGGGGCCATCTCCCCCATGCTGGGCATCGGCCCCGGGGACATCCGCCTGAAGGAGCTGATGGAGCGGCTGCGGGGCGAGGTGGAGGAGGTCATCATCGCCACCAACTCCAGCCTGGAGGGCGAGACCACGGCCATGTACATCGCCAAGCTCATCAAGCCCACGGGCATCAGAGTGACCCGCATCGCCAGCGGCGTGCCGGTGGGCGGGGACCTGGAATACATCGATGAAGTGACGCTGCTGCGGGCGCTGGAAGGCCGGACGGAAGTGTGAGGGAAGCCCGCCGGAGGGGCCAATCTCGCGCGGCGCTATGCCTGCACCAGCGTGTTTGCGCGGAAATCCGCGCAGTGAGGAGGACGAATATGGCAGTTACAATCAGTTCTTTCGGAAAATATCCGGACGGGAGAGAAATCTCGCTCTATACCATGGAAAACGGCAGCGGCATGCGGGTGTCGGTGGCCAACATAGGCGCGGCCCTGGTCCGGGTGGAGGTCCCCGACAGGGAGGGGCGCCTGGCGGACGTGGTGCTGGGCTTTGACCGGGCGGAGGACTACCTGGAAAACGGGTGCTTCTTCGGCGTGGTGATCGGCCCCAGCGCCAACAGGATCGGCAACGCCTCCTTTGACCTGGACGGCGCCACCTATCCCCTGAAGGCCAACGACGGGGCCAACAACCTCCACAGCGACAGAGAGCGGGGCTGGCACAAAGCTTTCTGGGAGGCCGCCGTGGGAGAAGACAGCGTCACCTTCCGCCTGGAGGACGCGCCGGACAACATGGGCTTCCCCGGGACGAAGAGGGCGGAGGTCACCTATTCCCTGAATGAGGAGAACGAGCTGCGGCTCCACTATCATGCCGTGAGCGATAAGAGGACGATCCTGAACCTGACCAACCATTCCTACTTCAACCTGGAGGGCCATGGCAGCGGCTCCATAGAGGGGCATGCCCTGCGGCTGGGTGCGTCCCGCTACACCCCGGCGGACGCAGGCTCCATCCCCACCGGAGAGGTCGCCCCGGTGGACGGCACGCCCATGGACTTTACGGCCCCTGAGAGGATAGGGGAGCGGATAGACACCGACTTCCGGCAGCTCCGGTATGCCGGCGGATATGACCACAACTGGGTAATAGACGGATGGGACGGCACGCTTCGCCATTTCGCCACCCTGAAGGCTCCCGTCAGCGGCAGGACGATGGAGGCCTATACCACCCTGCCCGGCGTGCAGTTCTACGCGGGCAACTTCATCGAAGAAGAGAGCGGAAAAGAGGGCGCCATCTACAGGCGCCGGGGCGGGCTGTGCCTGGAGACCCAGTATTTCCCCGATTCCGCCAACAAGCCGCAGTTCCCCTCCTGCATCTTCGGCGGGGACAGGGAGTATGACGCCGTGACGGTCTACCGGTTCGGCCTGGACTGACGCGCGGGAGCGCCGCAAAGATTGTCGAAGAGTTCTTGTCCCACCGCGACAAGGATCGCTAAAATACCTCGCATACCGATGCTATGATTAGTACAAACGGTATGGGAGGTGTTTTTTGTATGGAATTGCCCAAGAACATTACACAGATTGGAGAAACGAATCCTCATTGCAAGATATATGTGGAGGATTATGTCATTTCCTATATCAGGCAGCTGAATCAGTATGCCCGGGAAAAGGGGCTGGCAGTGGCGCTGTACGGTACGAAGAGGGAGGAGGGCGAGATTACATATCTGTTCCTCTACGGGGCCTGCAAGCTGAACTTCCTCCAGCGGGAATGCCGCCACCTGTCCCAGGCGGTGTGCCAGGAGGTGGAGAAGCAGCGCAGGAAATATTTTTCCGACTATGTGTTCCTGGGCTACCGCCTGCTGGACGGGGAGATGGTGGAAGGGTTCCATATCTGCGAACAGGGCGTGTGCCGCTACGTGGAGGGCTATGCGCAGTTCTATGAGAAGAACGACCAGATGCTGGCCTTCATGCTGGACGACCGCCAGGGGGAGGCCAGGCCCGAGGAGGTGCCCCAGGAAAAATACGACATGGTGAAAAAAAGGCAGGAGGAGCGCCGGGCCCTGGCGGAGGAAAAAGCTGGACATGCCTTCCGGAAGAGCGCCCCCGACAAAGATTCCGGGACTGCCATGCCCCTGCGGAACATGAAGCTGGCTGCGGCCGCCGCGTTCGTGCTCCTCTGCGGGGCGGGCTTTGCCACCATGGGGGGCGGACAGGGGCTGGACCGGCTGCAGGCGGACGTGAAGCAGTTGATGGAGGACATGTCCCGGAAACAACTGCCAGACGCGGTGGAGGTGTCGGGCGGCAACGCCCAGGTGGGGACCATCGTGGCGGAGGACAAGCTGACGGACGCGATCCGGAAGGAGAACACTGCCGCGGGCACGGAAGGGGCGGAGGGGCAGCAGCCCTCGGATCCGGAACCGGATCAGCCGGAGGGAAGCGGGCAGCCCGCCACAATTCCGCCGGCATCGGAGGAGGCCGCCGGACAGCCTGCCCCGGAACCCACCGAAGCGCCCACTCCGGAGCCCACCCCGCAGCCGACTCCGGAGCCCACCGTAGCGCCCACCCAGGAACCGCCCGCAGCCCCTGCCGGAGCCCCGGCTGCGGAGATGGTGGCCTATATCGTGCGCAAGGGGGACACCATGACGGATATCTGTATCCGGCAGTACGGCAGCGACGCCCGGGTGGCGGAAGTATGCGCCCTCAACAATATCAACGATCCGGATGACATCAAGGAAGGGGAAAAAATTTTTTTACCACAATGAGGATTATGTGATATAATAGCACCACGTACCATACTGAAAGCCGGGAGGAACCATGGCAGACATCAGAAGCTACATGAAAGAGAAAGAAAAGCGAGAAAAACGGGAGAAGAAGCAGACCGACTACAAAGAAAAGATAGCGCGCCACAAGCTGGCCTCTGTATACCGGGTCATCCTGATTCTTGTGCTCCTGGCGGCCTTCGCCGTTTTTCTGGTGGTACAATATAGACGGCGCACCTATACGGACTACGACACCATAGCCACCATCCCCAGAGAATCTGTGAGCGGCGCCACGGACGTGAAGCTGGGCAGCGCCATCCTGACCTACAGCAAGGACGGCGCGCACTGCACGGATTCCAGAGGGAGCGTGACCTGGAACCAGACCTTCGAGATCCAGGACGTGATACTGGCCAGGAACAGGGGGACCGTGGCCATAGGGGAATACAACGGAAGGAGCATCTACCTGGCGGATTCGGAAAAGCTGCTGGGGGAGATAACGACGGCCATGCCTGTCCGCCAGTTGAGCGTATCCGAGAGCGGGCATGTGACGGCGGTGCTGGCCGACACCGACATCACCTGGATCAACACCTACGACAGCAGCGGCGAGATGATACGGGAGAGCAGGACGCACATGGACGATTCGGGATATCCCATGGCCCTCAGCCTCTCCCCCAACGGGGAGCTGCTCCTGGTGGCCTATGTCTATGTGGACGCCGGGATCCTCCGGACGAAAATCGCCTTTTACAACTTCGGCCGGGTAGGAGAGAACTACAGCGACGGCCTGGTGAGCAGCTACGTGCTCACGGATACGGTAGTCCCTTACGTGGGATTCCTGAACGATGAAACCGCGTTTTCGGTGGGGGACAACAGGCTGACGATCTATTCCGGCGGATATGTGCCGGAGGAGGCGGCAGGCCATCTCTACGACAGGGAGATAAGGTCGGTCTTCTACGGCGACAGATATATCGGCCTTGTGTTCCTCTCGGACAACAACGAAAACAGGTATCAGCTCAAGGTCTACGATACGGAGTCCGACAAGGCCAAAGATTTCTACTTCGACATGGACTATACGGACATCTTTTTCGGCAGGGACAATTTCGTGATATATAATGAAGCGGAATGCCAGATCATGACCATGGGAGGGACGGAGAAGTTCCGGGGGAGCTTTTCCAAGACAGTGCGGCTGATGGCCCCTGTGGGGAATACATACAAATATATGCTGGTGACAGATGATTCGATCGATACGATACAATTAAAATGACAGACACAAAGAGGAGAAAAAGATGAACGAATGGAACCTGAACGTAATGCTGATAATCGCAGCGATTGCCGTCCTGATCAAAATGGTGGACGGATACCGGAAGGGAATGGTGAAGGAGGTCATTTCCCTGGTCTCCCTGGTGGTGCTCAGCGTGGTGGCCGCCCTGCTGGCCTACGGGGTGAACAGCTATCATGACGGCAAGGTGTTCAATGTGGTGGCGATCGCCGTCCTGCTCATCCTGCTTCTGGTGGCCCACCATCTGCTGGGCCTTGTGTTCTTCTCGGCGAAGCTGGCCACGAAGCTGCCGGTGGTGCATTTCCTGGACAAACTGCTGGGCATCGTGTTCGGGGCGTTCGAAGTGGTCCTGGTGCTGTGGACGCTCTATGCGCTCATGATGATGATGGACATAGGCGTTGTCGGAGAGTTCATCCGGGAACACACCCAGAGGAGCGAGATCCTGAAATGGATATACGACCACAACTATCTGGCGAAGGGAATCGAGGGCTTCCTGGACCGGTTCCGGTTCATCCCGCTGATAGGGGAGATTCTGTAAAAAATTTCGCGTCTGTAAAAATCTGTAAAAAATTTAAAAATGTCGTTGACAAATAAAAGGGTACAGTGCTATAATGTAACCCTAGCAAAAATAAAAGATTTTTGCAGAAAAAAATAGCAAAAAAAATTGTAAAAAGTTGTTGACAAAAGCGGAAAGCTATGATATCCTATCAAAGTTGCCGCTGATGAAGACGGCAAGGCACCTTGACAAAT
>NZ_CAJUCP010000103.1 GCF_910585425.1 uncultured Acetatifactor sp. | reverse complement strand
AGTTTTAAAGTATTTATAGCAGTTTTGGTAAAAATTCAAATTTGCTCATTTATAGCTGGAAGGTAAAAATCATATTCCAAGCTGTTTTCTGCTCCCTTACGGTTATCCTCACAGTCCTCTATGCCCTTGGCATACAGAGCATAAGCCTTACCACAGTCAATGTGCTATGCCTCTCATTTTATTTCACACAGCTGGCCCCTGGATTGATAGACCACACTAATCAGCAGAAGGCCCAATGGCTTCTCGCTGCCGTCTTCATCAGCGCAAGCGTCACAAGCTTGAATTTATGGGTTGATTACCAGACATTAGGTCAATTTCGGCTGAACGCCTTATCCGGATGGTGCCTTACATGGATGCTTCTGTTATTGGTAGCATCCATTTCCACCATAAATATTCTAATCCGGCTTTTCAGATGGTCACAGGAGCAGTGGGAACAAGTCCGGAAAATACGTCAGGAGCACCGCCAGAAGAGCAAAGAGTCACGGATAGCGTATTCCTCTTCTCGAAATACCCATAGATTGGACATACTGGACTTGGCACAGAAGCATCGAAGGGAGATTCGGGAAAACAAACAGAAAAGCAGACTGGAACGGTTGGCCCTTAAAGCACGGTTTCGGAAAAATCGATTGCTGCTCAAGCTTTCTAAAGGTAGCCCAATAAAAGAGGCGAATCCTGGAGAAGGTTCATTTAATCCAGATACACCAGGCGACACTCCACCAATCAAGAGCCAAATCAAAAGAGCCATACTTGCACTTTTGCTATGCGCTGCAATTGGCGTTTTCCTACTACTTCCATTTTTTAATGCTTTGGGAGATGGCGTTTCTACTTGGTTAAAGGCTGTAGAAAGCTTTAATGAATCTTTGTTCAACAAAGAATTCAAAAGCATATCTGAAGGGCTGCTATATTATATGCTGTTCTATATAGCAGCAGTTTCGCTTATCTGTGCACTATGCTACCTGGTCTACCACATTACTACAGGTACGCGGAGCAAAAAGAAGGAAGATACCAATAAACTGGCCGAGCAATATTCTGCTCCTGTTGCAATACTGATAGTTTTTTGGGCGTTTCTTTTTGTCCTCACCAAGGGAGATTTTGATACCGAATGGGTCAATCAGGAGTGGGGTATCCTATTACTGATAATCCTCGTTATACTGGTACTGCTAACAGCCATCGAGATTATGCGCCTTGTCATAGCGCAGTGCCTGGAGCCGCATTCCTTATTAAAGCAGCTCATCTATCTCGTTTTTATAGCGGTGCTGAGATTCCTGTCCGAGATTTTGCTGGGAGTCATCGTCAATTTCCGCATACAGGCGACCATCAGTTCGCTGTTGACGTTCCTGTTCCCTGATTCGGACGATTCCGCCAGCTCCTTTGACCATCGTCTGAACGCTAAGATTGACCGCCTATTCAATGATGCAGTTTCAGGACAGGCAGACGTCCAGCAAAACGCACCAGGAGTATTTCACCGCAAACGAATCTGAAGGAGGTATAAGAAATGAATAAGACCAAACACTCGGAAAACAGCATCCTTGTTCTGCTCCGCATCTGCACATGTCTCTTAGCTGCAGTTTCCTTTTGGGCTACGGCCCAGGGCATGATTGACTACACTTTCCCTGAGGACTGGCAGGCGTATGCCGCCTCCCTGGGCATACAGGGCCTTCTGTTGGGCTTGAACTTCTCCCTGCCTTCTTTCTTAAAACAATGCAATGGGCGGGGGGCAGCGCGTTGTCCTAATGTGCCTGACAGCGGTCATCCTATTCTGCTCCTCATGGTTCAGCTACTTGTACATCGCAGGGCAGGCCTATGGCGATTCCTGGACCACCGAGTCCCGTTTGTTGGCCCAGTCTACCTATAGGAACGAGCTGTTCGCCGCGGATACCTATGTAAAGCTCTACAGCCAGGATGTACAGGATACCCTGGCAGAGCAAATCGTAGACCTGTACCAGCAGACCATGGCCATAGACCAGAACAACGTGGATGTCAGCGAGAACCTGGATTGGGCTGAGGAAAGGAACCAGTATACGGCAAATGATTTCGCTGCAAGCGATATCATGGACACTGTCATTTCCGCAATGGAAAACGCTACCGGCGAGAACATAACACAGGATGCGCGGACGCAGGCCGGATCCGTCCTGTCGGGCATGCAGTCCAGCATGCAGTCCGAAATCGCTAACCTGGGCACACAGATTGCGGAGATAGATACACGGGTAGCCGCCGCCGAAAGCAGCCTCCGTGGCGCAGAAAGCCGTCTGTCGAATGCCCCTGTCGGCGTAGATTTGGCCCCTTACCAGAATGCCGTGAATACAGCTGTCAGGACATATGAGAGCCTCATCACAAGGCAGAACGAGTTAGAAGGACAGCGTAGCGATTATGAAACTGCCCTCCAGCGCACCACCTATTATCTGACTATCTTAGGAATGGCAGAAGACGGCGTATCCAGCTATTTCGTGGGGGCAAATCTGAGAGAAATCCAGCGGGAGCTGTTCCAGACATCCCCTGATTCCGACCGGCTGATAGCCCTGGCAACCGAAGTCTTCTCTCGTCTGCAAAGTGCTGTGGATTTAGGTGGCGACACCTTGGAATACCAGGTAATCCTTGCAGATATGAACAGCTTCCTCCAGCGCTTGGACGACTACAGCACGATAAAGGAAGCGGGCACCACCTTCCAGGAACACATTGATGGGTTGGCAGATGGCAGTCTGCTGTCATTGGAAGCAGACTGCGACAACCTTCTCTGGAGGGAGCAGTTCAATGACTTGAAGTCTGAAATCAGCGGTCTACCAATCTATACCCCACGGAATGAGCCTGACCCTGTTTTGGCATCTTTTGACCGCGCAGCTTCGACCAAAAAATTGGATCAGGCCATCCGCCGGTATCTGACAGAACATAATGCCGCACAGGCCGGGCTGATTTATCTGATAAGCCCTTATCGCGAAATAGCGGTCTTTTCGCTCTTCCTCGCCCTTCTGTTGGATATCGCTGCTTTCATCACTGGTGTAATCATCGATAGGGTAGCTGCCAGGCGCGAAGCAGATGCCGAGGAATCCGCCTCATCTGCCGCAGCAGAGACTGAATGCCCACAGGAGAATAGCGGTCAGGCATGGGACATTATCCCAGGCTTGAACAAATACATTTTTTTGACAGGAGACCATACCTTCATTGACGGAGTGATGACATATAAGGCCATCGAAAACGGCGAAGAGACAGAAATCGAATATCCGGACAGGAATCTGGCATCCGGCTTTTATAGATGGGACAAGAAGCAGCTATGCATTATCGATCAGTCCGTTTTATTGTTCAAGGGAGCTTCCGACGGCCCACAGGACGGAATATATGCGGACTGTATCCTTCATTATGAAGACCAGCTCCTGACCATGACCCAGAGCGGAAAAAGCATGTTCTTAGGCCCGATTAATTCCAATGCTCCGGTCTATCAATTATCGAAGGAACAGTATATCACCTTTCCTGCAAAGAATATATCCGATATACATGGACAGGAGGTCGTAATCGCCTTGAATAAAGAGGGGAACCGAATTATTGCGGTATATGTGATAGAATAGAGCTTATATATCTCAATACAAGAATCCATTTTATAGAGTGGGTGCGGTAATAGGCCGCACCCACTCTATAATTCTTTTGTCTGCCAACGTTATTGTTAAGTTCTCATAATCTTTCAGGTACTCTCATGCCTCATAAAATCTTTTCAGCTTCTTCTCCGCCCACATCAAGCTGTCCCAGACCGCCCGCTGGTGGACACCCTCCATTCTGGCAATCTGCCTTGTAGAAAAACCCTGAAAAAATGGAGGAGAAACCTCCTCCGTTGCGCCGGTATCAGCTTTCCGCTGTCCAGCAATCGCTTTGCCACCTCTAAAGCCTTTTCCTCCTTGCTTTTCCGAATCAGCTCCGCATCAATCGGAGGAACCGCCGCGATGTCCATCTCCTCCATCCCATTGATGCTCACATCGTGGCGGCTTGTCCTCTGCTCCTGCCGATCCTGCTGATAGTAAATCTCATCCGACAGGGCTTTCAGCTCCGCAAAATCCTCCTCCGTCTTATCCGGATTGTCACGCAAAAAGGCCTCCAATGTCACCTCCACGATGCCGTCCGCAAATTTGTAGATGATGCCCTGGCTATACCTGTTCAGGGCATAATCACTGTTCTTGTAATTTCTCATTGTCCTTTCCTCCGAGTCTGAATTTTTCTAGTTTCAGACCCGAAGGGGAGAACCGCGGCACCGCAATATAGAACCATATTCGACAAAAGGCGGCCACAGAATTTCTGTAACCGCCTTTCCCGCAAAAGTACGATATGTCTTTTTACTGCCAGATTGCCTATAGGTATCTACAGGATGCTTCACAAATTACCTCAAATACAAAAACCTTTTCAACAAGATTCCTCATATCGCAATCTCATCAAAAAGGCTTTCATATTGGGCAACCAGAACATACCCATCTCTTTTGTATTTTAGTTCTCCATTGACCTCTGATTCAGCGAATTGATACCTCCATCATGCTGCAAACCAGCGCCAAAGCTCATATATTCACCAAACTCAGTGTTTTTCTGACCCAACTCATAGTCCATCGCACATTTCGGACAGCATTTTCAATACATCCTGCACCTTGCTCCGCTGCTTTGGGCCTATGGTCTCCAGGACACATATGATCTTCTCCATGCCCCGGTGTTCCTTTTCTTCCCCAAGCATTATATAATCGCAGCTCACAGACAGCACCTGCGAAATGCGGCAAAGAGTATCAGCAGAAAATCCCTTCTTTCCCACTTCTATTTCATATAGGAATTTTTCAGAGATGTCCACTTTTTCCGCAAACACTTCCCTCGTGTAGTTCTGCAGCTCACGCAATTCCCGGATTCTTTCTCCTGCACCCTTGTTCGGCATATCTCCCTCCATATGTCTATAATTTTACACCTTTTGGCAAATAACCAGAAACCTCCTATTGTTCTATGCATCATTACCTTATATTCCTTCAGCTATCATAAACGCAGAATCTGTTAGATTCGCCTTATTTACTTAATTGCGTTAATTCCATTCCTAACTTCAATGGGGCAAAAATATTATCAATAAAACCGATTCTGCTTATCGATTTAGATAAGAAAATCCCTTATTCAGTAAGGATTTTCAAGAAGTACCTCTTTATAGAGTATTCTATTGCCTGAGGAGGAAATGGGTATGGAAATGATTCAGAAATATTTGAAGGAGAAATACCAGCTTGGCGGTTACCAGATTGCACAGATAGAATATCTGCTTAAGACAATGTTTTCGGAGCTCAGTAAAATGATTGTCATCGGCTTCCTGCTCCACGACCGTTTGACGCTGTACCTATTCGCTTTATGCATGATGCTATATCTGCGCTGCTCCACAGGAGGGCTGCATTTCTATACATACCTCGGCTGCCTGGCCAGCACGTTCCTCTATATATGGCTGGCGATAGCCTTACTGCCGAATATACTGCTACCTTCCTACATCCAGACATTCGCTCTGCTTATATGTATGGTGGTCTGCTATTTCGTGGGACCTGTAACATCCAAATACCGCCCGCAGCCATCTCCCCAGCGTTCCAGGCATTGCATATGTGTCACCTGCAGCGGTATATTCCTATATGCTCTTATCCTGTATATTATACCAGCTAGCCCGTTTGCAGCAGTCGGCTTCTGGGTCATAATATTGCATTCGCTACAGCTTTTGGTAGCGAAAATACGGAAGAAAGGAGGGGCAAAAAATGATTACTGACTTCACGCTGAAAATCGCAGGGGCTCTATGGGAGTTGCAATCGTCCATAACAAGCTTAGTTCTTTTTGGAGAGTATCCATATCCTGCTGAAGAAAATTACGAATAAGTCCTCTTTAGCTACACGGAGCGGACAGTACTACTCTCTGTCCGCTTCATGTACCTCTAGCACGAATTCTATCCAATTTTCTTCCTTAATCTCTACATTTCCATAGCTGATTATACAACCGGATTCCTTGCACAAGCATCTTAATTGGTATAGGCCAAGCCCATGTCCCTCTCCTTTTGTGCTCTCCCCCAGCTGGAACCATGTCGCTATTTCATCATAGCTTGTATATGGAAATCTATTACAGACTTTAAATTGATAGGACTGTCCTTTCTCTAAAAGACTAAAAAGAATTCCTGTTTCTTTTGAATCACTGTCTCTTTTGGCTTGTACGGCATTATCCAAAAGAATTCCCAACATTTCAATCAAATGATGGATTGGGACAACAGACTGCCGGAATGTTCCTCTTATCTCACATTCGATGCTTACCCCTTCCGCCTCTATCTCCTGAAGCTTCCCATAGAGAAAACCTGCTAAAACCTTGTTCTCAATCAACAGCAACTTATAGTGCCTGTTATCCTGTATCAGCCTGCCACAATAGTCATTCTGGGCCTTTACCAGTTTGTCATATGACTTATATGTGTACTGTGTTGCCCAAATAGCTGCTAAATGGTTTCGGAATTCATGCTGTCGTATTCTAATCATTTTTAGTAATTCTTCATATTTTTCTTGTGGTATCCTTATAGCTTGCAGCTCTTTCTCTAAGCTCTTTTTCTCGTTTTGTACCTCATTCCACTTTTCTATTGCTAAATAAGAAAATGCCATAAGCAAAAGCAAAAATACAAACAGGCGCAGAAGCAACTTCGCATTTAAAATCCCCTGAAGCACCAATAACAATGCACTATAAATTCCGGCTCCAAACATCAATATGGTTAAACCATTGTTTTTTTCAGTCTCTTTGCGCAACAGGCTTAGCTTACTCTTCGGCAAAATCCAAATAAAACTTATCAGCGCAAACAAATTTACAGCAAATGCCTTTTGATTATCATCTCTCAGAAGCAAATTCAATGGTAGTATATAGATGAATTGGACAATCGCAAGAATAATTATCATAAGCACTACGCTTAACATAGCACCTTTCAGGGAATCCTTCTGGCTATGAATACAGTAAATGCCGATTGCCAAATAACTCATCAATGTCAATATGATTCTAGAACCATATATGTCCATCACACAATATATCACCAGACACCCCAAATATGCCGCTGCTATTCCAATATTTGCTTTTACCCTTCTCCCATATAAACGATGAATGCAAACAAAAATAGACATGATTTCCAGTAAATTCGATATCTGTCTCAGCATTCAGAAAACATTTCCTTTACCTGGTTCCTATACATAATGCCGATATCCACCCTGCCCATTCCATCCCGAAATTGGATGACCCGGTTCCCCATGTCTACATTATGTACATATTTCCTGTTTATCACAGTGTTTCTGCTGCACTGCAGAAAGTCATTGCTGTCTACCTCCTCTAAAAAATTCTTGATTGTTTTATACGGGATATGCATTACATCATTAGCTGTATGGATATTCAAAATATGATTGATGCTTTCTACATAGACAATACGTTCACGTTCAACTGCCAGTATAATACCATCTTTGCGGAACTTTAGGGTCTTTGCTCCATTATCAGTTCCCGGAAACGCCAACGCCTCCTCTATCAGCCCTTTCAGCCTGTCCTTATCAAAGGGCTTCTCTATAAAACTATAACAGTGCAGCTCCTCATATGTAACTAGCTTTTGGTCATATAAAGCTGTGACAATGATGACTGGCGTGAAACCATACCTTTTAATCCGCCTTATGTCTTCAACAAAACTTAAGCCAGATGTATCTCCTGATTTATGGGTTTCCAGCATGATATCAATAATGAACAAATCGATTGTGCTTTTTAGCGCACACTGACACGCATCCTTTGCATTATCGAAAGGAAAAACTTCCGTTTTTACATCGACTTCCTGCACGATACCAGACAGGCACTCTAACATAAGCGCATTATCTTCCAGAATAAGAACTTTTTTCACTGAGTGAATTCCCCTTTTGTCTTCAATTTTTCATATGAAATGCCTTAACCATTGCTATTATATTGTTTTTTGATTCTGAATCTATCCTCTCTAAAAAACACCCTGCTTGGTTCAACAACCCTTGCCTATCTTTAATTACAATTGATGGTGGAACCCGAAAATCTCTGTAAAATTGCCACAAGAGCTCACTGTCAGGCTGACATTGGCCTTTCTCCAACATTCGCAATTTCTTGGTGTCCATACCAAATTGCAATGCCATTTCCCTCTGCGTAAGTCCATTCAAGCGTCTAAGTAATACGAAAAAATCGTTCTCAAAGTTCTGATTTGCATCCAATAATCGTATAAACTGGACTTCCCGATACAGATTTCGCCAAAATCCCGATGGTGTCAATACACAATAGTATGTCACTGCTGAATATATGACTTCTAACAGACATATTATTTCTCTAAAATCGTAAGCTTCAATATCTTTGATATAGCGGCTGTGCACTCTCTGTCCTGTAAAAATATAATGAATATCAACCCCTGACTCAGATAGTTTTTTTACTTCATGAAAACTGAAATACTGCTCTCCATTTTCAATCTTACAGTATTGTCCTTGACTCATGCCCACATGCTGGCACATTTCTCTCTGTGACAAAGACATTCGCTCTCGTTCTTCTTTTAGCCGTCCCAGCACTTCTTTATAATCATTTCTCATGGGTGAATGTCCTTTGAACTAAAATGCATTTATTGCATACTATAAATGAGCAAATTTAAAAAATTGCACAATAAGCCTATGCCACTAAAGC
>NZ_CAJUCP010000102.1 GCF_910585425.1 uncultured Acetatifactor sp. | reverse complement strand
GTCTGTCCGTGGAGCTGGCAGACCGCTACATCATTACCTCCAACCGGGAAAGCGGCTTCGGAAGATACGATGTGATGATGGAGCCGAAGAACGGAACGGACAATACCGCAATAAATAATTGCTATACGAATGCGATTATTATAGAATTTAAAGTCAAGGATCCCAGCGAAGAGAAATCTCTGGAGGATACCGCGGATGCCGCCCTGAAACAGATTGAGGAAAAGCGATACCAGGCAGACTTGGAGAGCAGGGGATTTCCTGGCGAACGAATCCGGAAATATGGCTTTGCCTTTGAAGGGAAGGAAGTTCTGATAAAAAGCTGATTTCCCGGATAAGGTTTCAGAATGATAAGTTCCCCCGGAAGGATACCCCATGGAACAAAGAATCGGCGAAAAGATAACATCTTTACGAAAAGCAAAAAATATCACACAGGCGCAGCTTGCGGAATACCTGCACCTGGTGCCCCAGACCGTCTCCAGATGGGAGGCGGGCAACGGCACTCCGGATATCTCCCTGCTGCCCAGGATCGCGGACTTTTTCGGCATAAGCCTGGATGACCTCTTCGGCAGGTCGCCGCTGGAGCATGCAAAAGACCTGGTGCTGAGATATTCGGTCCTAAGGGACGACCACTGTTTCCAGGAAGCCCTCTCCTGCCTTCAGTCCCGGCTCCAGGCCGTGGACACTGCCCTGAAGCTGGAGATGAGGGATCCGGAGGAGCTGGCCCGGGAAAAGATTGAGCTGGAGGCCTACAAAGTGCACCTGCTCCTGCAGCAGAGCTGGGAGTCCGCCGGGAGGGCGCTGGAGATTGCGGAGGAAGTGGTCAGAAGGACAGGGGACATGCGTTTCCGCCAGCAGAGGGTACAGTTGAAGATAGAGCTGGGGCAGGGGCGTGACATCCTTCGGGAGTGCGAGGCAGAGTTTCGTGCAGAACCCTGTCCGGACACGCTGTCCCTTTATTTCGAGGCGTTATTGCTTCTGGGGCGAGGCGGGGCGGTCCTGGAGCTTCAGGAGACGGACCTTACCGTGCGGAAACTGATGACGCCGCCCTGCGCAGATACCGCCCCCTTCTGGCTGCAGTGCGCCATGGCAGCAGCGGAGAGGGAGGACGTGGAGGCCATGGAAGCCTATGAGGAGCCTGTCTGCCAATGCCGCGTCCGGGAGACGGAATACCAGTTCCTCTGGCAACTGGCAAAGCTGTACAGCGGGAAGGGCATGCGGGAAAAATGTGAGGCATTGAAGCCGCGCCTGCTTGCCCTTTTGCCCCAGGTGAACGAAAACCCTTACTCCGTCGCAGGGCAACGCCAGGCCATCGATGCCCTCTGACGCAACGCTCCGTAGTATTTTCCCCAATTCCTGATTGCTGGACTGCGCTGCCCTGCCGCGGTATACTCTGACCAGAGCCCATGGCAGGGTGTGTTTGAAAAAGGCGCTGACCGCTCTGCTCCGGGCCGAAGGAAGGAGTGGAGGAAAATGGAAACGAATCTCAAATCTCATCGTATGTATCGGTATCTGTTCAGAAGAAAAGGAATCTGTCTGCTGCTTTTTGCGCTGCTGCTATTGTCCCAGGCCTGCGGGAGCCTGTTCTCCCTGGTCATGAGCGCGCTGGTGGACTGCGCGGGCAGGAGCGCTGCAGAACTGCGGACGACGCTCCTGGCAAGCGTCCTCTTCGTGTCGGTCACGGTTTCCCTGGAGCTGTCCTATCGCCATGTGAAGGCAGGGCTGCTGGCGGACGCCAGATACCGGCTGAAGAAGGACATCTTTGCCGGCATCATGAACCGCAGCGTGCCCGAATTCGAGGCGGCAGGCAGCGCGGAATACATCAACGAGCTGAACAACAACGTGAACCTCTTTGAATCCGTCTATTTCGGAAATCTGCTCTCCGTGGTGGAAAATGTGGTGGGCTTCGGCGCAGCTGCCGTGATATGCATCATGATACAGCCTGCCATGCTGGCGCTGATGGTGCTGCTGGCCTTCATCGCCAGGGGCGTGAGCCGGGTGACGTCCGGCCCTCTGGAGAAAAGCATGAAAGGGCAGGTGGAGAGCGCTGAGGCCTATATGAGGGAAATAGGAGACGATTTCGGAGGCTTCCGCCTGATTCGTTCCTACGGGGCGCTGCCCTGTATCCTGAAAAAGCATGACGGAAAGAATCTGGAGGCGGAGCGAGCGAAACGCAGGAACACTGACTGCAGGATTCTGTGCGCAGGTGCGGGAGAGCTCACCGGCCTGCTGTCCACCGTGGCGGTCATGGCGCTGGCAGCCTTTTTTTCCCTGAAGGGGATGTTTTCCGCCGGCATGGTGATTGCCTTCGGGCATCTGATAGGCCATATCGTGTCCCCTATCAACAGCATTCCGGCCATCATCGCGGATTTCGCCGCCGCGAAGCCGCTGGTTTCCCGGTTCGGCGCGCTGCTCGTGCAGACGGAGGAGAACGGCGTGGAAGAGCTTTCCGATTTACGCCAGGAAATCTGTCTGGAGAACCTTACCTTTGGCTATGAGGGGGGCCGGGAGCTCTTCCAGGGCCTTTCTTTCCGGTTCGAGGCCGGAAAGCGCTATCTGGTGACCGGGAGCAGCGGAAGCGGGAAGAGTACTTTGCTCTCCCTGCTGTCAGGCTTCTATCCCGGTTACGGCGGCTCTATCCGCATGGACGGCAGGGAGCTGCGGGAGATAAAGAGGGATTCCTTAAGCGCCCTGATAGGGACAGTGTCCCAGGAGCCCTTTTTCTTCCAGGACACGATTCGGAACAATATCACCCTGTATGACGAAAGCTACAGGACATCCGATATCGAAGCGGCCATGGAACAGGCAGGGCTCAAGGGCTTTCTGGCAGCCCTCCCCCAGGGGCTCGCCACTGTCATCACGGAGAATGGGAAGAACCTTTCCGGAGGAGAGAGGCAGCGGCTCAGCCTTGCCAGGGCCCTTCTGCGGGGGAGCAGGATCCTGCTGCTGGACGAGTTCACCGCTAATCTGGACAGAGGCACGGCAGAAGAAATCGAGGAGGAGCTGGCAGGGCGGACGGACTGCCTGACGATTGCCGTCACCCACCATCTGGGGCCGGATACCCTGAGCCGATATGACGGGCAATTGGTTCTGGAGCGCCAGCTTGGAGCACCAGGCGTGAAAGCGTAAATAAAACAGTTGTCTTTTGCCGGAGAATTGTATATAATAATGGAAATAGCCCCGCAGCGGCGCTTGGCTGCCGGAGCTGTTTCGAAAGGAGAAGTGGGACGACGATGTCTGCGATAGAAGAAATCATACGCAGCGCCAGGGAGGCGGGGGCCAGCGATGTGCATCTGGCCGCGGGGATGTCCCCCAAGATGCGGATCGGCGGGGAGCTTTTTTCCATGAACTGTTCCAGGCTTACGGCGGCGGATATGCTGGATATCCTGATAGGCATCATGCCGGAGGCCCTGCGGGACAGGTTCGAGGAGAAAGGGGAGTACGCGTTTTCCTTCGCCCTGCCCCGGGGAGGGCGCTGCCGGGCCAATGCCTACAAGCAGAAGGGCACCGTGGCGCTGGCGGTACGCCTGATAGAGGGGGAGATTCCCCTGCCGGAGGAGATGGGCATACCGGAGCCCATGGCGGAACTGTACCGGAAGGAGAGCGGCCTGGTGCTGGTGGCAGGGCCTTCCGGCAGCGGCAGGTCCACCACGCTGGCGTCCATCATCAATCAGATCAATGACAGCAGGGAGGCCCTGGTCATCACGCTGGAGAGCCCGGTGGAGTATCTGCATCCGTATAAAAGGTCCATCGTCAACCAGCGGGAGATCGGTCTGGACAGCATGGACTATGCCGATGGGATTCAGGCCGCCGTGCGCCAGGACGCGGATGTCATCATGGTGGGGGAGCTGCGGGATGGCCGCAGCGTGTCCGCCGCGGTAGCCGCCGCGGAGACGGGACATCTGGTGTTCGCGGCAATGGACGCGGCCGGTGCGGCCGGCGCCATTGAGGATATCATGGACATGTTCCCGCCCCACAGACAGGAGCGCATGCGCGCCCGGCTGGCCGGCGTCCTGGAGGCGGTGCTGTTCCAGCAGCTGCAGCCCGCCGCTGACGGAGACGGCAGGGAAGCGGTGTTCGAGCTTCTGCTCACGGACGAAAAGGTGCGCGGCCATATCCGCGCGGACAGGATTTCCGCGCTTTCCGGTGCGGTACAGCTATTCTCATGAATCTCACCTGTCGGGTGCGGGCGGTCCGCACCCGGCGGATGCTACAAAAGTCAGGATTTTCCCGAAATACAGCAGAGAAGCATTTCCCGATTTTCTTTTTTGTCACAAATATGTCTTTCCGGATCGGTACATATTTCACGGACTTTCACGGGCAGTGGGCCAAATCATCTTTTTCAGTGAAATCAACAGGAAACAATCAATTAGGAAACAAGCTATGAAAAAATCTATGAGAAAACAGCGGCGGCCACAGGGAGGGCTGCAGGCTGGGACAGGAGGTATTTTATGTACAGCGCGGTTCATTCCGGTGCGCTCCAGGGGGTCTGTGCCTATATGGTCTCCGTGGAGGTAGACATCGCCAGGGGGCTTCCTGCTTTTTTGATGGTGGGGTCCCTGAGCACGGAGGTGCGGGAGTCCAGAGAGCGGGTGACGGTGGCCCTGAAAAATGTGGGCCTGAACCTGCCGCCATGCCGTATTACCGTCAATTTATCTCCGGCAGACAGGAGAAAGGAGGGCACTGCCTTTGACCTGCCCATTGCCGTGGGGATGCTGGAGGCCATGGAGCTGGTTCCGGCCGGCGCGGCCGAAGGGCTTCTGTTCCTGGGAGAGCTGGGGCTGAACGGAGAGCTGAAAAAGGCCAGGGGCGTGCTGCCCATCGTGCGGGCCGCGGCGGCAGCGGGCATCCGGGAATGCATCGTCCCCGGGGCGAACGCCAGGGAGGGAGCGGTGATTCCCGGCATCCGGGTCAGGGGGGCGGAGAATATCCTGGAAATCATGCATTTCCTCATGGCCGGTGGGGCGGAGAGGGACGGGGTGCTGCCCCGGACCTTGGTGGACACGGAGAGCCTGTTCGCGGAGGCGGAGCGCGATGGCGGCGGGCCTCAGGAAAGGCCTGATTTTGCCGAGGTGACGGGACAGGAGACGGCCAGGCGGGCCGCGGAGATCGCTGCCGCGGGGTTCCACAACCTGCTGATGGTAGGGCCGCCGGGAGCGGGGAAATCCATGATTGCCAGGAGGATTCCCGGCATCCTGCCGCCGCTGACGCTGGAGGAGAGCCTGGAGGTGACCAGCGTGGTCAGCGTGGCGGGGCTGCTGGAGGAGGGGGAGGCGCTGGTGACGGGACGGCCCTTCCGGAGCCCCCACCACACCATCTCCCAGGCGGCGCTCATCGGCGGCAGCACTGTGCCGAAGCCCGGGATGATCTCCCTGGCTCACAGGGGCGTCCTGTTCCTGGACGAGCTGCCGGAATTCCAGCGGGCCTCCCTGGACGCCCTGCGCCAGCCTCTGGAGGAGCGCCGGGTGACCATCTCCCGGGTCAGCGGGAACGTGACATACCCCAGCGACTTCATGCTGGTGTGCGCCATGAACCCCTGCCCCTGCGGCTATTACCCGGACAGGGCGCGCTGCAGCTGCACCAGGCCCCAGGTGCACAGATACATGGGAAAGGTGTCGGGGCCCATCCTGGATCGGATAGATTACATTTAGATAAAGTATATAATATTATGACTCGACAAAAAAAGATGATTCCAGTATATGTTTATATGAGTTAATGATTTATTGTATTCGGACACATAAATAAGTCCCACAGGAGGCTGTGAAGTATTAATTATGTACAGTCATCTGTGAGGCTTATTTTAGTGTCTGAATCCCACAGACACATAAATACACACAAATCTATACATCATCCATCAAAGCCCTTATATGGGCACCACAGCGCGTCACAGGGGCATCCTATGCCCTTGCATCCCGGTAACTTAAAACAGCAATTTCATTACTACAGAAAATCTACAGGAGGAGATTAGGAGACTATGTATGGCAAGGTAACGAGATATTTCCAGGATAGGGGCTACGGCTTCATCCTTGGAGAGGACAAAGACAATTGAACAAAAAATGATAAAAAGATAAGGAGGAGCTGATAACATGGCAATCTGCAAGAAGGAATTCGCGGACAGGATGGCGGAGAACGGCGCGATGACAAAGAAAGCCGCATTCAATGCCGTAGGGGCGTTCATAGAGACGCTGAAGGACTACCTCAGCAAGGATGAAAAGGTGATGTTCACCGGATTCGGGAGGTTCGAGATGCGGACGGTAAAAGAGAAGAAAGGGAGGAACCTGCATACTGGGGAAACGTGTATCATACCGGAGCATGAATGTGTCAGGTTCTGTGCAAGCGATCTGCTGTATGACGGCATCAAGGGAGGAGATGATGGTACATATGGGACTGAGGAGTGATAGGGCACATAATTGCGCTGAATGCCAGTACATGAAAACGTATGACTATGGTAAGAGGATTTATTACTGTGACCACGAAGAACGGATTGACGATATGGGGAAAGTGGGTGTTGGAGATTTGCCAAAGGAAAGCCCTGAGTGGTGTCCGTTGAGAGAAAGAGGCGACAATCAGGATACTGATGCCGATAAAGGGTAGGTTCAAATGAACCTAGCAAAAATGAAGATTGTAACATAGATATTCATGACTATTATAGGTATCGGCATTTAATTGTAGTCCCATGGGATGATGGTTCCCTGCGGGAATTGGTGTGTACCTGTAGGTACGGTTGTTATCAGGTCTTGAACCATCTTGCTCTAAAAGCAATGTGGTAGATTTAATCTATATCGCCCATAAGTGGTCGAAAGATTTCTAATCCTTCAGTTTGAATGATTTGAAACTTGCAGCATCAAAATTTCTAATTGGAAATAAGTTCACATTTGAATCGACAAAATTGGCGATTGGATATATAAGCTGACTGAATGAATTGTTCTGCCAAGTGGGTAACGATTTGTTACAGCCCTTCATATAATGGAAGTATTATAAAAAGACTTCCGTTCGTTACAAAGCGAACGCTTTAAAAGGTTTGCTCGCCCGTTTTGGCGAACAAAATATTCATATAAGGTCAGATGCTGGTATCGGCTGTGTTTTCTACGAAAAGCCCAAATGGGCGTGACTGATATAGTTCACTCCGAATTTTTGTGGAATCAGATCACTATTTGAAGTATTTTTTGTGGAGTCAGATTTCTATTAAAAGATGCCGACAATTTTAGCGAGAACCTTTTTCACTTCAAAACGAAATATCTTAAACCTATAGCGATGGGTTTAAACCCAACACCTATAGGGGGATGAGTTTTCCGCAGAAGTGTGTAAAAAGTTGTCCCACGGTGGTACAACTGCAATCATACGAATTAGTTTATCGTGGACTAATCGTAGGAAGTTGAGAAAGATTCATAAAAGATCATATCATCCCTCCACAAATGGGGGAAAATGAGTAACCACGATTTCGTGGTGAGTTATACGATTACACAGAATTAAATAATCGCCATAAAAGCGAAAACCTACAACTGAATATTGATTTACATTAGGGAGCCAATTCAGGACTCTCTATTTTTGCGTCACCAATTCTGGAGACGCTTCTATTATCATATCTAAAAGGAGCATCTAAAGTAAACAATGAATACAGTTACAGTAAATGAAGAAACAAAAATATGCAAGAAATGTGGCAGGATACTGCCTATGGAAAGCTTTCGGTTGGTAAAAGGACAGTTCAATAATCCATACTATTTAGGACAGTGCAAAGAATGTGAATATAAGAGCCAACGTGAATACCTGGAGAAAAAGAATAGAATCGAGTTCCCTGAGGATCTTGAGATATTGATACAGAGAAGATATAAAGACATCAAGCCTGAAAGGATACTGGATATTTCAAATGCCAATGTCGTTCCGTTAGACACGGATGAAACCTTTATCAGGCTGATGGACTATAAGGATACATGGCTATCGAATTATGGAAGAGTGGTCAGGCTTTCTGATGGCAGATATGATCTGCTGCAGGGAAGCTATGACAGCTACGGGGCATTGCATTATACATTGAGAAAGAACGTATTCATCGATGGTAGATGGATTTATAAGACGGCCTACTTATATGCAGCAAAAGCAGTAGTTGAAGAATTCATCGTGAATCCAGATAAAAGGAATGGCATCTACATATGGCACAGCGGATTTGATAAACAGGACTGTTATTATAGAAACCTATACCCATTGAATCAGGAACAGTACAGGATTGTGAAGAACCATTTCATCAAGACAGGCGATGATTCAGAGAGATTCATCCTGAAAGTGATGAATGACATAAGGTACAAGCCGGATGACTGGAGCAGCAGGGCGATGGAGCCGATTATGTGTGGGATTGGGTATTGGGGAAGCGAAGACGTAGACTGCAAATCAGAGTCTTATCTTAGATGGCATGATATGATTAACCGCTGCTACAATGAGAAGTTCCTTAAGAGACAGCCGCAGTATAGAGGATGCAGTGTCTGCGAGGAATGGCTCAATTACAGCAACTTCAAGGTATGGTATGACCAGAACAATATTCCAAGGATGTCTTTTGATTTGGATAAGGACATCCTATTCAAAGGAAATAAGATATATAGCCCTGAGACAGTGGTATTCGTGCCCCATACAATCAATACGCTTTTCCTTAGCAAAAAGGATGACAGGGGAGATTTCCCGATAGGTGTCTATTGTGAGAAAGATAAAAAGAGGTTCCGGGCGGCCATGTCTTTCATGGGCAAACAGATTAAGCTGGGAAGCTTTGAGACTGCGGAATCTGCTTTTGAAAGGTACAAAGAATATAAAGAGGACTTCATCAAAGATATGGCGGAACAGTTTAAGGATGAGATTCCAGATAAAGTATATAGAGCGATGATGAACTGGAAGATTGAAATCGATGATTAAAAATAAACGGAGGATACAAAATTAATGACAGCAAACAGAGACAGTGAAATAAACAAAAGGTATGGGAATCTGCTTGACGGCATCCAAGATAGTCC
>NZ_CAJUCP010000101.1 GCF_910585425.1 uncultured Acetatifactor sp. | reverse complement strand
GTAAATTCAAGGCCTCTGGGACTTTTTTGCTGTTTCAGGTGTCAAACTCAGGAGTCTAGCATATCCAGGGAGGAAAGGCAAGTGATTTTTTGGCTTAGGGGTTTAGGGGGCCAGGCGGGCATATCACGGATGCACCGGGGTGGAGAGCGCGTCTGTGAACAGATCGAACTCTATGCGCATCATTGGTTTGTTATAGGTGCCGCTGTCTCTTCTTCTCGACTCCGGGATACGGTTCGTTCCGAAATAAATATGCGAGCAGCCAAAATATTTGTAATCCGGGTTTATCATGGCTTCATAATGATCCGGCGAATAGCGGTAGTTGATATAGAAGAAGGTGTTTATATACTGTGAAGCATTGTTCACGCCGCAATCCACCGTATTCTCGCTTAACCGAGGCATATGGAGCAGGTCCATCAGGGCATTGGCTCTCTCCTGGTTTGCCTCATCATCCAGCCAGTCATGGGCGCCATAGCCTTCGCTGATATCGACCCAGCCCCTGTAGCAGGCGAAGGCTGCCAGCTCAGGGTCGAACTTCAGGGGTTCGACGCCGACTTCGGCGCGGTACTTGTTGACTCCCTCGAATTCTTTTGCCTGCATGGAGGTCATTTTTACGTCGAGCTGCAGCGGATAGTTTTCGCCCGATGTGGCGACGCCTTCCTGGGAAGCCTGGTTCAGCATCCAGTAGAAATAATAGCACTCATAATGGTCGCCGAAGGCAGCGCGCAGCTCCTTTTTGCAGTTCTCCTGATAGGCGGCCACGTTGAAGGTCTCGTTTCCCTGGCGGCCTTCATGGACGCCCACGGTCTGGAAGTGCTCCAGCAGAAGCTCCTCGTCATATTGGTACAAAAGCGCGAGAGCCGGGAAGGATTCCATATAGAAATCCGCATCGAACACCAGGGACCAGTCGGCTTCCTCTATGTAGGCGTCGTACAGCTCGCCGTAGTCCCACTCTACATCATAGGGGTTGTGGCCATTATCCACATCCACCACGAAGATTTCCGTGTTCTTGTAGTACGGCCCTTCCACCCCGGCCTGGAGCTCGCCAAGCCCGGCGATGGCATCGATGTCCGGGGAAGCGGCCGGGGCTTCCGGCTCCGGGCTGGCCTCCGGCTTGGCGGAGCTGGAGGCGGGAGCGGTCCTGCCGGGAGTGGTCCTGCCGGGAGCAGCCTGGACGGACATGGCGGCGCAGCCTGCGAACAGGCCGGCTGCCAACAGTGCGGATACGGGATAAATAAGCATATTCTTTTTCATGACGGATACCTCCTGGTTTATAAATTATAGCCGTAATACAGATTTGTAAGCTTTTGTCAATAACGACGGTTCCTCAGGTTCTCGAATTCCAGGTCTTTGATTTTCCTGTCCATTTCGTCTATTGTATTCCTCATGCGGTCCATGTCCCCCTGTTTATCCGCCTCCATCTTTGCCCTCCATGCCACGTTATCTTCTCTGTCGAGCTCTTCTGCCATGCGCTTGTCAGTCCTCGCCTTTTTCCGCATTTTGCGCATCGTGTTTGCGCATTTTTTCGCTGCGGGGGTTCCTTGTTTGCGAAGGTAATCTTCCTCGCTCATCAGGGCGGGCCACCGTTCCCGGTCTTTGCGGTCGTGTCTTGTGAAGAACCAGTAGATGATGGCAAACAGTACCAACCACATAATAAAATCGTTCATGTTGACATTCCTCCGTGTCTTTTTTGTTTTTTTCTTACAGGAAATAGTATAGCAGGTTCCTGCCGGCGGATTCGTAATTATTACGGATATGCTCCTTCTCCGGCAGGCCCCTGATGGCCGTTCATGATGCTGTTTTCAGCCGTCCCACCGGCCAGGGACGATGTTCAGTCAATCATTATAGCCTAAATTCCTGCGATACCGCTTGGACTGATATTCCATGACGCCCATATAATACAGCAGTTCCGTCTGAAGCTCCTTATCGTATATCTGAATGACCCGGTAAGCGTTTTCACGCTCCTCCAAAAACTTTTCGGCCATTTCTTCTTTCAGGTACAGCGAAAAAGGCATTCCTGCTTCCGTGGCTTTCTCCTGATACAGGTCGGTATATTCCCTTTTCAACACAGCCAGATGCGTCACCCCTGCTTCGTCTGTCTTCACCTGATACCAGCCGATTTCCCCTTCTTTCAGGATGATCAGATCCTTCACCGCTGCCCGGCTGTCTATCATTTCCGACAGCGCGTCCGCGTAGAAATTGCAGAAACGGTTCTCGCCCTGACGGAAGACCTTCAGCTCCAGCATATCCAGATACCTCTGCGCGGCCTCCAGGCTTACGAACCGTCGGCAGCTTGCGCCCTGTCCATACGCGGTGGCAAACGCGTCCTGCAGACTCTCGGAAATGCCCAGAGGCTTTTCCGCCTTTTTGACCGCGTAAAAATAATGTCTGCCATTTGCCTCCGGCATATCCTCTTCTTCCGGCTGGGTCTTGATCTGGGAATAAGGATAATACGGATAGACGGCATATCCAAAGGGAACCAGGGTCTTGGCGCCAACCGTTATCGACCGCATATAATCATTGTCGGAATCCAAAAAGCATATTTCCTCTATATATGGCACTTTGCCCAGAATGACTTCCTCCGCCTTTTCGCCCACCAGTTCCTGCATATAGATCAGCGAATAGGCAAGCGCCGTCACCTCGTCCCAACAGTTCCGCAGATGCTCTATGGCCACATTCCACTGCTGATTCAGGATCTGGTTTACGGATGTCCAGATGGCCTCTTTCTCGGACTCCGGCAGAACGTTCTCGGGGTACACCCCTGTACGTGGGGCGAACATCTCGGGCACCACCAGGATGCGATTGCCCATAGCATATCGGCAGACATATTCATAGGCAATATAAGTAGCCCTCTGCAGATCGCTCCCCGCGCCTATATTGACGCCCATCTCCTTGCCCGTATAGAGCATCTCGGCAATGCGCCCGGCAAAGCAGATGCATATCTGATCCAGAAAATCCTGGCCGGCATGGTATCTTGACTGCCCCAGGGCATACCCGCCATACATCCCTCTGGATACGATTGTCACATAATCGATTCCCATGCCGTAGTGGTACTGCAGCACGGCATGTCCTGCTTCATGGAAAGCGGTAGCGATATAGTTCCTCGGGTCATCCTTCTGCCGGGCAGCCCCGTCCGCCTCGTTATGTATCCGGTTGAGCAGGAACCTCTCCGTGACGGGTTCGCTTTTATATACCGCGTCAGCGACGGATTCCTCCACAAATGTCTCGATTTCCGAATAGTTTGTCCTCGTTCCGTACATCTTCAGGCTCAATGTCCTGGCAGCTCTTTTGGAAACCTTATCCTTCAGGTTCTTCTTCTCCAAAACATGAAGAAGGAAGCTGAGACGTTCTTCCATATTAGGAGACGGGAAAGGAATCCTGGTGCTGAATCTCCTGATGACCGCATCGTCCAGTCCTTCTAAGGAATAGTTGGTGGCCGCCACCACATAGACCCCGTTGTTGTCTGTCTCCAGGCCGTCCATTTCCTTCAGGAATTTCTCCAGCATGAGTTCCTGTTCGCTGGTTATCCGGCCTCCCCTGTGCTTGGAAATGGCGTCGAACTCATCGATGAACAGGATGCAGGGCCTTTTCCGGCGGGCCGTCCGGAACATTTCTTCCATTTTGGCAATGCCGTCTTTGCTGAGGAAATCCGATCCTACCGTTGAAATGAACGCCGCTCCGGACTCAAAGGCCATGGCCTTGGCGAACATGGTCTTGCCCATGCCCGGCACGCCATACATCAATATGCCGGTCATCAGCCTGGCTCCGGCGGCCCGGTACTTCTCGGGATTTTTGATATTGTCGATACAGCGCTTTACATCCTCTTTTACCTTTTCATTGCCAAAGATATCCGTCAACCGCACCTGGGGCTTCTCCGCCAGCAGATATTTTCTGTTCTGCCGCCTGGCCTCGGCATCCTCCGCCACTGCCTCCTTTTCGCGCAGATTGGTAAAGCGGATTTCCAGCTCGCCGGATTCCCTCTTGTAATCGTAAGCGACATCGCAGGAAAGCCTCTTCCCTTCCCGGACAAGCGCCTTCGCCATTTCCACAAAATGCTGCCTGCCAAGGATGGCCTCCAGTTCTTCCCTGTCCAGCGCCAGGCCCTCCCGATCGATTTTATCCGTGGAATCGCCCCTGTCCGTGTCCTGGGGCTCATACGGCACTGCCCGCACGAAATCCGTAACGCCCAGCGCCAGGAGCGGAGCCTTGTCCTCCACATTCCCCCTGTCCACGACGATGATGGGAATATTCCGTTTCGCTTCCGCCGCGGCCTTCAGGCACTTATAGCCCTCTGTCGCCTTGTAGTTTTTGGAATCCCATCCTAAATCTATCAGGATTGCGTCATATCTGTCCTCTCTCCTGCGGCTGTTCCAATTGCAGTCTTGAAGGAATTCCCGGAAGCTTTTTTTATGCTCTTTTTCGCTTTCCGCTTTCTCTGCCAGGTCGCAGACCGCTATCTGCCCCAATTCCTTCAGTCCCCTCTCCGGAAGGAAGCCGTTGCGCAGACGGGCAGTCTCGCCTGTATACAGCGCCGTGCCCCCTTCCGCGTACAGAAGAATCCGCGGATTCTGTGTCATCTCAAAATATTTCCGGATCTCCTCTGTTACATCTACCGAGACCGATGCCTTCTTTAACTCCCCCAGTTTTCCGGGATAGCGTTTGCCCATATATTCCACGGCTTCCAGGAAATGATCCTCCACCGTCTTTCGGGCATTTGAGCTGACGAATCTGGCATCGATTCTGTCCCCCTTGCCCAAAAGATAAAGCTTGGGCAGCTTATCGTCATAGACAAGGTCGAAATGCAGCTTATCCCGGTTGCTGCATATCTGGGCGATGGCCCTGTCCACGGAATTCTCAAAGATAGCCGACATGTTAAAATAGTCCAGGTGGTTGAACATGACGATTGTCCCGGACATAAAGCGGGAAATCAGCTCCGGCGCGAACTTTGATGCCTGGAGGCCTTCTATCACGGCAGAATCCGACAGCGCCGTCAGATTCGCCTCGCGGTTGTCTCCATAGAGATCCCTGCCCTCATTTGTGGTAAATATGAGGATCGCGTCCTCAAAGGAGACCGGTTCATTATAATATTTATCTGTGAGGACTGCCCCGTCCATCACGCTCAGGAAAAGGAATCTGGCCTGCGGGCTCGCCTTCTCTATCTCGTCGAAAAGCAGGACGCATTTGGGATTTTTTTTCACGAAATCCGTGAGCTGTCCGGGCTGCGCCGCTCTCCAGGTCCGTTCGAAGCCCACCAGTCCTGACACGGCGTCGCTGCTCCCGCCTCCATAGGCGGACATATCAAAGCGTTTGTATTTGTATCCCGCCTCCCTCATATCCTTAAGCCCTGCAAAGGTTTCCGTCAGAACGGTCTTGCCGGTTCCGGGAGGTCCCGCAAAGAGATAAAGGCCTGCGGGCTTGCCCGATATCTTCCCTCGGATCTGATAGCGGATATAGCCGTCCACAAACTTCTCGATCGCCATATCCTGGCCCTTGACCTTGGCCCGCAGCCCTTCCCGGAGCCTTTTGCGCAGGGCTATGACAGTATCGATTTCCTTTTTCGCGGATTTGTCCCTGGGTTTCTTTGTTCTATAGTATCTTATTATGGAAAGGAAATCTCTTCTCCTATATCTGCCTGGATCTTGATTATAAAGGAATTTCCCTGCAAGCGATACCGATGTGAAAATTGCGTTATATTCGGTAACTGACCCGTTTCGCACATCTTCATCCACAATGGGAAGAAATCTGTCTTCTGGCTTGAAGGGGATGGTAATCCGGTTGAGATAGAAAAAATCCCTGGCAAAGATTTCACGCAGCTCGCTGAATTCGGACACATCCGGGTCAGCCTGAAGGTTCAGGTCATCCTTGAGGGCTGCCTTCAGCACTTCATATTCTTTCCGCAGCTCCTCTGCGGGCAAAAGCTCCTCCAGCTCCGTATCCTCCAGTGAAAAAAATATGCAGGCTGCATATAATGCTTCGGCATACGTCGCCTCCGCATACGTCGCCTTCATTCCATATGCCGCCTTCTCTGCCGCCGACAATCCATATTTCCCCTGGATATCTGTCAGGATTTTCCGATACTCCGCCCATATTTTTTTGTCTTCGGGAACTGCGGCGGTTTCAGGGGGCCTTGCGCCGGTTTCGGGGACTTCTGGAATTTGCACGGGGCGCCCTGCATAAAACGCGTTGATATAGTCCTCGCATAACCTGAGCGCGGACTTCTGGTCCAGGCTGTTGGGATCCGGCGTCTGGGGAGGAACGAAGGACACGCCTGCCCATATTTCGGCAACCTCCCTGTTGCCTCCCGTATATCGGTATCTGCCGTCGCCGTCCCTCCTGAATTCCACATCCTGCATATCCCTGCACTGCCAAAAGCTGATTCTCCGGGTGCCGCCCTCAAACGCCTCATAAATTCTGCCTGTGCCCAGCAGGACGTCTTCGACCAGTATGGAATGGAAGACGATTTTTCCGTTGTCTTTACTGATCTTCTTATACAGCCTACCGTCCAGCAGTGCGCTGAACGTAACGTTTTTTCCGTCTGTTTCCAGGAAAAGCTCTACTCCGTCATCATAATCACGACTAGGATAGTAGTGGAGGCTATCTTCTTCATAACAGTGATAACGATAGGTTCCCGCATAATACATCTGGTTTTTTCCTATTTCCACCATGCCGTGGGAGAGAGGATATCTGAAAATACAGAATTTGTCCTCGTAGTCGTCCCCGGGAATATAACCGAATTCCGGCCCGAATAGATATACCAGCGTATCGTGGCCGTTCTTCTTCGCATGCAGTCGGATATCAGTGCGCTCAGCGCCGCCAAACCCGTGTTCATCGGCGACAAAGCCATCTGAAAGCTGAATATCCGATATGTCTGTGTAGCGGTTTCCCTGATAGAGGATTTCCCTGACAGTGACCTTGTGGTCTTTGCAGCAATACAACAGCGAAAGGATGACCTCCGCCTCATCGCAGCAGACGTAAAGGTCTTCATCCTCCTCCCCGTCGCGTATCCGGAATCTGTCGTCTGCCGTTTGGCGCTCATGAAATGCCCTTATCCACTTCAGGGCATCCTCATAAAACATCTTGAAGTCCCCGGCCACTTCCATATGGACCGTAGAGCTTGGCGTGTTCCCTGTCTCCGAACAGGGAAAAATCAAAACATTATACTGTCTGGTGGTGTTTTCCATCTGACTGTCTCCTCCTCTGGTATATTTTTATACGAAGGTCTATTGTTATCTTAGCATATAGCAAACATAAAAACAACCAATAGCTTTTTCTGAAATAAATATGCGAGCAGCCAAAATATTCCTGGGTCAGAAATCTTTCCTGCGGCGTTGTCTTCCCCTTGATACGCCTGCCCCGATTGGGGCATTGGGCGTATTTCTCCGGGGAAGTATCCCTTCGGACGGTCATTGTGAAGTCCATGTCAAGGTGCGTGCCTTACAGGAAATAATATAGCAGACTCCTGCGTGTGGATTCGTAATTACTACGGATATGATTCGTTTTTCGCCCGGCATATGAAAAGGGCAGTGCATGATGTCGTCTATAATCATATTTGAGCTGTTCGATTGGGATATGGAAACAAAAAGCCCTGCGGAGACAAGCCCCCAGAGCTTTTCGCATTGCGCTTCCAGGCCGAGGGCCGTTAGAAGACGCGGCTGTACCAGGTGGCCAGGGCCATCAGGAAGTTGATGCCGATGTAGCCGGCGAGGAACCCGCCGACGATACAGAGGCCGCGGCCGATGATGAAGCCGATCAGGTACAGGATATCGGACATGAAAAAGTCGTCTCTCATAGTGGTATCTCCTTTTGTTTATGATTTTTGGACAGATTTTTTGATTACTTGCAGGTGTCAAGATACAGGTCGTACTGGCAGTGATGCACATGACCGTCGTCGTACCAGCGTGCGTACACGTTGGACGGGGCGGCGAATGTGTATTCGCTGTTGACCATGGATTCGTAATGTTCTTGTGATTCGCGGTAGCCTTTTGCATGATTCGTATTCGGTATGCGGCCAGCACTGTTGTCGGCATGATATGTGTTTTCTGCAAATGCATCGGCGCCGAAGCTGTCCATCATGTCGTACAACGCATTCATATTGTCATTCGCCCAGTCGTGGCCTTTTCCTAACTGTGCGTACTTTTTGTCGTCGGTATAGTTCACCCAAGCGCGGTAATCCGCAAAGGCCAAGAACTCGGCGTTTGTAGCGACGTCGTCCACATCGACTTCGTCACGGTATTCGTTGATCTTCTTCATTTCCTGTCGTTGAAGGGCTGTCAGAACGATATCCATCTGGACCGGATAGCCGCCATCATTTGCAGTGTCAATCTTGGATTCGGTCTTCTGGTTCAGCGCATAGTAGAAATAATAGCATTCGTAGTTCTCGCCGAACGCCTTGACCAATTTGCCGTCACAGTTCTCCATATAGGCTGCCACATTGAAGTCCTCGCTGCCCTGGCGGCCCTCATGGACGCCCACAGTCTGGAAGTGCTCCAGGAGCAGGTCTTCGTCTTCATGATACAGCATGGACAGCATGGGATAAGCATCCATGTAGAACTCAGCATCGAACAGGATGTCCCACATGCCAGTGTCGTCCACAAGGTTGACGTACTTGTCATATTCTCTGCCGTAATCCCAGGCCACAGCATAGGGATTGTGCTCGTCGTCCACGTCCACAACGCAGTATTTTTGGTCGAGCTCGGCTTTCGCGTATGCGTCGGCCAGTCCGGCGATGGATTCGATGCCTGCTGCATCAGCGGCGGGCTTTGCCGTCTGGGACGGTTTTGTGCTGGGAGCTTCGTCTTTTTCATCGTCGAGCATGTCGCGCATACGGTCGCGGACGGAGCTTCTGGTCTTCGGCTGCTCTCCAGATTTTGTGCCAGAAGCGCTGCTGGCGGACACGGCAGCAGTGCCGTCCGGGGTCTTCACAGCGTCCGGTACGGATGCTGCAGCATGGGTATCGAAACCGTACCCACATAAGAATACGGACATGATGAATGCCGTAACGGGGATGAGGAATCTCCTGTTCTTGTCTGTCGCCATAATGATTACCTATAAACCTTTCTGTGTTTTATTTTATCATAGCCAGTATGTCTGTTTTACGGCAATATGACCACTGCTGTCAAATGACGGTGGCCGCGGCACCTTGGCCTTTGCGGCGCACCTGGCCCGCAGGTTTTTCCGGTCTGCTTGTGACGCGTTTTTGATGTGCTGGCGGCTCCGGACGGCAGGATCGCGGAAAAAAGAGGCCTGATTTTCGATTATTGCCATTTTAACATAAAGCAAGCAGAAATGCAACTGACAGTATATTTGAATAATGCATTTAGCATGTGGGCCTTTCTCCTTTCTGCCCCAGACCGGAAATCCCGTCCAGGGCATCTGATCTTCGCTGTTTCGTGCCGCCGACATTGAACAGCGGTGTCACGGTGACAGACATTGGAGGAAAAAGCGCATCCCCTCCATGA
>NZ_CAJUCP010000100.1 GCF_910585425.1 uncultured Acetatifactor sp. | reverse complement strand
CTACAACTTAGTAGTTCTGTGAAGCAATACCAACATATTTATTGACTAACACCATCCCCACATATATTTTGGAACAGTGTTCTAATATTAAGGTTATATATCAAAACAAAATATGGGATAAAATCAGTGGCGAAGAGAGTGCATTTCCAAAGGATATTACTGTTCATACATGTCAAGAAGTTTTAGAAAAAATGTATGATTTTTATAATTGGGGAGAAGAAGAGTCTACAGGGAAAAATGCTATGGTAAAGCATAAAAACAGGCTTCAATATTTTGCTGTGTTGATGTTTTCATGGATGCAATCGACTCCCTTAAATATGATGATAATGCATGTTATCGGTTATTACAAAAGAAAAGGCCATATTTGGGATAAAAACAAAAATGAAAAATTGGTGTTTGATGCACAAAGTAAGTATCAAATTAATTTGATAATAAACGATTTGATTTCTGATATAGATAATATCCTGCGGTATAAAATAAAAAACTATTTTCAAAACTATTATTTGCTTGTATGTGAAAAAGCAGGAAAGGAGACTGCAGGGGAGAACTGGGCTGAGTATGTGGAATATGGGACAACGGATAGGATAATTATTGAATTACAGAATATTGGTATCCCACGTCACCTTTCAACAATAATAAAAAAAGACTTTTTAGAATATTTGACATTTGAAGATGGTGCATTGGTTGATATAGATATTGATAACTTAATAAAGCATATTGATGGTGATAAATATAAAGAAGAATTTAAAGAATTAAATGCAATTTTTGTATAATGGCTTAGTACAAAATTATGTAGAGGAGATTTGGTTATGGGAAATATAGTATCTTCAATAGTAGTTGCTATTGTTACGGCAATATGTACAGTCTTGGGAACTTTATATGTACAGAAACGTAAAAATGAAAGTGCTGTAAGAAAATGCGCATTATGTTTATACTTAAATCTAAAACAGACCAAAGGAGCTATTGATAAAGATAAAAAAACTATTGACCAGATTTCGATGGATATAGTTTTTATGCCATATTTTAGTGAACTTGATTATATTGGACTTCTAAGTGAGCTCAAGGATAAGTTAAATGATAAAGAAATAGAATCAGTCAATCATTTTTATGAGACTGTGAAAAAATTAGACAATTATAAAATGAATTTTGGAAATACATATAATATGTATTATAGTTATCCGGTGATGCCTAACCCATATGAATATCAATATCAGAATAACCTTAATGCTTTTACAAGTAATTTAAATGCTGTTACAAATAGTGATGAATATAAATCGGATATTGTTGAAGTAATTTCAAAATTGAGAGAATTAAAAGATAAAAAATTAAAGAAAAGATTAAATAGCATATGACAAAAAACTGGCACAGAATTGGCACGATTTTGCTCTTTCCTCGCAAATCTCCATATGTTAAAATGGATATGCTGAAATCTGTACCCAAAACAGAAAAGACTAAAAATGCACCTTACAAAGAGGTGCATTTTTACGTCTGCCGGACAGAAAGGGGATCTGGGGGATGGCACATTCTTGATACTCTATCTACAAGATTCTGTTTCGCAATATAGCCCTGCAGACTGGCTGAACTCCACACCGGAGGCAGCCTTTTCTGTTTTGGAGACCAAAACCATGAAGGAGGATCACAAGTTGAAGAAAAAGACTCACCAGCAGCAACGCACACAGACAGAGAAAAAGAAAGCGCTCCGGTACAGGAGACTGCCCATAGCCCATGCCGCATACGGTGCCTTCCTGGGGTCCATGGCATTCCTCGCGTCCACGCAGCCCGTATTCGCCGGAGAGGATGGGGGAATAAATGTATGGACAAAGGCCAATGAGATCATGAAGGATGTATACAGCCAGATTCTTCTCATCTCCACGGTAGCCGCCATCGTCACGGCCTCGGTGGCGCTCCTGATGATGAACTTCTCCCGTTCCGGGCGCACCGTGGACGAGAGCCGGGCATGGCTGAAGCGCATCTGCATCACATGGGCAGTCCTGAACGGCCTGGGGTTCATCATGGCCTATATCACCCCGTTCTTTGCGGACGGCAAGTGGGGCGGCTGATGCATCGGGCATATCAGGGGCAGGCCATGCCAGATGTAGAAAGGAGTGATTATAATTGGGCATTTTAGACGGGATAGTGGAATGGATTGCAGAGCAGGTGATGAATGGCCTAGATTTGGTGACGACATCGGTACTGGGCGCCCTGGGCTGTGATATGGCGGTGTTCCTACGCTATTTCCCAGCCGCAGGCACCATGTATCAGATATTCGTGGCCCTGGCCATCGGCATCATCCTGCTGAACTGGATATGGCAGCTGTTCAAGAACTTCGGCCTGGGGGCAGGCATCGAGGCTGAGGATCCGGTGAAGCTGAGCATCCGCTCGGTGCTGTTCATTGTGCTGGCCTACTTTTCGGATGATATTGTGAATACGGTCTTAAAGATTGGCGGCACGCCCTACAACTGGATCCTGGACTCAGAGCTGCCGCCCATCAGCTTTGCCAGCTTCAGCTCTGTGGCGACCACCATCATCGGCGTGGTGGCAAACGGGGGAGTGGCGCTGATCGTGCTGATTCTGGTACTGATACTGGCATGGAACTATTTAAAGCTCCTTTTTGAGGCGGCAGAGCGGTATGTGCTGCTGGGGGTGCTGGTCTACACGGCGCCTGTGGTGTTCTCCATGGGGGCGTCCCAGTCCACTGGGAACATCTTCAAGTCCTGGTGCCGGATGCTGGGGGGACAGATTTTCCTCCTTGTGATGAATGCCTGGTGCCTGCGGCTGTTCACTTCCATGGTGGGGACGTTCCTTGCGAACCCGCTTTCCTTATAAAAAAGGGTGGTTCTGGACTGCCAGTGTGTACGAAATACCCGTATCTGGAAAGCGCATCAACGTAGTGACGCTATTCTATAGACAGCTTTCAGGAAGCAGGTGAAGGTTCCATGCATATCATTGGAGACGATTGCAGCTTGGAGAAAGCTTCCAGAAGTTGCAGAAGAACTGAAAACTATACTTACATATCAGGAGGACAACAGAGTATATGAAAAGATTGAAGAGACTGTTAGCGGCAGCGTTCCTTACAATGGCGCTGTCTTTTGCTGTCTGCCAGCCTGCTCTGGCCATATCGGAAGCGGATGTGCAGGCGAAGGTGGAGGCGTCTGGAAAGGAATCCGTCACCGGGAACGTGCTGATTTGGTTCCTGTGCGCCATCGCGTTCCTGAAAGTGTCCCAGAAGGTGGATTCCTTTATGTCCGGCCTGGGGATAAACGTGGGGCATACGGGCGGCAACATGATCGCGGAGCTGATGGTGGCGGCAAGGGGATTAGGGACAGCCCGGAACGTGGCAGGCGGACGCTTCAGGTTAGGCGGCGGTTCCAGCGGCGGGACGGGAAGCCCCGGCAGGAACGGGGGCATGGGAAGCCCAGGCAGTCCGGGGAGTGCAGGCGGGTTCCTGTCGGGCGGCCTTGCGGGCGTTGCCAGCAGGCAGGTGAAGAACGGCGCAGCCGCAGCCGTCACTGCCGCATCAGCCAGTGCGGGAAATTCCGGGGGCGCTGCTCCAGGGAAAGGAAAAGGCGGCATGCCCGGTGGGATTCCCGGCATGGTGGGAGGCCAGATCTACAAGTCTTCCGTCGCCAAGGGCGGGAGCTTTGCCAACGACATCATCAGCAGGGTCGCAACAGGCAGCATTGCCGTGGACGGCACCATAGACGGCACGCAGGCGGCGGAAGCCCTGCAGTCCTATATGGGCTATACGGCACTGGGAGCCGGGGCGGCGAATGTCCCTGCTTTTACGGACGTGGAGATTGGCGGGGGACGGATCACAGGGACGGAGACCTCCGCGAAGCACCCGGACGGGATCGCCTTTGGGATGTACAACGCTGCCCAGTACACCGCGCCGGAAGGGGCATATGACACGGTGCATACCGCTGACGGCGCCGCATGGTACCGGCAGTATGCCGTTGATGCTGTGGAAAAGTCACCATATATGGCCGCGGACGGCTCCATTGCCTACAATGAGTCCATTGTAAAGAAGCTGCCCCCGGTACCCAGAAGAAAGGACAGGATATAGATGGGCGGAGAGAGGGACGGGATGGAGGAATTCCTGCAGAGAGGCTCCATGGCGGCCCAGTTTGCCAGGGGCGCTTTGAAGACAGGGAAAGCGGTGTCCGGCGCGGCAAAGGGGGCGGCTGCCGGAGGCCCTTACGGAGCGGCTGCCGGGGCACTGTGGCAGGGGAAGAAAAAGATTAGGAAAGCCATTGCCGCCATGGCGACACTCCTGCTCCTGCCCGTGCTGTTCCTGGCCATGCTCCCGGGGCTGCTGTATGACGGCTTCATGTCCTGGATAAGCCCCTCGGACCCGGACACGCCCATACTGAACAGCAGCACCGCCATCACGGAAAATGCGAACAATATCACCTTTATCATAAACAGCATCTTAAGCGAGGCACTGGAGGAGACGCAGGCAGAGATAGAGACGGACTTTGCATCCTCCGGCGCAGACTGCATGGAGGTGGTGAACCCTTATGCGGCAGGCCCGGTTTACAATGCCAACCTGTTCGCCTCCCAGTACTGCGCTTTCCGGAACGATGATTATGGAAGCATCTCCATAGCGGACATGGAGGAAGTGCTGCGGGGAGGGAAAGGGCACCTCTATTCTTTCCAACGGAGGGAGGAGATGCGGGAAAGGACAGAGACAGACCCGGAGACCGGGGAGGAGGAGCGGATAGCGGAGAAATGGATGGTCTATACCATCTCCTACAATGGGGAGCAGTATTTTGCAGACCAGGTGTTTCATCTGACAGAGGAGCAGAAGGCGCTGGCGGAGGACTATGCGGGGAACATGAGCCTGTTCCTGGGGGACGGGCTGCTCCAGAACCTTGCGGGCTGGGACGGGAATTCAATCCCCTCTCTGGGAGATGTAAGCTTTACAGATGGGGCAACGGAGGTTGCCTATTTCAACCAGCTGGATGAACGCTATGCGTCACAGCCTTACGGCACTGACCATATCGGCGGGTACGGCTGCGGGTCTACCTGCATGGCCATGGTAGTGTCCTCGCTGACAGAGGAATATGTAGAGCCTACGGAGATGGCGCAGTGGGCCTATGAGAACGGCTACTGGTGCAAGGGAAGCGGCTCCTACCATGCGCTGATACCCGGTGCCGCCGCGAACTGGGGCTTGCCGGTGTCCGGCTGTACCGCATCAGAGCCACAGAGGATGCTGGATGCCCTGGCGGAAGGGAAGCTGGTGGTGGCCATCATGTCGGAGGGGCATTTCACAAAGGGCGGGCACTTCATCGTGCTGCGCGGGGTGAAGGATGGAAAAATCATGGTGGCAGACCCGGCGAGCTACAGGCGCAGCGGGCAGCTCTGGGATTTGGAGACCATATTGAAGGAAGCCAGCAGGCGGGCCGGGGCGGGCGGCCCATTCTGGATTATCGGGTGAGGGCGTTGGAGAGTGAGGATGATTCCTGCAGTAACCTGCTTTTTGGAAATGCTGGGCCTTGTAACTGGAATCGGCTTGTACCCTGGTCCCTGAAAAAGGGTTCCGGACAAGCATCTCTGGAGAAGCCCGGATGATAGGAGTGGACGGTTTTCAGGGAAGCTTCACTAAATTTACTAAAATGTTTTTTAGGAAACCATATTGTGGGAGATGGGGTGATGCTGTGTAGGATATTTTTGCAGACAGGCATATAGGCCTGACGGATGCAGAGAGGAGAGAGGTAACAGATGGAGAACCAGAATGACCGTGATATTTATGTCATCCCGCCGAACTTCGTGGATACGGGGACTTTCTTCGGCGGGATGTTCAAGGCGCGGAACGTGATCGAGGCGGGCATCCTTGCAGGGGGGACCGGGATTCCGGTCTTCCTTTTCCTCCCGGCAGGGCTGACAGTGCGGGTCATTGTGCTGTGCCTTACATCGCTTCCACTGGGGCTGTTTGCCCTGATCGGGATTTCGGGGGAGAGCCTGACGTCATTCCTGGCAATCTTCCTGAAATACCTGCGGAATCGCCGGGTAGTGGGCGGGGATAAGGAAGAGGTGCAGGGACAGAAAGGGAAAGCCCGGAGGACGAAGCCGCAGGGGGCAGGGAGCCAGGATGGAGACTGCCATATAAATGGGAGGGAAAGCCGACGGGGAGACAGAAGAGGCAGCCTGCAGAGAAGCAGGAAGGAAACCGGGCTGGCAGTAGATTATCGAGAGATGTGTGGGGAAGCCCATCCGGAAAGAAGACAGGTTATTGCCAGGGGACACACATCCGGCAGAAATAATAGTAAAGACAGTACAGACAGAAAAAATTATAACGTCAGAAAAAACAGTAAGGGCAGCATAGGCGGGATATCCGGATGGAGGCGTACCGGGGAAGAGGATTTTCCGGAAGAATTTGACCAGGTAAAAGGGTATGAGATTCGCCAGAAGCTGCGCCCCAGCCAGGGCAGGAGAAGCCATGAAGAATGGGATGGGGAGCCGGGCAGCATACGGAACGGCGGCACTGAAAGCATGGGGGATAAGAGGCAGGATAGTAGACGCAGGCAGATAGGAGATGTACAGAAAAGAGCCGGGCAGGGGAATAGTGACAGACAGGGGAAACCCAGTGGGCAGGTAAATACTGGTAGGCAAGGAAAACCCAATGGACAGGTAAACGCTGACAGGCATGGGAAAGCTAATATACAGGTAAATGCTGAAAGATATGGGAAAACCATTAGACAGGCAGAAGGTGACAGACAAGGAAAGTCTGGCAGACAGGCTAAAGCAGAAATGTGCCATATCGAAGGACGTAACCGTTATAACAAAGATGCTGGTATGCAGAAAAAACTGAATGCCAACAGCCAAGGTCAGGACAGGGCGAAGCACCGGAGTTCTGCAAAAGCAAAGCATCAGCCCCAGGCTTTCCTGAATCCTTTAGCGGAATATCTTCCCATTTCCAAAGTGGAGAACGGCATGATATACACCAAAGACCATCGCTATGTGAAAGTGGTGGAGGTGGTTCCCATCAATTTCCTGCTCCGGAGCGCCAGGGAGCAGAGGGGCATCATCTATTCCTTTGTGTCCTATTTGAAGATAAGCCCGGTGAAGCTCCAGTTCAAGGTGCTGACCAGGAGGGCGGATATCGGGCGCCATATCAATACGGTGCGGCGGGAGATGGCGCAGGAGACCAATGGGCAGTGCCGGCTCATGCAGGAGGACTACCTGCAGTTCGTGCAGCAGATCAGCTCCAGGGAAGCCGTGACGCGCAGGTTCTTCCTGATTTTTGAATATGAGCCATGGGATGCCAGGCGCGGCGATGAGGAGGCGGAAGCCATTTCCCAGCTGCAGGGGGCAGTCCGCACGGCATCCAACTATCTCCGCCAGTGCGGGAATGAAGTGGTCATACCGGACAATGAGGATGAATTTACGGTGGAAGTGCTCTATAACCTGCTCTGCAGGAACGAAAGCGCAGAGAAGCCGCTGGCTCGGAAAGTGCAGGAAGTGGAGGCGGGGTACCGGAATTCTGCAGGGGGCAGTTGGAGCCGGCAAGATATGGGAGATACAGAGGATGGTTCCTGTCATGAGGACAGCATACCGGCTGTGGAATTTTTTGCCCCGAAGTCCATCGATTTTACCCATAGCCACTATATCTGTATTGACGGGCTATATTACGCTTACCTGATGGTGCCATCGGATGGATACAGGAGCCAGGTGCCTGCAGGGTGGCTGAGTCTGATGGTGAATGCCGGGGATGGGATTGACCTGGACATGTTCCTCAGCAGGCAGCCCAAAGAGCTGATCATCCAGAAGGTGGGCCAGCAGCTGCGCATCAACCGCTCCAGAATAAAGGATGCTAGCGACACCAACACGGACTTTGACGATATTGACAGCGCCATCCGCAGCGGCTACTTCCTGAAGGAGGGGCTTGCCAATAACGAGGATTTTTATTACATGAACTTACTGGTTACTGTCACTGCATCCACGGTAGACGACCTGGAATGGAAAGTGAACGAGATGAAGAAGCTCCTGCTGTCCCAGGACATGCGTGCCAGTGCCTGCCATTTCCGGGAGGAGCAGGCGTTCCTTTCCACCCTGCCGCTGGTATCCGTGGAGAAGAAGCTGTATGGGCGCAGCAGGCGGAATCTCCTGACAGGTGGCGCGGCAGGGTGCTATCCCTTTACCAGTTATGAGATGTGTGACGACAACGGCATCCTTTTGGGAGTGAACAAATACAACAGCTCCCTGATCATCGTGGACATATTCAATTCCGCCGTCTACAAGAATGCCAACATGGCAATCCTGGGCACCAGCGGGGCGGGCAAGACCTTTACCATGCAGCTGATGGCCCTGCGGATGAGGCGGAAGGGGATTCCCATCTTCATCATTGCGCCGCTGAAAGGGCACGAGTTCCACCGGGCCTGCGCCAATGTGGGAGGGGAGTTCATCCAGGTATCCCCGGCCAGCCCCCACTGCATCAATGTGATGGAGATACGGCAGGTAGACCGTTCCGTGAGCGCGCTTCTGGACGGGCCGGACATCACCCTTTCCGAACTGGCGGAGAAGATCCAGCGGCTCCATATCTTCTTCAGCCTGCTGATTCCGGACATGACCCATGAGGAGCGGCAGCTCCTGGACGAGGCTATGATACATACCTACAATGCAAAGGGCATCACCCATGACAATGGGTCCCTGGCAGACCCGGATTGCCCGGAAAGGTACCGTGAGATGCCGGTGCTGGGGGATCTCTACCGGGTGCTGAAGGAATCGCCTGATACACAGAGGCTTGCCAACATACTGAACCGGCTGGTGAACGGCTCAGCCAGCACTTTTAACCAGCAGACGAACGTTTCCCTGCAGAATAAATATACGGTGCTGGATATCTCGTCCCTGACGGGTGACCTGCTGACGGTGGGGATGTTTGTGGCTTTAGATTTCGTCTGGGACAGGGCGAAGGAGGACCGTACCGAGGAGAAGACCATTTTCATAGATGAATGCTGGCAGCTGCTTTCCGGTGCTGGGGCAACGGGCACACGGCTTGCAGGGGACTTCGTACTGGAGATTTTTAAGACCATCCGGGGATATGGCGGTTCTGCGGTCTGCGCCAGCCAGGACTTGAATGATTTCTTTAACCTGGACGGCGGGCGGTTCGGGAAAGGGATTATCAACAACTCAAAGACTAAGATTATCCTGAACCTGGAGGATGAAGAGGCGGTACGGGTACAGGACGCCCTGCACCTGTCGGATGCGGAGGTCATGGAGATCACCCATTTTGAGCGGGGGAACGGTCTGATTAGCACCAATAGCAACAACATCATGATTGAGTTCAAGGCAAGCCCCCTGGAGAAAGAGCTGATCACCACGGACAGGAGAGAACTGAAAGAGCTGGTGGAGCGGATGCGGCAGGGAGACGGGGCAGAGCTGGAATGAAGCTTCCTGACCCGGACAAGCCGGAACCAGGATTTTGCCAGAATGCGTAGGGTCTCGTTATTAAACGCCTAAAGTTGTTCTATCGAATCACTTCTGGAGAGGTGAAAGTAGATTTGTTTTGTTTCAGTGGTGGGGGAAGCGTTCATTCAGTTACAGGGTGCTGCCACTGGCAAATTCAGGAAGCGAAGGTACATGGGCTGCACATATGGAATTCTGAAAAAATAAAGACGTTGGGGTCTGGAGGGGGAGGTGATGCCATTGAGGACCAGGGCAGAGATTTATGGGAAGGAGGCCGCGGCGCTGCTTCAGGAGGTTTCCTTATATCCAGGAATCCTGGAAGGGCAGCTTAGCGCTTTCCATCCCGGAAAGCAATTTGGTGAAATGTCAAGAGGAAAATAAAAAAGATTTTCTGGAAAAA
>NZ_CAJUCP010000099.1 GCF_910585425.1 uncultured Acetatifactor sp. | reverse complement strand
TTACCAGCTCTATACTGGAAATGCGGTCACCGTGTAAAAAATCCTTGCTTTTTTCGGCGGACAGGACTATAATGGATTTTGTCAAATAAACGAAAATTCTTCGGGGTCGGGTGACCTCTGCGGGATGCGTATGCATGTCCCGCAGGCGGAATTCCCTACTGGCGGTACAGTCCGCGACCCGTGACAGGCGAAGGGCAAAGCGCCCAGGCCCGCCACGGCTGATTCGGTGAAAGTCCGGAACCAACAGTAAAGTCTGGATGAAAGAAGAAGTATCTGTCACAGGTTTATTTCAGGCGGCATGTCCTGGCTGCAGCAGGCTGCCCTGGAAGTACATCCTGTGTGCAGAGGTATGGAAACCCGCCCCGAATCGTCACGGTTCGGGGCTTTTTCATGCGCAGGCCCGCGCAGAGGAAGAATTTTCCAAAACAATCTTTAGAAAAGTGGAGGAAAAGTAAAATGAATGAATTGTTGCAAAATGTGGCGGAGAACGCCATGTACGTACTGAGTTTCTTTATGATCATCGTGCTGGTATTCCTGGCGGCGCTGCTGCTTGAAAAGACAGCCGGGAAAAAGAACGGCGTGACAGGGCCGATCTTCACCACCAGGAAGCTGGCCATGATCGGCATGTTCTCCGCCATCGCCATGATCCTGCATCTGTTCGACTTCCCGCTGCCCTTCGCCCCCGGCTTCTACAAGCTGGACTTCAGCGAGCTGCCCATTCTGGTGGGAGCGTTCGCTTTCGGCCCGGCGGCAGGGGTGATGATGGAGTTCATCAAGATCCTGCTGAAGCTCTTCATCAAGGGGACTTCCACGGCCTTCGTGGGCGACCTGGCAAACTTCGTCATCGGCTGCAGCTTCATCCTGCCAGCCTCCGCCATCTATGCCTTCCATAAGAGCAGGAAGACGGCGATCGCGGCCTGCGCCGTCGGCACCGCCATCCTCACCGTGTTCGGCACCGCCTTCAACGCCGTCTATCTCCTTCCGGCGTTCTCCAAGCTCTACGGCATGCCCCTGGAGAGCCTGCTGGAGATGGGCAGCGCCGTGAATCCGCTGGCGGAAGGCGGCATCATCAGCTTCGTGGTGGCCTGCGTGGCGCCCCTGAACCTGATTAAGGGAGCCGGCGTGTCCCTGGTGACGTTGCTGATCTACAAACCTCTGAGTCCCATCATCAAAGCCGGACAGGATACGGCTGAAATTCGCCGCATTGCGGGACGGCTGCAGTAAAATTTCTTGCTTTTTTCGGATTTTTAGAGTAAAATGACAGATGGACACAAAAGCACCTGCTCTGTGGGTGCTTTTTCGTGGAATAAAATGCGACAGGCCGATTTCGGGCGGCAGAGGAGAAGTATGCTGGAACTGACCATCAAGATAGAAGCAGGGGATTTATACGACTACATGCTGCGGCATTCCTACAACAGCCCAGCGGGCATCCTGGGCAGCGCTTTCGGCGGGGTTCTGATCCTGTTCGCCCTGGCCACGAAGCAGTGGATTTTCATCGTTCTGGGGCTGGTGATGCTGCTCTATCTGCCATGGACGCTTTTTTTGAGGAGCAGGAGCCAGATTCTCTCCAATGCCGCATTCCAGGAGCCGCTTCACTATACTTTGGACGACGAGGGACTGACCATCTCCCAGGGGGATGCCCAGGAGAAGATGGCATGGGAATACATGCACAAGGCGGTGTCCACCGGCCGGAGCATCATCCTCTACACCTCGCCCGTCAATGGGACGATTTTCCCCAGACGCCAGTTGGGAGACCGGCAGGCGGCGGTGATCGAGATGATTTCCACCCACATGCCCCCGGCCAAGGTGAAGATACGCGCCTGAGGCTTTCTGGGCAGCAGGGAAGCGGGAGACAGGCCGCGGGACGGCGGAGCACAGAGGGACAGGGCACGGGCTAGAAATAAACTGCAAGGCGGAAGCGGGCAGGCACGATGCCGTACGTCCGCACAGGCCACGGCTTCGGACAGACAGGGAAACGAATGGATATAGACGTAAAAAAGATAATAGAAGAACTTGATACAGATAAGACGGCGGTTCTGGAGTCCCGGTCCGCAGCGGACACGGTCGCGCTGGGGCAGTGTCTGGGAGAGATATGCGCGCCGGGCCAGGTCTATACCCTGACCGGGGACCTGGGCGTGGGCAAGACCGTGTTCACCCAGGGATTCGCCAGAGGCCTGGGCGTGGAAGGCCCCGTGAACAGCCCTACCTTTACGATATTACAGGTATATGAGGACGGCAGGCTGCCATTCTACCATTTCGACGTCTACCGCATCGCGGATGTGGAGGAGATGGAGGAGATCGGCTATGAGGACTGCTTTTACGGGGAGGGAGTCTGCCTCATAGAGTGGGCCAATCTGATAGAGGAGATCCTGCCGGAGGATTCCATACAGGTGACCATAGAAAAGGATCTGGAAAAAGGCTTCGACTACAGACGCATTCATGTGAAAAGATTTTCCAGGTGATAGGATGTGCTGTCAGAGGACGTAAAGGGAAGGAAGATATGAAGATATTAGGGATGGACAGTTCCGGTCTGGTGGCCAGCGTGGCTATCGTGGAGGACGATGCATTGGTGGCGGAATACACCACGAATTATAAAAAGACACATTCCCAGACGCTCTTGCCAATGCTGGAGGAGCTGCGGGACATGGTGGAGCTGGACATGGACACCATCGATGCCATAGCCATAGCCTCCGGCCCCGGCTCCTTCACGGGGCTGCGCATCGGCTCCGCCACCGCCAAGGGGCTGGGCCTTGCGCTGGGGAAGCCTCTGGTGGAGGTGCCCACCCTGGAGGGGCTGGCGTGGAACCTCTGGGGGACGGACAGGCTGGTCTGTCCGCTGATGGACGCCAGGCGGAACCAGGTATACGCCGCGGCCTGCGAATTCCTGCCGGAGGGGGAGGGCTTCGCGCTGCACACGGTCATTCCCCAGACTCCGATCGACATAGAAGAGCTGCTGGAGAAGCTCACGGCCCTGGGCAGGCCCGTGACTTTCCTGGGGGACGGGGTCCCCGTCTACAGGGAAGCCGTCCGGGCGCACTGCGGCGTGCCCTACGCTCTGGCCCCTGCGGGGAGCAACAGACAGCGGGCGGCTTCCATAGCGGCGCTGGGCGCAGTGTATTTCAGGCAGGGCAGAATCGTGCCCGCCGCGGCGCACAGCCCCGTATATCTGCGCAAAAGCCAGGCGGAGCAGGAGGCTGGGCGCAGGCAGCAGTCATGAATCGGGGATTCATGTCGATATATACAGTGGAGGGCTTATGCAGATTGAGATAAGAGAATTGCGGGAGGCGGACATCCAGGCCCTGGCGGACATCGAGGCACAGACCTTTTCCATGCCCTGGTCGGCCCGGTCCTTCCGGACCCTCCTGGAGAATCCTTACTGCTTTTATTTTGTGGCGCTTGTTGACGGTCTCATCGTGGGGGGCGCAGGGTATACCGAGCTGTGCGGGGAGGCCAACATAGACAATGTGGTGGTGGCCCAAAGCTACAGGGCCCAAGGTATCGGACAGGCGCTGCTGCAGGCGCTGATCGCCCACGGAGAGGCGAGGCAGATTGCGGCCTTCACCCTGGAGGTGCGGGTGAGCAATGCGGCGGCCATCCATATCTATGAAAAATTCGGTTTTTTATCGGAAGGAATCCGTCCCGGCTTCTATGAAAGACCCAGAGAAGATGCCGTGATCATGTGGCGACGGCAGGACAAAATCTGACAAAATGACAGCAATTACCACACGCATTTATGTATATTTTTAGTATAATGGTTACAGGTCGGCCAGACAGCCACAGGTGGAACGAAAAAATGTGGTATTCGGCGGATCTGGCAGCGGTTATCGGCAGGTTCATGCGAAGGGAGAAGAGAGTATGCGTAAATACGTGGACGGACAGGATAAAGTGCTGATGAAGGTGGTCTGCAACAAATGCGGCAGGCCTCTGAAGGTGGAGAACGGATATCTGAGGGAATTCTGCTTTGCCGGGGACGCCGTGTTCGGGTATTTCAGCCGCAGGGATGGCGTGGCGCAGCATTTCGATCTGTGCGAGGACTGCTACGAGGAATGGACGGCCCGGTTCGCGGTGCCGGTGGAGGAGTCCGAAGCGCTGGAGCTTTTGTAAGGATACCGGGAGCCTGGAAGGGGCACATAGCTTCCGCAAGCGGGCGCGCCGGAAAAGAAGAAATTCAGAAAAGAAGGGACCAAGATGCTGGATGTTAGTCTGCTGGGAACAGGAGGGATGATGCCATTGCCCTACAGATGGCTCACTTCCCTGATGCTCCGGTACAATGGAAAAAGCATACTGATTGACTGTGGGGAGGGCACGCAGATTGCCATGCGGGAGAAGGGCTGGAGCCCTAATCCCATCGATGTGATTTGCTTTACGCATTACCACGCCGACCATATCAGCGGGCTGCCGGGCATGCTCCTGACCATGGGCAACGCGGAGCGCAAGGAACCGCTCCGGCTCATAGGCCCCAAAGGATTGACCAGAACGGTCAATGCCTTGCGCACCATCGCGCCGGAACTCCCCTTTGAAGTGCGGCTGCAGGAAATCACCGAGGAGGAGCAGGAATTCTCCTTCGAGGGTTTCCGGCTGAAGGCCTTTAAAGTGAACCACAGCGTATTATGCTATGGATATACCATGACAGTGGATAGGATTGGACGCTTCGACAGGGAGCGGGCCCTGGAGCAGGGGATTCCCATGAAGCTCTGGAGCAGACTGCAGAAGGGCGAGGTTATAGAACAGGACGGGAGAACCTATACGCCGGACATGGTGCTGGGGGCTCCCCGCAGGGGTCTGAAGGTGACCTACTGTACGGACACCAGACCGGTGGAGGCCATCGCCCGGAACGGTGCCGGATCCGACCTGATGATTCTGGAGGGGATGTACGGCGAGCCGGAGAAGCTGGCCAAGGCCAGGGAGAACAGGCATATGACTATGTACGAGGCCGCCAGGATAGCGAAGGCGGCGGAGGTCCCGGAGTTGTGGCTCACCCATTACAGCCCCTCCCTGACCCATCCGGAGGACTATCTCAAGGACGTGAGGAAGATTTTCCCGAATACGGTGGCGGCCAGGGACGGCAGGACTGTGGAGCTGAACTTTGACGAGGAGTAAGGAAAGGAAAGTCCGCATGGCGGAGGGGAGGCAGGCATGAAGAAAAACACCTCAAAAAACACGACAAAAGTAGCAATCATCTTTCTGGTGCTGATAGTGGCAGTGGTGGCCTATTTCGCCTATCTTTCGAATAAAAGCCGAGGGGCGGAGGACGAGGCGGCCATGACGGCGGTGAAGCTTGTGCTGAGCCGAGACCTGGAGAATAACTATCCCCCTACGGTCAAGGAAGTGATGAAGTATTACGCAGACATCCAGAAATGCCTCTATTCCCAGGAATGCGTGGACGAGGAGGTAGAGCAGCTGGGCATGAAGGCCAGGACCCTTTTCGATGACGAGCTGCTGGCCGCCAACGATGTGACCAACCATCTGCTGGCCCTCAAGTCCGAAATCACCTCCTTCCAGGAGGACAGCAGGCAGATTACCGCGGCTTCCGTGGCCTCCAGCGCCAATGTGGATACCTTTACGGAGGACGGATACGAGTTCGCCAGGATTCACTGCATCTATACCGTCCTGGACGGCGGCCAGAGCAATCTGGTGGACATGGTCTATCTGCTGCGCAGGGACGGGAACAGGCGGTGGAAGATTTACGGCTGGGATCTGGCCCAGAATGTGAACCCGACGGACTGACAGCGACAGACTGCCGGAGTCAAGCTACAGAAAGCGCCGCCGGGGGCGGGGATTGCAGCCCCTGTGCGGCAGAATGAGGGAGAAAATTGGAACAGGTTCATGAGGGGGATGTCCTGGTGCTTGCCATCGAGACATCCTGTGACGAGACAGCGGCTTCCGTGGTGAAAAACGGCAGGGAGGTGCTGTCGAATGTTATTTTCACACAGATTGCGCTCCATGCGCAGTACGGCGGCGTGGTGCCGGAGATTGCCTCCAGGAAGCATATCGAGAAAATCAACCAGGTCATAGAGGAGGCCCTTGCCCAGGCTGGCGCCACATTGGAAGACATTGATGTCGTTGCCGTTACCTATGGCCCCGGGCTGGTGGGGGCGCTGCTGGTGGGCGTATCCGCGGCGAAAGCCGTCAGCTTCGCCGCAGGGATCCCGCTGATAGGCGTCCACCATATCAGCGGCCATATCAGCGCCAACTATATCGAATACAGGGAGCTGGAGCCTCCCTTCATCTGCCTGGTGGCCTCCGGCGGCCACTCCCACCTGGTGGCGGTGAAGGACTACGGGGTATATGAGATCATCGGTATGACCAGGGACGACGCCGCCGGGGAGGCCTTTGACAAGGTGGCCCGGGCCATCGGCCTCGGATACCCCGGCGGGCCGAAGATAGACAGGCTCTCCAAAGAGGGCGATCCGGACGCCATTCCTTTCCCCAGGGCGAAGATAGCGGAGAACGAATACGACTTCAGCTTCAGCGGCCTGAAATCCGCTGTGCTGAACTACCTGAATTCCTGCCAGATGAAAGGGGAGCCGGTGTGCCAGGCGGATGTGGCGGCTTCCTTCCAGAAAGCGGTGATAGACGTGCTGGTGGAGCATTCCCTGCACGCGGTGCGGAGGTTCGGCTACGATAAATTCGCCATCGCGGGGGGCGTGGCCTCGAATTCTTCCCTGCGCGCCGCCTTCGAGGAGGCATGCGGGAGGCGGAATATCCGGTTCTATTGCCCGTCCCCTGTGCTATGCACGGACAATGCTGCCATGATAGGCGCGGCGGGATATTACGAGTACCTCAAAGGCATCCGCAGCGGTTACGACCTGAACGCCGTGCCCAACCTGAGGCTCTGAGGGCAGAAGAACCGGGGACTTGCGGATGCTTTTCCCGGAGCCGGAAAGAATTTGGGGAGGCGGGATTGGGGAATCGCCTGATAGAGGAGACGGTTCTAATAAAGGAAGAGTTAAATATGGGAAAAAAAAGGTGTACAGCTGTGGTGCTGGCTGCGGGCAGCGGGAAAAGGATGCGCAGCGGCACGGCCAAGCAATTTATGACATTGGGGGGAAGGCCCATCCTCTGGTACTCCCTGCAGGCGGTGGAGCGCTCCGCCATAATCGATGACTGCGTGCTGGTGACAGGAGAGAAGGACATCCCCTATGTACGGCAGGACATCCTGGAGAGGTACGGCTTTCGGAAGGTTTCCGCAGTGATAGCAGGCGGGAGAGAGCGCTACGAGTCGGTCTGGAACGCCCTTCGGGCCATGGCGGAGGGATGCCTGACAAAACCGAATGCGGACGGATATGTCTTCATCCATGACGGGGCGCGGCCCTTCCTGACAGAGGCCCTCTTAGAATCCACCTATCAGGCGGCATGCAGATACAGGGCCTGCGTGGCAGCCGTCCCGGTGAAGGATACCATCAAGATTGCGGACGGCCAGGGCTTCGTAGCCCAGACTCCGGACAGGAGCCGTCTTTGGACCGTGCAGACGCCCCAGGTCTTTGAGACGGCATTGATCACGGAGGCGTACCGGGAGCTTTTCGCCAGGCTGGAAGCGGGGGAGTCCCTGTCGGTAACCGATGACGCCATGGTGGTGGAGGAGATGTCCGGGATACACGTCAGGCTGGTTGAGGCATCCTACAGGAATATCAAGATAACCACGCCCGAGGATATGAGGACGGCTGAAAGCCTGCTTGGGGGGGAGGATTTCCCTGATAAGAACGCGACAGAATAAGCTGATATATAAATATAGAAAAGAAAGCCGGAAACAAGAAACAAAAGCCCGCGCCTGGGACAGACTTGGCGCAGGCTTTTTTTCGTAAAATAAATTTTCCAATCATGCAAGAAAAGAAAGGTCTGCTCCTGTCTAATGTTTGAAAGGAGGCGGGAAGGATGTGTGATATCTACGGAAACGGAGGGAGAAAATGGGGCATGGACAGAGCATGGCGCTGACGTTTGCCGGACAGCGGGAGCGGGAGGCGCTGACAGAGGAGGGCATGGAGCTGCTGATCCACAGATACGGGGACTCTCTACTCCGCCTGTGCACCCTCTACCTGCGCGATCCCTACCTGGCGGAGGACGCGGTGCAGGACACCTATCTGAAGGTGTGGAGGCACTATCAGGGATTCCAGGGCCGCGCCACGGAGAAGACCTGGATCACCAGGATCGCCATCAACACCTGCAAAAGCTATCTGTCCTCCGCCTGGCGGCAGCGGGTGGAGATGACGGAGGTCACCCAGGTGCTGGAGAGAGGGCTGCAGAATGGAGGCGGGGACAGGGACGCATATGAGAGGCTGGACCGCACTTTGGATCTGATGAAGGAGATCATGGAGCTGAAGGAGAAATACAGGCTGGTGATACTGCTGTACTATTACCAGGAACTTCCGGTTCCTGAGATCGCGAAGATCATGGGGAGGCAGGAGAGCACGGTGTTCTCGCTGCTGAAGCGGGGCAGGGAACAGCTTCGGGCAAAGCTGCCCCGGGAAGTCTGGGAGGTGTTGTAGATGGAATTCAGAGAAAATGTTGACGATTTGATGTCTTGCGTGACGGTAAGCGAGGGGATGCGCAGGGCGATTCTGGAGGGGAATCCGGAGAAGGCAGGCCATCGGGCCATGAGCCGTACAGGCGCCGGGACAGAAGGAGGTATGGATATGGGAAATGGCAGGAACAGGAAAAGAGGACATTCGGCGTGGAGAAGGGCAGCGGTGCCTGCGGCAGCGGCGCTCCTTGTCATGAGCACCATGTACGTGGGGGCGGGATATCTGATGGACCACACCCCTCTGCGGGACATCTTCGCCACCAGGGACGATTCCGCCCTTCCCGTGCCCCAGGCCCAGCAGCGGCCTGACATCTACGGGGAGATCCTGGATGCCAGCTTTTCCGCCTCGGAGGCGCAGACGGAGACGGGAGAGGAGCCCCAGGGAGCGGCAGACGGGGCTGAGGCAAGCGCAGAGACAGTCCCCCGGGGGCGATATGGGGAAATCGTCATGGACAATGAGCTGTTCTCCATCGAACTGCTGGAGACCACCTGTGCCGGACGGGAAATGACCGCCAGCTATATCCTGACAAAGAAGACGGATCAGTACCTCACGGTAAATGTGAGCATCGACAATAACTACCTGGGTCAATGGAAGGAGGGCCTGGCGGGGGAGGACATAGACTCGGACAGGATGCTGATGAAGAGCGGCTTCGGAGATACGTTCCGGTGGAACAATCTGCCGGAGGGATGTGGATATGAACTGGAGGAGAACCAGGAGCTCTGCATCATCACGCAGCTGGGGAAAGCGGACTATGCGCCCGGAACCTATACCCTGTACGCGGAGAGCTATTACCATGAAGCGCCGGCCGTGGAAGACCAGGGGGAGTCCTTCCGGTTTGTGGAGATTCCGGATGAGGATGTCCAGAGCGGCTTCTATAAGACCTCTATTGAAATACAGCGCAGCGGAGATTACGGGCTCGCGCTGAGCGGAGCGCTGGACAAGACGGAGGATCAGGTGCATTTCGACCGGTACGATGTCTATGTGTCCCCCATGACGGTCTATCTGACCCTGTACGGGACATATGAGGGAGAGATTTCCTCCATATGGGGAATGGGCAGAGAACATGACATCACCATCGTCTTCCAGGACGGGACGCAGACGCAGGCCACGGTGCTGCTGAGCTCCATGGGGTACGGTTCGGGGAAACTGGATGTGGACATGAGGGCTTCCTTCGACACCGCCATCGATCCGGACGCCATCGTCAGAGTCCTGCTGGACGGCGTGGCAATCATGGGGGAATGACAAAACGATAGCCCCGGGGCCAAAAGTCCCCATTTTCGGTCTGTTTCAGGCTGAAAATGGGGACTTTGGAAAAAAATGAAAAAAAGTGAAAAAAACTGTTGACAGATTCCAATCTTTTTGCTAGAATAGTTTTTGCCGTTGAGAGAGCGGCTCGCTTGGAGAGATATCGAAGTGGTCATAACGAGGCGGTCTTGAAAACCGTTTGTCCGCAAGGGCGCGTGGGTTCGAATCCCACTCTCTCCGCTCAGAAGGACAGGGATACAGAGACAGCGATTTAGAATCAGCTTATTTGGAGAAGTACCCAAGAGGCCGAAGGGACACCCCTGGAAAGGGTGCAGGTCGTTAATAGCGGCGCGAGGGTTCAAATCCCTCCTTCTCCGTTCGCGGTAATGAATTGATTGCCGCGCAGCACCTTGACAAATGAACAGCAATGCGACCCTGAATATTCCAATCCAAAAGGGCG
>NZ_CAJUCP010000098.1 GCF_910585425.1 uncultured Acetatifactor sp. | reverse complement strand
CAAAAAGTACACTTTTTGGTATCATTTCAGACGAGACAAAAAGCCGGGACATTCCATCCCGGCTCCCTTTATACCATTCCCCTTCCGCGGCTCCCCGGAGCAGAAACATCCCGCTCCAGGCTCCCTGCAGCGCCCCGAACACCCCCTGGCGCCTGCATCCACAGACTCAATTTCAGCCTCCAATCAACACCTGTTTTCCACTGAACGCAAATCCATACTTTTGAATCCGCTCTGCCGGGAATCCATTTTCCAGCAGCGCGGCACTACAACACCCCAAACAATCCCCTGGCATCCTCATCCGCAATAATCCGATCACTGCCCTTCCCCTCATTCGCCAGCATCGCCTCCACCTTACCCGCAATGGTCACATCGATGAACCGCCCCACATCGATCCCCCGCAGCTCGAAGAACAGCAGCGGCTGCTCGTCCAGGCGCACCCCCACTCCGTACAGGGCCGCCGCCACATGCTTGCACAGAAGCGCCCAATCCGGGCAGCTACAGCTAAAGCTGATCTCCCGGGGCGCGGGGAACAGGCCGTCCTTCCCCTGGAACAGCTCCTGCATCTGCTCCGGGAAATTCCCGTTCAGCAGCTCCTCCATATTTTCAATCTTGCTGCCGCATTTCTGGATAATGCCCTGGCACTTTTCCTCGGAAAGGGGGCTGATGCGAATCTCCACCTTGTAGGGCACCTTTCTGGTTCCCTGCACCCTGGCCTGGATCCTCCCCTTCTGAATCTTCAGATCCAGCACCGCTCCGGCCCGGACATAGCGCTTGCCCCTGTCCAGACGGCTTTCATAGTCCGCATACCGCTCCAGGTTCTCGCACCAGGCCTTCCCCCACCAGTTGCGCACGATCGTCCTGCCCTGCACCGTGACAGGCTCCAGCGCCGCGCCCTTCTTCTTTTCCTTTTTCTTGCTCTGTGCCGCGTTCTTCCTGATTTCCGCCGCGGTTGGCTGCTCATACGTCGCCGTCTCCCAGTATCTGCTCATTCCGCTCTCCTTTCGTAAGCTGGTGTAAATAGACTTTTAATCTTTATTTCATTTCCAATTTCAGCATGGACATCAACTCGTCATTACTCAGCTCCGTAATCCACTTCTCCCCACCGGAGCCGATCACGTTCTCCGCCAGTTCCTTCTTGGATTCAATCATAGCGTCAATCTTCTCCTCGATGGTTCCCTGGCAAACCAGCTTATGCACCACCACGTCCTTTTTCTGGCCAATCCGGAATGCCCGGTCTGTGGCCTGGTTCTCCACGGCGGGATTCCACCAGCGGTCGAAATGGATCACATGGTTGGCTTTGGTCAGGTTCAGGCCGGTTCCCCCCGCCTTCACGGACACCACCATAAAAGGCACGTATTTCTCCCCCTGGAAATCCTCCACGATCTTCCCCCGCTTTGCCACCGGCGTGCCGCCATGGAGCACATGTCCTTTCCTCCCGAAGACCTGCTCCAGGAACGCCGCCAAGTATTCCGTGATTTCCTTGAATTGCGTGAATACAATGACTCTTTCCCGTCTTTCATAAATGGTCTCGCAGATGTCCTTCAGCATCAGGAGCTTCCCGCTTTCCTCCATCGTGTAAGCGGACTGCCCCAGGAATTGATCCGGATGGTTGCAGATCTGCTTCAGCTTCATGATGGTGGTGAGGATGATCCCGCTGCGCTTTATACCCTTCACCTCGCCAATCAGCCTCTCCATGTCAGCCACCGCTTTCCGGTATAGGACGACCTGCTTCTTGGTCAGCGCCACATAGTCCACGCTCTCCAGCTTCTCCGGCAGATCCGAGATAATCTTCTTATCCGTCTTCACCCGCCGGAGCATGAAGGGCGACACCATTGTCTTTAACCGCATATAGCCCTCAGGATGCTGGTTCAGATTCTTGCAGTATTCGTGAAATTCTTTGGCGGTGCCTAAAAGCCCCTTGTTCAGGAAATCGAACAGGGACCAGAGGTTCATCAGCTCGTTCTCGATGGGCGTGCCCGTCATCACGATGCGCATCCGGGAGGAGAGCTTCTTGATTTCTCTCGTCTGCTTGGTGCCAGCGTTCTTGATGGCCTGGGCCTCGTCCAGGATGACGCAGTCCCAGTTGATTTCCTGCAGCCCTTTGACCCGGACTGTCATGCCGTAGGTCGTGATGGTCAGGAAAGCCCGGCTCTCCGCCAGCTCCTCCTCCAATATCCCGGCGCTGTGCCCGTGGAGCAGCAGAAAATCCAGCTTCGGCGCGAATTTCTGTGCCTCACGCTGCCAGTTGCCCAGGAGGGATGCCGGCAGCACCAGGAGGACTCTGGCCTCCGGACGCTCCGTGCGCAGCCTCTCCAGATAGGCCAGCACCTGAACCGTCTTCCCTAAGCCCATGTCGTCCGCCAGGCAGGCCCCGAAGCCCAGTCCGTCCATGTAGTTCAGCCAGGTATAGCCGTTCTTCTGGTAGGGGCGCAGGGTGGCCTGGAAGGTTTTGGGCACCGGGGCTTTCCGGATGGTCTCGGGCTTGCGCATATGCATCAGGAATTCCGACAGCCATTGCCCATTGGACACCGCAGTCCCCACGTCCAGCTGCTTCTTCCCCTGCCCCATCTCCAGCTGCATGGCATCGAAGAGAGTCATTTCCCCGGGCATCTCCTCCAGCCTTGCCAGCAGCTCCCGCAGCTTCTCGTGGTCTACCTCCACCCATTTGCCCTTGAGCAGCGCCAGGCCTTCGGTCTGCTCTAAAAGCCTGCGGATATCCTCCTCGGTCAGTTCCTCCCCGTCCACCACCAGCCTGGGCCGAACGCTGACCAAAGTGTCGAAGCCCAGCATGGCGGGCTTCTCGTCCCCCAGGCTGGCCTCCAGCGCCACGCTTGCCGCTTTCTTTTTCCACCAGTTGGGAATCCGGCACAGGATTCCCGCCTGTTCGATGGCCTCAATCTGCTTCAGGAACTCATAGGCCTCTTCCGCCGTCAGCCGCAGGGGATGGAACATCTCGCCGCTCTCCATGAAGCCCGCTATCAGCTCCGACACCTCCGCGGCGCGGTTCAGGCAGGACAGGAGCTTTAAGAGCTTGTCCCGCTCGTCCTTGTACTCTGTCAGGGCATATTTCAGCGGTACATGGCGCACCTTGCCGTCCGCTCCCCTGGTGGCATAGGTGGCCAGGAAGGCAAAGGGGTATTCTTCCCCCTTGTTCTCCACCAGATGGAAGAAGATCCGCTCCGGTACATGGAGGTGCTGGCTCTTTTCTGTCAAATACATCTCCACCGTGCCCTGGTACGCCGATATCTCTTCCCGGAAAATCTTCAGCAGCCTGCGGAAGACCGCGGCAATCCATTTCCCGTCCACATGCTCCGCCCCGATGGCAAAGGGCAGCGCCCGAAGGAGCGCTTCCACGTCCTCGGCCAAGGGCTTCACACTCACCTTTTCCCGGGCCAGCTCCAGCTCCGGCAGCCTGGTCAGGCACCGCAGAAACGTGTCCGAGACCAGGTAGAGGAAGCTTCCCGTGGCCGTGGGGTTCTCGCTCCTCTCCTCGAAGCCCATCTGGTACAGGGCATAATATCTGTCCGCCTCAAACCGGATCCTCCATGCATTCCCGCCGCTCTCCTCCTGAGGGGACGGGGCGTCCGGATAGAAATCCTTCTCCGTGAAAATGAACTGCAGCCCTTCCCCGCTGGTATTTGTCTTATCCATAAAAATCGTCCTTCCATGTTTTTTCTATCGGTATATTGATTCTATGTCCGCCCTTGATTTCCATAGAAATTGCCGGAACATAACTTCTACAACTTCTGTGGGGCTGTCTGCCCCCGCTCTCACGAATCCCCCTATGGCCTCCCGTCCTTCCCTTTCGCCCCCAGCACCTCAAGCGCCGCCTCCGCCTTTGCCGCCACCTGCTTCTTCCGGTTCTCCCTGGCAATCTCAAACAGCGACCTGACAATCTCCTTCAGCGCCTCCACCGTCTCTTCATCCACCTCTTTCAGCGCCGCAATCACCCCGTTCATGCTCTTCTTCCACTCCGCCGTGAAATCAATCAGATTATCCACCTGCGAAGCAGTAATCACCTGATACAACGTGTCCACAAAAGTACGTAGCTGCTGTTCATTCAGAGAAAGAATCCACTGGTTCAAGTTGTTGTCCATCTGCTGTCTGCGCTCATACAGGCGGTCTGCCCGCACCAGATGGTTCCCCGTCACCAGCCAGGTATAAGGGTCGTGCTGCAGCAGCCCGAAGGTCTTGCTCTTCACCACCTGGAAATACATGCCGGACTCAAATATCATCCCAACCAGGGAGGAATTGGGCAGAATCTTCACCACCCTGTCCGCTATCTTCCCATAATCGCACTCCCGCAGCACCTCCGGCCGAAAGCCCGGCCCGTCCATGCTGTAAATCTTCAGGATACGATCCTGTATATCCGTATTGCAGTTCATGGCGCTGTACACTGCCAGGTTCCCGCCCTTAGAGTGGCCTCCCACATAGAGAGGGCCGCCGAATCTCCTGGCCACCCTGTTCAGATACTCCACACTTATGGCCTGTCCTGGCACCGGCGTGAGGAACGCCATGTTGAAGTCCTCCTTCCACCCCACGATGGTCTCGTCCGTGCCCCTGTAGGCCACATAGTGGCTCCCGTCCCCCAGAGTAAAAGTCACTGCCGAGAACTGGGTCTCCCACCGCTCCTCTATTACATTTACATAATAATTCAACTCCAGGTTCCGGAAGCGCTTCCCCTGAACCATCCTCTCGTAGAGGGCGCGATTTGGCTTCTCATAGCGCACGTCCGCAAAGAGCTTCTCAAAATCCGGATGCTCCTTCAGGCTCTCCAGCGTGACACCCGGCCTCTCAGACGGCTCCTCCAAAAATCCCTTCGAGACTTCCGTTTCCGCCCCCATCGCTTCGGATGCCCCCGCTTTGGATGTCTCCACTTTGGATGCCGCTGCTCCACATGTCTCCGCTTCGCACGCCTCCGCTCCAGATGCCTCCACTTTGGGAGCCTCCACTCCGGATGTCCTCACTTTGGACGCCTCCGCTCCAGATGCCTCCACTCTGGACGGTGCTGCTCCAGATGGCTCCGCTTCGCGCGCCTCCGCTCCAGATACCTCCACTTCGCACGCCCCCGCTCTGGATGCCTCCACTTCGAACGTCCCCGCTCCGGATGCCTCCACTTCAAACGCCCCCACTCTGGATGCCTCCACTTCAAACATCCCCGCTCCGGATGCCTCCGCTTCGCGCACCTCCGCTCCAGATACCTCCACTTCGCACACCCCCGCTCCAGGTGCCTCCCCTTCGAACGTATCCTCTCCAGATGCCCCCATTTCAGATGTCCCCACTCCGGCATGTAATCCGCCTCCCGCCCCCGGTACGTTGGCCACGCCATCCTCTGCCCCAGGCACCATCCCGTCAAACTTCAGATACGCAAGCTGGCACAGCGCCAGGCTGTCCACATCCGTCATGGGCATTTCCTGAAAAGTGTATTTCCCATATTTTTCCAGATAGTTCAGCAATGTCCCCATCTTACACCTCTCCCGCAAAACATCCTCATTCCTGTCCCGGATTCGGCGCTCCGGCATCCCCATATCCCTTCCAGCCAGGCCTCCCATACCCCATATGCCGCCTCCGGCACTGCCCTGCACCGCATCAACCCCAAATCCATACTTCCCTGCCCTTCCGCAGACGGGAGGGGAATCAGAGCACGCTGCATATTATAACCACAATCATGAAAACAATGATATACAGCGCCCATACCCACTTATTTCCCAGATTCACAGTCCAGCTGCACTCATTATTCCGCCTCTTGACAATCAGCCTTTTATCCTCTCTGTTGAAATATATCCTTCCCGTTATCCATCCTTCGTCCCTGTCGCCTGATTTCATAAAAATCCTCCATACCGCCCTTGACGGCTCAAATCGAAATGTGAACCCCCTACCTACCAGACTTCATACCAAACTTCACGCGTTCCTGGTATACCTGCACCGCGGAAAGGAGCTGCAGCCCCAGAACGCGCCGAATTTCCCCTTGCGCTTCACCAGGGCCCCGCCGCAGTTCGGGCAGCTTTCCTCCGGCGCGCTGTCCCCGCTCCCCGAGGCATCTCCCCCCATGCTCTGCGCCCTGCTCCCCAGAATCCTGCCCATGCATTCGTAGCACTGCCGGTTCATGTCACAGTCCTTCAGGGCCCTGTGCGCCCCCTGGGTATCTATCCCGAAATGGGCCGCCAGGTCCGTCAGCCTGTATCGGTACAGCCCGGGCAGACAGCTTTTGGCCAGATACAGCGTATCCACATAGTCGTTTGGCACCGCCCGCTTCAGCGCCCGGGCAGCGCCGTTATAGAGGAAGAGCATGTCGAAGGTATGTATGTTGTGTCCTACAAGTACGTCTTCTCCTATGAAAGCAAGGAACCTGCCCAGCGCGTCCCGCAGATTCGGGGCCTTCCGCACCATCCTGTCCGTGATGCCATTGACCCTGGAGGCCGCATAGGGAATGGGCCTGCCGGGATTCACCAGCGTGGAGAACTCCTCCGCCACTTTTCCCTCCCGCACCCGTATGCCGGAGATTTCAATAATCTCATCCGCCTCAGGGCTCAGCCCCGTAGTCTCCAAATCAAACACCACATAATCCTTTGTGTACAGGCTCAGCCTTTTTCCTCTTTCCGCTGCCATCGCATCCTCCTTGGTCCTTTTACCCGTTTTCCCCTACCCTACAGGACAGGCTTTTATATGAGGAAAAGAGGCTGCCGCAACAGCCCCTTTCCAAACGATACGTTTCTCTTACGTTATTTTTCCTTCTTCGGAACGAATTTCTGCCGGAACACATACCACAGGCTCCCCGCCAGGCAGATGGAGGAGTATGCGCCGCAGACGATGCCCACCATCAAAGGCAGCGCGAAGTCCCGGATGCTGGTGACGCCCAGCACATACAGCACCGCCACCATGATGAATGTGGTCAGCGAAGTGAAGATGCTCCTGGACATGGTCTGCGTGATGCTCTTGTCCACGACGTCCTTCAGGTCGTCCTTGTGGCTCATGGTCGCCATGTTCTCACGGATACGGTCGAAGATGACGATGGTGGCGTTGATGGAATAGCCCACAATGGTCAGCATACAGGCCACGAAGGTATTGCTCACGGATACCCTGGCCACCGCATAGAACGCCAGCACTACCAGCACGTCATGCAGCAGCGCGATGATGCTGCTTAAGCCGAACCGGAGGTCCTTGAACCGGATGCGGATGTAGAGCAGCATGAATATGATGGCCACCACCACCGCGATTACGGTGTCCGTCTTCATCTCACTGCTGATGACAGAGCTGATGGTCTCGGAGGTGATCAGCTTCTCATCCACCCCGAACTTGTCCACGAACATTTCGTTCAGGGCTTCCCTCTGCTCCACGTCCAGAGAGCTGGTCTTGAAGATGACCTCATTGGAGTCCTGCACGGTCTGAATCTGTACCGCGCTTCCCGCAATCTCCTCAATCAAAGGAGCAACATCCGCATTGGCCTGCTCCAATGTCATGGCCTGGGAGAAGGTCACCGTAGTAGCCGTGCCTCCCTTGAACTCCAGGCTGTAGTTCAGGGCATCCCCGGAGGACGCCTTGTGCACGCCCATGACAACGAATCCGGCCGCGATCACCGCCAGGGAGACACCGAAGAAAATGCCTTTCCTGGAGACGATGGCCAGCGTCCTGGGCTCTTTCCCCACGCCGTAGAGCTTTTCGCTCTTAAGTCCCAGGGCATAGAACGCGTACAGCAGATATCTGGTCACCACCAAAGCCGTGAACATGGAGAGCACGATGCCCAGCGCCAGAGTCTGTGCAAAGCCCTTCACCGTGCCGGGTCCCAGCAGGAGCAGTACGCCCGCGGCGATCAGAGTGGTGATGTTGCCGTCGATGATGGCGGAAAGCGCCTTGTCGAAACCGATTTTTATGGCGTTGCGCACAGTCTTGCCCGTAGCCAGTTCTTCGCGGATACGTGCAAAGATAATCACATTTGCGTCCACCGCCATACCGATGGACAGGATGATGCCCGCCACGCCCGACAATGTCAATGTCATGTCAAAGCCGTTCAGCAGCAGAATCACCAGCGCCACATAGCACAGCAGCGCGATTCCCGATGCCAGGCCAGGAATCAGATATACCACTATCATGAAGATGATGACCAGCGCCAGGCCGATGGCCCCTGCCTTCAGGCTGGTGTCGATGGCCTCCACGCCCAGTTGAGCGCCCACCACCTTGGAGTGCAGCTCCTCCAGCTCCAGCCTCAAGCCGCCGATGCGGATGGTGGATGCCAGGTTCTCCGCCCGCTCAAAGGACTCCATGGGGGAAATCTGGGCGCTGCCATCGGTGATGACCGCGTTCACCCCGGGAGCGCTGATGATGTTTCCGTCATAATAAATCGCCAGAGACTCATTCTTTTCAAAAGCCCTCTGTGTGACTTCCGCGAATTTCTTCGCGCCCTCGTCCGTCATGGTCAGGCTCACCGCGAACTCGGAGCCCATGTTGGTCTGGAGGCTGCCCGCGCTGGCTTCCTTCACATCCGTGCCCTGCACCTGGATGGAACCGTCCTCCAGCAGCTCGTCGATGGTCTTGGTCAGCACATACCCCACGCCGTAGGTGCCGTCCGGGTTCTGTACTGTCTGCTGGCTGTAGTTCTGATTGCCCTGGTCGTCCGTCTGGGCGATGAAATACAGCGTACCGGGCCTGCCCAGCTCCTGCAGGATGGCATTGGCATCGCTGACGCCGGGAATCTCGATATTGATCCTGTCGGTGCCCTCCTGATAGACAATGGCCTCCGTGCTGTAGTTCTCCACGCGCTTCTGCAGCTTCGCTATGGTATCGCTCATGTCCGTGGCGCTGGGGTCTTCATCCCCCACCACCTGATAGGTGATGCTGACGCCGCCGGCCAGATCCAGGCCCAAGTTGATGTCAGACATGCTGCCCTCACCCTCCGGATTCACGCCGAAGACGTCCACATACGTGACGCCTATCAGCACCAGGAGGATGCAAAGCAATACCACTATTGCCTTGTTCTTTTTCATGTTCTTTTATCCTTTCTTAATTTGTAGTTCCGTAACCGCACAAACGCTACCAAGTCACGGCATAGAATTTCCGGCCGCTAAAGCGTCCGCAAATCCTATGGGCACCGTTTGTGCGGTTACTGATTTATAGTTCCGTAAATGCCGAACTGACACTTACTTTTTACAGCTCCGCCTCTGCCACCTTAAGCATAATCGCGCATTCCACACGCTTGCGCTCCAGCTCGCAGCCCACATCGTAGGCCTCATTGATATTGCCGTGGAAGTTGTAGGCATTGGCCGCGCAGCCGCCGCTGCAGTAGAACTTCGCGAAACATTTCCTGCACTTCTCCTTGGCATAGACATTGCAGCCCTTGAACTCGTCCCGGATATCAGCGCGCAGCACGCCCTCCTCCACATTGCCCATGAGGAAATCCTCGTTCCCCACGAACTGATGGCAGGGATACAAATCCCCCCAGGGCGTCACCGCCAGGTACTCCGTCCCGGAGCCGCAGCCCGAAAGGCGCTTGGCCACACAGGGGCCGCCCTCCAAATCTATCATGAAATGGAAAAAGTTGAATCCCTCTCCCTCTTTTTTACGCTTTATCATCTCCGCCGCCAGCCTGTCGTATTCCTCCCGCAGCGCCGGAAGGTCCTCCTCCCGGATTGCATAGTCGTCCTCCGGCCCGGCCACCACCGGCTCCACGGATATCTGCCGGAAGCCCAGATCCGCCAGATGCAGCACGTCTCTGGAGAAGTCCAGATTATTGCGGGTAAATGTCCCCCGCACATAATACCGCTCCTGCCCCCTGCTTTCGGCCACCTTTCGAAATTTCGGCACGATCACATCATAGCTGCCCTGGCCGCCCCGGAAAGGACGCATCCTGTCGTTGATTTCCTTCCGTCCGTCGATGCTCAATACAATGTTCGCCATCTCTCTATTGGCGAACTCCATCACCTCGTCATCCAGAAGCACGCCGTTGGTAGTCAGGGTAAAACGGAATTTCTTGTTGTTGGGCCCTTCCAGGCTCCGGCCATAGGCCACCAGGTCCTTCACCACCCGCCAGTTCATCAGCGGCTCCCCGCCGAAGAAGTCCACCTCCAGGTTCACCCGGTTCCCGGAATTGGCCACCAGGAAATCCAGCGCCTTCTTCCCTACCTCCAGGCTCATCAGCGCCCGCCTGCCATGGTACTCCCCTTCCTCCGCGAAACAGTACTGACAGGCCAGGTTGCAGTCATGGGCGATATGGAGGCAGAGCGCCTTCACCACCGTCTGGCGCTTTTTGAAGTCAAACACATAGTCCTCATAGATATCTTTCGCAAACAGAGCCCCGGACGCCTCCAGCTCCAGAATCTCCTCCACGGCCTCCCCAATCTCCTCTGCCGAGTAGGGCAGCCCCTCCTGCCGCACAGCCTCCCTGACAGCGGCGGCTTCTTTCACGCCCTCCGCCACAAGCGGCTCCACCAGAGGAATCAAATCATAGACCACATCGTCCACCACATGGATGGAACCGCTGTTCACATCCATCACGATATTGTATCCATTGCTTTTATATTGGTGTATCACTGAACTATCCCTTTCCCCGTCCGAATCCATCAACAAAGTTCAAGCAGCGAAGGAATCCGCTGCTTGGCTGGTCGAAACGAACGCCTATGTAACTGACAGGTTACGATTCACGACTCCCTCTGCGGCACAGCCGTAAATGGCAACACTATTTCACCTTCTCACAGCTCTGGTTCCCCACTGTGCAGGAAGTCTTGCAGGCAGACTGGCAGGAAGTCTGGCACTCGCCGCAGCCGCCCTTCTTCA
>NZ_CAJUCP010000097.1 GCF_910585425.1 uncultured Acetatifactor sp. | reverse complement strand
TCTGACCGCTCTTGTCCACTTCTGCCCGGCTGAAATCCACCGTACAGCTATCCAGCCTCAAAACTGGCGCATCCTCTTTGTAGCACCGGCGCAGAACAGCATAGACCCGCAACAGAAATTCCTGTGGCAGAAAAGGCTTTGCGATATAGTCGTCTGCTCCAAGGCCAAGTCCTGCCAGCTTGTCCGCCGCCTCGTCACGGGCCGTCAGGAAAATCACGGGAATGTCCGTCCATGTGCGCATCTGCTCCATCAGAGAAAAGCCGTCGCCGTCCGGGAGCATCACATCCAAAATCGCCAGATCAGGCTTTTCCGCTTTGGCAGCAGCAATTCCCTCTTTCATATTGGCAGCGGTAACAAGATGCTGAAAACCCTCGTCCGCTAAAATAGCTGATACCATTTTCAAAAGCTCCGGCTCGTCATCGACCAGCAGGAGCTTTTTGCTGCGTAAAAATGAGTTGTCCATGGTGACGCCTCCCCGATAAACTAGAAGTTATTGTCAACTTGATTATAACACAACCGCACTCCTTTGTGAACGCTGCCATGAAAAAGTAAGGTAAAAGTAAGGACAAGAGAATGTAGAAGTCAGGTTGATACTGTACCATAGAGACAGAAAGGAGATGTGTCTATGGACTATATTATCACTACAGAACAGTTGACGAAGAAATATAAAAATTTTACCTCCGTCGACAATGTTTCCCTCCACGTCCGGCGGGGCAGTATTTACGGCTTCCTTGGCCCCAACGGAGCGGGCAAATCCACCACCATGAAGATGCTCCTGGGGCTGACCGCCCCCACAAAGGGCCGTTTCACCATTGACGGGAAGCAGTTTCCTAATGACCGGCTAAAAATCCTGCGGGAGATCGGCTCATTCATTGAGGCCCCCTCGTTCTACGCCAACCTGACGGGCCGGGAAAACCTGGATGTAATACGCCGGATTTTGGGCCTGCGGAAGAACACCGTGGAGGACGCCTTGGAGTTGGTGGGACTGTCCGAGTTTGGAAATCGCCTCGCAAAGAAGTATTCCCTTGGCATGAAACAGCGGCTTGGCCTCGCCGGGGCGCTGCTGGGCCGTCCGCCTATCCTCATTCTGGACGAACCGACCAATGGCCTTGACCCCTCCGGCATCCACGAGATACGCAATTTGGTGAAGTCCCTGCCTGATTTGTACGATTGCACTATCCTCATTTCCTCTCATATGCTGTCGGAAATTGAGCTGATGGCGGACGACATCGGTATCCTCAATCATGGGCGGCTGCTGTTTGAGGGCAGCTTGGATGATCTGCGGCACAGCGCACGGCAGGCGGGAATGTCCGCTGACAATCTGGAAGATGTGTTCCTCTCCATCGTGGAGCAGGACAACGCCGCCAGAAAGCAGAGGACAAAGCTATGAGGGCGCTTATGATCGAGCTTCGGAAAGAGAGGCGGACAGGGGTAATTCCGGTGCTACTGGCTGTTGGCATTTTAGGCGCGGCCTATGCGTTTGTCAATTTCCTTGTTCGGAAAGATACCTTGCTCCATCTTCCCCTGGCTCCAATGGATGTACTGCTGACACAGCTTTACGGCATGATTATGATACTGAACCTCTTTGGCATCGTCGTTGCGGCCTGCATGGTCTACAACATGGAGTTCAGGGGCAGCGCAATCAAAAAAATGTATATGCTCCCCATGAGCGTACCGGGGATGTATCTCTGTAAGTTCCTCATTTTAACGGTTATGCTCTTTGTCGCGGTTGCTTTGGAAAATCTGGCATTGATGCAGATTGGCATGACGGATTTGCCGCAAGGGGCATTTGAACTGGGAGCGCTGCTACGCTTTACGGCCTATTCGTTCATCACATCCATGCCGGTACTGTCCTTTATGGTGCTGATTTCCTCACGCTTTGAAAATATGTGGGTTCCTCTTGGCGTGGGAGTTGCCGGTTTTTTAAGCGGGATGGCCTTGGCGCCGTCAGCTGCGGTGGTCTTGATGGTGCATCCGTTTATTGTGATGTTCAAGCCTGCGGTGGCTATGAGCGCAAAGCCTGATATGCTGGTGGTCATGTTTGCACTGGTCGAAACACTCTTTTTCCTTGGCCTTGGGCTGTGGATGGCCAAAAATCTTCGTTATGAGTAAAGGAGGAGCCGCATGAAATTTTTAGATTTGCTCGGCATTGAGTTTATGAAAGCCAAACGCTCAAAAATCGTTCCGCTTATCTTTATTGCCCCGCTGTTGGTCGTGGCCTCCGGGGTGGCGGCGTTAAGCCGGTACTTCACGTCGGAGTACACCAACGCATGGCCTGCTATGTTCATTCAAAGCGCCCTGGTCTACGCCTACTATCTGCTGCCATTCAGCATGATTGTGGTCTGCGTGATGATCGCAGGGCGGGAGACGCAGAACAATGGCATACTGAAAATGCTGGCTCTGCCGGTCAGCCGAAAGGCCCTTTCTCTGGCGAAGTTTTGTGTTCTGATGTTCTATCTGTTCATGGAGATGGTGGTTTTTCTGGCGGTATTCGTAGTCGCTGGCATGGTGGCGGCTTCGACAATGGGTGTTACAGAAACTTTGCCTGTTCTCTACCTTTTGAAATGGTGTGTCGGGCTGTTTCTGACGATGCTCCCCTGCTTAGCGGCGATGTGGGCGATTACAGTGTTATTTGAAAAGCTTTTGCTTTCCGTTGGACTAAATCTGTTGCTGGTCATTCCCGGCATCCTGGCTGCCAACACGCCGCTCTGGATTGCTTATCCCTACTGTTACAGCGGCTATCTGGTGTCCTGCTCCCTGCATGATTTTACAGCGGAAACCTCTGATGCCGCATTTGCCCTGATGCCGTTCCTGCCCTGTGCAATCGCTGTATTTGCTGTTCTGCTCGTCCTATCGGTAACACAATTTGGAAAAAAGGAAATGAGGTAATCGTATGGAAGTCACGAAAAAACCGCAAAAGCTCAGTCTGGCCGGGCGGCTGACAGCCTGGACTGAAAAATCCGGAAACTTATCAAAAAGGGCATGGAGCAAAGCAAATCATTCGACAAACAGTGAATTTCTGAACTGACACGGGCAGCGGTCTGTGGTAAAATGGCATCAGTACATAACCATGCTTGCCTGCCGCCGGAAAGGGGACTAACGCTGTCTTACCCCAGCAAAAGGCTTGCAAGCCGCGCCGCGGACGGGCACAGAAAGGAAGGTTCTTATGGAAAGTCCAATGGTCTGGCTGGCATATTCCGTCAGGGAACAGATCCGAATCACAGATATGTACTCCCTGTTCGAGGTGCATTATGAGAACGGGTACGCATTCCCCGGGGAGAGCCACAATTTCTGGGAATGCCTCTATGTCATGGAGGGGGATGTCTGCGCTTCCGGGGACGAGCGGGTGTACAATCTCCCCCGGGGCTCCATCATCTTCCACAGGCCCCTGGAGCTGCACAAGTTCATCGTGAACGGCCCCCGGGGCGCGGACCTGCTGATCTTCTCCTTTGCCGCGGAAGGGCCCCTGACCTCCTATCTGGCCGAGAAGGTCTTCCAGCTCTCCCGGGCCCAGCAGGACATCATCGCCGCCATGCTCTCCTTCATCCATGCCAGGATGGAGGAAAGCGGCAGCCGGAATCCCGACACCCGCAGCGCCCAGTCTTACCTGGAGCCCTTCCTCACCAGCCCTGTCTATTCCCAGATGCTGGCCACCTACCTGCAGCAGCTGATGCTGTCCCTGGCTGAGGCAGGGGCCGTCTCCTCCGCCTCCTCCGCGCCGGACGCCGTGGCCTTCCGCAGGGCCATCAGCTATCTGAACAGCAATGTCCACGCCCAGCCCTCCGTGCCGGAAATCGCCCGGTACTGCAATGTCAGCGAGGCAAGCATTAAACGGATTTTCGATAAGTACGCCGGAATGGGCATCCATAAGTATCTGCTGAAGCTGAAGATCAAGGCCGCGGCGGAGCTCCTGCAGGGCGGGGAGAGCGTCACCAGCGTGGCGGAGCAGTTGGGCTTCAACAGCCAGGCCTATTTCTCCCGGGCCTTCAAGCGGGAGACCGGGCTCATGCCCTCCAGCCTGAAAGCGATCTCCGCGCAGTAGGCCCGCGGGGTACGCTCTTCCGCAGGCGGGGCATCGGGATGCACTCTTCCGCGGACTGGGCATCGGAACGGTTTCGGGCTCCCCGTCAGGCCGCCCGGGGCAGAGCACCGGAACGGTTTCCGGGCTCTCCACCAAGCCGCCCGGGGCAGCGCATCGGAACGGTTTCCGGGCTCCCCGCCAAACGCCCGGAGCAGAACATCGGCAACGCCGCAAATGGCGCGGAGCAGCTTTACAAGTCCTTACAATCTGGAGAAAGCATACCCCCTCCGCTGCCCTTCCCCGACCTCAGCCCATCCGGCAGAACCGGGCCCACCTGCCTCTGACGCACAGCATCAGGGCGGCCCCGGCGGCGCAGACTCCGATCCAGATGGCCACCACCGGCATCCATCCCGCGGCTTCCGCCACCGCGCCAAAGCCGTAGGTGGACAGGGAGCTCCCCACATAGGTGGCGGAGTTCAGGATGCCCGAAACCGAGGAGACCTTGCCGTATCTGGTAAAATGTCCGGGCACACGGCTGATCAGCATCAGGTTGATGCCGTGGGCGCAGCCTGTGATCAATGTCATCATGACGACGCATACTACAGGCATGCCGTCAAACGCGGCGAGCATGACGGCCCCCGCGAAGGCCCCGGCCAGGAACAGGTATGCCGCGGTGCGGACTTCGCTTTTCAGGAAGCCCAGCAGCAAAGAGGACAGCAGGACGCTGAACACGCTGAACAGAGGGAGCGCCGCGGCCGAAAGGATGGAGCTGGCGTTGCTCATGCCGAAGGTCTCGCTCATGTAGACAGGCATCCATGTGGTGATGCCGTCCCGCAGGATTCCCTGGAGGACGATGGCGATCAGGATGGCTGCCAGAGGCGCGTCCGCCAGCAGCCGGAGGAAGAGGGGCTTTTTGTCTGCCGGTTCCGCATCGGTGCCGGATGCCGCTTTCGATGCCCTCCCGGGGCTGCAGACGGATGCCGCTTTCGATACCGCCTCAGAGCTGCAGGCGGATGCCGCGCCGGGTGCGGGATTTTCCATGCTGTCAGAGGCCGCTTCCCCTTCCTGCACCGGCCCGCCGGATGTGAGCTTGCGGGTATTTGCCAGCCATATGGCGGCGGCAGCCAGGCCCAGGGCCGCCGGGAGGTAGAAGACGGACTGCCAGCCGGACAGTTGGATGCACACGGGCGTGAGTATGTAGATGGCGATGGTGGCCGCGGAGGACGCCATGGACACCAGCACGCAGCAGTGTCTGTACCATTTGTCGCTGAGGCATTCGGCCATGATCCGCACCATGGGTGGCCAGAGCATGGCCTGGAAGAAGCCGTTGGCGCACCAGACGGGGGTGATGACCTCCATTCTGGGGATGAGGGCCACTGTCAGGTTGCAGGCGCAGGCTCCGGCCAATCCGGCGAAGATCATGAGCTGGGGCTTTATTTTGTCCCCCAGGAAGCCGCAGATTATCTGGCCCAGGCCATAGCTTAAGAAGCAGGCCGTGACAGGCAGTCCGGCTATGCTTTTTCCGATCTGCAGGGCGCTTTGGAGCTCTACCATGCAGGCGGCGTAGTTGATGCGTGTCAGGTAGCTCATGAAGTAGGCAAGGCAGCAGAGGAAGCAGAGGAATTTCATCTGTTTTTCGGATGTAAGTTTGGTCAGCATGGCAGGGGGCCTCCTATCGGTTGGTTGATGGATTGTATTATGGCACTTGCCTATGCCGGTGTCAAGGGGGGATTGGGATAAAGGATGGGGGACTGCCAAGGGACGGAGAGGGGCAGGGCGTTTTGTTCGGCAGGGGCAGCAAAGCAAAAAGAATTTCTAAGGCTGCATAGAACGCAGCCTTAGAAATTCTAAATTTCGCATGGCAGGGTCTAGCATTCTCCTTGCAATGAGAACATGAGGGTGTCGCCCAGGCGCATGTCTATAATCAGCTCCGTTATGTTGTGTCCGTAATAACGTTTTTGGTAGACTTCGTAGGGGCTGCAGGCCTCTTTGAAGCGTATGGTGTGTTTTCCTTTGTAGGAGGCGTGGATTGTGACAAAATTCGCGTTTGCGTAAATCACGTCGTCCTGTGTGTTGTAGAGGTGGCAGCCTGCGTACTCGGCCAGGGAGGCGATCAGCTCTGAGCGCAATATCTGTGGCGCACAGTAGACGCTGGTCCAGCCGTCCATTTCCCGGATGGCGTAGGCAGGAAGTCCCAGCTCGCAGTAGGTGCCCAGGATATGGGCGCCAGGGTCGTCGATGTAAAAGCCCGGGGTCATGTAGGCGGGGGCCAGGACGTTTTCCAGCCATACATTGCTATGGACATCTCTGTCGATGTAACCGTAGCGCCTGTCTTCCACGGCGTAGCGCACGGCGGGGTGGCTCAGGTCGGTGATTTTGAACCGGGGGGAGCAGGTGCGGTCGATGCGGCCCACATGCATCCCTATCAGGCTCTCCATGTTGGCATTGTCCATGACCTGGGGCGCTTCCGGGTTGATGAAGCCGGGGGCGTAGAGCCACAGGACTACGGCTCGGTTCTTCCTGGCCTTGCGCATCACGGCGTCACGCTCGGCATCCGTCAGGCGGAAGAGGTTCATCATGATGTAGAGTTTGTAGTCGGGCATGTCGTCCCTGTCCAGGTCATTGTGGAAGTAATAGTCCACGGGAGCGCCTATGCGGTGCAGGTCTGAGGTGCGGTAGTAATCCAGCATCATCATGTTGGTGTAGGCGGATACGGCGTGGCAGCTCTCCTGGTCGTAGATGAGTGCTATTTCGTTGTTTTTTGCACGGTTCAGGGAGTATGCGAATTCCCCGATTTCCTTCTGGCGGGCGAAGAGCCTGTAGATCTCTTCGTGCTGGTAGCGGCCTCCCTCGGCGTGCTGGTCGAACCACCAGGCGTAGATGTCTTCGCACAGCACCCGGGCAAAGTCGCGCTTCAGGGTGATGATGCTGTCGCGGACATCGTAGAGGCCCATGGCGTCCCGGTAGAAAGTGTCCTCCAGGTGGGTGCGGCTGTCCTCTTCGGCCACGAACATCTGGCCCCGGAGACGGAAGGAATCCTGCATCTCCCGCTGGGCCACGCAGCCGCCGGGCTCTCTGTTGTTGTACACGCCGGGGGCTGCCAGGAAATCCACCTTGCCGCTGTCTAAGATGGTCAGGGTTGCAGTGGCGGTGGTGCTGTTGTAGAAGTCGGTGCAGCCGTAGGAGCCGTAGAAAGCGCCTACCACTTTCCCGGTGTAGCGGGCCTTCAAAAGGGTGGCGAAGTGGACGATGGCTTCCGCGGTGGCTTCGTGTAGGGCATCGTAGAAATCGGCTACATAAGCGTAGTCCTCCATGTTCAGGAAGACGCCCAGGTTGGTGGGTTTCTTGGCGTTGATGTCGATATTCTTGCCGATGATGCGCTCGGCGCTCTCATAGTATTTCATGGCATCCAGGACGCCCTCCTCCATGTGGATGTGGTACTGTTCTTCCACGTTGGGGATGATGGGCGCGTCAAAGGAGGCGTCCTCCCGCTTCCAGGCTCTTCGCAGCTTCTCCTCGGTGCCGTAGCGTTTCCGCAGGAAATTGCCGTAGGATTTCAGGAAAGCCGGGGAGAAGTCGCCGTATTTGTTCTTGGCCCGGTCGCAGATGGCGTTCACGGGATACCATTCGGAGGTGCCGCCTGCCGCCAGGAAGTAGCCGATGACCCTGTGGGCGAAGGGCAGCCTGTCTATGGCATCGCAGAACTCTTTCAGGGCCTTTCCGGCAGCGGCCTTCCACTTGTCGGAGGCGAAGGAGTACATGCCGGGGATATTGTCTTTGTGCACCTCGGAGGAGAGGATGGAGGGCTCGTGGCTCCCGTCCTGGTAGGTGATCAGCTCATCCGGGTTCTCTTCCATCCAGTCCACGGGCGGGTGGAGGCCTATACGCACGATAATGTAGGCATCGGGCACCTGGGACAGCAGGACTTCCGCATTTTTCACAAAGGCCTCCAGGCCGCTGGGCTCATGGCAGGGGACGCCGTTTTCGTCCGTGTAGTCTTTACCCGGGCGGAGCCAGTCAGTGTTGGTCATGAGGAAAAAGACCCGCAGGCCCGCCTCCCCTAAGCGTCTGATATAGTCGGGCTTGTTGAAGCGCACGGTCATGGCCATGGGCGGGAAGGTCTTTCCGTCGATTACCAGGGCGGGGCTGCCGTTTATGTTTTTTACTTCTGCAAAGCTCATATGGATACCTCCATGTTTCTTCCGTGTGCAAGCACACTTTCTGTCATGCCGCCTGCGGCGGCGCCATCTTTAATGGCACGAGCAGTCAATGGGACGGTGCGGGACTTCCACAGCGCCCCGCATGTCGCATGGGGGCGCTGTCATATCTCTTGTCTAAAGAAATCCAGGCAAACGTTATAACATTTATTCCTTTACGGAGCCGACCGTGATGCCCTTCACGAAGAACTTCTGCAGGAAGGGGTACACCACCAAAATCGGGATGATCGCGATGAACATCTGGGCGCTGCGCACGGTCTTCTCGCTCAGGCTGGACAGCAGGGCCAGCTGCTCCGGGGTCATGTTGGTCATGGTCTGGTTATTGTTGATGACCTGGGTGGCCAGGTAGGTGGCCATGGGGTAGTTGTTGGGGTTGTTCATATAGAACATGCCATCGAACCACGCGTTCCAGTGGCCTATCATGGAGAACAGGAGCAGGGAGGCCAGGGAGGGCTTGGACATGGGCAGGATGACTTTAATCAGTGTCTGCCAGTGGTTGGCCCCGTCCACGAAAGCCGCCTCCTCGATGGCTCTGGGAAGCCCCTTGATGAAGTTCATCATGATGATGACATTCCAGATGCTCATGGCGGAGGGCAGGATCAACACCCAGAAGCTGTTCAGCAGGTGCAGGTTCTTGATCACCATGTAGGTGGGGATCAGGCCGCCGCCGATGAACATGGTGACGGCAAAGTAAGCCATGTAAGCCGTCCGCGCCCGGAACTGGTTGGCGGAGCGGGACAGGGGATAGGCCGTGACGGCGATAAGCGCCATGTTGAATGCGGTTCCCACCACCACGCGGCCCAGGGAGATGCTGACGGAGTGGAAGAAGTCCTTCTTTGAAATCAGATACTCATAGGCCTTCAGGGAGAATTCCACGGGCACGAAGCCTACCCGGCCTGCCATGGCAGCATTGCTGGAGCTCAAGGACATGGCCAGCACATGCAGGATGGGCAGGATACAGGAAAGCGCCATAAGTGCCAGGACAATCGTATTGAACACCTGATAGATATAAAAGCTTGCAGATCGCTTGACTTTCAAAATTAGCACCTCCTTTAAAATACGCGGTAATCGCTTTTCTTATAGAGAATCCAGTAACTGACTCCCACGAAGATCAGCGAGACAAAGGATTTGAACAGCCCCATGGCCGCAGCGGCGGAATACTGATGTCCTGCGATGCCCAGCCTGTAGACCAGCGTATCCAGGATGTCCACGGTCTTCTCCACGGTGGGGTTGTACATGACCAGTATCTGCTCGAAGCCTGCGTTCAGGATCCCTCCCAGGCCCAGCACGGTCAGCACCGCCACCATGGGCAGGATGCTGGGCAGGGTCACATGGAGCACCTGCTGCCAGCGGCTGGCGCCGTCCACCTTGGCCGCCTCGTACAGGGACGCGTCCACGTTGGTGATGGCGGCCAGCAGGAGCACTGTATTGTAGCCCATGCCCTTCCATACATCCGAGGCGATGATGATCGTCCGGAAGTATTTGTTGCTCACCAGGAAAGCAATCGGTTCCATATTGAACAGGTTCTGCATCACATTGTTGATGATGCCGTCATAAGCGAAGATTTCCAGCAGCATGCCCGCCAGGATTGCCCAGGAAAAGAAATAGGGGATGAAGATGATGGTCTGCACAGAGCGCTTGAACCAGCTCTTCACCACCTCGTTGAGCATCAGGGACAGAACAAGCGGCACCAAAATGCTTAAGATGATCTTGAAGAAGGCAATGATAAAGGTATTCACGAATGCCTGCCGGAAGCTGGGCATGGTGAATATGTAGGCGAACTGCTCAAAGCCTACGAACTTTGATTTGGTGAATCCCAGCAGGGGCTTAAAGTCCTGGAAGGCCATGATCAGGCCAAACATGGGCAAGTAGGCGAACACTGCGGTAAAGATTACCGCCGGAAGCAGCATGACATGCAGCTCCCTGGTCTTGTACAGGCCCTTCTTCTTACTTTTCTTCTTTACTTCTGCCATAGATGCAGCTCCTTTCCCAATCCGAATCCCGAAGGCTCCACAGGGCCGCCGCTCATTCCAGCGGCGACCCTGTCTCGCTTCCGGCTCACTCGCGTGCGCCAGTCCTTATTTATTCTGATACCACTCGTTCACTTCCTCGGCAATGTCATCTCCGCCCTGGGCCTTCCACTGCTCCACGAAAGTGTCAAAGTAAGAAACAGGCTCCTCACCCATGATGATGCTCAGGTAAGCATTGTCGCGCAGCTTATTCAGCTCGCCCTGCTTGCTGATCATGGAAGGTGTGGTCACATAGACCTCATCGTAGATGATGTTGGCAGACTCCACGGTCTTGATCATGTTGTCCACGCCGCCGTTCTCGGCCAGACGGCTGAAGTAGGTTCCCCATGCCACGCCGTCATCCGGGTTCTCCATGTAATTGAGGTAGGACGCCCAGGAACCCCAGAACTCGTTGTTGCGGGGCGCTTCCTCCACGCTGATCTCTGTCTTGCCCTGCTTTGCGAACTCGTTGATGACCTCAAAGTTCTGGCGCAGGCAGGTAGGAGAATAGATTCTCCAGGGCACCCATGTGTACACATAGCTGTTCCACTCTGTCTTCTCTTCCTCGGTCATGGCGTTCTGCACCTCAGGAGGGCTGTTCTTCAGGGTATACTGCAATGACCAGTATATCAGCTTGAAGATTACCTCAGGATGCTCGCAGTTCAGGCCTACGCCGATGAAGTTGTTCACGGGATAACGGGAAATCATGATGTCAGGCTGCTCTCCGTCCAGAGAGAGGTTTGGCCCGACTACCCAGTCCGCTTCGGGGTGCTCCACCTTATTGCTGTTCAGCGGCCAGTTGGGAATCCACCAGGAACCGGGTACGATGGCGTACTTTCCGGCCACGATGTCGCTTACCACCTGGGAATCCGCTGCCCAGATATCATAGGCTGCAAAGTCTTTCTTGAAATATCCCTTGTTGTACCACTCGTTGAGCTTGGTCAGTATCTCCTTGTTTTCCTCTCTGAGGCCTGCGTATTCCAGGGTGCCGTTGTTGTCGTACCAGCCGCCTGCCCATGTCTCATAGGCGTGGAAGAAAGGAGTGAAGTCTCCCAACTGAGCGTCGATGTAGTTCTTGCAGGCAGGGAGCACCGGGCCGCCGTTAGCCTCCATGAGCTTGTCGCAGAGGGCCTCGAACTCTTCAATCGTCTTGGGCAACTGGTCAACGGAAGTAATGCCCACTTCCTTCAACTGTGTTATCCCCAATTAGTAGGAACAATACAGCTTTCTGGCGGGCGGCGG
>NZ_CAJUCP010000096.1 GCF_910585425.1 uncultured Acetatifactor sp. | reverse complement strand
GTGTGCCGCCTGTTCACGGATGAGCCCACGGGCCATGTGGGCGGCGACAAGCAGCCCAGGGTGATGCAGGACGGCAGGGACGGGGACGAGGAACCCGGGTACATCGCCAATATCACGGATTCGGCCACGGCGGGATTCAAATACTTTGACATGCGGGGCGTGACGAAGATCCGCATCACGGTGCGCGGCTATGCGGACGGCACTTTTGAGGTGCGGACGAAGTGGGACGGGGAAGTCCTGGCCCGGATTCCGGTGGTGTACACCAATGTGTGGGAGGACTATGAGGCGGACATCGAAATGCCGGACGGGGTACAGGCGCTGTATTTTACCTACAGAGGACGGGGGAAAGCCAGCCTGCTGTCCTTCGCCCTGCTGTGATATGACAACGCCCCCGGAGCCGGAGGAGCTGCAGATTGTAAGGCTCCGGGGCGGAAACCGTAGACCTGGAGCAGACGTAAATCCCGAGGGGAAGAAAGGATGTATCAGAATGGAATATATTTATGAAATGCCAGCCGAAATGACGGCGGAAAATGAAAAGCGGGGAGAGGTCAGGAAGTTTTCCTATGACACACAGACCTATGAGGGGGACGCCGGCCATCCCATGCACAAGGAAGCCTGGGTGTACCTTCCCTGCGGCTACGATGAAAGCCGGAAGTACAATGTGCTGTACCTCCTCCACGGAGGCGGGGTGAATCAGGACTGGTGGTTCAGGGACTACCCGGATACCGTGACCATCCTTGACAATATGATGGCGAAGAAGATCTGCGAGCCCTGCATCATCGTCACTCCCACCTATTACCGGGGCGAGGAGGCGGACAAGGACATGGACATCACGGAGCATTTCCGGTATGAGCTGCGCCGGGACTTGATTCCCGCCGTGGAGAGCGCTTTCTCCACCTGGACAGAGGGCGATGTCAGTGAGGAAAATCTGGTGAAGACCCGGAGCCACCGGGCGTTCGCAGGGCTGTCCCTGGGTTCTATGACCACTTACCGGGCTGCTTTTTACAATAATTTCGACCTGTTCTCCTGGTACGGGCCTTTCTCCGGCTGCTGCGGCCCCCAGGGCGAGCGGGATCTTGAGGTGGAGCGCATCAGGAAGACCCTGTCGGAGGGAGAGGCCAGGGGGCTGAAGCTGGATTACCTGTTCTGCTGCAACGGGGACAAGGACATTGCCTACCCGGAGCATAAGGAAATCATGGAGAAGGCGGAGCAGGCCTGCCCTCAGCTTGTCAGGGGGAAGAACTACGACTTCTACACCATCCCTGGAGGAGTCCATGATATGAAGGCATGGCAGCTTCATCTGTACCACGCCCTGCAGATTTTCTTCTGCTGAGGGCGGAGGCTGGGTTTTCGGTGAAAGGCAAGTCGTTTCAGATCAGGCGGTATCGCCCCGGTTACAAGGGCTGTACCGCCTTTTTTGCACGAAAAAATTTCAAATCTACACAATAGATTCATATTACTCTGTTATAATTACAGTCAGAGGTGTGCTATGAGTAAAATTTTAATTGTTGAGGACGATCTATCCATACAGGCATTGCTGCATGACTTTATACAGGAAGCCGGATATCGTGTGGTGCTGGCGGCTGACGGCGTGGAAGCCCTTGCGAGGTATTCCGAACAGAGCTTTGATTTGATACTGCTCGACATCATGCTGCCCAAAATTGACGGATACGGCGTTTGCGAGGTTATCCGGCAAAAGTCCGATGTACCCATTATCATGCTGACCGCCTTGGACAGCGAGGCGGATCAACTCAAAGGGCTGGATCTACAGGCCGACGACTATATTACAAAGCCCTTCTCCATGCCTGTCCTGCTGCGGAAAATTGCCGCTGTCCTGCGCCGCTCTGCAAAACAGTCTGACGAGCCGCAGACAATCACCTACAAAGACCTTACCCTGGATTTAGAGGGATATCGGGTATATGCCCGGCGGGAAAGCATTGACCTCACGCCCCGGGAGTTTGAGATTCTGCGGGAGCTGATAACGCACCAGGGCAGGATCCTGACGCGGCAGAACCTGCTGCAGACGCTTTGGAAGTATGAGTTTTTCGGGGAAGAACGGATTATTGACACGCATATAAAGAACCTGCGGAAAAAACTGGGCGCTGCCGATTACATAGAAACGATCAGAGGGGTGGGATACAGAATTGATAAGGAAGATGAAAAGCCGATTATCTGTTAAAGTTTTTTTGCTGACATTGTTGCTGATAGCGGCGTGCTGTTTTACAACATATAGTTTCATTTTACAGGCTGCCCCCAAAAACTATCAGTATGACATAGAAGATGTGGATTTGGAGCTTAGCTTTTTGCCGGATGAATTTTCGAGAACCGAAAAGGAATACGCTTATATGTTTCTTGAAGCTGAGTCTGACTTGATAGAGGAACAATACGAAAATGAATTTGAGCTGCATTTCTTTCAGGCTGACGGACAGGAAGTGAGCTTACATGATATTGACCAGCTTGTCGGTGGGCAGATTACGGATTATGAAAAGAAAGAAAAAACAAAACCCTACACCGTTTCATTTGCTGACAGCGATTCGATTTATACATTATTGGTGACAAGGAATCCTGCAAAACATACCCAGACAGAAGAAGCCATACAAGGGACGCTCCCGGTGCTTTGCCTTGTCGTATTATTAGGTTCTGTCATTTCCGCCTTTTTCTATTCATGGTATATGACTGCGCCTATCAAAAAAGTGAGCAAACTTTCAAAGCAAATGGCAGATATGGATTTTAGCGGCTTTTGCCCTGTGGGGCGAGCAGATGAAATAGGCGTGTTATCTGACAGCCTGAATACGCTTTCCCGGAAATTGGAGGTGGCTCTTTCGGAATTGCAGGAAGCGAACCAAAAGCTGCAGGCTGATATTGACATGGAGAGACGGCTTGAAAAGCAGCGGGTAGAATTTTTTGCGGCAGCTTCCCATGAATTGAAAACGCCCATCACCATTATCAAAGGGCAGCTTCAAGGCATGCTCTATCAAGTGGGGCGCTATAAAGACCGGGAAACATATCTCGCACAGTCTTTGGAAATTGCGGACACTTTGGGAAAAATGGTACAGGAGCTTTTGACAATATCCCGATTGGATGCTCCGGGTCATACCTGCAAAAAAACCAATCTTAATCTCAGCAATCTCATAATTGACCGCATTACAGCGTTTGAAGATTTATTCATGCAAAAGGATTTGACAATCAGCCGATCCATATCCCCGGAGGTTTATATTTCAGGCGATATGCAGCTGCTCCAAAAAGCGCTGGATAATCTTTTGGGAAATGCGGCGGCGTATTCGGGAGCCGGAAATCAGGTATTGATAAAGTTATGGAAAGAAGCTGAGACGACCACCCTTACGATTGAAAATACGGGCGCACATATCCCCGACGAAGCTATTTCCAAACTGTTTGAACCATTTTACAGGGTAGACCAGTCAAGAAACAGGCAGACTGGCGGCACAGGATTAGGGTTGTATATAGTGAAAACGATTCTTGATCTGCATGGTGCGAAAATTGAAATTGCTAATACTGTTCAAGGCGTTATCGTTGACCTGCAGTTTTAGCGCTTATATTTCACAGGCGGCGGGCATTTGGCTTGCCGCCTTTTTTGCGCAAATCTGCGTTTCTCCACATAAAAAACATATTCCATTCAAAGTAGATTCAAGTCAGGGCGGTATTCTTTAACTGTACCCGGAAAGGTAAAAAAACGCTGTTCACAGAAAGGAGATTCTACTATGAAAAAATGTTTACCCATCATCTTTGCCGCCCTCTTAATGGTAAGCGCGCTGACAGGGTGCGCAGGCCAGAGTGATTTGGCTTTGCGGAATTCATCGCCGGAACAAAACAATGATGCCGGGCAGAGCGGCAACACCATCAGCCGACCTGTGACGTCAGCAAATGGGGCTTCAAGCCCCACCGTTTCCCCTGCTGCGTCTGCTGCCTATGAAAAGCTGATTGCATACAAGACCGAGGGCTATGGACAGCAGAGCGTAGCCGATTTTAACGCGGCACTTGCTTCCACGCCTGATGAATTGACAGAGTTCCTTGCCGCAGTAGCTGATGTGATAAGCACCATATCTCCCAGTGACGAAAACTACGCCTTTTTCACAACCACGATAACCTTTTCGTCCCAGGAATTGTATTGCGAGCATATGGGGGAAGAGCTTACATTTTCTATGCCGATCTCCAAACAAAGCAGACCTTGCGACTATCTGGACGAGGACGGGGAGACGGTATATGGTTTTTCCTGTTTCGTTGAGGCGAATGTCGCTTATTCTGTCAACGCCCCGAAACTTGTATCAGTAGCAGAGCGGGATAAGGCGCTGCTGACATTCAGAGATGAAATGCAAAATTACCTGAATGGCCTAAGCGAAGAAGAAATTGCGGGCGGCGATATCAAAAAAATGCTTAAGACCAAGTCCGCTGAACTTGCGGACAGCCTATCCACCGAAAATATGGAGCTGTCGCCTTGTGATATTTATATGATTGATATCCACAACGGAACGGCAATCACCGCCGCTCTCTCTTCTCAAAGAACCGGTCAATTTCCCTTTTCACGGATTCTGCGGAGAGGGATTTGGACAGATAGCCCTCAGGCTTTAAGGAGATAGCTTTTTCCACGCTCGCCCTGTCCACCCGACAGGTGAGGAAGATGACGGGGATATCCGCGAATTCTTTTTCCGAGCGGATCATCTCCAGCATCTGGCCTCCGTTGCAGACGGGCATCTCGTAATCCAGCAGCACCAGATCCGGCCGGGCAAGGGTGATGCTTCGGATGGCGGACATGCTGGAATCTGCCGTCAGCACCTCATAATCCCGGCCCAGCAGGTCGAGCATGGCCCTGCGCATGAAGTCCGAGTCGTCCACTACCAGTATCTTCCGGCGGTCTGCTTCGGATTCCACGGCGCTGTCGGGACCGGGATGCGGCAGGGAATCGTCAAGGCGCAGACGGCTTTCAAGCGCAGCGACAGCGTCCTTAGCGACCGCTGTGATGCCGTCCCCGGAAAGGGGCATGTGGGAAGCGGCCATGCAATAAGCGAAGTACCCTTTGCCTGTGTCGAAGAGGAAGCTGAACTGGGGGCTCAGCCCCTCGTACATCCTGTAGAACTGCTCGTAGGTCAGAATCTGTTCCTCCTTCAGAACAAGAGGCTTCAGTGACGGAAAATACCGCCTGACGCGCTCTACAAGCTGCGTTGCCGCATAACTGGCCACATTGGACAGCATCATGTCCGTCGTTTCCGATTTCGACGATACGGCATTGCCGATGATGCTGCCGACAAGCTGCTCCTCGAAAAGCAGGAGGAATTCCCAGCTCTTTTTCTCTCCGTCGCTATAGGCCAGCCGACAGCAGATGCCTCTGCCGAATTGCTCCCCGGCATAATAATTGCTGATCAACTGGGGATTCAGCCGGAACATGCTGTGTAGAATGCTGGCGACGGTCTGCCCCATCATGGCCTGTTCCTCCTCCGGCAGCAGGTTCTCCCAGTGCATGACGGGCTCGCCGCTTACAATCATATGATCCTCGATCATGGTATGCGCAATCAGCCAGCCGGCGCACACGCCCAGGAAATGGTGGATGGAGGTGGCGGAGAATCCCGTCATCTCCAGCTCGCTTTCAAGGGCAGGGAGCATCCGCTCCCGGAAATCCTTATGGATGCGCCTGTGGGCCTTAAGCCCCGGGTAATCTATGGAATCCATATAGGCTTCCTCGTCCGAGAAATGCTGGATAGCGTGATCCTTGAAATACTTTATCGCCTCATGGCAGGCAAAGTGGCTTTTCTCCGCCCTGTTTCCAAAGTCGAACAGCTTATTGAGAATGCCGAAGAGCTTTTTGTGCTCCCTGTCGATGATTTCAACCCCTATATTATACCGTTCATCCCATACCAAACGATTTCCCATACCTTCCTCCTCAAGGCGCGGGACTGCCTTCAGTCCGCCCGACATGCCCGTGACGTTTCCGGTGCTCCGTCCCCCTGCGCAATTTCGGGCCATTTGTATATTTTATTCCATGGACTGTCAAAATGTGCCGGCATATGACATTTTTTTCGATGCTTCAAAAATTTCAAAAATTGTGCTTCGAAAATTGTAAATTTCCCTCTTGCCAAGCATAGGGAAATGTGATATCATATCATTTGTTAAGGTTGCAGCGGCTCCATGGTCAAGCGGTTAAGACATCGCCCTTTCACGGCGGTAACACGGGTTCGATTCCCGTTGGAGTCATCAAAACGCGAAGTTCCGAATTCACTGGGAGGAAGTCCTTATTTCGGTGCATCGGAAAATTACAGTCAACGTATCAGGAAGATAAGTGGAACAGGCCCGGGGTCTGCCCATGTACATTTCTCTGATAGGTTGATTTTTTGTTGCCCAAAAAGCTGCCGCCGCGGCGCTCCCGTCCTCGAATATGCGGCATCGTTTAGAGTATAAAAAGCGCGGCGGACTGCGAACCGCGTCGATTTCTCTTGCAATCTGGCATATCATGATGTAAAATAACATATGAGATGACAAAAAGGCAGGACGTGAACGGTGGCCGCCGTTCACGCCCCTATGCAGGAGACGACACCTCCCACACAGCAAAATAATTGCACCCATCGTCATTATACCCTCTTTCGTATCAGTTATCAAGGGGGGAATGGTGTTTATGTGCGTTGTCAGCGGTGTAGGGATTAAAGGCCCTGCGCCGCTTTTGTCGTCTCATTGGGGAAGCTTTGGGGGTGGGGCGGACGCCCTGCCCCTGATGGCTGAACCGATGGGAACGACAGAGACAACCATGTCATAGATATGGTCTGCTCTGAAAATTAAAAAAAGGAGCAAACGAAAATGAAAGCAAAACAAATCACAGCACTATTAATGACCTTGGCCCTGGCGGCCCCCCTTACCGCCTGCGGTGGGAAGGACAGCAAGCCGACACAGGAGAGCATGGAGAGCGTGGAAAGCAGTTCCGGCAATGTAGCGGAACGCTTTGACGAGCTGACGGATGAGGACGGGGCTTCCGCCGCGGAATCCGCAGAGGCGGAAGCTTCCACAGAAGAGAGCGGGATTGCCGCGGAATCCACAGAGGCGGAAGCTCCCCCAGAAGAGAGCGAGATTGCCGCGGAATCCACAACTCCTCCTGCTGCGCCCGGTGAGCCGAGCTATTCTTTTGCGGAGGGTGTACTGACCATTTCCGGCGGCGGAGCGGTTACAGGGTTTCACGATAGCAGCGTCTCGGAGGGCTGGACAGACATCGTAGCAACTGCTACCTTTGAGACAGATACGGATGCGATCAATGCATCTGTGCAAAAAGTTGTCATAGAAGAGGGAATCACGGAAATCACCCGCGGAGCATTTTCAGGATGCTCGAATCTGACGGAGGTCGTGCTTCCGGGCACCCTTACAAGCATTGGCGCCGGGGCTTTTCAAGGGTGTGGCCTGACCAGTCTGGACATTCCGGAAAGTGTGACATCCATTGCCTGGGGAGCGTTTTCAGGCTGCGGCAGCTTGACCAGCGTCACTTTGCCCAGTGGCATCACCGAAATTCAGGAGTTGATGTTCGCAGACTGCACAAGCTTAAGCAGCATCCAGATTCCCGCAGGTGTAACTGCGATTGGCGGGAAAGCGTTCTACAATTGTGCATTGACGGAAGTCACGCTTCCTGATGGCCTGGTTTCTTTTGCCAGGGATGTGTTTTATGGCTGTCCGATGACAGAACTCACCATCCCTGCCAGCGTGACAGAAATAGATGCTGTAGTCCAATATGATTATGGAAAAAGCCTGGGAGTAACAGACTATACATTTGAAGGAGACTTTACGATTGACCAGGTCGTCATTGCCCTGGAAGAGGTTTTGTACTTGTCTTTTGAGCGGCCGGTAACGGTTCGGACCCACTCCGGCACGGTCATTGAAGGATGGCTCAATAAACAGCGCGATAAGCTGCAAAGCGAAATCAGCATGGAGTCGCAATTGACCATTATCACTTTCTGATAATCCAAACACCCATTTTTAAACGGTATTAAGAACAAAATAAAGCGTGGTATCAATAAAACAGGCGCACCTGTCGGGCTGTTCCGGTGAGGTGCGCCTTTATAAGGAGAATCTTACATGAATCGGAGGAAATATAAAATACCGGCGCTTTTCCTGCTGTCGTTTTTTCTGCTGTCTGCCTGCGGCAGCAAGAACGCTGCGGCTACCATGCACCTTATCAAGACTGAGGGGGCGGTACAGGTGGACGACGCCAAAGGGAAAAACGTAGAGATTATGGAAAACCTCGGCCTGTACAGCGGCTACGGGGTGTGTACACAGGCAGCCAGCTATGGTTGGATTAACCTAGATGACACCAAACTGGCCAAAATAGATGAAGGAAGCGAAGCCGAAGTCCGGCAAGACGGCGGACTGTTGGAGCTCTATGTCCAACATGGCAGCCTGTTCTTCAATGTCACGGAACCCCTGGCGGAGGACGAGTCTATGGATATCCGCACTTCCACTATGACGGTTGGAATCCGTGGCACCTGCGGCTGGGCAGAAGTGGCGGACGAAAACCTGATGTGCGTCTATCTGCTGAAGGGCGAAGTGGAATGCACCGTTTTTGACGGGGATGGCAGCGTTCTGGCCTCTGATACCATCTCCGCCGGACAGGCAGCAAAAATGGTTCGTGACGGGGAGGCTGCTTCCATCACCACGGCAGGATTTGATGTCAGCGGCATTCCGGATTTTGTGGCTGAAGAGATTGAGGATGACGCCAGCCTGGCGGAGCTGCTGCAGCCGGAGCCGACTGCCATGCCGGAGGGTGAGGAAGTGGATTCCCCGGAGGGCTCCGGGGATGATGCGCAGCCATCTGCGGAAGCGCAGGTGATAGAGACTTTGCCGGCCGATTATATTGGTGAATACATTCCTACGACAGATGACTACGAGTGGCCTGTGGCCCTGGATGAAAACGGAATCTGCAGCGGATGGGGAAATAAGAGCGGTTCGGGTGCGTACAACCACTACGGTTCAAAGCCGCTGTCTCTCACCGAACAGGGGGATGGCTCTATTGTGATTGAGTTCAGTTACGGAACCTATACAATCTACCCGGCAGGCCTGGTCCCGGAGGGGTATGAGGACAGGATATATCCGGATGCTGTCAATCTTCTGTATGCAGCGCAAGCTGGGTATGGAACCTATGCTGTCTGGTATCACAAATGATTAGAGTCGGCACTTATGTAAAAGTTCAGAAATCGGAGGAAATAAAAATGGCATTTTGTACGAATTGTGGAATCAAAATCAAGGGCAGCTCAAAGTTCTGCCCCGACTGCGGGGCCTCTGTGGAAGAGGGGCCGAAGACATCCGGGGCAGCCTCCGCGCCGGGGCCTGCGCCACATGCGGGAACCGTCCCGGAGAAGGCCCTCCCCATGCCCAGGCGCAATTACAAGGCTGTCGGCATCGCTGCCCTGGCTGTCCTGGCGGTGGTGATCCTAAGGCTGTTCTTTTCCCAGGGCACAGGCGGGGGGAAGGAGGACGGCTTTTTGGAGCAGATTCAGGGCTACTGGGACAAGAAGGGGATAATCGCCACCGATGCCACCGTAGGCATGACGTTCCCGGGTTATATCGGCATCACTGAGAATGCCGTGCAGCTGGATGCCAAGCTGTACACCTGTCCCATGTCAGAGACGGAGTACAAGGACGGCGCGCTGTACTTCTCGGCCCAATGGTATCAGTCGCTTCCGCACCTGGGGCAGGAAGCCGGTATGCAGGACTATGCCCTGCGGCTGGTTTACGACAAAAGCAGCGACCTGCTCACTCTGGAGATCGAGATTCCCGCTGGGATATCCGTAACGACCATTCTGGGCGAGGAGTACGAGACTTCCGGCGGATGGTGTGCCATAGGCGAATACGTCCGGGCGGATTAGGGCCCGTTCAGGAGCCGCCGGAGCGCCCGGAGAGTTTGGGTGCCCCCTCGGCGCAGGGCTCAATGCATATAAAATAGTCCGGCTGGGAAATGTCGATAGCTAATTTATAACAGCGTCTGCCCCGGAAATTCTCTGCCCATGTCTGGGTGCTGGGCGGGGCAGATGCGGAACTGAAATCAGGAGGAACAAACATGCATAAATGTCCTAACTGCGGAATGGACAACAAGTCTTCCGCAAACTTCTGCGGCCGGTGCGGCGCCCGGCTGCCGTCAGAGGCGCCCGCCGAAGCCCGAAAGCCTGAAAACGAGGCGCCCGCCGCCCGGTCTGCCCCATCGGACAGGAAAAAGAATCTCTGGAAGAAAGCGGCAATCCCGGCCCTTGTCCTGACAGCGGGCGTGCTGCTGTTCAAGGGAATGGGCCAGTTGCGCTCCTGCCCTGCCTGCGATGAGATTCTTGGGCTGCAGCAAGACCTTCAGGAGGTTCTGGCGGAAAACGAGGACAACACGCTCACCTTTGACGACTACGAACGGTGGGATATCAAGGTATCGACCCTGTCCAACGAGATTCAGCTCCTGAAGGACCATGAGTGCGATATGCCCATACGCAATGTGGACGGGCAGGAGTACGCTTACGGACAGTACGCGGGCAGCTACACCGGGGACTGGAAATCTACGGCACCTTATGGAGAAGGAGTGTTCTCCGGCTCGTACAGGAAAGGGGACACCCAATACGTCATCACATATTCCGGCGAATGGGCCGGGGGCGCTCCCAACGGAACGGGCTCGATGATGATGCACCGGGAATATCTGGGTGCCGGAAGTCGGGAGAATTGGGAGAGCCGGATTTACGAGGGTACATTTGTCAACGGGGCGCTTACGGGAAAGGGGTGGTCCGGCACGGAAAGCTCGACGGGCGACCGGTTCGAGTATTATGGCGGCGTCTATCGTGACGGCTTCCTGGAAGGACAGGTGGATTTTCTGCAGTACCGGGACGGGGAGCTGTACGATAAGGGGATTGCGGAAGGTGTCCATTACGCGCTGGTCTACAGCGAGCGTCAGGAGATCCTGGATACCATTGAGACCTTAGGGGCCGTCGTGGTAGCCGGCGTGGCTTCCAAATACCTTTTCGACATGATCGACATCACGGTCAACGGCACCGGTTCCAAGAGCTTCCAAAACAGCAGCGCCGGAAAATGGCTGAAGGCTGAGTCGGCCTCGATTGCCGCTGACATGGAGATGTGGCGCAAAAATAAGGAAGAGGAAGGGAGCAGACAGCAGCTTTACGACACCTGGCAGGCTCTGGAGGGCCGGGTAAAATGGTGCGAGACCAGCCCTTATGACTATGTGCGGGAGGACACGGATTATTTCCGCAATCAGGCGGATGAAGCCAGAAAAGCTTACGATGCATCCAGATGAACGACTGAATGGAGAACTGTAGCAAAGCTGCGGGGGAATAGCCGCTTATCCTGTCGCGGGAGGGCGGCTATTTCTGTAACTTGTTGTCATGAAGTGACAAAATACAGTGAAAAAATAAACTTATAAAAATCCTTGACAATCACGAACCATTTGTATATAATAAGGACGTTGAAGAGATTGATGCAGCAGCCGAGAACACATATTTTTAGAGTAGGTTCAGAAATTCCGCATTCAGCTTCATTTAGAGCCCGAAAGGGTATGCGGACCTTTAGCTCAGTTGGTTAGAGCAACCGGCTCATAACCGGTCGGTCCTGGGTTCGAGTCCCCGAAGGTCCATTTGAGAGCAATCTCACCGCAATTGTCAGTCTGCATGACAGTCCTGCGCGGCAGGATGGTAGTGCAGTCCATTATGAAGCATGGCCCAGTGGCTCAGTTGGTTAGAGCGCCGCCCTGTCACGGCGGAGGTCGTCG
>NZ_CAJUCP010000095.1 GCF_910585425.1 uncultured Acetatifactor sp. | reverse complement strand
ACAGGGGCAGTCTGCGCTTTTTTGGCTACCCGGCAGGTTGTGTTTCATAGTAAAAAGCAAAGAAATGTGTTTGTTACTGAATTGAGAAAAATCGGCTATGATATTAATTATCGGAAATACTTGAAAAAGTACAATAAAGGATTGGATGAATTTGCTGTATTGATAGATAGAGATATGCAGACTCATTCAGAATCTAATATGTTCGAATGCATTGAGCATTGCAGAGATAACCATTATAAATGTTATATTGCAAATCCTTGCTTTGAGTTTTGGCTGTTAATGCATCTATCAGATATAGAGGAGGAATTTGGTGATTGCTTAAGTGAAATTAAGGAAAACAGAAAAGTATCCGAACAGCATACATTTGTAAGTAAAGAGGTCTCTGAAAGAGCACATCATGGAAAGAGCGGAATTAATTTTGCAAAAAATTATATGCCCTACATAGACAAGGCTGTTGAGCAGGCAAAGAAATTTTCAGGCAATGAGAGTGAGTTGGTTGATAATATTGGTTGCAATCTGTGGAAAATGATGGAAGCGTTAAAAAGATATGGAAAGTAAAAACAGCAAGCGCTATGTGAAAAAAGGCACTGGGGAAGCGGGAGACTATAGGAAGCAAGTGCAGCTTCCTATAGTTGAATGCGGCGCAAAGAACGCGCCTTTTATCGGAAGCGAAGGGATTGCTTCCGATAAGACATATTATCCGCAGTGCAATCATTTCTGGTCAGAAAAGTGTTTAGCGTACTCAGGCAGCATTATGAAAATACTTATGAAAAGGATACTCAAAATGGACTACATACAACAGATTACAAAACAATTGAATAAATGTCCGGCAAGGCTTCCTGCAATCGCTTACAGGAGAAAAGAAAGTTTCCTATATGCCCACCCGAAAGGAAATCGAAGAATTCTGCCGCAAAGTAGAAAATAAAGGGATCTATCTGGAATATGAAACACAATATTATGAGTTTGACGATGACGGAAGATATATGGACGACTGGAAGAGATGGCATAATGACCCTTTTGGAGTTAAGGAGGAGATACAGCTACTCAAAGGAAAAGCGTGAACTGGACCGGCTATGGTATGGAACAACTACAACATCCTTCCTCCGATTTCCCCGAAAGACCAGACAACGCACTGAAGGAAATGGCGGAGAGAATGGAGGCAGCCCGGAAAAAAGCAGCGCGTGATAGCATATGTGAAGCTGAAAAATAGGAGGCAACAGCTATGGATAAAATTTTGAGTACCGGAAGTTATGGGATATGTGTATTTTCATTGGAGGTCTTACAGGATTTTTTAAAGAAAAAAAGAGTTCGGACCAAAAAACTCTTGGAGAAATTTCAAAAGAATAAGGACTTTTATTTAGATGCGCAGAAGGAGGGCATTTGGATTCCTTTTGCAGGGATTAATTCCATAGATTATGTCATTAAATTAGAAGGAAGCGATGTACCTTTTGATGATGCATGGGAAGAGAGAATGGAGTATGACGGATTCAATATTGAAATTAAGGATAGTCTGTGGATTTCTGATATCGGTTCTTTTTATACGTTTCAGGAAGAGGAGTATAGCGGTAAGGAAGGTACATACAAAACGCCATATGGAATAATGTGCTTTTATTCCGGAACTGACAACTCGTATCAGACATTGGATGGAAATCGACTATACTCGAGTTTTAAATATGAGGTTCCTTCCGGAAAGTATCTGCTGTCAGTGAAAGGATATGCGCGGAAGCAGGCATTGGAGAGACCGAATTCCAACTTTGGATTCTTTTTTTCGCTCGTGAGGGTAGAGGCGTTTGAGGGTTATAAGAATCCGAGGGAAGATACGTATGATTTCAATGTGGCTGGATGTGGTATGTAGGTGGGAAGATTCTGAAGATTTTGCCGGACCTCGGTGAAGCTGGTTTGCTTCGAAACGACTGGAGGCCCGGCGTTGCAGCGTCCGGCCGCTTCCGCCACCTTCTCTTCCGGGATGTCCTGCATGGCCGGGCGTGATTCTAGTTATGGATGAAAGAGGCTTTTGTGAGACGATAGACGGACTTCTATTCGCGATGTGATGTCAGCCTCCCAGCTGCTGAGCCAGCTCCCGTAAGCATTTCTGGATATTATTGCTGTGCACATAGCATAATTTCTGCCGCTTTTTCCTGCCGGATAATATCTTATAGTAGCAGGAATGTGCCAGGACTTCCGTGTTGCATATGATACAGTCCTTTCCCCTTATCATCTTATCGTCCAGGTTGTTCTGGCCTGCAGAGATAAATTGCCATTTCGGGAAAAGCTCCCGCAGTTTATTCTGCCAGTTGGTGTGCCCGCCCACCACGAGCACTTTCTGTTCGCTCCATTCGGACAGCTTTGTCTCAGCGTGGGCTTCCGCGTTCCCTTCCTCCCAGCCTTCGCTCAGGGAATAGAGATAGGAGCGCATTTCCCCCAGCTCAGTCTGCTGCTCGGCTATCTGCTGTTTCTGTCCGGCCGCTTGCTTTTGCAGTCTCCGCAGTTCCTGCTCCTGTTTCAAAATCGTATTCTGCAGCCCGCGTTTTTCTGCAGCAAGCTGCGCCAGCTCCCTTTCTTTCTGCTTTTGCCGCAGGCGGATTTCCTCCTTTTCACGCTGCGTGAGTTGGATCTGCATTCCCGCGTAGTCTTTCGAAGCCAGCAGGGACTGCTCCTCCAGCTGCCGGATGTACTTGCAGAGCTGTGCCAGCATCAGCCCTGTGGCATATGTGCGCTGCGACCACCGCTCACGCTGCCGTATCAGGCATCTGGTCTCTTCCTCTGAAAGGTCATATCCCCAGAACTTCCTCGGGCTCATCTGATACAGGCCGAAAACCCGCAGCGCCAGGTCGGACATCTGCTCCAGCCCGCCTTCGCGGAGCATCCCAAGCAGGGAGCTGTGCGAGAAATACTTTTCGTCATATTGCTGGAAAAATTCCGTCTGATCTGTATCGAAATCGTTCAGATCCCCATAGGCCCTCTCCCCGTTCGTCAATTGGTCAATGGCGCTCTCGAAGAAATGGAGCATCACCAGCGTATTATAATCCCATTCATAGGGGATTCCCATGTCCTCGGCCATCACCATCAGCAGCATCATTCTGCTTACCGTAGGCAGCATGGCATTCTCGTCCGGGATATCCCTGCCCAGGATTTCCTTCGCCATCGTCCCGGTTATCACATTCCTTGTTTTGATCTGTCTTTTAATATGGCCGTATCCGGCATAAATGATCCTCATTAGCTGGCGGTAGCAGCCCTCATCCTCCCTGTCCCGGCGCAGCCTGTCCAACAGTCCCAGTAAGAGGCGGGCGTCCCAGATTTGTTCCGCCCGGAAAAAGCCTTCAAAGTATGGGTTTTTATATCCTGACTGCTCATAGCATGCGTAATATTCGTCCCGTTCCGTTATTTCTGCCGCGATCGCGGCCCTGCACCTGTCATTGTTGACAATGCCGTAGACCATTGGATATGTGACATCCAGCTCGATTTCCTCCCCGTTTCGGGACATCGGCAGCGTGTACAGCTCATAAATCTGGTCGTTCGATTCCTTTTTGAACCTGGCCAGCTTTCCCAGGAACAGCCGGTCAAAAAGCTCCTCCAGGTCCTTCTCATAAAATGTCAGGCTGGCAACCCCCCTGTCCCGCAGGTATAACGCATCGTGCTGCAGCCCGCCAGGCAGTGTACCTTCCTCCAAGCTTTTCACGACCATCTTTACGACTTCCTTGTAGCACAGGCACTGGCGCATGAAAATCGCCTTCCCATTGATTACTTTCCGGATCCCTTCATACACAATAGTTCCTCTCTTCTCTGCCATATGCAATTCTCCCTTCTCCTGTAACATTCCTCAATGATAATTCGGCGATACGCCAATACCATGGCCACGAGCCATGCATGATAAAAAGATTCACTTGACGTGAAAATATCGGTATAAAGATAGTATATATGATTTTCAGGAAAATGCAAGCCTTTTTTGAAATGCTTCCACTGAAGGTTAAATGAAAAAGTAAATTCCACTCTGGGCTGAATTTAGTCTTACACTCCGTTCCTGTTACAGGTATTATATATACCCCATGTCCGCAGTAGAAATGAGGTATATATGTCAAAGAAAATACAGACAAACCAAAAGCACATGAACCAGGAAAATCGGATTCGGTTCCCGGGAAGGGCAGGTGGCGTCTGTCTGGAGGGGGAGTCCAGCTTGGCGCGGACGGATGCGGCAAAGGCAGCAAGCTCTTTCCCGTCCTCCGCGTCTGGGCGTCCGGCTGCGTACTGGCGCATGATAGAGTGCTCGGCTACGGCAGCCGCCGCCGTACAGGAGAACCCCGCATTCTCCAGGACATCCTGCAGCTCCGCGAAAGTGCCTTCGTAGGCCCGGTTCCCATAGGCCACGATAAGGACTGCCCTTGCCCCGTTGCCCTTCATCCGGGCCAGCCGGGATGCCGCGGCGGCAGGAACCCGCCCGCCATAGGAGGGGACGGCCACGATGCAGATGTCTTCCTGGCGGAAGGAAAGAGCAGAGAAATCCATGCCGCGGTCAGTCAGGTCGATGTGGCTGCCCTGCCCGCAGAAAGCATCTGTGAACAGGTCTGAAACTCTCTTTGTGCCCCCGGTGGGGCTGAACGTGATATCATAGACGGACATTTTCCGGTCTCCTTTCGGTTCTAACCTTCTGCCATCAATAAAAATGGAATTGCATTTCCCATGGTTTTCAGGTAGAATGGAGTTGTTTACGAATCACAGGCGTCGGGGATTGGCAGGCAACGGAAAGGTCAACCAGGGAAAGGGTACGGCTGTTTCATGACTCATGAGATACAGGATGAAAGATATTTTGTGGCTGACGAAGCCATATATGACGCGTTCTTTTTGCTCCTGAAGGAAAAGGACATGGACAAGATAACGGTGTCCGATATCATAAAAAGAGCCGGAGTGGTGCGCAGCACCTTTTACAACCACTACGAAAACGTTCCGGCTCTTGTGTCGGCCATTGAGGATAAGACAATCCAGGACATCTTCTCCCTCATGGAGACGTTCCATCCGAAGAATGACCACGATATGTGCAAATCCTTTTTCCTGACGATATGCGACTACACCAGGACGAACCCGTTTCTGGCCAATCTGCTCAGAAGCCCCAGAGGGGACGGGTTCTTTGAGAAATCCATCACCATGCTGCACCGCTATGTGGCGAAGGTCATGCAGGATACGGAGCCTTCCGAGCACAGCAAAGAAGAAGTATCCTACATGATTGCCTGTTCAATCGGCAGTACGATTGGCGTCCTTCACAAATGGAGCAGGGAGGATTTCCAGGCTCCGGCAGAGGTGGTGGCCGATATCCTGACCCAGGCCTTTATCGCGGGCATGCTCCCCTTTATGTCGTAGGGAGCTCCTCGTCGATCAGAACGTCCTGCCGCTTTATCTTCCTGGTGGAATTTTTGATGAAAGGGTGCTTCCGGACGACCAGCCCTGTAATCTGGCGGTAGCTGGGTTGGCCTTTGTTGTATTTGTCCAGAAAGGCCTGGAGCTCCTTCTGAATCTTCTCCTCGCTCATCCGCTTTGCCGCCACCACGTCCTGATCCGGGTAGATTCTGGCGGTGAGCCCGTTGTTCTCGCCGGTTACCACTACCTCGCCCACCAGCTTGTCCAGGGCCAATTTGTTCTCGATCTCTTCCGGGGAGATGTTCTCGCCGTTGGAAAGGATGATCAGGTTCTTGACCCGTCCGTTGATGAACAGGAACCCGTCCTCGTCCAGATACCCCTTATCCCCTGTGTGGAGCCATCCGCCTTCCAGGGTCTTTGCAGTCTCCTCGGGCATTTTGTAATAGCCCTTCATGACGCTGCTGCCCTTCACCAGGATCTCGCCGTCCGCAAACGATATCTCCACATTGGAAAGAGGCCTGCCGATAGAGCCTGCCTTGTGGTCGTCCGGCAGATTGCAGCTGATTACCGGGGAGCATTCCGACATGCCGTATCCCTCCAGGACATCGATTCCGTAATCGGCAAATTTGTCGATGTAATAGGGATCCAGATGGGCGCCGCCGGTGAAGACGATTTTCAGGTTCCCGCCGAAGGCCTTTGCCGCTACCAGCTTTTTGGGAAGCAGGGGATTGGCGGCGGAAAGCCTTTTATAGATTGTCTCCAGCATCAACGGCACCATGAGCATTACGTCCGGCTTGAACAGCCCCATGTTCTTGACCATATGCAGAAGGGAATCATTGATGCATACGGTGGCCCCCAGGGAAAATCCCTTGAGCCAGTCCATGACGAGGCAGAAAGCGTGATGGATCGGAAGCACGCTGAGCATCACGGTTCCGGGCTCCCTGGCATAATCCACGGCCGCCACATTGGAGGCCAGGTTGTCCTGGGTCAGCATGACGCCCTTGCTCTTTCCGGTGGTTCCGGATGTGAAGATGATGGTGGCCGTGTCCCCGGGAGCGGGGCTGTCCGAGTCGGCGTCTGTGCCTTTGGAAAGATCCATCAGAGACGGCAAAGACGCGGCCCTGGCATCCGGCACATCCGGTTCCTGCTCCTGCAGGATCCATATTTTTTTCAGCTTCGGACATCCGGCCGCGATTGCATCCAAAAGGACGGTGTGCTTCGGGCTCAGGAAAAGCCCTTCGGAATCCGAGCGGTCGATCAGATCCACCAAATCCTCCCCGGGAAGATTTGCGTCCAGCGGCACGGCCACGTTCCTGCCTGTAATGATGCCCAGGTAGCTTTCAATCCACTCCACAGAGCTGGCTCCAATCAGAGCGATATGCTTTTCACGGAATCCTTCCGCCAGCAGGCCCTTCCGCACCATGTCTATGTTCTCCGCCAGATGGCGGTAGCTTCTTTCCCGGATCTCCTTTTTTGCCAGCCACTTTACCGCCATGATGTCGGCATGTTTTCTGGCGCTCTCTTCTAAAATATCCCTGATGAGCATTTTGTATCCCTCCCTTCCGATCCTGAACCGGCCTTACGCCTCTTCCTGTAATCTTTCCATTAGCTCAAGAGCTTCCGCAACGGTGAGAATCTGTACCAGGTTTTCCTCTTCCAGTTCGATGTCGAAGGTATCCTCCAGCTCTCCCAGGAAGGACATGAAGTCGAGAGAGCTGAATCCCAGATCCTCCCGGAACCTCATATCGTTTGTAATCTTCTCCGGATCCATGTTGCAATACTGCGCTACGATTTCTTTGAACTGCATTTCCTGTGTCATCTTTTTCCTCCTGAATAAAATGCTGATTATTATATCTGTTCCATGATTTCCCCGATGGTCATGTCCGGTTCCGCAATGCCTTTGAAGAGGATGCGCATCATATAGTAGTAGAGGAGCTCCATGTCATGCTCCTGTAAATGGGCGGTCTGGTAGTGGAAGGAGAAATTCATCTCTCCGCTTCCGGTATGGGATACCGTCAGGTACATTTTCTTGGTGGCCGCGCCGTTTGCGAACCATTTGGAATGCTGTGGTATGTTGACCAGGTGGGGATTGTCCATCTTCACCGGCATGGGCTGATAGGTGAGGTAGCAGCTCTCATAGGTAGTGTTCTCCGGCGTATGATAGCGCTTCCGCAGCTCATCCTGGATTAGGGCGGGGTCGTAATTGCTGTGCATGTAAATCCGGTTCTGCACGTTCTGGATTTCATAGGCGGCCGCCAGGAATTCCATATCGGCGGGGATCACGGTCCTGCAGGGGAACATGATCGTCCGGCTCCCCCCGGAGGTCCACTCGTCGTGGGTGGAGCGCCTTGAGATGAAGTTCTCGATCGTGATGTCCTCCTGGCCGTCATTTACCTTGGAAAGGTAGGTGCGGATGCCCAGGAGCAGCAGGTTCGTCATGGAAAGCTGATGGTTCATGCAGAAAGCAATCAGATTCCTTGTGGGCTCCGGCTCCAGATAATAATCCTTCACCTGTACGAACAGATTTTTAAGTTCGATGTCCGCCGCCCTTAGATTTTCGTTTCCATGCAGCTTTCTTGCCTCCTCAAGGACGGCAGGCCCCTGGATATCGGAATAGAGGGGCTCGCCCAGGGCATCCAGCTGATCGTCCCAGAACTTCTTGTCCTTGGCAAAGCGTTTCTCGTTATTGGCCCTTTTCAGGTCCTTGTCCAGCACATCCTCGAAGACGGCCAGGTCTTCAGGATAGGCGGAGCCGAATTTGTAGTGGGTATAAAGCTGCATCAGGTCGTTGATCATCACCACCAGCCCGCAGGAATCGATCAGCCTGTGGTCCATATGGATGAAGAATCCGTTGTAGCCCTCCGGAAGCTTTACCATGGTCACATCGCACATCGGGATGTTGTCCCCCTCAAAGGTTTCGTAAGCCCACTGCTGCATCATCTGGTCCGCCTCAGCGAGGCTCATGCCGGACAGATCCTTAAACGGGATATCCCTTGTCTCTTTTTTTATGATATACTGTTTGACGTCTCCATTTTCATCCGGCTTCGTAAAGCGGATCCTCATACAGCCGTAACGCTCGAATTCCAGCTGGAGACATTTTTTCAGAAGCCCGAAATCCAGAGGCGCCTGCAAGGACGCCACAACGCTGACGCCTGATACCTGTTGGGTTCGGTACTTTTGGATCCAGTCGTGATGCATCTTCTGCGCCGCGGTTAACGGATAATATTCTCTCATTGACTTACCTCCCTGTTCTCTTCCCTGCAAACGTAACACATTCTGTCTGCGATTTCTACCCTATTATGGACTTAACGGACACTTTTTATGAAAGTAACCGACATCTGGGGGCAGTCCCCGGTGAGACACAAAACCGCCGGCTGACTGGGCCGGCGGTTTTCCTTACTTATCATAGGTGGCAAAAAAATGCAGAAGCTTTTTCCGGTAAAGCTCCGGCTGTTCGTAGGCGCTGCAAAGATGCCTTGCCTCCGGTATGATTGCCAGTTCCTTTGGCGCCCGGCACAGAGCATGGTTATGAACGGAATTTTTCATATAGACATAGGTATCCTTTTCCCCGTGAAAGAACAGGACAGGCCTTTTATTGGTCTTCAGCGCTTTGGCCGTATCGGCGTCCTTCATGCGAAAGCCCCCCAGGAGCCTGCAGAACAGGTCTACCCGAAACAGCAGCAATCCGATCCAATGCAGGTGGAACCACCTGGCGGCCAGATCCTGGAGCTGGCCCTTCATGGACCGGAATCCGCAGTCGGCGATGAGGCCTCTTACTTCCTCTGGCAGCCTGTGCCCCGCGGCCATCAGTACCGCCGCCGCCCCCATGGATTCTCCGTACAGATAGATGGGCAGCCTGTCTTTGTTCTTTCCGGCCGCATACCAGGCCCATTCCTGGATATCGTATTGCTCCTTTGCCCCGAAGGTGATGAAGTCTCCTTCGCTCTCTCCGCAGCATCTCTGGTCGATGAAGAGCAGGCTGCACTTATGCTCATGAAGGAACCTTGCGATGTTTGCAAAATCTCCGAAGCTGCTGCCTTTATAGCCATGGCATAGCACGACGATGCGCTCCGCGTCATTTGCCGGAAAGAAGGACGCGTGCAGCAGAAGGCCGTCTGCGCTCCTGATATGGCAGTCCTGCATGGCCTGGCCCTGGCACCATGCCTTGCCGGCTTCGTACTCTTTTTCGAATTTGTATCTGGGATGATTGACCTTCATCTGGGACAGGCGGAACCATTTCTTGACATCCCGCTTGGTCCTGCAGTGGACTGTCAGCTCGAAAAAAGGCCAGCCCAGGGACAGAAATATGCCTGTAGCGGCTGAGGCGGCGGCTGCAATTTTAAGGATTCTATGTTTCATGGCGGATATTCCTCTTATCTTCTGGGATAGTCTTACGTAAAACAGTATATACCATTCGGGGCCGCCTTACAACTGTTTTAAAATTCTGGTAACTCTTCTTGACGAAAGAAGGAATTTTCTGTATAGTAGATATATCGGCAGAAAGATTTCTGTAAACTGTAGACCGCCAGGATTTACAGTGAAGCCTCTGGGAAAGTACTTGGCTGGCGGTCTGCAGTCGGGTTGTACTGTAAATTCAGCTGGTGCGCAGTATGAATTTCTGACTGGATCATGATGAGGAGGTACGTGTATGCAGGAAGTGATCAAAATTTATTCCAAGGCCCACCCGAACATCCAACTGAAGGCGATTCCGGGACATTTCGTGACCCCGAATTCCCACGTCAACTATTTTCTGGACATGACGACTTTGAAGACCAGGCTTAGCGAGGCGTCCATGGTGGCGAGAGAACTGGGAAGGCAGGTCATGATATCGACAGTGGTGGACACGATTGTCTGCATAGACGGCTGTGAGATCATCGGCGCGTTCCTGGCGGAGGAGCTGACCAGGGCGGGAATCTATTCCAGAAACGCTCACAAGACGATTTATATCATAACGCCGGAGTATACCACATCGGGACAGATGATGTTCCGGGACAACTATCTGCCCATGGTCAAGGATAAGAACGTGCTCCTCCTTCTGGCCAGCGCCACCACGGGAAAGACGGTGTCGAAGGCCATCCAGACCCTGACCTATTACGGCGCTTCCATAAGCGGGATCAGCGCAGTGTTCAGCGCCGCCAACAGCATCGTGGGGATTCCGGTCAATTCCCTGTTCACCACGGCAGACATTCCGGACTATACGACATACAGCTCCGAAAAATGTACCATGTGCAAGGAGAAGAAGCCCATCGACGCTTTCGCGAATGCGTTTGGGTATTCCAAGATCAGCTGACGGTTCCGGAGATTTTTGACGATTCCTTTCTGGCAGGACTGGCGAAGGGCGGTTCTGCCGGAAGGGATTTTTTTGTCTGTCTATATCCGGGGACTGATCTGCATGCCGCCTGTATGATCGCGGTTTTTTGGCATATGCTATCTAAATCGGCCCAATCTCTGCGGCAGCGGTGCCGGAATGCGGAGACGGGGCATGGAGGAGGCGGACATGGAATCAGTCTGGACGGAGGATAGCGAAATCAGGAAGCGGCCGGTGCTTCCGGGAGACATGGAGGCGCCGGCCATCGGGGCAGGGGCTGGCCGGAATTCTCAGGGCATATTGCCGGAAGCAGGGCCGCACGCTTCTGGCTTTTGAGACGGACAGGGCATCCTTCGAGTACGAATACGGAGAATGATGCATCATCCAGATTCCGATCTTTACGATTCTAAATATCCCCCGGGCGAAATGCAATGTACTTCGTCTTTTTCGCCCGTGGCCTGAAAATACAGTTCTGTGGCCGTAGGATTATGCACCTGTCTGCCGTCCACGGAAAACTCCAGCCGCTGCCAGGCCTGCACATAATCGTAAATCTGGATATTGGTGGCGTACCATATGTCATCATGCCCGCCGGTAAAGGCGGCGAATTCTTCTATCACATTCCAGTTGGCGTTCACCTCGAACTCATAGCTGTGCCCCCAAAGGTAGAACATCCAGGAGCCCCACAGGGGCGTCTCTTCCACGAACTTCTTCGCAAGGCCCATCAGCTCCGGGTCATTGTGATGGCAGGTAGCCTCCAGCCTGAGCCAGTCTCCCGGCAGGTCGAAGGAGTGGCTGGAGATGACCGTCCTGCCGTATGCCAGCCCTGCCTTTCTCAGGCAATCCACAGTGGCGTCGCTGTAGGTGCCGAAGGGGTATGCCATTCCCCGGATAATGGTGTGGAATTGGTTCTCCAGATTCTCCCGGTCTTTCAGCAGCTCCCACATGGCCAGATTCTCCGGCAGCCTTTCCAGGAAGGGATGGGTCAGCCCATGCACAGCCACTTCGTGCCCGCTGGCGGCGTAAGTCTCGGTGGCCTGTCTGGCGGTGAGCCTGCGGTGGAAGGCTCCCTCCGGATAAGTGGTCCCCTCCGGCGCGAACAATCCGCTGTTCAGATTAAAAGTACCCTTCAGGCCGTTTTTATCCATGATATCCATCAGCCTGATGTCCTGCTCCACGCCGTCGTCATAGCTCAGGGTGAGCGCTTTTGCCTTCCCCTTTGGGAAGCGCATGATGAGTCCTGACATATGTATTCCCTCCTCGTATAATAAGTTTATAGCCAGTCAGAACAGGCTATAGACTTATTCT
>NZ_CAJUCP010000094.1 GCF_910585425.1 uncultured Acetatifactor sp. | reverse complement strand
GACAGCCGCCATCAGATCATAATCCGCTTTTCGCTCCTTTACGCTGCCCACCAGAGCGAAACCCTACGGGTGGGATGAATTCATCGCCCTGCTGGCAGGCATTGCCGCTCTGCGGAGAACACCGGGCATTCCGGCACCCAGTGAAATTTCTTTTACGGCCTTGCCCCAGTGTACCTCTTCTGAAGAGGAAGCAGCCTACAGGACTCATTTGGAACGTACTTTTGGCATCCAGGACAGGGAATCCCTGCCCTGGCTTGGGGATGCAGATCTGGATGCCGGTCTTTCCTGTACGGATCTCCTCACATCCTGCCGCCGCAGACGCCCTGTCCGGGGAAAACGACTCTGCTGCCTAGGAGCCGTCCCCGGTTCACGGTTCGTCCTCCCAGTATTCCTCCAGCCGCTCCAGCGCGGCCTGGGCTTTCGCGTCCCCCTGTTCGGCGGCCTTTTCATACCATTCCGTAGCCGCATACACATCCGGCTCCACGCCCCTTCCGGTTTCGTAGCATAATCCCAGGTTGTACTGGGCGGTAACGGAGCCCTGCACGGCCGCCTTGGCGAACCACAGGGCAGCCTTCTGGTCGTCCTGTGCCACGCCGTTGCCTGTGATGTAGGCGATGCCCAGGTTGAGCTGTGCCTGCATATGCCCCTGGGCGGCTGCCTTTGCGTACCATACTGCGGCCTGGACGCTGTCCTGCTCTACACCGTATCCTTTTTTGTAGAGGAAGCCCAAGTCGTTCTGGGCAGACATATGCCCCTGTTCGGCGGCCTTTCGATACCACAGCACAGCCTGGGCATAATCCTGTTCCGCATACTCCCCGTTCTTATAGCAGAAACCAAGCCGGAACTGGGCGTCCCTATGTCCCTGTTGGGCTGCTTTCCTGAACCATTCCAGGGCTTTGGCGCCGTCCTGCGCCACGCCGCTTCCGGAATCGTAGCAGCAGGCGGCCTCGTACTGGGCAGGCGCATGTCCCTGTTCGGCTGCCTTCCCGTACCATTTGGCTGCCTGGGTCAGATCCTGCTCCACTCCCGTCCCCCGCTCGTAATAAACGGCAAGGTTGTACTGTGCCTGGGGGTTCCCCTGCTCCGCCGCTTTCCGGCACCACTCTGCGGCCAGGGCATCGCTCTGCTCCACTCCCTTTCCCTTTTCGTAGCACCAGCCCAGGTTGTTCTGGGCGTTGGGCTCTCCCTGCTCTGCGGCTTTCCGGAACCACTCTGCAGCCTTTCTGTAGTCCTGCGCCACGCCTTCCCCGTCCTTATAGCAGCAGGCCAGGTTGCACTGGGCGGACGCATCTCCGTGGACTGCCGCCCTCTCATACCACTGCGCCGCCTGGGCGCTGTCCTGCTCCACGCCGGTGCCCTGGTCATAGCACAGGCCAAGGGCGTATTCGGCATAATCATAGCCCTGTTCCGCTGCCCTTTTGTACCACACCACGGCGTTGTGCTGGTCGTGCTCCACGCCTTTTGCCTCCTCATAGCACAGTCCCAGCATGTATTGGGCATAGGCATAGCCCTGTTTTGCGGCCTTTTCGTACCATAGGAAGGCGTTTTTGTAGTCCTGCTCCACGCCCGTCCCGTAGTAATAGCAGCCAGCCAGGTTATGCTGGGCGGTGGCGTTGCCTTTCTGAGCCCCCTCTCTGTAAAAGGCAACGGCTCTGCTTAAATCCTGCTCCACGCCCTGGCCGTTTTCATAGCATACCCCCAATTGGCTCATGGCCCAGGAATTCCCCTGTCCGGCGGCTTCCCGATACCATTTCACAGCCTTCTCAAAGCTCTGTTCCACGCCCTGGCCGCGATAGTAGCAGTTCCCCAGGTTATGCTGGGCATCCGGAAAACCCTGGGCTGCGGATTTGGCGTACCATTCCGCCGCCTTCTGCCAATCCTGCTCCAGGCCGCCGTATCCACGTTCGTAGAAGACGCCCAGATTGTACTGTGACCATTCATGCCCCTGCTCCGCCGCTTTCCTGTACCAGATGAGAGCCTGTGCCTTGTCCTCTTTGACTCCACGCCCGTAGTCGTAATCCACTCCCAGATTGTGCTGGGCGTCCGCATCGCCGCCTTCCGCCGCCTTGGTGTACCAGAATACCGCTTTTTTCTCGCTGGGGCCCACGCCCCTGCCCTTGCTCCAGCACCAGCCCAGGCTGCGCTGTGCGGCGGCGTTCCCCTGCTTTGCCGCTTTCTCATACCATGCCACGGCGGCGGCGTAGTCCTTCTTCACGAACCAGCCGTACTGATAGCAGTCGCCCAGCACGCCCTGGGCGCCGGGGTCTCCGGCTTCCGCCGCCGCAAGGCATTCCTCCAGGCAGAAATCCTCCTCCAGGATGCTTTCCCTGCTGAAGCAATCGTCTCTGCCCGTATTGGCTCCGGGCAATATGGTGTTTTGATTCATTGTTCTTCTCTCCTCCTTTTTCCGGCCGCTGTATCTTTGATTGTCTGTATTTCGTCAGAATTTCTGACCAATTCTGCCACGTATCCGAAGTCCTCGTCCTCCAGCGCATTCTCAAATTCTATCATAAGCTCTTTATTGGGAATGCATAATTCTCTTTCATGATAGGATAGCAGGCCATAAATTACCATGGCTGCATATATTTCCTTCTTGTTGGCGGGATTTTCCTGTCCGGCTGCGTATTCCTTGTTAATCTCAATGCCTATGGGCATATGGTTGACCATTTTTACCACATCGTCCCTGACCTGGCCAATATTATATTTCAGGAAGAACAGCACCTCGTCCATCCGGCCTGTCCTTGTCCAATAGCTCTGGCAGCATCCATCCTCCAGGGCGCATACCACGGAGCGTGGGTTGTAGAGCCTTCTGCCGTCCCCGGTACTGTAGCCGTTGTACCATTCTGAAATTTCGTCCAGTGTCAGCCTGCTCTGTCTGCGGCACAGCGCTTCCACCTCCCCCTCCGTAAAACCAAAATATTCCTCAAAGTAGGAATCCCTCAGCATGGTATATTCCTTAAACATGTTCAGGGCGGATCCCGTGCTGTACTTTTTGATCGGCAGCACGCCGGTCATGTACACCAGCGCCACGTAAGCCCTGTCCTTGAGCAAGTCCCTCAGGAATTCCAGAAAATCCCCCTGGTTTTCCCGATAGATGTCATGGCTGAAGAGGTAGTCCCATTCGTCAATGATAAATATGAACTCGTCCCCTGTGGCTGTCAGCAGATCTGGCAGGCTGTCGATTTCCCTGTTCGCCAGCTCCGGATAGGCCTGCACAATGTCGTTCCTCATATTCTTCTCAAATCGCCCGATATAGTCCTGGTAGGTGTTCTTTCTTCCGGGCAGGTCATTCATGGAAAAGCTTATGAGATTATATCCGTTCAGATGCTTTCGGTAGCTTGCGCTTCTGCTGATGTCCAGCCCGGCGAAGAGGTCTTCTGAGGGGTATGTCTTTCCATAGTAGGCTCCCAGCATATTCAGCACGGAAGTCTTGCCGAAGCGCCGGGGCTTTGTAATGCACAAAAACCGGTTCTTGGTCTTGATCCGCTCGCTCACTTTTTCAATGATGGCAGTCTTGTCCACGAAATATCTGTCATGGCGAAGCATCTGAAAATCCTTATATGCCGTATTCGCATTTAGACATAGAGCCATGTTCTTCCCTCCCTGTGATGTTTCCTAAGTTAAAGCACGCTGGCGGCGTTCCTGCCTGCTCTGGCCAAGTCGTATTCGCCATTCATCCTCCTTCGCTCTGGCTCTCCCATTGTACCATAATTTCCTGGGCTCCACAATCTTCTGTTGCCGTTTTCTGTTGCTGCATCTATTGTCGCTTCTATTGCCGTTTTCTATTGCCGCTTCTGTTGCTGCTTCTATTGCCGCTTCTGTTGCCGCTTCTGTTGCCGCTTCTGTTGCCCTACATAGACTTCGGCAGCCGCAGAACAGGTCTCTGCGGCTGCCGAACTATGCCAGGCCAGGGTCTAACGCTTATGGAATTTTGCCCGCCCTGGTCAATTGCTTTGGGGCAGCTCCACCTCCCCGTAGGTGAAGCAGTTCTCCTTCAGGAACTCTATCATCTGCTCTCCGCTCCAGGGTTCATCGCAGTACAGATACCCCTTCCACTCGTCCATCCACTTCAATTCGTCCAAGGCGAAGATGGTGATTTTTTCCGCATCCATGGGCTTCTCGAACATAAATATCTTCTGCCGCTTCTCCCCATCCTCCACAAATCGATTGGTACTCTGTGACGCCCAGTCAAGGCGCCTTCCCTTGTCATCGAAAACTTCTATCCAGATGTATTCCTCTGTCAGTGACGTTCCCTTCGGCTCCTCTATCACTACCTGAATCTCATAGGGCTGTACCGCCACTTCCTTCAATACGTGTGCGCCGAGAATCGTCTGCCCTATCTGCTCTGTCAGCAGGGGTTCCTTCGCACAGGTGATTTCCGCCGAGACTTCCCACTGGCCTTTGATATCTCCATTTGCCTCATCTGTGATGAATACCCTCATGTGCCCGGAGCGCATTTCATAGGTCAATCCGTCCGTTACAGGATATCCCTCCAAGGAGCTTCCGCTTCTGGCAATCCCCACAAAAGTATGTTGGTCTGTGAAAATGCCCTTGATGGTCAGACTCCCGTTCCCTTCGAAGCGCTCTCCGGTTTCCGTGGTGATGTTTTCCGCAGCATACAGGAAAATACCACCTTTTTTGCCCGCTATGTCCTCCACGCTCTCTAAAAAGGGCTCCTCGCTGGTCACCTCAAATGAGAGGTAGAGGCTGTATCCGTCGCAGAAATATTCCTTTAGGGCTATCCGCACCGGGTCTTCCGCTTCTGCTTCCCCTCCAGCGACCTCCTCTCCGGCGGCAAGGCCTTCCTGCTGCTCCGGATTCCCCTGGTTCCCCGAATCCACCTGATCCGCCTGCCCTGCGTCCGCCCAATCCGCCTGCCCTGCGTCCGTCTGTCCCTGCCCTGCGTCCTCCTGTCCCTGCCCTGCATCCGCCTGTCCCCCTTGCTCCACCGGCACCGCGGCTTCCCCCACCTGTGCAAAGGGGATTTCGGAGTCCCCGGTATCATAGAGGTAGGCGAAGATATTCCCGATGAGGGGGATGCTGCTGTACGCCTTTGCCACCACGGGGTTGACGAATCCAATGACTACCGCCAGGAAGCAGGCCGCTGCCGTGGCCATGGATATGGCCGCTGTCCTCCAATGCTTTCTTGTCTGTCTCCTCCTAAGCCTTTTGTGCCCTTCCGCTACCGCATCCATGATTACGCTGTCCAGCTCCATGGGAACCTCCATCTCATTCCAAACCTTATTTTCTGTCATATTATCCCTCCACCAAATGTCCCACCTGAAAGAATCGCTTCTCCTTCTCTTTCATTGTGCCCCTTCCAGCATGCATTTCAGCCTGCTCTTCGCCCGGGAATGGTACGCTTTCACAGTCCCTATGGGCATGTTCAGCATCTGCGCGATTTCGTTCAGCCTGTTCCCCGCAAAATAGTGCTGAATGATGATATCCCGATAAGGAAAATTCAGTCTGTCGATTGCCTGGTACAAATCCAGCCTCTCTTCCCGGGGAAACGCTTCCTCCGCCGCAAATACCTCTTCCTCCGCAAGGTCATACTTTCCCCGCCTGGCCCACTCCTCATGGGCGCAGTTGATCAGGATCCTGGTCATCCAGGTGCGGAAATACTGCGGCTGCTTCAGGCTTTTTATGGATACGATGCAGCGCAGGATGCACTCCTGGACGATATCCAGGCTGTCCTCTTTGTTCTTCATGTACAGGAAAGCCATTTTGTACAGATATTCCTTTTCCATCAGGAACAGTTGTTCCATGGCTTCCTTTTTGCCCCTCTGTGCCTGTCTCACCAGATTGATTTCCAGAGAATCCAAAATGTTCACCGCCTTTGTCCGTTATCATCGTTCTGTCATGGAACCGCAGTGCAGATTCCATTTCCAGAATCAAAGTGCAATTGTAAATGTCAAACATGTTTGTTTACATCTGTTAGAGGTGCCTGGGAGGCGAAAGGTTACACTGATTTCGGAAATTTTTAAAAGCTGCCGGGCAACGAGTGTTTTTCACCCTTGCCCGGCAGCCTTATGGCAGAACCTTTTCCAGAAATGCCTCATATGCAAGCGCCCCGCCGGGACTGCATATCTCATTCCGGATAAAGTCAAACAAGTCCCTGCTTTCCCTGTCCGCATATCGATAGGTCTCTTTTGCCAAAAAGGCGGCTATGAAATAGGCCGCAAAGTAGCCCGGGTTCGACACGAAGAAATGGGGCTTTGTCCATCCGTCCCCTTCCTCCTCTCCCGTGAAAGCACAGGCCGCCTTCCATTCCGCATCGAAATCAGGATCGGCTTTTCTGTAAATCCTTTCCTCGAATTCCGCACAGCACAGCAGGTAATCCAGTTGGAAATCTGCCTTGGGAAGCCACATGCCCCTGTCAGTATGCAGGAATTCTCTGGAAAACCCATCTGTATAAACCTGGTTCTCGAACAGCAGCGCAACCGTTTCTTCCATGATCAGGTTGAAGGGTTCCCTCCGCCCATGGATGTCCGGCGCGGCAATGTTGGTATAGTAGAAGCCATGGCCGATTTCATGCATGAATACGGAAAAACCTGACAATCCGGGTCTTTTGTTGATTAAGACATGTATATCATCAGGAATGCTGACGGGCACACAGGCGCCGATATAGAATCCAGGGAGGTCTTCATCGTGAATCTGTATCCCGCTTCCGTTCAGGTTCCAGCATTCATCTATCTCCCTGAAAAGCGCCCTCTGATTTTCCACGGCAAGCCTGTGGTCTGCGGATACTTCTCCCAGCCATCTTCTCAGTTCCATGCTGTCTGTCTTTTCCGCCTTGCGCTGCCTGGAAGCGGCTCTGGCAAACACATCCCCGCCGATTCCCCAAAGCGCGTACCTGTAGTCCAGGTAGTTCTCAAAACCCGCCGTCCGGGCATATTGGTTGCGCAGGCGGACAAGCTCCTGTAGCCATTTGGCATATTCCGGGGCGGGCAGTTGCTTTCTGACGCTCCGGAATTTCTTTTCCTCTGTTTCGATGCGAAAGGCCAGCTCCAGATTGCCTGCATATTTCAGTTCGTTCCGGTATCCTCCGGGGCTGTGCCCGGGGGCAGTATGGCTGGCATCTTTTATCGCCTTCCCTGCCGCAAGATATATTTCCTTCTTTTTGCCGCAGAATGACTCGTAGTCTCCGCTGAGCCAATACTGCAATTCCGCTTTGCGTTCTTCCTGCAGATAATCGTTTCCAAAGCCCATCCGCTTTTCCTTCCTCTCATGGCGGATGCTTCTCCGTACAGCCCGCCACGCCGTCCATGCCGTTGTTTTCCGCTACTTTCCGCTACTATCTTATCATATTTGATGTTGTCTTACTACTTAAATTTTTTGTGTCTGTTCACATGGTGAAAAAAATGGTATACTGAACCAAACGAGATGGCGGTCAAATGGCTCCCCCAGAAAGCGAGAGGATTTTGCATGAAATGTTCAGCAAATGAAAACAGGCGATATTTAGATAATTTAATCTCCGATTTCTCTGATTCCTTATTCCAGGCGGCTTTCAAGCAATATTTCTCGGAACTTGGGCTCCATGTCCGGGATTGGGACGGCCTGTTCCGGGAAATGAATGCCGATGGCGGCAACCTCGCTTTTGTCAGGATTTCTGAAAGGGGAGATGTCATTGGCTTCATCCAGTTCAAGCCCCTGAAATTCACCAGCGGGTTCTTCGAAGAGACCTGCGGGTTCATACGGGAGTTCTGGGTCGCTGATGCATGCCGGAACCAGGCTCACGGCAGCGCGCTGCTTGCACTTGCAGAAACGCATTTCCTGAAAAACGGTATCTACACCAGCATACTGACAACGGACACGGCGACGGATTTCTATGAGAAACACGGATATATCAGCGCCCCGGGCTGTAAGGCAAAAAACCGGGATGCCGTCTTCGTGAAGCACCTGGTGGGGCAGCCTGGTTCAGCAGAATAGCCGTCACCTGCCCAGGGCTTCCACAGAAGGCCTTAAGGCCTCCAGCGCCTCCTCTTCCAGCTCCCTGCCTCTTTGCAGGATGCCGATATAGGCCTGCCGTTTTGCCCGGGCTTCCGCCGTGTCCTCGGGCGTCCTGGGGAGCATCTCCTGGATGCATTTCTCACAGAGGGAGAGTATCTCCTCATATTTTGAGATGGCTGACGTGAATGCGCTTTTGTCCCCATCCTGTATCAGGTGGGTACAGAGTTCCAGGAATTCCCTGATCCGAAGCTTCCCCTCATAGTGGATGAAAATATGGGGGAACATACATCCAATCTCCATCAGCTCCTGATTCGTCTCCCTGCGCAGCTCCTCGCACCAGTTGTCATAGATCACCAGTCCGCATCCCACAAGCGGCCGATCGGTCAGATGTCTCTTATTGCTCAAAAGCTGAAAGCCCCGTCCCAGGGCTTCCCGGCATTTATCAGGGAGGGATATCTTCTTCGAGCCCGGTTTGACGAGCACCAGGCGGGACTCTTTCCCATACCATTCCGGAAAGTTTTTCAACTGCCCGAAAGACATGACGGAATTCTTGTCATCGTCACCGTCCAGAAAGGGGATTCCCCGCAGGACTCTGCCCTGATCGGAAAATCCTGTGGCCAATATGGTGTCGGTGTATTCCTTCGGAAGGACGACTACGGGATATCCGCTCTTTATATTGTCAACTGCCATCCGGATGAATCCATCCTGCGTGAAGTCCCCGCTGGCATGAACCTCACAGGTCAGGCCGTATGGTTCAAGACAGCTTTCCCAGTCGTCGTCAGGCTCCCAGGAATAGCCGAAGGTGATGCCGGAAAACGCAGCCTGGAGGATGTATTCCGTATCGTCATTTATCTGTCGGTTCATGGTGTCCCGGCGCTCTTCCAATCCCATGAAAAGCTTGATGGCCGACAGCACGGCGGGCTTGGACATGCTGCGGGGCCAGCGCCTGCCTGAAAAATCTGCGATGGGGGCGTATGGCAGCAGCGTCTGCTCAAAGTCGGCTCCCGCGGCGGGCACAGGCGCCGGGAAGAGGATCTGGTCTATGGTGCACCCCAGCAGCTCTGACAGCTCCACAAGGACAGACAGCTCCGGCATGGTGTGGCCGTTCTCCCATTTGCTCACTGCCTGAGGGCTGATGTTCAATTGTCTGGCGACGTCCTCCTGGGTCAGGCCTTTGCTTCTCCGAAGCAGCGCAATCTGCTTTCCTGCTTTCCTGTTATCGAACATTTCCGTCTCCTTTCATGTTGTTCCGGCGGGATTTGCCTTCCAGCGGGACAGCAACTGTGTTTTTGAATGCTCTTCTTCAATATTGTACAGAAATGTGGCTGGCCTGACCATACCTGTAAGGTTGTGCGCAGGGTTCGGAACTCAACTTGAAGTTAAGTTGCACCGCCTCACTCTATCTCATAAATATACCACTCGTCTTCCGCAGGCCGAAAGCCTATGGCCTGGAACATCCTCTGGCTCTGCTTATTGAAAGCATAGATATTGGCTTTGACCTTGCGCATTCCTTTTTCCTTTGCCAGTTCAATCATATTCGATACACATTTGCGGCCGATATGGTGATTCTGATACTCCCTGCAGACGACAATGGCGATTTCGGAATTGTCCCGGAGCGAAACGTCTCCTACAAGCTTTCCCTGATACTGAATATAAAAGCACTGGCCATGGGCACTCAGGAAATCATACATGGCTCTGAGCCTGTCCAGGGAATACACATGGTCAATATTATCGACCTGCCTGCACACTTCTTTATCCTGATACCATTCCAGCGCCACGCTTTCGTTTGGATAGTACGGTTCCAGCAGAATATCACCGTCAACTCTTCGCTGACACTTACCAATGGACATAATGTAGACCTGGCACGGATTCGCCTCATCCCAAAGCGTAGGGAAGACCTCCAATTCCCGGAATCCCAGCGATAGGTAGAACCTGTTGGTGTCATCGTAGATATCGTACCGCCCCATCTGGACAGTCTTGACCTGGATGAAAGAATATCCCATCTGCCCGGCCTTTTCCCTCGCTTCCTCAAACAGGCTCCGGCCAATGCCCTGTCTGTGGCATTCCCTGGCCACGCCCATGACTGCCACTTCCACAGTATGCCGCCCGGTTTCTTTCAGATAGAGGAATCCCACAGGCCTTTCAACCTCAAAGGCGCAGAAGAAGGGCTTGCCCCTGCTGCCGGCAATGTATCCCTCCCGGGCCTGAGGGATGCCGAACCACTCCGGGAGGGACTCCAAAATAAGCCTTGCAATGCGCTCTTTTTCTGTATCCCTGTCAATCTGCTTTATCAGCATTGTGATCCTCCCCTGCTCCGCAGCCCTGTCTGCCGGCTTTTATCATCACATAGTTTGTCAGGAGAATCCCCTGCCGCTCTACCTGTTGTTCTTTCACCGCCTTATAGCCTCTTTTTTCAAAAAATGGCCTTGCCGTAATGGAGGCGTGGGTGACGATATCCCCCGGAACCACCTGTTCCAGCCGGTCGCAGATATGGGTGGCGACTCCTCTGGCCTGGTAATCTGCATGGACATATAATCGATCCAGATAGCCTGTCCTGTCTATGTCCCCGAAGCCTGTGATGATACCGTCATCCACCGCGACGAGGCTAAAATGCTCCTGAAACGACTGGTTCCACTTCTCCAGGTCTATCTGTCCTGTGGCCCATACATCCAATTGCTCTTTCGTATAATCTTTCGCGTTTATCCGGTGAACCGTATTGTAAAAAAGCTCTGCCAGTTGCCTGCAATCGGATGGTTGATATTCTCTAATAATCATTATACACGCAGTGCCTCCCATCATCCATTTCTGTCTGGTTAAGCCCTGTTTTTTATTTTACTGCTTTTGGAAGAAGGCTGCCCTGTAGCGGAGCATCTCCGCATCTGACGCACTCACTTTCATTGTGCACAGGGAGCCAGAAGTTGACACAATGACTTTCAGGTCTTTATACCATAGCCTCAAAAATGACCTTGCCGTCCCATGAGATTTCTTTCACTCCCGGCACTTTATTTTTATTGAAGTTGAAACTGAGCAAATATCCTTTCTGCGCATGATAGGATTCCAGATAAGAAACAAGCTGCGCTTCTCCTCTTCTGTTATACTCTTCACCGCGCCATATCTTGATTTCTATAATATATTGCCGTCCCCGATAGTCCACAATCACATCCGTGCGCCCCCGGTCTCTGGTTCGGGCTTCAATATAATAATTACCCACGCCATTGATGACCGGCTTTAAATATAACAGGAAGAATTTCCTTCCATTTTCCTCTATAAACTTCTCATCAGCGGAATGGTACAGGTCTCCCCAGTGGACTACAAATTTTTCCAATAACAGCTCCATATTCAAGCTGCCGTTTTGGATAAACTGGTTCCGGTCTGCCGCTGCAACCGAAAAAGTCCTGTCGGAAACCTCTTCTTCCGATAAGAACAAATTGTACAAAACCGTCTCAAAAATCCTGTTCGCCACTTGTATGGCGCCATTTACATTCTTTACAAAGCCGAACATGGATGCAAGCTGGATAAAATCGTTATGGGAGTTAAACACGACCCTTTCCCCCAAAAACAGCATGGAATAAAGCAATTCCCGCAGCTTCGGATAATCCGTCAGCTTATTGATCAGGGAATCAAACAATGTATTCTTCTCCATCAGCAGAATCTTCTCTGCCGCCAGCAGTCCCTCCCTGCTCCATACCGTCTCCCTGTCCGGAAATTCCCCATTTCCCGGAATCCGCTCATCCATAAGCTGGCAAAGCCTGGAAACCAGAAATGGATATCCGCAGGTTTCCTCGTACAGCAGCCCTGCCATCTGCCCCACATCCATCCCCGTATGATAGTCCGCCTCATATTCGGCCAGCATCCCTGCTATGCCCTCCGTCTCCAGATCCATATTCACATCGAATGCAGCCGCAATGTTCCAGGGACTATTATGCCTATGCTCCGAATCCGGCCGAACCTTCTGCTTCAGGTTCCTGATATCATTGATATCATAGATATCATATACCCCGGCCAGAATCACCGACTGAAACGTGGGAAATTCCTCCCTCTGCAGATAATATCCACGCAAAAGCGCCAGGAAATCGAGAAAAACCTGATTATTTGACGCACTGTCCACCTCGTCTATCAGCAGCACCACAGGCTTCGGCGCAGACGCACAGAATTCGCTCAATTCTTCAAACAGGGCTGATATGCCGCAGCCCTCATCCCCATATTTTTTGATCCTGTCCAAGGCCTTCCCCTCCGCTTCCGGCACGCACCGCAGCGCCAGTGCAAACCGCCTGGCAAAGGCCGCTGAAAACGTCCTGTCAGACGCAAAGTCTGCCTGTGACAGAAACTGGAAATCAAGGCTGGCCACAATAAAATCCGCACGCAGAAAATGCTTCAGAGCCGCAAGGGTTGTCGTTTTTCCATATTGTCTTCCGCGGTTTATGGAGAAATAGTATTTCCTGTCAATCATTCTTCTGATTTCCGCAAGCCGTCCGTCCAGACTGACCATGTAATGCTCCGATGGCCTGCATACACCTGTTGTATTAAAATACTTTGCCATGGTTCCGCCTTTCTGTCCATGAATCCCTGTTTCGTTTTTTCACGCGCCCCAGTCATTGGCTCATTGCTCGCGGGAATAAATTCTATCATAACACCAGTTCATAAAAATTGGTCATGCATTTGC
>NZ_CAJUCP010000093.1 GCF_910585425.1 uncultured Acetatifactor sp. | reverse complement strand
GACACTTTGGTATTTGACCCTCGCGGCATTCGCCAACTGGCCGTGCAAGCACGGCCGCTTAGCTCATTGCCCACAGGAATAAAGACAAGCGAGGTTGATATAGATGGCGGCTTCCAATGGAAGAAAAACAGCATCTTCAAATAAAAGGACTACCCAGAGCAGAAAAAAGACTTCCACCCAGCGGAAAAAGACCAAGGCCCAGGTGGCCCAGGACAGCGCCCTGTTCCATGAGATAGGGCTGATAGTCCTGTTCGCCGCCATGGTGTTTCTGTTCTGCTGCAATTTCGGCATCATCGGGCCCATAGGAGACGCGGTCAGCGGCGTCCTGTTCGGCATGTTCGGGCTGGCTGCGTATGCGGTGCCGGTGCTGCTGTTCCTGGCTGTGGCGTTCTATTTCGCCAATGAGGGGAACGCCAACGCTGCCCGGAAGCTGGCGGCAGGGGTCGTGCTCTTCGTGGTGGCGGGAATCGTCTGCGATCTGGCGGCGGGACATGCGGGCGCCCTGGAGAAGTATGACATCAAGCTGCTGTACGAGAGCTGCAGGGAGCAGAAAGCGGGAGGCGGCATCCTGGCCGGGAGCATCAGCTTCCTGCTGCAGCATTATCTGGAGACGATCGGCACGGTGCTGGTGGTGGTGCTCTGCAGTGTGGTAAGCCTGATACTGCTGACGGAGAAATCGCTGCTGGCCAGCGTAAAGAAGGGCGGCAGCCGGGTGCGGGAGCTGTCCAGAGAGGACGCCGCCAGGCGGAGGGAGCAGGCCCAACTGCGCAGGCAGGAGCAGGAGGAGAATGCCGAGCTGCGAAGGCAGGAGCAGGAGGAAAACGCCCAGCGGCGCAGGGAGGAGAGCAGGATCCGCAGACAGGAGCAGGACCGGCGCAAGGCCAGAAAGGTGGAAGCGCGCAGGCTGAAAGCGGAGGAGAAGGAGAACGAAAGAATCCTGCGGATGGAGCGGAAGGTGTCGGGCGTCATGCTGGACACGGCGCTGCCCAAGCCGGAGGAGCACGCTTCGCGCCGGGACGACATCCATGAAATCATCCTTTCGGAGGAAGAGGCCGGGGCGGAAACGCCTGTGCAGGAGACTTATAAGGCAGAGCCTATAGAGACGGCGGAGGCGGAGCCGGAACCGGAATTCGACTTTGAGAAGATTCCGATCCGCGGCATCCATCAGGTGACGGTGAACCAGGAGCCGGAGGAAAGTGTTTCTTCTATTGAAAAGGAGGATTCCGCAGGGGAAAGGTATCCCGTGGAAAGGATGCAATCCATGGAAGAGGTGCATTCCATAGAAGAGAGGCATTCTATGGAAGAGAGGCATTCCATGAGAGAGGTGCAGCCCATGGAAGAGGTGCATTCCGCGGAAGAAGTACAGCCCATGGAAGAGGTGCAATCCATGGAAGAAGTGCATTCCATGGGAGAAGTGCGATCTTCGGAAGAAACGCATCCCGGGGAATCCGTGTTTGGCCAGGAATCGGCGTATATGTCAGATTCCCGCAGCGGGAACGGAGAGATGTCCACGGATCTGGCGGGCGCAGCGTCGATGGGGACAGAGCCGACAGATACGAAGCCGGAGCAGCGCGATTCCGGACAGAACGTCCCGGAGCCAGCCGCGTCCCATCAGCCCTCCGCTGCCAGGCTGGTTCTGCCCTCCGCTGCCGGAAACGGTCAGGGCAGCCAGGCGGCCGGGCAGCAGAGCGGCCCCGGGGCAGCAAGGCCGGCGCCGAAGAAATACATGCTCCCGCCCCTTTCCCTGTTGCTAAAGGGCAAGGAGGCCACAGGGGATTCCGCCAGGGAGCTGCGGGAGACTGCCATGCGCTTGCAGCAGACCCTTGGCACCTTTGGGGTCAAGGTGACTATCACGGATATCAGCCAGGGCCCCAGCGTGACCCGCTACGAGCTGCAGCCGGAGCAGGGGGTGAAGGTGTCCAAAATCGTAGGCCTGTCGGATGATATCAAGATGCATCTGGCGGCCACGGACATCAGGATCGAAGCCCCTATCCCCGGAAAGGCGGCCATCGGCATCGAGGTGCCCAACAAGGAGACCATGGCGGTAGCCCTGCGCGATCTCCTGGAAAGCAAAGAATTCAGGGAGTTCCCCTCCAAAATCGCCTTTGCCGTAGGCAAGGACATCGGAGGGCAGACAGTGGTGTCCGACATTGCCAGGATGCCCCACATGCTGATTGCGGGCGCCACCGGCTCCGGTAAGTCCGTGTGCATCAATACCCTGATCATCAGCATCCTCTACAAGGCCAAGCCCGACGAGGTGAAGCTGATCATGGTGGATCCCAAGGTGGTGGAGCTGAGCATCTACAATGGCATCCCCCATCTGCTGGTTCCCGTGGTGACGGATCCGAAGAAAGCGTCGGCCGCTCTGAAATGGGGCGTGGCGGAGATGGAGGACAGATACCGGAAGTTCGCGGAATACAATGTGCGTGATCTGAAAGGATACAACAAAAAGGTGGAAGCCATGCGGGATAAGGGAGACGTGGGCGCTCCCGCCGTACTGCCCCAGATCGTCATCATCGTGGACGAGCTGGCGGATTTGATGATGGTGTGCCCCGGGGAGGTGGAGGAGTCCATCTGCCGCCTGGCCCAGTTGGCCAGGGCCTGCGGCATCCACCTGATCATCGCAACACAGCGTCCCAGCGTGGACGTCATCACGGGCCTGATTAAGGCGAACATGCCCAGCCGGGCGGCCTTTTCCGTGTCCAGCGGCGTGGATTCCCGGACCATCCTGGACATGGTGGGCGCCGAGAAGCTGCTGGGGAAGGGCGACATGCTGTTCTACCCCCAGGGCTACGCAAAGCCGGCCCGGGTACAGGGCGCTTTCGTGTCCGACCAGGAGGTCTCGGATGTGGTTGATTTCTGGAAGAACCAGACGCTGGGCAATACCTATGAGGAGGACATCGAGGAGAGAATCGCCAATATGGGAAGCTCCTCGGGAGACGGCAGGGCCTCCGGCGGCAGCGATGTGGACGAGCTGTTCGAGCGGGCAGGGCGTCTGATCATAGACAAGGACAAGGCATCCATCGGCATGCTCCAGAGGGCGCTTCAGATCGGCTTCAACAGAGCGGCCAGGATCATGGACCAACTGTGCCAGTACGGCGTGGTGGGAGAAGAGGAAGGCACGAAACCCAGGAAGATACTGATGAGCCCCGAGCAGTTCGACCAGATGCTGGAGGAGATAGCATAGCCGGAAGGGCTGGCATATAGCCGGAGGGGCTGGCATATAGCCGGAAGGACTGGCATATAGCCGAAGGACTGGCGTGCAGCTGAAAGGGCTGATACATATCAGGAATAGGAAGCAGAAAAGGGAGAGAAGCATGAAGACAGATTTGCAGATTGCGCAGGAAGCGGTAATGGAGCCCATTGGCAAGGTGGCGGAGACGCTGGGAATCCGGGAGGATGACCTGGAGCTCTACGGCAAGTACAAGGCAAAGCTCTCGGAAGAGTATCTGGACAGCCTGAAGCAGAGGCCGGACGGAAAGCTGATCCTGGTGACCGCCATCAACCCCACTCCGGCGGGAGAGGGCAAGACCACCACCAGCGTAGGCCTGGGCCAGGCTTTCGGAAAGCTTGGGAAAAAGGCGGTGGTGGCGCTGCGGGAGCCCTCCCTGGGGCCCTGCTTTGGCATCAAGGGCGGCGCCGCGGGAGGAGGATACGCCCAGGTCGTCCCCATGGAGGAGCTGAATCTCCACTTTACGGGGGATTTCCATGCCATCACTTCCGCCAACAACCTGCTGGCGGCGCTTTTGGACAACCATATCCAGCAGGGGAATGAGCTTGGAATCGACAGCAGGCAGATCGTCTGGAAACGCTGTATGGATATGAACGACAGGGTGCTGCGCAATATCGTGGTGGGACTCGGCAGCAAGGCGGACGGATTCGTGAGAGAAGACCACTTTGTCATCACTGTGGCCAGCGAAATCATGGCGATCCTGTGCCTGGCCGAGGATATGAAGGATCTGAAGGAGAAGCTGTCCAGGATCATCGTGGCGTACAACTATGACGGGAAGCCGGTGACGGCCGGAGACCTGCAGGCAGTGGGAGCCATGGCGGCGCTGCTGCGGGATGCCATGAAGCCCAATCTGATCCAGACCCTGGAGCATACGCCGGTGCTGGTGCACGGAGGGCCCTTCGCCAATATCGCCCACGGGTGCAATTCCGTGAGGGCCACCAGAGCGGCCCTGAAAATGGCGGACTACTGCATCACGGAGGCGGGCTTCGGCGCGGATCTGGGCGCGGAGAAATTCTTCGACATCAAATGCCGGATCGCGGATTTGAAGCCGGATGCCGTAGTGCTTGTTGCAACTGTCCGCGCTTTGAAGTATAATGGCGGTAGGAAGAAAGAGGATTTGGGCCAGGAGGACCTGGATGCGCTGGGCAGGGGCATCGAGAACCTGGAGAAGCACATCGAAAATCTGCATAAATACGGCGTGCCTGTGGTGGTGACGCTGAATTCCTTTGTGACCGATACGCAGGCGGAAATCGATTTCGTCAGGAACTTCTGCGAGGAGCGGCAATGTGAGTTCGCCCTGTCCCAGGTGTGGGCCCAGGGCGGAGAGGGCGGTGTGGAACTGGCAGAGAAGGTGCTGGAGACATTGGAGACAAAGAAAAGCGCTTTCCGCCCGCTGTATGGGGACGACCTGTCCCTGGAGGACAAGATACGGACTGTGTCCCGGGAAATCTACGGCGCGGGCAGCGTCAGCTTTTCCGCGGCGGCGAAACGGCAGCTGCGCATACTGACGGAGCTGGGATTCGGAAAGCTGCCTGTGTGCATGGCGAAGAACCAGTATTCCCTCTCGGACGATCCGAAGCGCCTGGGGCGTCCCAGGGATTTCGAGATGACGGTCAGGGAAGTGTATGTGTCCGCCGGAGCAGGGTTCGTGGTGGCGCTGACTGGGGATGTGATGACCATGCCCGGATTGTCGAAAAAACCTTCCGCCTTTGGGATTGATGTCAATGATGACGGCGTGATTACCGGTCTGTTCTGAATCGAGGTAAGAAAGATATGAAATGTCCCAATTGTGGAGAGGAAATGGCCGAGGGGAAGCTATACTGCGAGCATTGTGGCGAGGACATCCACATCGTGCCCGATTTTGAACCTGAGCTGGAGCAGACCATCCAGGACATCCTCGAAGAGCTTCACGGGGACATGGAGGATGAGGCAGAGGAAGAGCCGAACGGGTTTGAGGATTTTGAAGACTTTGAGGAGCCGGAGGATGAGGAGGACTGGCAGGAGGAGCCTGTGCGGAGGAAGAAGATCTGGCCCAAGGTGCTGCTGGCGCTGGTGTTCCTCCTCTTCCTGGCCGCGGGAGGCGCTGCATGGTATACCTACAGCTCCTATTCCGAGGAGTATCAACTGAACAGGGCGAAGCAGTATCTGGAGCTGGGGAAGTACGACGAGGCCATCACCTGCTATAACCGGGCTGTGGAGCTGGACAGCGCCAATGTGGAGCTGCTGTTCGAACTGGCGGATATCTATCTGCTGAAAAACAATAAGGTGGAGTACGAGTACCTCCTCCGGGAGATTATCAACAATAAGAATGCCACGGCGGAGCAGTTGGAGGGGGCATACGGGAAACTGATATCTATTTATCGGGAGAGAGAAGATTATCAGACCATCAATGCGCTGCTGCTGGCAAGCGGCAATGAGAATCTGATTGCCGCCTATCCCAATTATATCGTGGACGTGCCGGAATTCAGCATAAACGAGGGATATTATACCAGCATCCAGCCGCTGAAGCTGACTGCTTCCGGCTCCGGCAGGATCTACTATACCATAGACGGGAGCGAGCCCACGGAGGAGAGCACCCAGTATACCGCGCCCATCATACTGGAGAATGGGAACCACATAGTCAAGGCCTGCTTCGTGAACGACAATGGAATCGTCAGCGATGTGGTCACAAAGGAATATCATATCGAGTATAACGAGATTTTCGCGCCGGAGATCAGCGCACTCAGCGGAGAGTATTCGGCGCCCATGATGATTGAAGTCCTGGACGGGGACGAGGATGTCTATTATACTATGGACGGCAGCGACCCTACGTATTCTTCTGCGGTCTATACGGGGCCCATCCCCATGCCCCTGGGCAAATCCACCTTTAAGTTCGCGCGGATCGTGGACGGGGTGACGGGCACGGTTGCCCAGCGGGACTATCAGCTCATCCTGAATACGGATCTCACGCCTGCCCAGGCGGTGACATCGGTGGTGGAGTATTGTTACATAATCGGCAAAATCACCGACTTTGACGGCCATTTTGACGATAGCGGGGATTCCTACCAGTATTTATATCTGTATGCGGCGAACATCAACAAGGTCAGCGATTTCTATGTGATAGCCGAGTGCTACCGGACAGCCGACGGCAATGTCACCAGGACAGGCAACAATTTTGCCGTAAACGTTTATTCCGGGGAGCGCTTCAAGCTCCAGAGGGACGACTGGGGACGGCTGGACCTGGTGGGATTGGAAATAAGTGAACAATAGAAAGATCCCGGTGAAAGGGACGGAGAGGTGGATTATGTACAGGATTGTAAAGAAACAGGAGCTTACCACGAACATTTATCTCATGGATGTGGAGGCGAAGCGGGTGGCCAAGTCATGCCAGCCCGGACAGTTCGTCATCGTGCGTATGGATGCGGAGGGAGAGAGGATTCCGCTGACCATCTGTGACTATGACAGGGAGAAGGGGACCGTCACCATCGTGTTCCAGAGCGTAGGCGCTGAGACCCATCGGATGGTCAGCCTGGAGGAAGGCGACTCCTTCCATGATTTTGTGGGCCCGCTGGGATGTCCCTCCGAACTGGTGAAGGAGACGCCGGAGGAGCTGAAGAAGAAAAGGATCCTCTTCGTGGCCGGAGGCGTGGGCGCCGCACCGGTGTACCCTCAGGTGAAATGGCTCCACGAGCGGGGCGTGGCCGCGGATGTCATCGTGGGCAGCAAGACCAGGGATCTGCTGATTCTGGAGAAGGAGATGGAGGCCGTGGCGGGGAACCTCTACATAACCACGGACGACGGCTCCTATGGCCGCAGCGGCATGGTGACCCAGACCATCAAAGACCTGGTGGCAGAGGGGAAGGAGTACGATGTGTGCATCGCCATCGGCCCCATGATCATGATGAAGTTCGTCTGCCTGCTGACGAAAGAGCTGAATATCCCTACCGTGGTCAGCCTGAATCCCATCATGGTGGACGGCACGGGGATGTGTGGGGCCTGCCGTGTGACCGTAGACGGAAAAGTGAAGTTCGCCTGCGTGGACGGACCGGAGTTCGACGGGCATGCAGTGAACTTCGATGAGGCCATGAGACGCCAGACCCTCTACAAGACAGAGGAGGGCAGGGCCATGCTGCAGCTCCAGGAGGGGGACACCCACCACGGCGGCTGCGGGAACTGCTAAAAGCGAAAAGAAAATCTAAGCTTTGTATTACAGGATTGGAGCCGGGTTGGGAAAACTGGTTTCGATTCAGGAGAATAGATGAAAAAATGGATTGAGGAGGACTGGGAGTTTACCGTAACGGTGACGGAAGGCCGGGCTGAACAGTGCAGGCTGGGGTTTGAGAGAAATGACCGCTTTAGCTGCGGATATGAGACACCCTCCGGCTTCTGCCCCAAGACAATGCCCGTCTTGTATACATTATGTGAAATCATCCGATGCGGAGGAAGCTTTAAAGCAAGAGGCTCAGATAAGGATTACGAGATAGAGTTCGGATGTGCGGACGGTCCGGTGCGGTTTCGGCTGTCGGCCAGAAAGCGTGATACCTAAAGGAAATGCAGGATTTTGGATGCTTCCGACATGTAGGAGTATGGAAGGTAAGGATGCAGAGTATAAAAATATGGAGGAATGAGAATAAATGGACGTTTTGACGAAAATCCCGGTGAGGGAGCAGGACGCGAAGGAGCGTGCCGCCAATTTTGAAGAAGTATGTCTGGGATATAATAAGGAGGAGGCCCAGGCGGAGGCTGCCAGATGCATCAACTGCAAGAACGCGCAGTGCGTCAAGGGATGTCCTGTGGCCATTGACATCCCCGCCTTTATCGAAAAAGTGAAAGAGGGGAATATTGCGGAAGCCTATCAGATCATCAGCAAGGCCAGCGCCCTTCCGGCGGTCTGCGGCCGCGTGTGCCCTCAGGAGACCCAGTGCGAGGGGAAATGCATCCGGGGCATCAAGGGCGACCCCGTCTCCATCGGCAAGCTGGAGCGCTTCGTGGCCGACTGGGCCAGGGAGAACGGCATCAAGCCGGAAGTGACGGCGGAGAAGAAGGGGAAAAGCGTGGCAGTCATCGGCTCCGGCCCCGCAGGCCTGACCTGCGCCGGGGATCTGGCCAAGATGGGCTATGACGTGACGATTTTCGAAGCCCTTCATGAGCCCGGCGGCGTGCTGGTGTACGGCATTCCGGAGTTCCGTCTGCCTAAAAAAGCCGTGGTGGCTGAGGAAATCGAGAACGTGAAGGCTCTGGGCGTGAAGATAGAGACCAATGTGGTGGTGGGCAAGTCCGTCACCATCGATGAGCTGATCCAGGAGGAGGGATTCGAGGCCGTATTCATCGGTTCCGGCGCGGGCCTGCCCAAGTTCATGGGCATCCCCGGGGAGAACTCCAACGGCGTGTTCTCCGCCAACGAGTACCTGACCAGGAGCAATCTGATGAAGGCCTTTGACAGGAATTCCACCACACCCATCATGCACAGCAAAAAAGTGGCTGTGGTAGGCGGCGGCAACGTGGCCATGGACGCTGCCAGGACGGCGCTGCGCCTGGGAGCGGAGGTGCATATCGTGTACCGCCGCAGCGAGGAGGAGCTCCCCGCCAGGGTGGAGGAAGTCCATCATGCCAAGGAGGAGGGCATCATCTTCGACCTGCTGACCAATCCCACGGAGATTCTTGCGGACGAGAAGGGCTGGGTCACGGGCATGAAATGCATCAGGATGGAGCTGGGCGAGCCGGATGCCTCCGGGCGCAGGCGTCCCGTGGAGATTCCGGATTCCGAGTTTACCATGGAACTGGATACCGTCATCATGTCCCTGGGGACTTCCCCGAATCCCCTGATTTCTTCCACAACGGAAGGGTTGGAGACCAATAAGTGGAAGTGCATCGTGGCGGAGGAGTCCAACGGCCAGACCACCAAGGAGGGCGTCTACGCCGGCGGAGACGCCGTCACAGGCGCGGCTACGGTAATACTAGCTATGGGTGCCGGGAAGGTGGCAGCGAAAGGGATAGACGAATACCTGAGCGGCAAGTAGGAGGGATGATTGATGGTAAGACACATTGTGTTCTGGAACTTTTTGGAGGAGCTTTCCGAAGCAGAGAGGGAAGAAGCAGGGGCGAAGATGAAGGCTCTATTGGAGCCGATTAAAGAACTGGTTCCCGGAGCGGTAGAAATCCAGGTGGTGCAGAACCAGTTGGCATCCAGCAATCGCGACATCGCCCTGATTTCCACCTTTGAGACCGTGGAGGCCCTGTCCGCGTATCAGAACCACCCGGCCCATGTGGAGGCCGGAAAGTATGTGGGAAGCGTCACCTGCAACAGGGCCTGCATGGATTACGAACTTTGAAATGAAATATCTTTGACATAATTTCAACTACAGCAAGTTATACTGCGCATCGGTTAAATTTGCAGTGTAACCCGACTGCAGACCGCCAGCCAAGTACTTTCCCGGCGACACCACTGTAAAGCCTGGCGGTCTGCAGTATATATTTCATGTTACATTGATTTCCGCATGCAGTGGACGGGACGGATAGTCTGCCGTCCTGACCCATTGTATGTCGAATGCCGTGTGGAGCTTGCGTCCGGCGGCTGGCGATTCAGATGAGGAAAGAAGGTAGACAAATATGCCTTGGTGTCCGAAATGCAAAAGCGAGTATAGGGAAGGATTCACGGTGTGCGCCGATTGCGGCGGCGCACTGGTGGATGAGGAGCAGTTTTTGAAAATGGAGGAAGAGCGTGCCGCCGCGGAACAGGCGAAGCGTCTGGAGCTTGCGATGCAGCAGGCAGCGCGCCTGGCTGCCGGGAAGGCGGGAGGCCTCACGGCGCGGGAGGCAGAGGGTCCGGCTGCGGAGGCGGAATCCAGGGAGGAAGCCGCCTGGGAGGAAGCGCCTGACTGTGCCATGCAGAGAGAAGCGGACACGGCTGCCGGGGAAGCGGGAGAAGCCGGCATGTCTGCCAGTCTGCCCCAGGAGCAGGACGGGGAGCATGGGGATGCCTACCCCCATGAACCGGAGACGGATGCCGGCCAGCCGAAGCGGGCTGCCGGGTTCCAGAGTGCCGGAGCGCTCTATCAGGACAGCAGGGAGCGGGCCAATGAGAACCGTTCCTCCGCGTGGATATTATTGATCATGGGAAGCGTAGGACTCGTAGTCATCGTCCTGGGCATCATGGGCATGATTCCGCTGCATTTCAGCAATCCTTATCTGTTCTACGGCGTGATGGCCGCTGTGTTCATCCTCTTTATCGTGGCGGGCATCGTATCCATGAACAACGCAAAGCTTTTCGCCAAAAAGGCAGAATCCGAAAATTCCCTCCGGGACGCCATGCTGGCATGGTGCCGTGAGAACCTGCGCGCCCAGGAGCTGGACAGCGAAATCGGCGTGGACGGCACTGAATCGGAGGAGGCCCTGTATTTCAAACGTTTCGAATGTATCAAGGCAAAACTGAACTATCAGTTCGTGAACCTGGATCAATGTTTTCTGGAGAAATTCATCGATGATTCCGTATATGACATGATTTATGAGAAGAAGGACGAATCGGCGTAGAAGACACGGCGGTCTTCGGAAAGCTGCACCGATTTGGGCGGAATAAAAAGATACCATATCGATACAAACAGGAAAAGACAAGGATACACAGGAGCGATAGGATAATCTCGAAAGATATGACAGTGCCGGCGGGCGCGGGAAAGAGCGGTTATGCGCACGAGCGGTCAAGCTTGGGCATCGATCCAGGACGCGTTCGGCCCGTGAGCCGAGTGCCCCGGCATATTCAGGAGAAAGCGAGGTTATCTTATGAAAAAGAAAATTTTGGCAATGACGGTTCTGGCGGCCTGCATGCTGTTTGCCTCCTGCGGCAAGGAGAGCGACGGGCAGGGGATCGATACGGTGCAGATCATGGAGGACAGCGGGCAGAAGGAGCCGGAAAGCGGTGCGTCCGGGGCAGGAGGACAGCCGGAGGCGGAAAACGATTCGTCCGGGGCGGGAGGCCAGTCGGAGGCCGGGAGCGACATGCCGGAAGCGGGAAATCCTTCCTCGGAGAAAAGCGCGGCGGATGAGCTGGCCCTGAAGGAAGCGCTGGCCGGTGAAGGCGGCGAGGAGCAGACGGACATAGTGCTGTCGGATAAGCTCCTGAAAGCGGGAGACACTCTGGAGGTTCTCTATCCCGTTGACGAACACAGCCTGGAGCAGGGGCTGGAGCTTACCCTTCAGGACGCGAAGCTGTCCGCTTCCCCGGAGGAGGCGCAGTTGGACAGGGCTTTGATGCAGGAGAAGACGGAGAACTACGATCTGTCAGGGGATCCCGCGATGTACGGCATCGACGAGGCGGGTATCCTGACATGTAACCTGACTATACGGAATGTAAATGTGGAAGAGGGGGACGATCTGCATATCGGCGAATTCATGATCGCATATGCGGATCCGGCTACCGGGAAAGTGAGCATTTTATCCTCCATGCCGGCTTATTTCTCCGCATCTTCCTCTTCTGTGGGCAAGTCGGATTATTACCACTATGAGCTTCCTAAGGGGGAGAGCAAAGAGATGGTCGTGGCCTGGCTGATACCGGGGGAATATGAGGCGGAGAACCTGTACCTGGGCGTGACATACGACAACAAGGAGCCTGAGGAGAGGCAGTATTTCCGATTGTTCGGGCAGGAGTAGCCTGCTCTCCAAGGCTGTAATGCGCAGCCTGAAGCGCCTGGGGCGGTGCGTTTGAAAATCCGGATTTGTTATGGGGGTAAGCTTGAAAATCAGCATCGCATGTGTGGGCAAGATAAAGGAAAAGTTCTATAAAGACGCTATTTCGGAATATGAAAAACGGTTGAGCAGATACTGTAAGCTGGAATTCCTGGAGGTAGCGGATGAAAAAACGCCCGATGGGGCCAGCGAGGCCTTGGAGGAGCAGATTAAGGAAAAAGAGGCAAGGCGTCTCCTGGAGAAAATCCGGGAGGACGCCTTTGTCTGCACCTTGGAGATAGAAGGGAAGCGCCTGACATCGGAGGGCTTCGCCCGGTGGATGGAGGGGCTGACAGTAAGGGGAACCAGCCATATCGTGTTCGTCATCGGCGGCTCCCTGGGCCTGCATGAGTCTCTGCGCAGGCGGGCGGACATGGCCTTAAGCTTTTCGGACATGACCTTTCCCCATCAACTCATGCGGGTGATACTGGTGGAGCAGATTTACAGGGGGTTCCGGATTATGCATGGGGAACCATATCACAAGTGAGGGCGAAATTTTGCAGAGGTTCAGGAAGTGCCTGAAAGCTAAAATTTTGATATAAAAGGGAATTTTGAAAGGAAGATTTCGTATGGAAAAGCCGGAAATGATCATCTTTGATTATGGGCGTACATTAATTTACCAGCCGAATTATAATGCTTCTAATGGAAATAAAGCAATTTATCCATATATAGACAGGAATCCACGCAATATTTCTTTTGAAGAATTTGACAGGAGTAATTTAGAACTGTTTGAGAAAATCAAAAAAGAAAGAGGAAAGTATCTTGAAATCCATGAGCATAATTTTTTAAGGCTGTTTTTGGAGTATATGGATATTTCTCTGTCTGTTTCGCTGGAAGAAGCTGAGATAATAATTATGAATGGAATATCTCAAGGTGCAGTTATGCCCTATGCGGATATTATGCTTGATTACCTTAATGCAAAAGGAATAAGGACAGGAGTGATAAGCAACAATTGTTTTTCCGGTGCTGCCTTAAAGGAGCGGTTTGACCGTCTGCTCCCGGGAAACAGATTTGAATTTGTGCTAGTATCAAGTGATTACATATTCAGAAAGCCACACAGCATGATGTACGAGATAGCATTGCAGAAATCGGGACTAACGGCAGATAAAGTGTGGTACTGTGGCGACAGTATGGAAAATGACATTTACGGAGCAAATGGTGTTGGAATGTTTCCTGTTTTATATGAAGGAAGAACAGAGGATGAAACACATTTTCTATCTAATCAAAGCCATAGGGATACTCCTGATTTCGAATATCTGCTTATTCATGACTGGCGGGAGATGATGGATATTTTGGCATGATAAAACTGTAAATGGAGTTTAAATGGCGGCACATCCTCAAAACCGCAGATTATCTTTCAGGGGGCCAGGTAAAAAGTTGGGCATTGAGATTGTATATAATGTTTCTGTAGAGTGCTGTCAGAATAAACTGGTTATCCTGAAAGATTAAAAAGGAAAAAGTGCCGGGAGACAGGTTCCGCAATATCAGACTATGACGGCATATTGGTAGACTTTTTATTCAATACTGGGAAACAGTATCATTATATAGAAGTACAAGTTGGAATTGATGCATGTTTGAGAATATAATGATTAGACAGTGGGGGCGAGGTTGACTGCAAGTCTGAAACGGATTGCTGTCAAAACAAGCTGGTTATTTTGAACTTCTGAAAAATATGGATGGTTTGTTAGCCTGGAATATGATAAAATACCAGTAAAAGCAGGAGGGTGAGGCCATGAATACAGATACTACCATAGCGAAAAACATCCGTGTGGCTGAT
>NZ_CAJUCP010000092.1 GCF_910585425.1 uncultured Acetatifactor sp. | reverse complement strand
CGCGGCCCGAATGTCCTGCTTGCCGAATCTCTCCGGGGCTGCCGCCCCGTCTGATAGATTCAGTATAGCACAATGCCCACTCCGTGACAAGTCGAAATTTTTATGAAATCCCCTATTGAAATCCCCTATTCAAACTGCGCCCGGAACAGGCGGTAATATCCCCCCTGCAGGCCCATCAGGTAATCATGGGTTCCCTGCTCCAGGATCCTGCCCCGCTCCATGTAGACGATCGTATCGCATGCGGTGACGGAGGACAGCCTGTGGGACACGAAAATCACCGTCTTATCCTTCAGCTGCCGGAACACGGTTCTGTAAAATTCCCGTTCAAAGAACACATCCATGGCAGCGGTGGGCTCGTCCATGATGACGATATCGCTGTCTTTATAAAATGCCCTGGCCAGAGCCAGCCGCTGCATCTGCCCGCCGGAGAACAGGACTCCCTCCTCGGCGAGCTCCCTTGTAAGCTGCACCTCCAGATCCGCGCCGCAGCCATGCCCTTCCTCACAATCCTCGCCGCCCTCCCTGTCGGACCCGTACCACCCTGCCCTCCCCAGGGCCCGCACCAGCCTGCCCTCCTCCGCCTCCTCCCCCATGCAGACATTGTCCCTGACAGAGGCGGCGTAGATATTGAAGTCCTGAAAGACAGCGCCGAACTGCGCCCTGTAGGAGGAGACGGCATACTCCCTGATGTCCCTCCCGTTCTGCCGGATGCTGCCGGAGGAGGCATCGTAAAAGCGCAGCAGCAGCTTTATCAAAGTGCTCTTGCCGGAGCCGTTCCTCCCCACGATCGCCACCTTGCTCCCCTTCCGGATGGCAAGGTCGATCCCCTGCAGCCCCGGCGTGCCGTCCGGATAGGCAAAGAAGACCTGATGCATGGACAAGGTCTGCATTTCCGGGACGGGGCAGCCCCCGGCAGACGTTTCGATGCCGCAGGGAATTTTATCGATATTGCGTATTCTCTCAGCTAGCCTGCCGTTTTTCAGAAAGGCCGACGCCACCTCCAGGAATCCCTCCAGCTTCCTCTGTATCTGGTCCCCGGCGTTGACCGCCACCACGAACGCCGAAATGGGCAGCTTTCCCCACAGCAGGGCCGCCATGCTCAGATACAGGGGAATCAGGAAATCAATGCAGAATGCGCTGCAGAACATTCTCCGCAGAAAAGCCAGGTTCCCAATCTTCCTCCCGCTGTCCAGCCCAATCCCTTCCTTTTCTTCCACCGTGGCCCTGTAGTCCCTCAGGAACACCTTATGCACATGGCTCAGCCGATTGTCCTTCCCGTACTCCGGCAGATACAGGAGACGGCGCAGCATGGACAGTTTCTTGTCCTTCTTTTTCATCTCCTCGTCGTATCCGACCTCTTTTTCAGACTGGACATTTGTGAGGAAAATGCCCGCAGCAAAGGAGATTATGCAGATCCCCGGCACGAATCCATTGGTGGGAACGGTTCCGGCCATGATGGCGCCGGCGGCAACCAGCCCCTCAAACCCCCGGAACAGATTGTCCGTGGCCTCCAGAGGGCGCACCGCGATTTCCCCGTTTGCCAGGGCCACCGCCGTGTACAGTTCCTCCGAATCATAATTCGCCATGTCCGCAGCCTGGAGTTTATCAAAAAGCTCCTGCTGCAGCCCGCTGACGATCCGTTCTCTGTGGATAGGTTCAAAGACATGCTTGTAATAAGATTGCAGCGCGAACACCGCCCCCAGGAGCGCCATGCCAGACAGCAGAAACAGGAGGATCGTCCCAGCCCCCTTCCCGTTTTCCACAAAATATATCACTGTCCCCAACAGATACACATACAGAAACGATTCGGCAATCGCGGACAGCGCCCGGACCAGCAATGAAAGGCCCAGGTACGCGGCATCCGCCCGGAACACGGCGGCTGCCATGTAAAAATTGTTTTTAATGATCGTCCCTATCGATAAACCGTCTTTCTTCATACGCTCTGCCCCTTGTACAGGTTGGTCTGTTCCAGATACATTTTTGCGTAGATCCCTTTCTTTTCCATCAGCGCGGCATGGTCCCCCTCTTCCACCAGCCTGCCGCCGTCAAAGACCAGTATCCGATCGACCAGCTTCGTGGTGGAAAGCTTGTGGGAGATGAACAGCAGGGTACGGCCGGTGTCCCTCAGGGCATCCAGTATCAGCCGGTTCATGTTCCGCTCCGTCAGCGCGTCCAGGGCGCTGGTGGGCTCGTCCAGCACCACCACCGGGAACGGATTCGCGATGACCCGGGCCAGGGCCAGCCTCTGCCGCTCCCCGCCTGACAGCACAAGGCCTCCCCCATGGATTTCCTTCCCGATGACGGCATCTATATCCGGAATCCTGGCCCCTAGCCCTACCTTTTCAATGGCCTCCCTGATATCCCCGTCCCCGGCCCCGCCGCCCATGGATACATTGTCCCGGACAGAGACAGGATAAATCCGGTAATCCTGGCACACCACTCCGAAAAAGGACTTCAGCGCTTCCCTTTCCCAGGTATCCATATCCCTGCCGTTCAGCGCGATCCTTCCTTCGCTGGCGGAAATCAGGTTCACCAGAAGGGACACAAAGGTGCTTTTCCCCGCCCCGTTTTTCCCTACAATGGCGATTCTCTCGCCACTCCTGATCTCTACCGTCACATCGTCAAGCGCGTCCACCCGGCTTCCGGGATATCGGTATTTCACATGGTCAAAGGTGATGCGGAACGGCCCGGCCGCGTCAGGCTTTTGCCCGGCTCCCCCGTTCCCTTCCGTTCTGTGGGCCTCCTGTGCCAGATACTCCGTATACTCGTTTATATAAAGGGACGCCGTCTTCATCTCCAGGGCCGTATCCAGCATCCACTCCACATCCGAGCTGAAAATGGTTATGGCCTGGGTAATCCCGATGAAATCTCCAAGCAGATACTTCGCCCCGCAGAGCATACGGACTGCCGCATACCCAAGGGGCAGCGCCATGGACAGCGCGTCCCCAAGCAGCAGCTCCAGGAACCCGAACCCTGCGATCCGCTTCCCCTCCCTGCGGTACGCGGCCACCGTCTGCCCCAGGCCCTCCCTGTAGATCCCCCGCACAACGCGCCCTATGCCGGAAGTCCTCATCTCTGCCGCGTACTCCCGCAGATAGTGTACCCGCCTGGCATATTCCTTCTTCCGGACGGCGTTAGACAGCTTTTTATCCAGCTCATAGCGAAGCTCCGCGCTCTTCTCCCCCAGGATATAGGAGTACAGCAGCGGAAAAGCGGACATAGCCACAGCGAACACGTCTGTGGGGACAAGATAGAGCAGAATCATGACAAACGCCTCCGCCAGGCCGCAGGCCTCGCAAAAAGCCTGATACAGTTGTATCATCATCTTGGAGGAATTTTCCAGGACCCTGTCGTACCGGTTCAGCTCTGAAGCGGAACAGGCCCTGTCGTAGGGAATGGCATTGGCCTTTTCCATGATTTTTTCATTCATATAACAGTCCGCCTTCAGCCGGAAGACAGGCAGGAAGACATTTTTATAATACTGGTCCAGCCGCCCAAACAGGGCATTGATCCCAAACATCGCCCCGAGCACCGCCAGGATATGCCCGAAGCCGCGCCCGGTCTCCAGCCCTGCCAGTATCATCCTGATGAAATACACGCCATAAAATACATTCATAAGCTGCTTTATCAGGTGGTAGGAGATGCCTGTCAGCAGGCTCTTCTTATCAATGGCAAGCGCTGTCCTGCCCATAGTCCTCACGGACGCCAAAATCCCCATCGTCTTCCCCGTCTCCCAATCCGTCCACTTTGTCCTCTGAAATCCCGTAAGCATATTTTAGGAAAAACAGAAGCGCCCTGCAAGTATCCAAAATAATTATAAGAGAACTTGGGCAAAAAAAGGACGCCTGCCCTTCCCGGCAAGCGCCCTTCTTGTCATCCATATATGATTTTCCGAATGGTACTGTGCGCCAGACCATATTCTTCCGACAGCGCTTCCATGGAGCATCCCTCCCTGTACAGCCTCTGGATCTCCCTGTTGCGCTCTCCGTAAAAGCTGCGGGAGCCGCTGACGGTCCCCCATTTCTTTTTGGACGAATACTTGGGGACATAGAGCACGTCCCCGTCGATATAGGTCTGGAGCTCTCTCAGCAACCTCTCCGGCAATATCTCTGCTGCATTTACATATTTCATCGGAATGCTTTTCCTCCGTTTCCCGCTCCTTATTCAAGCATTGTCAGGTATCATGAATAAAGTGCAGAAACAGCAGAGCATATAGTGCTATTGGCCCATGCAGATTCCTATATGCCCGCGATTTCTGCATGGGCAATGAAGAGCTTGGGCCCGTTCGCAAATAAGGCCCCTGTGGTCTTCTGCTTCATCCATCTCTCTCCTTTCCTCGATCCTATATAAACGGCATTGAATTCCTGCCCGTCACATAGCACAGCAAGCCATGCCGTTTATCCGGCTTTGGGGCAAGCTTTAATCGCTGCATATATATTCCTCAGCCGGACCTTCCCTCCGCCTGGCATGTGGATTTTGCCCGATCCGCGGCTCACTGCACCCGGAACTGGCCGATCAGGCTGTTCAGGGTCTTAGCCTGGTCTGACAGCTCCCTGGAAACCGCGGCGCTTTCCTCCGCCACGGCGGAGTTCGTCTGTACCACCCTCTCGATTTCCTGGATCCCCTCTTCCACGGATACGATCATTTCCGACTGCCGCACGCTTGCCCGGGCCAGGTCGTCCATGAGCGTCTTGATGGACTGGATGCACTCATTGATGATCTGCACCGCGGATATGACGTCCCCTGCGGCAGCCGTCCCCGTATTCACGTCCTGGACGGAACCTCCGATCAGGACGCTGGTGCTCTGGACAGCCTCCCCGGACTCCGCGGCAAGGCTGCGCACCTCCTCCGCCACCACGGCGAAGCCTCTGCCCGCCTCACCGGCATGGGCCGCTTCCACCGCCGCGTTCAGCGCCAGGATATTGGTCTGGAACGCGATGTCCTCAATGGTCTCGATGATGCTGCCTATCTTGGCCGAGGAGCGCTGGATATTCTCTGTGGCCACCTTCAGCTGCGCCATCTTCGCGTCGGCCTCCGCTGCGTAGCCGTTGGCTTTGTCCACCAGCTCGCTTGCGTCATGGCAGCATACGGTACTGTCCTTTATCTTGGCCGTGATCTGCGTCACATTGGCCGCCAGCCCCTCCACGGATGCCGATTGCTCCACTGCCCCCTCCGAAAGCGTGTGTACGCCCGCTGAAAGCTGCTCCGCCCCGGTATCCACCTGGTTTGAAATATGGGAGATATCCCGCACCAGTTTGGTCAGATTGGTGCGGATGGTCTTCAGGCTCTCCGCCAGGACCCTGAAATCGCCGATGTAGAACGTCTCGTTCCTGACCACGTCCACGGCAATGTTTCCATCGGCCATCTCTCCCAGGATCCGCCCCATATCCTCCACCGTCTTGCGCAGATAGCCGCAGACATCATGTATCGTCTGCGCGATCATGCCGATTTCATCCTTTCTGCCGTAAAACCGCTCCAGCTCCTGATCGGCGGTAAGGCTTAGGCTGCCCAGGCGCCTGATGGCCCTCTCCACAGCCATGAGCTCCTTGCCCTGGCGATATAATATGAGGAGCGTCACCAGGATGATGACCACTGCCACAGCCGCGCATACCGTGCCCACCGCGAAGTGCACCTCATCCAAAGCCCCGTACACCTCCGCCGCGTTGTCCCGCACCATGAAGACCCATCCGCGGTCCTTCAGATATTTGTATACCACCATCTGCTCCACGCCGTTTTCGTCCTCATAGGCATAGGTGCCGGCCTGGGTGCCGCCGTCCGCCTTAATCCTGTCGATGATCTCCAGATAGCCGCTGTCCGCAGTCTCCGTGTTCAGCAGCTCTTCGTTCTCATGGTAAAGATAGACGCCTGTCTCCACATTCAGGAACACATACTCGCTGCCCGGCAGCCCCTGGATGTCCAGTCCAAGCAATACGTCCATCAGCCGGTCCGCATAGACCCCTGCCCCCACATAGCCGATGCAGTCCCCCTCCTCAAAAATCGGATAGTACATGGAAAGTATCATGCTGCCCGTGCCGGGTGATTTCATGATGCCCGAATTGGTCAGCTGCTCCTGGGCCAGGATGGTATTCTGGAACAGTTCCAGGGATTCCCCTGACCGGGTGGTGATGCCGATGGCCTGCTGCGAAGTGTGGGTCAGGACATATGTCTCGGGCGTGGCGATGTAGAGCCCCTCGAAGATGCCCTTGACAGCCGCAAAGTCTTCCGTATATTTCTGGACGCCTGCCAGCAGCTCCGGATCCTCCGGATCCATGAGCAGGTCATGTACCTCCCTTCCAAGGGCGAAAGCTGTCATATACTCCTCTGCGGACGCTACGTAATCATTGATGATGGCAGCCCTGGATTCCACCGCATCCGTCATCTGGTTGGTGATGTCGCTCTTGACGATCTCCGAGACCCTGTCGGATACCGTGTGCCATAGAAGCAGCATCCCCGCCAGAGTGATGACAGTGGTGATGATGCCGATACGGGTTGCCAGTTTGCGGTTTACCAGAAATTTCATGATAAAAATACCCCCATATTGCAAAATGAATGTTGAACCTATTCTATCACAAATCCTTCCCTTTTTCAATGTCTTAGGTTGTCCTCTCTCCGCTCCTGCGCCGGGCGCCACACGCCCGCCCCGCCATGCCCCGGAGCGCAAAAAGCCGGGAGCCATGGAAAGCTTGCCCCTTCCATGGCTCCCGCTGCAGCGCTGTCTTCCGTTGTCCATACGGTCAATAGATGAAATTGAACCTCCCAAAGGGCGCCGCGTCCCCGTCCCGGTAGAAATTCATCACATCGTCCAGGGCGATGCTGTCGATCCACTTGAACTCGAAGACCGGCTTCCCCTCTCCGGCAAGCCCCAAAAGCTCCCGGTCTACGGTCAGCATCAGCGCATTGCCCCTCCGCACGGCCTCCACACCGCCAATCTCCCGGAACGCCCCGTCCCGCCAGCCGTAGAGCACGCCCTCAGTAATCTTGAAGTCATACCCCTCCCATCCGGTGGCCTTGTCGCAGTCCGTATCCAGAAGCAATGTCATGGGATTGACTGCCCCTGTAGGCGCGGGCAGGATCTCCTCCCGGCAGATTGCCAGGAAATGCACCTTCCCGCTGTCATAGGCCACCCGGGCCTCCACGATGTTGTTCCTGCCGCTGTGGTTCACATAGCGGTCAGCCTTCCCCAGGCCCTGGTAGTCCCTCTTCGCCTCCGTGCCCGCATGGGACAGATAGGCGGGAAGGGCATCCCGGAGCTTCTCAATCTCGCCCGGCATAAGCTCTATGGGCGCCACGTCCCGGTCTACATGGGCCACCCCCTTGAACCTGCGGATATTGGCACACAGCTGCAGATAATAGGAGTCCAGATAGCCGTCGCAGTCCGGCTCGATGTCCCTGGAATGCTCCCTGTCATACTGATCCACAAAGGCGATCTGTGTGCTGTCCTCGTCCCAGATCCAGGGCTTGCCCGGGAACTTCCCCATCAGCCACTCGTTCCAGCCGGTGACGAACACATAGTCCGGATCCAGCTCCAGGGCATGCTCCCACTGTTCCTGTACGTTCAGCCCATACAGATAGGAATCCTCCGTGAGCCTGTCGTGGCCGTGCTCATGGGTGTAGCTCCTGCCGTAAGTGCCCTTGTCGTTGAAATGCGTGCAGATGCGGCCGTCCCGGGCGTTCTGGGCCACGCCCACCGTGCACATCTCGAAGCTTCCGTCCTCCCTTGCCCCGAAGCCGTTCTGGGGGGCGGTCTCCAGCCAGCCCCAGTGGTCCGCCCTCTTGGGGCCGGTGGCGTAGCCGGGCTGTCCCGGGCGGAAGGTGAAGAACGCCCGGATCTCATTCAGGATCTGTGTGTCATAGGGGGACTTCCCCTCCTGGGGGATGGATTCCGGGTAAGCCATCACCAGGGGCTTGCCCTCCCACAGGAACCACAGGTCCCGGTATCTGCCGGGGCGGTACAGATCCTGGTACACGCTGCGCAGCATCTCAAGGGTGGTAGGGCAGGCCGCGAAATTCATCATAAACGCCACCTGGGGCGTGCGGATGCCGTCCCGCCTGGCCTGGTCCAGCCCCTCCAGCAGCGGCATATAGGCGTCCCGCCAGACACAGGAGCCATTGGTGGCATCGAACACCAGCACATCCACCCCCGCATCGGCAAAATACTGGGCATGCTTCCTGATTACATACGGGTCGTCATTCCGATAGAAGCCGTAGAAGGGCTCGTTCCAATGCACCAGGTCATTGTCCGTCCAAATCGGATGCCCCATGTCGAACTCCGCCTCCGGGGCCCGCTCCAATATCTTAGTCAGGTTCCGGGGAATCGCCCTGCCGCCTGCGCCCTGACCGTTGCGCCATGTCCAGTAGAACAGGCCCACCAGCTTACGTTTCGGGCCGCCCACCTCCTCATGCCCCGGCAGCTTCCTGCCCAGCATGTCCGTGGCCACCAGCAGGTCATTACAGGTATCCCGGAAATGCCGTTCCGGCGCCTCCTCCGCCCCGGCACAGGGGCTCTCCTGCGTCAGCTCGAATCGGTCGAAATAGCCGTTCTCCCCGCAGGAGAACGTGAGGTCATGTACACCCGCCCCAATCTCCGGCACCTCCGCCCAGACGCTCTCCAGCTCGTTGAAATAAGCCGTTCCGGCAATGGCTATCACCGCCGCCACTGCCCCGTCCACCCACACCTCCATGTCAAAGACGCCCTTATCCACGGTCTTATACCAGACCCGCACCCCGCGGACAGGCTCCTCCAGGGCCACCTGCTCAAATGTGACAGAGCCTCCGCCCTCCCCCGCGCTCCATTTCGCCTCCAGCACCTTCATCGCTGCCGCCTCCTTCTTATTTGACATACGCTTCATCGCATAGTATCGCAATGGCAGATTATGATAATGGCAATGCCGTCATAACGGCAATCCTGCCACAATAATCCTGTCCTGTCAGAAACAGAAAAAGGGCCGCCACAGATCCATCGTCCTTATAGCAGCCCTTTTTCATATATCAGTTATTCCTTATCAGTTATTCCTCAAAAATATCGACTACGATCCTCTCTTACTCCACGCCGTCGGGCAGCTCACAGCCAAGCTGCTCTGCAACGGAACGGACGATGATCGCGCCGCCCTGATCCAGCCACTCCTGTACGAAGGCATCCCACTCGTCGAAGCTTCTCTCGCCCACGATGAACTTATACTGCTCTGCGTTGACGAACTCTGAGAGCATCTCAGTCCCTTCCAGCCCTGCAGTGGAGTACAGCAACGCGTCTGCCGGCCAGCGGTCCATTGCCGCCATCGCGGCGTTGGCCTTGTCGTTGGCTTCCGCGCTGAGCTTGTCGCGCTCTACCTTTGTGGGATCGTCCGGATCCTCCTCTTCTCTCACGTAGTTGGCCATCCACTTGGTGGTGAAGCCGAAGTTCTGCCAGGGAGCAAGGGCCAGTCCGCTGGCGCCGTACTGTCCTGCGTCGGAGGGATGCTCGGATGTCTTGGAGATCACCTGCCAGCCGTCCTCGTTGAAGAAACGCACATCCTGGTCGTAGCCGTCAGCCACATAGACCTCATTGCCGCCGCCCTGTACCGTGTTGAAGTAAGCCTCGCCGCCATAGCACATCTCGTCCAGCATGTGGAGGATGCGCAGCATCTTGCCCTGGTCTCCCTCTACGTTCTTCTTCGGGATGGACCACAGCATGCCCAGGCTGCCGCCTGCGGAGCCCTTGCCGCCCTCCACGGGTGCCTTGTCGGAATATACCCATGTGTTCACCAGCTTCTCAAAATATTCCAGGTCGCTCTTGTTCTCGTCATTGATGAAATGGGAGCAGTACTCACCGATCATGTTCGGAGCATGGACAGCGCCCAGCCTGTCATTGAGCCAGTAGGACTTGGCTTCCTCCCACTGAATGGTATACCAGTCGGACGGAAGGCAGCCGTCAGTATAGAGGGCGTTCACGAATTTCAGGAAGTTCTCGGTGGAGCCGTTCATCATGGGCACGGACAGCTTTCCGTCATCGCCCACCGTATAGGCGGGATTTCCGAAGAAGGGCGCGAAGCCGTTAAGCATCTGCAGACTCTTGCCGCTGCCCGCTCCCAGGATGAAATAAGTGTCGTCCACGCCGTTGCCGTCGGGATCGTCATAAGTACAGGCATGGGCATAGGCCAGCAGCTCTTCCTGGGTGGTAGGGATGCTCATCCCGAACTTGTCCAGCCAGTCCTGGCGGAAGGAAACGTTCCAGCCGTCGGAATCCTGGATGGAATACTTGGTCACCGCGGGAATCTCGCCATTGTCCATGGTGGTGGCCTTTATCATGGTCTTGGTGACGAATTTGCAGGTCTGGGGCATGTAGGGGTACATCTCCCTGGCATCTACCAGCAGCCCCTGTCCGCCGATGACGAACGCCGTGTCGGGCTTGGTGAACATCACCAGGTCGGGGGTGTCCCCTCCGGCGAACATGGTGGACATGGTGGTCTCGTAATCCTGCTGGGCGCTGGTGATCAGCGTCAGGGTCACATTGAACCTCTCCTCCAGCCATTTCTTGATCGGGTCGTTCTCCGGCATCACTTCGCCGTAGGAATAGGTCTGGAACACCAGGTCGTAATGGACGCTCATGTCGTCATAGTCATAGTTGACATCGTCCGCCATGGGAGGATTCACAGGCAGCGCGTCCGCAAACTCGATATCCTCGAAAGCGGGGATATCTGCCGCCGCGGAACCTCCCGCCTCACCGCCAGCGTCCTCGGCGCCGGCATCCTCGGAGCCTGTCTCCTCGGCGCTGCTCTCCTCTTCCTTGCCGGATTCCTCCGCGGAAGACTGCTCCTGCTTGTCTCCGGAAGACTCTTTGCTGTCACCGCCGCTGCCGCCACAGGCTGTCATCGCCATTGCCACAGCCATGAACACAGCCATAAGCTTTACTGTTTTGTTCTTCATTTTCATAACTCTCCTTTCCTTAAAATGGAACTGAACTTGTGGATCGTAGATATCTGTAAACCGGCCTCATCCCTTTACGGAACCGGTGAACATTCCCTTGACGAAATACTTCTGCAGGAACGGATACACGCACAGGATGGGGAGCACCGCCACCAGCACCCCGGCCATCTTGAAGCCCTCCGGCGTCATCTTCATGAAGGAGGAGATCGGTATCCCGTTGTCCATGCTGGTGCTGGCTGCCAGCATCATGTTGCGGATGATGTACTGGATCGGCCATATCTTCGTATTCATGGGAGCGTAGATCATGGCGTCCATCCAGGAATTCCAGTGGGCCACCGCGGCGAACAGGCCCAGGGCCAGAATCGTGGGGCGCAGCAGCGGAATCCCCAGATGCCACATCTTCTGCAGCTCCGAAGCGCCGTCCAGGTCCGCCGACTCCATCAGATCCGTGGGGATGCCCTCCACGAAGAGCTTCACCACCAGTATCCCGTGGGTGTTGGCCAGGCTGGGGGCTATGTAGACCCAGAAGCTGTTCAGCAGATGGAGATCCCGGTACAGCAGATAAGAGGGAATGGTCCCGCCGCCAATCAGCATGGTGGTGATGAAATACAGCAATATGGGATTCTTGAACGGCAGCTCCCGGATGGCCAGGATATAGCCCACCGGCACCGTCAGCACCAAGGCCGAGAATATCCCTATGAATGTACGTAATATTGTAATCTTCATGCCGTCAAAAAAGTTGGCGCTGGAAAACAGGTTCTTGTAGGCCGCCAGCGTGGGATGCTCCGGGATGATGACGAAGAAGTTCTTCTCGATCATCTCGCCCTCGGAGGTGAGGGACATCCCCACCACGTACAGCAGCGGAAGGATGCAGGCCACCGTCACGAGCCCAACCACAATAGCGATGCACGCCTGATACAGCTTCTCCTCCCGGGACATCTTGATCTGGCTGCCCCTGGGAACCGATACTTTTTGATTTTTCTTCATTTGGCCCCTCCTTTAGAACATTCCTCGTCCCGATACCTTCTTGGAAATCGTGTTCGCCGATACCATCAGGACCAGTCCCACCACCGAGCGCATCATGGAGGTGGCAGTACCATAGCCGTACTGCATCTGCCCCAGGCCCACGCGGTATACCCAGGTGTCGATCACATCCGCCACGTCATACAGGGCCGAGTTGTAGAACATCATAATCTGCTCGAAGTTCGTGCCCAGCACGCCGCCCAGGGACATAATCAGGGAGAAGGTGATGACCGGCTTCATGGCCGGGAAGGTCACCGCCCGGATCCGCTGGATGGGCCCCGCCCCATCGATCTTCGCCGCGTCATACAGCTCGGTGTCCACGGAGGTCAGCGCCGCAAAGTAAAGGATGGTGCTCCACCCTACGCTCTGCCAGATCTGGGTCCCGATCAGCAGGGGCAGGAACGCCTTCTTGGATGTCAGGAAGCCCACTTCCGTGCCGCCCAGGGCGCGGATGATGCCATTGACGAATCCGTTCCCGGAGAAGAACGCGAACACGATGCCGTAGATGATGACCCAGGAGAAAAAGTGCGGGATATACACCATGGTCTGGCAGAACTTCTGATATTTCTTGCTGCGCAGGTCAAATATCGCGATCGTCAGAAGGATTGGCGGCAAAAAGCCCCAGACCATGCTGTTGATGCTGATGATGAGGGTATTGCGCAGAAGCTTCAGCATGGATTTGTTCTGGAAGAAGTATTTGTAATTCTTCCATCCCACCCACGGGGCGTCCTGGATGGTGCTGCCGATCTTCATATCCTTGAAGGAAATCTCCACACCCCAGATCAGCGGCACGTACATGAAAACAAAGTAATAGATAATCGCCAACAGCAGAATCACATACAGCACGCTGTAGCGCTTTAGCTGCCGCTTGATATGCCCGGGCTTTTTCTTGGTCTTTTGCATATTTGCACCTCTCCTTTCTGATGTTTCTATCATACCTGAATATATTCCTGTTTTTAACCTCCTTTCTTCACAGTTTTTCCATCAAAACTTCATATTTTGTTCAAGAATTCTCTATCCGGTACTGCTTCGGAGAGCAGCCGTATTTCTCCTTGAATTTCTTATAGAAATAGGTAGTGTTCTCATAGCCCGCCTGGAATATCACCTCGTCCACAGGCACCTGGGTATTCTGCAGCATGGTGGTCACATAGGCGAAGCGGTGCCCCTGCACCAGCTCCTTGAAGGTATAGTTGGTGCTCTTCTTGAGCAGCGTGGACAGATAGTTCGGATTCATCCCGAAGAATTCCGCCGTGGAGGTCAGCGTACAGCTCCTGTAGTTGGCCTGGATGTACCGAAGGATGCCGAACACCTTATTTTCCGGCACCTGGAGCCCGGAGCGCATAGCCTCGGACTGGTAGACCTGGGCCAGCTCCAGGAAAATCAGATTGATCAGGTTGTCCACCACGTCCACGGAGCTGGGGCTGCGGGGGGCCAGGAACTCGATCATCAGCTCCCGCATGAACAGCCCGATCCGCGTGCTGTCCTCCGAGGGGAACAAAATGTAGTTGTCATGGTTCGCCTTCTCCGAAATGGCGTTCAGCAGGAACCGGAGCAGGACGCTCTGCTCCGAAAAATGGCTGAAAAAGATCTCCGTGAAGAATTCCTTCTTCAGCAGCATGTTGATCAGAATGTCGTTCTCCCCCGTATTGCCGATGGAGTGGTACGCGTCCGTGTCGATGATCAGCATCTGCCCTTCCTTCAGCGTCAGGTGCACCGAATCGTTGATGGTCTGCTCACAGGAGCCGGAATACATGTAACACAGCTCCACCCAGTCATGCTTGTGGTTAAAGACCGGCACATAGCGGATATGCCGGGAAATGTATATGTACGGGTGGGCCTGGAAGGAGAACAGGTCGTTCTTATACTTGGGCTCATAGTCCATCTGATAAAACGCCCCTCGTCTCTTTAACCTGTTCCTCATCTGATACTCCGGATTGCCCCCCGTCTCCCTGTAATATTCCTCCATCGGCTCCAGCTGCCGCAGAGCCCGATCCAACTGTTTATAATTCATACTTTCTTTTCCTTTTTCCGTTTGTGGGATGTCTCGCCAGTCTACTTTAAAAATGTGCGCAAAATCATGTGCTCCGCGGGGCGAACGGTGATGGTCAGAAGGAGGATCGAAAAGATACATGTTCCCTTTCGCACCAAAAAGTACACTTTTTGGCGCAGAGAAAGACCGCGATTTCTTCTACAAAAAATACGG
>NZ_CAJUCP010000091.1 GCF_910585425.1 uncultured Acetatifactor sp. | reverse complement strand
CCAGGCGGAAGAAGTTCCAGAGGCTGACGCCGATCATGCCCTCCTCGTTCTCCTGCACGGTCTTCACGAACTCCAGGAGGCTTTCCTCGTCCGTGATGGGCGCGCAGTCGTACTTCTTGCGCAGATCCTCGCGGTACATGAAGCCGCGGCTGTCTTCGTAGAAGGTGGCCAGGTTGATGCCGTAGATGCCCTTCTGGTAGGAACCGTCCTCCTGGCGGATGTAGGAGGTCATGGCCTGTACGAAATCCTCGGAGAAAGCGTTCTTCAGGCCCGGGAACGCGTCATTGCCAAAGTAGGAAGACAGATCCGCGAAGTTGCCGTCCTGGATAAAGGTGCTCAGCCCATGCCAGCCGCCGCAGAACATCAGGTCGAAATCCTCCTGTCCGATCATGGCCGTGGTCAGTTTGTCCTTGTAATCGCCGCCTGCCACCCATGCGAATTCGGGATGGATTTTGCTCATGACGGGGTCGTCCGCCGTCATCTCCTCGTATTTGGCCAGGACTTTGTCCAGGTTGCGGAATTCGTTCATGACGCGAATCTTGATGGTGGTGTCCTCAATTTGGGGTGCTTCCGCCTGGCCGCCCTCCTCGGGAGCCTCCTCGCCGGAATCCTCAGCATTCTCCGCAGAGGATTCCCCGGAGTCTTCCGCAGAGGATTCCTGCTGCTCGGACTGCTGGGTGTCTGCCTGGCTGTCATTGCCCGCGTCATCCTTGCCGCAGGCCGCCATGGACAGGGTCATGGCTCCCGCCAGCGCCAGCGCCATGGTCTTCTTCAGAAACTGATTTTTCATTCTTTTCCTCCTTATTTGAAGTTCCGCATACACGCGCCCTGTACCCAGGCATGGCAGAGGATTTCCGGCCGCTTAATGATGCGTCCGTAAATCCTCTGGGGCACTGGGCGCGCGTATGCTGTTTTTAGTTCCGTATGTGCGGGCACATACTGTTTTTATTTGCATCTCTGCCGTCCCCAGGCCGCGTGCCCAGGTGCGGGCAGAGAGAAATAACTTTTTTCCGTCACCCTTTGATCGCCCCGACAGTAAGCCCGCTGGTAAAGTACTTCTGTACATAAGGGTACAGGAAGATGATAGGCCCGATGGCTACCACGGTGGTGGCCATCCGCAGGGAGTTGGTGGGGATCTCCCCCGCCGCTATGCCCGTGCTCCTGGCCATCTCCTTCATGGCATCCGCGTTGCGCAGCATCCGCATCAGCAGGTACTGCAGGGGGAAGAGCTTGCTGTCGTCCAGGTACAGCATGGCGTTGAACCACTGGTTCCAGTAGCCCAGGGCATAGAACAGACTCAATGTGGCGATGCCCGGCACGGACACCGGAAGGATGATCTTCCACAGAATCTGGAAGTCATTGGCACCGTCCATGTAGGCCGATTCCGACAGCTCATGAGGAATCCCGTTAAAGAAGTTCCGCATCAGGAACATGTTCCAGGCCCCGAAGGCCACGGGGATGATCAGCACGAATAGATTGTCCTTCAGTCCCAGGTTCTTGGTAATCAAAAGGTATGTAGGCACCAGCCCGCCCCCGAACAGCATGGTGAAGTATACGAAGAACGTAATCACGTTGCGGAACTTCACCTTCTTCAGAGACAGAGGATAGGCCATGGTAATGGTCAGGAACATGCTGAAGATAGTCCCCGCCACCGTGGTGAAGATGGTCACCCCGTAGGCCCGGAAAATCTGCGCGTCCCCCAGCACCACCTGATATGCCTGTATGGTGAAGTCCTTGGGGATAATCGGAAAACCGTATATGGCAAAATTGGCTTCCGTCTCAAAGCTGCTCCCCAGAATGATGGCAAAGGGGAACAGGCAGTAGATGCAGAACAGCGTGGCTATGGCGTATACCACCGCCTCGAACACCTTCTCGCCGCCGGACTTTTTGATGGCGGTTCCCTGGATTCTTGTTTTTCCCATATCATTTCCTTCCTTCTCTTATAAACTACAAAACCGGAAGAATCGCATCCCTCGCGATTCTTCTGTGTGCAAAGATTTTCTTAGGCTGTGTACTTTACAGCCTTAGAAAATCTTTGCACACTTAGAAGATTGCCGCGTCCGGCTCTACTTTTTTGGTGATGAAGTTGGTGGCAAATACCAGCACCAGGCCTACAATGGACTGGAAGAAGCTGGTAGCCGTGCTCATCCCCAGGTTGTTCAACTGGCGCAGGGCTCTGTATACAAAGGTGTCTATGACGTCCGTTGTGGGATACAAGGCGGCATTATCGCCCACCAGCGCGTAGATCATGCCGAAATCGCCGTTGAAGATCTTGCCCACGCTCATGATGGTCAGCATGATGGCCGTGGTCTTTAAGAGGGGCAGGGTAATCCTGGTGATCTGCTGGAGCCTGGTGGCGCCGTCCACCCTGGCCGCCTCGTACATCTCCTGGTCGAAGCCCGTGATGGCCGCCACGTACACGATGGTTCCGTACCCTGCTCCCTGCCAGAGCTTCAAAAGCACCAGGATCAATGGCCACCAGCCCGGATTGGTGTAGAACGCCGGGTCTGTCCCTCCATTGTCCACGATCCATCTGGTCAGGATGCCGCTGCCTCCGATGATGCCGCTCATGAACATGGCCACCACTGTCCAGGAGACGAAGTGGGGGAAGATGGCGATGGTCTGTACTACTTTATTGTAGACCTTCTTCTTAATCTCCACGAACACCAGAGCCAGGATGATGGACATGACAGTGCCCGTGGCGATGAACAGCACATTCAGGAAAATCGTGTTGAAGAAGATTTTGCCTACACCTTTGTAGTTGAACAGGAACTGGAAGTTCTTCAGTCCCACCCAGGGGCTGCCCCAGATGCCGTCCTTGTAATTGAAGTCCTTGAACGCGATCAGCACGCCGTACATGGGATAATAGCAGAAGATCAATACCCAGATAATGGTGGGAAGCGTCATGAGATACAACAGCTTGTGCTTCCACAGCTCCTGCAGCCCGCCCGCAAAGCCCAGACGCTCTCTGTAGGGTCGGTCAGCTTGTGTCTTCGTCTTTTTCACTGTGTCCCCTCCTTGGATTTTAGTTCTGAGACTGTTTTGGTTTGTTAAGTCTATTTTAAGATGCGGAAATCCGAAAACACATAGGAAAAAAGCTAGAAACAGGGTAATTTTTGAAGATGTGCCCGTAATGACCACAGAAAAAGGCCATGGGGCCGGATGCATTCCTGCTTCCGGCCCCATGGCCCAGTCACATTTTTATTCTTTCAGCTCATCGATATCCGTCAGATTGACCCCCAAAGAGTTGAGTACCGCTTTCAACGACTTGTAATCCTTTTTCAGGCCCTCATATGTCTTCATGGCATTCTCTTCTCTCGCATTTTTCATATGTGCCTGCACCTTCTGAAATTCATTGACTGTATCCCTGATAATTTCGGCTCCGCCCGGCATATAATCACCCGCTTTCTCCATACCGCCACAATCCCTCGGTTACAGCTTTATTATAGCAAAACGCCCATAGCATGTAAAGCGATATCTTGGCTTATCCCTCCGCCACACCAATGACTCCCCTGTCGATCAGCCCCTGGAAGACATGGTCAATTATGACGGCCTCCAGGTACCCGGAGATCCCCATGATGAACAGGGCGGGGAAATAGACGAAGAACCAGATCAGGAACACCGTCAGCGCCTGTATGGCCAGAACGGCCACCGTCCAGCCCGGGCAGCGGACCATGATCGTCACGGCCATCCGGAAATGCCCGGAGGCCGTATTCCCGAACTTCGCCATGGCCGCGAACACAAAGGGGAACAGGGCCAGCACCAGCAGGGACAATACGGCGAACACGATGGTCTGCACCTGGTACCCCTCTCCCCAGAACAGGCTGTAATAGAAAAAGTCGAACGCGAATACAATCTGCGCCAGCACCAGGGGAATCCCCAGCTGCAGCCCCTGCTTCAGGTTCCCACGGAACGCCTGGAAGAAGCGGCGGGCGATGTACCCCTCCTGATCCTTCACCACCTGCAGCAGCACCTCGAAAAGGGCAGCCGTGGCGGCCCCCATGGTGAGGATGGGAAGGCTGCACAGGAACCACAATATCCCCACATACAGCATCATCACCAGTTTATTTATCCCCCGCGCAAAGGGAGAATTCAGGCTAAATAAGTTCATGTCCTCTCTCCTCAGTCCGTCACCGCCACAGGCGCAACGTCTCCAGCGCCAGGAAGCTGCGCCGCATAGTCCGTCAGCTGTTCCTGAATCGCCTCCAGATATTGTTCAAAACCTGCCCCGTACAAGCGCTGGTTGGCTTCCTCAAGAGCCTCCAGGTAGTCCTCCCCGTATCCGCACACCAGCGGCTGGAAATATTGGAGCCATACCCGCTCTACCGCAGCCTGTTCCTTTCCAGACAGCACAAACGAAAATCCGTCCAGTGGATCGTCCTCCACCGTCTTCCCTGTCTCCTTGCTCCAGTCAGGAAACGCATGGTATACTTCTTCATCCCACTTCCTGTTCACGGGAATCCCTTCATAGCCCATTGTATCGTCCGTAACGGCAGTCCAGCCAAAGCGGTTCTGGGAGCTGATTCCATCAAAACCGATTTTTCCGTCCACAAGGTTATAATTTTCACCCTCTGCTCCGTATGCCACCAGAGAATAGTATCTCGCATCCGTATGGATTTTTTCCAACAGCTCCATGGCCAGTTCCGGCTCCGTTGTCTTCGCTGAGATGGAAATCACAGAAGCGCCTGCAAGGGAGCCTACATGGTAGGTATCGAACTGATCCAGATAAGGAAAAAAGTTGAATTCCCATTCGGGATTCTTCTCATACAAAGCCGGAATCCAATGGTTGTTCAGGGACCAGATGGGATTGTTGGTCTCACAGGGTTTCTTATCCTCCAGAATCAATGTTTTGCCCAGCTCACCCTCATTGTCGGATCTTGACAGCATATCGGAGTCCAGGATTCCGTCCCGCTTCCATTTCCAGATATAGGCCAGTACCTCCTTGAATTCCGGCGTCTCCGTACGGTTCAGCGCCTTATAGGGATTTGCTGCCTCCACCACCACCAGGGGTGTCTCCAGGCTGCTGTTCAGCTCCAAATATTTCCCCCTTGTGAGCAAGAGCCACAGACTGCTCCACACCCGGTTATCCGTGACCAAAGGCGCATCCCGATACCGCTCGTCCTGCTTTGCCCGGTAGAGATAGGCCTCCATGGTCTCCAGGTCGCAAACCTCCTCCAGGCCCCATTCCCTGCGCAGATCCTCTCTGTAGAAAAACCCCTCCCCTGCGCTGACGATTCCGCCCTGTCCGAATTGGGGAAGTCCATAAAGCCCTCCGTTAATCTCACATTTTTTCAGGGCATTGGCATCATAATAGGCGTAGTGCTCCTTCAGGGCCGGAACCGCGTCCATGTAGTCGTTCATATCCAGGAACGCGTTCTTATAGACTAGCGTCCTGTAGTCAGAGAATACGCCCCCGGGGATGAAGTCATACTCCCCGGAGGCGGTCACGATGTTCAGCTGCCGCCTTTCGTTTCCCCAGGGGATGAATTCGAAGCGCAGGGTGCAGTTCAGCTCCGGGATGGTCAGGGCGTCCAGCTGCCTGTAGATCTCGTCCATCCCCTCCTCCGGCATGTTGCCCAGGGTGATGGCGCGGAAATTGACGATGGGCCGGACAGCCTCCCCGCTCTCCTCTTCTTCCGCCCCCCTGCCGCAGCCCCCCAAAAGCAGAACGGACAGGCAGAGCAAAACAGCCCCGCACCGCAGGGCGGCCCTGCGCGGCAGGACGGCCGTCCTCCGTTTTCTGCAGCCCCTGTCAGCCCGCCGCTGTCCGAATGCGCTTTCCCCGGCGCCGTTCCCGGCCAGAGGGCGTTCCTCTGCGGGCCCTCTCTTTGCGCAGCTTTGTCTCTTCCCATCACTTCTCATGCTCCACCGCCTCTTCCGCTTCCGTCCTGACAGGGATATTGACGATCACGCAGGTGCCGATTCCCGGTGAGCTCTCCACCTGCACCGGGATGCTCTCCCCGAAGAACAGCTCCAGCCTGTGCTCGATGTTGGACAGGCCGTAATGGCTGCCCTGGTGTGACTTCTTCTTGTCCTCCTGGGTCATCCCCTCCCCGTCGTCGGTGACGCTCAGGGTAATCCTGCCGTCCTCCATCCACCCGTTTAAAATCACCATCCCCCGGCCGTCGGCCTTTTCATTGATGCCGTGGATGATGGCATTCTCCAGGAAGGGCTGCAGGGTGATCTTCGGAATCAGGCAGTCCAGGATGTCCTCGTCCACCTCCACCTCGTAGCAGATGCGCCCCCTGTACCGCCGCTTCTGGATCTCCATGTAGGCCTCGCACATCTCCACCTCGTCCCGGATGGACACGATGTCCCTGCCCTTGCTCAAGGTGAGCCGGTAGAACCGGGACATGGCCTGGACCACGCTGCGGATGTTCTCGGACTCCTTCTTCTGGGACATCCAGTTAATCATGTCCAGGGTGTTGTAGAGAAAATGGGGATTGATCTGGGACTGGAGGGCCTTCAGCTCCGCCTCCACCTTCTCCTGGCCCAGTGTGTACTGCTCCCGCAGAAGCGCCTCCACCCGGTCCACCATCACATTGTAATTGCCGATGAGCTGGCCGATCTCGTCCCGGGAGGGGCCCTCCTCCATCTTGCAGATGTTCCCGTCCTGGATCCGAAGCATCTGCTCCTTCAAAAGCTTCAGCCGGCCCGTGATGGACTTGGCCATGGTGGCCATCACCATCACCACCAGCAGGCTCACCCCCAGGAACACCATGCCCATGCCGCCGTTGGGCACGTTCATCCCCTCCCGGACGGCCCCCTTGGGGATAACGGACACCAGGTACACATTGGAGCCGTCGATGCGGCAACTCCTGGCATAGCAGGGCTCCCCTGCAAGTGTGATGCTGCCGAATTCCCTGTCGTCCACGTTCCGCTGGGACACCGACAGCCTGTGCAGCGCCTCCTCCGGCAGGTTGGAGGCCAGGAGTGTGCCGTCCGCCGTCTCCAGGTACAGCTCCTGCTCCTCGTAGGCGTTCTGCAGCATGTTCTCCAGATTCTTCCGCTCCATCAGAATGGCCAGGATTCCTACGGTCTGGCTGTAGTCATCCGGGTTCCACAGCTCCCTGGCGATGGCCGCGTAGGAGCCGCCCTTCCCGCTTCCGTCCAGCAGCACCCAGACAGGGCGCCCGTTGTTCTCCCGCAGGCTCTGATACCACCGGGAGCCGTAGGCGTCCGTGAGAGGGCGGTATCGGCTGCTCTGTGCATTGACTACGAGGTAGCTGTCTTCGATATAGAAGACGATGTTGCTGGAATCCATGGTCATCTCCAGGCCGTAGGCATAGGAATTGATGTTCTCGAACAGCATCAACTGCTCCGCCACGTCCATCTCCTTGTCGTCGAAGCGCAGCACCGGGCTGGCCATGTCGTTCACCGCGAACAGGGTGGAGATGTTGTGGAGCCTGGACAGCTTGTCCCCCACCGCCTGGTACACCTGGCTGTAGCCCTGGTTCAGCGCGTAAATCAGCCGCTCCTCGGTCTGAATCCTCACCGTGGCGAAGGACACCGCCATCACGATGCCCACCGGCAGGATGCCCCCCAGTACGATCAGCAGGAGGATTTTCCCCCGCAGGGACGCGTTCCGGAACCACTCCCTGACTTTTCCCATATCCATCACCCCAGACATCCTCTACTCTTCACTGCGTGCGCTCCGGTACTCCAGCGGCGTCATGCCCGTGCCCTCCCGGAACACCTTGGAAAAATAGTTGGCATTGGCATAGCCGCACTTCTCGGCGATCTCCGTTATCTTCATATAATCCTGCTCCAGCAGCTTTTTGGCCTTCTCCAGCCGGTAGCCGCTCAGGTACTGCTTCAGGGTCACCTTCATCTCCTGCTTGAACAGCACGTTCAGATAGGCCGGGGAGAAATGGAAGGCCTCCGCGATCTGGGCAGTGCTCAGATCCTCCTCCCCGTAATGGGCGGCGATATAGTCCAGCACGCCCCGAATCACCCTGCCGAACCCGGACAGCTCCTCCTCCCTGTCCTGCACGCACCCCAGCACGGTGTCCGTGAAATCCTGGATTTCCTTCAGGCTGTCCATGTTGAGCACCGCGGCCTGCAGCTGCTCCTCCCCGCCTACCCAGGGCACACAGTCGTAGCTGGAGGGATATTGGCGGAACACTGCCGTCAGCAGGGAGACCATCAATGTGTACACCTGCTCCTTCTGATAATATTTCCTGGCCAACAGGTCTCCAAAAAGGCTGCGGAACCACTCCGACAGCTTCCTGGAGCCCTCAGGCAGGACCCGCAGAAAGGCCCCGTAGATGCCCGGCTCCATGAACCGCTTCTGCAGGATTGCCTCGTCTATCTCGAACAGTCTCCCCTCCGGCTGGTAGAACGCGCAGTTCATGGCGGCGCGGGCCGTCTTGCAGCTATTGAAGATATTTTTGTAGTCCTCCACCTCCATGCCCACTGCCACCTTACAGTCCGGCCATCTGTCCAGCACCCTCTGATATAAGGGGCCCAGGCGATAGCGGTTCCTGTCCTGGCAGGCGATGACGGCCTCAAAGGCGGACGGCTCCTGCCATATGCCGATGGCCCTCCCCTCCGCATGGAGCGCCATGTCAAGGAACTGCTCCAGCTCCTCCCCTGTGGTCTGTCCGGCTCTGGGGAACTGCACCGCCAGGCACACATATCTTCCGTTCAGCGGGAAGTCCACCTCCCGGGCCAGCCGCTCCGCCGTCCTCCAGTCGCTGTCCCTGTGGGTCAGCAGCTCGAAGAGCTTCTGCTGGCGGAATTCCCGGTTGCCCTCGTCCGCCTCTTTGGTGCGCCTCTCCCGGAGAACCTCCTCCACGGCCCGCCCCAGGGCTTTCCTGACTTGGCCCACGTCAATGGGCTTTTCGATAAAGTCGATGACGGACAGCCGGATGGCGCTTTTGAGATATTCCGTCTCCAGGTAGCCGCTGATGAAGATGATCTTGCTCTCCGGCGCCAGGCCCAGCAGCTCCTCGGCGAAAGCGATCCCGTCCATTTTCGGCATGCGGATATCCGAAATCACGATATGGGGCCGGAACCATTTCACGATTTTCAGCGCTTCCTCTCCGTTCACCGCCTGCATGATCTCGTCTATGCCGAATTCCTCCCAGTCAATCTCCTCCAGCAGCCCCTCCCTGGTGTAATCCTCGTCATCCGCTATCAGTATCTTCATGCCATTCTCCCCTGTCCGAATCTCCTGCGCTCCTACGCCCTTCCACTTCACTTTACCTGCGGTGCGCCAAAGTGGCAAGAAGAAAAAAGCTGGAAAAAGGGTAATTTTCCATGATGTCCAAAACCGCCGCATCCAATCCGGATACGGCGGTCCTGCCTCTTTATGGATTTCTGTCCCTATTCGGTTCTGATCTGTCCGTGGAGGGTCTGCAGGGAGTGCACCTCCCCATTGCCCGCCTTCTGCACGTATAGAATCCCTTCCGCTGTAGCCTTCGCCGCCGCAATGGTGGTCATATAGGGAATCTTGGCCTTGATGGCGGCTTTCCGCAGATAGCTGTCATCGTACTCGCTGTCGTCTCCCACGGGCGAATTCACAATCAGGTCAATGTCGCCATTGGTGATGAGATCCAGCAGATTCGGCCTGCCCTCATACAGCTTTTTCACAAGCCCGGCTTCCAGGCCCGCCTCTTTCAGCAGAGCGCAGGTAGTACCGGTGGCGAGGATTTTGAACCCTGCCTCCGCGAAGGCCTTTCCTACCTCCACCACCTCCGCCTTGTCCCTGCGGTTCACGCTGATCAGTACGGTGCCGCTTAAAGGGAGCCTGGTCTGGGTAGCCTCCTGGGCCTTGAAGAAGGCCTCGCCCACGGATGCGGAGAGCCCCAGCACCTCGCCGGTGGAGCGCATCTCCGGCCCCAGGACGGGATCCACCTCCGGGAACATGTTGAAGGGGAACACGGCCTCCTTCACCCCGTAATAGGGTATCTGCCGCTCTTTCAGGCCGGGCACGGGGGAGGGCCTGCCGGTGATGTCCGCCGTGATGATCTCCGTGGCCAGGGGCACCATGCGTATGTTGCAGACCTTCGACACCAGAGGCACGGTCCGGGAGGCTCTGGGGTTGGCTTCCAGCACATAGACCTTTCCGTCCTCGATGGCGTACTGCATGTTCATCAGGCCCCGCACATGCATCTCCTCGGCGATTTTCCTGGTGTATTCCTTGATGGTGGCCACGTTCTCCGGGGAGATGTGCCTGGAGGGGACGATGCAGGCGGAGTCCCCGGAGTGGATTCCGGCCAGCTCGATATGCTCCATCACCGCGGGCACAAAGGCGTGCTTCCCGTCGCTGATGGCATCGGCCTCGCACTCGGTGGCATGGTTCAGGAAGCGGTCAATGAGGATGGGCCTGTCCGGCGTCACTCCAACCGCCGCCCTCATATAGTCGGCCAGGCTCTGGTCGTGGTGCACCACCTCCATGCCCCGGCCTCCCAGCACATAGGAGGGGCGCACCATCACGGGATACCCTATACGATGGGCAATCTCCAGGGCCTCCTCCACGGTGGTGGCCATGCCGGACTCGGGCATGGGGATTTCCAGCTTGTCCATCATGGCCCGGAACAGATCCCTGTCCTCCGCCATGTCGATCACGGAGGGGGCGGTGCCCAGGATGCGCACGCCATTCTTCTCCAGCTCCGCCGCCAGGTTCAGGGGGGTCTGCCCGCCGAACTGGGCGATGACGCCCAGGGGCTGCTCCTTTTTGTAGATGCTCAGCACGTCCTCCAGGGTCAGGGGCTCGAAGTAGAGCTTGTCCGAGGTGTCGTAGTCCGTGGACACGGTCTCGGGATTGCAGTTCACCATGATGGTCTCGAAGCCCAGCTTCTTCAGGGCCAGGGAGGCATGGACGCAGCAATAGTCGAACTCGATGCCCTGGCCGATGCGGTTGGGGCCGCCGCCTAAGATCATCACTTTGGGCCTGTCCCTGCGGACGGGGTTTTTGTCGGGGGCGTTATAGGTGGAATAGTAATAAGCGCTGTCCGGCGTACCGCTTACATGGACGCCCTCCCAGCTCTCCTCCACGCCCAGGGAAATGCGCCGCTCCCGAATCTGCCGCTCCGGCACGTCCAGGAGGATGCTTAAATATTTGTCCGAGAAACCGTCCTTCTTGGCCCGGACCAGCTCCTGGTCCGTGGGAAGGGCCCCTCTGTGCTCCAGCAGCCCCTTCTCCTCTTCCACCAGCTCCTCCATCTGTTCGATGAACCATTTCTTTACACGTGTGATTTCGTGCAGTTCTTCCACGGAAGCGCCTTTTTTCAGGGCCTCATACATGGCAAAATGCCTCTCGCTGGAGGGAGTGGCCAGCATCCTGCACAGCTGCTCCTTCGACTTCTCCCGAAGTCCGGGAATCTGGCCCAGGCCATATCTGCCGGTCTCCAGGGAACGGATGGCTTTCTGGAAGGCTTCCTTATAATTCTTCCCGATGCTCATGACCTCGCCCACGGCACGCATCTGGGTGCCCAGCCTGTCCTCCACGCCCTTGAACTTCTCGAAGGCCCAGCGGGCGAACTTGATGACCACGTAGTCGCCGTCCGGTACATATTTATCCAGTGTACCGTATTTCCCGCAGGGGATGTCCTTTAAGGTCAGGCCCGCCGCCAGCATGGCGCTGACCATGGCGATGGGGAAGCCTGTGGCCTTGGAGGCCAAAGCGGAGGAACGGGAGGTGCGTGGGTTGATCTCTATGACGATGATACGGTCGCTGACGGGATCGTGGGCGAACTGCACATTGGTGCCGCCGATGACCTGCACGCTCTCCACGATGGCGTAAGCCTGGCACTGGAGCCGCTCCTGCAGCTCCTTGGAGATGGTGAGCATGGGGGCCGCGCAGAAGGAGTCGCCGGTATGCACGCCCATAGGGTCTATGTTCTCGATGAAGCAGACCGTGATCATGTTGCCCTCCGCGTCCCGGACCACCTCCAGCTCCAGCTCCTCCCAGCCCAGGATGGACTCCTCCACCAGCACCTGTCCCACCAGAGAGGCCTGGAGCCCCCTGGCGCAGACAGTGCGCAGCTCGTCCTTATTGTACACCAGCCCGCCGCCTGCGCCGCCCATGGTGTAGGCCGGGCGCAGGACTACGGGGTATCCCAGCTTATCGGCGATATCCAGGGCCTCCTCCACGGTATAGGCCACCTCGCTGCGGGCCATCTCTATCCCCAGGGCGTTCATGGCCTTCTTGAACTCGATCCTGTCCTCCCCCCGCTCGATGGCATCCACCTGGACGCCGATGACCTTCACCTGGTATCTGTCCAGAATCCCAGCGTTTGCCAGCTCCGCGCACAGGTTCAGGCCGGACTGCCCGCCCAGGTTGGGCAGCAGCGCGTCCGGGCGCTCCTTGGCGATGATCTGCTCCAGACGCTCCTTGTTCAGGGGCTCGATGTAGGTCACGTCCGCCGTCTCCGGATCCGTCATGATGGTGGCGGGGTTGGAATTCACCAGTACGATTTCATAGCCCAGCTTCTTCAAGGCCTTGCAGGCCTGGGTGCCGGAGTAGTCGAACTCACAGGCCTGGCCGATGATGATGGGGCCGGAGCCGATGATGAGCACTTTGTTGATGTCTGTTCTCTTTGGCATGTATTATCCTCCTGATCGGCATGAATGTCCATTTTTCTTGTGTCAACATTATAGCATCAGGGCGGCAAGAATGCAATTTTGCAATGCAAATTTATTTTTGGGCTTCTTCGATGATGCATTCGTGCGCCTTTGTCTTCTTATTATAATTCACTCCCACCAGCAGGAGATTTCCCTGATATTCTTCCAGGCTCCTGCAGTATTCCTTCTTTTTTATCTGCTCCAGGGCGCCCTTCGCATTTTTATCCCACTTCAATTCCACCACCAGGGCCGGTTTCTCCGGGAAACGTTTCCTGGGCAGGAATACCAGATCCGCATAACCCTTTCCACCGGCCAGTTCACGGTGTACGGTATAGAAATTCCTCGCCGCGTACAGGGCCAGTGAAATGGTATAGCTCAGGGCGTTTTCATCATTATACTGGATATGCGAAGTCTCAAAATGCGCCTCTTTCATGCGCTCCGCAACCTCCCGGGGCCGCCCCTGCCAGATGGCGTTCAGGGTATCCGCGGAATTCCTCAATGCCTTCGACACTTCTCCCCAGTCGGACACGGACACTGCATTCACATACTCGAAACGGATTTCGCTGTTGGGTATGAACACGCATCTGTTCACCTGGTCATACCCCAGATATCCCAGATGGATCAGCAGCGTAAGGACATCATCCTCCGTCCTGAAGGTCGCCATATCATTGGTAAAGCTCTCCGTGTTCACCGGTATCCGCTCTCCGGCCACCATGCTCAGCACATCCTCTTTCAGGCTATCAAAATTCAGGTCAATGTACACCTGCAGGGCTTCAAAGGTCTCCGTCTGGTTCCAGTAATTTCCGATTTTGCCGAAGCGCATGCAACTGACCACGGAGCGTGGGCTGTAGACAGAGCTCTCCCCCTCGAAGAAGTACCCGTCGTACCAGTTTTTTACTTCCTCCATATCCATTCCATACCTCTCACAGAGGCCCGCCACTTCATTCTCCGTAAAACCCACATAAGCTGCCAGGGGCCCCGGGGCAAGCATGGTGAATTCATCGAACATATTTAAGGCGGAATGGGTTCCGTACTTTCTGATGGGCAGAATCCCCGTCATGTAGGCGAGATGGATATACCCCTTGTCCTTTATCAAGTCCCGCAGGAAATCAAGGTACTGCTCCTGTGCCCTGCTCTCCGTCTTATACGCGCGGAAGACACAGTCCCACTCATCGATGATGACGACAAAGGGGCATCCCGTTTTCCCATAGATATCCTGCATGGTCCTTGTCAGATTGGTATTGTCGAAATAACGTATATCCGGATATTTCTCCGTCAGCTCCCACAGGACGCTTCGCCGTATCAGATCCAGCATCCCGTCCATATCCCCGCTCTGGCTTAAGAACTCCTGCATATTCAGGAAAATGGTGTCATACCGGTTCAGGTATGTTCTGAAGTCCCCGCTCTGCGCGATCTCAAAGGGAGAAAACAGCTCTTCCGAGTCGCAGCCACGGCTGTAGTAGGCCGCCAGCATGGCCGCCGCCATGGACTTTCCGAAACGCCGCGGACGGCTCACGCACAGGCAGCTCTCCATGGTGTTCAGGACTCTGTTCGTATATCTCAGCAGCCCTGTCTTATCGATATAGATTTCGGAATTCACTATCCTGCAAAACCCCTCGTTGCCCGGATTCAGATAATTTCCCATTTGCCGCCTCCCTGTCCTTTCGCTGTCCTGTTTCTCTATTATACGATACCCAAAATAAGGAGACAACCATAAATTGCGCAAAGGGCTCATAAAAGGAGGACTGCCGTTACCGCGGGGCTGAATATCTGCAAACAGCTTGAAAATGACGGGGAATCTGCTATAATCCTGAGTTTGACACCTGAAACAGCAAAAAAGTCCCAGAGGCCTTGAAT
>NZ_CAJUCP010000090.1 GCF_910585425.1 uncultured Acetatifactor sp. | reverse complement strand
GTGTGCCATTATTCGCTGGGAATGCGCCAGCGGCTGGCAATCGCCCAGGCCACAATGGAAGACCAGGCGATTCTGATTTTAGATGAACCGATGAATGGCCTCGACAAGGAAGGGGTTGCGGAAATGAGAAAATTTTTCTTAGAGCAAAAAGAGATGGGCAAATTGATACTTTTGGCCAGCCATAATAAAGATGACATCGAACTGCTTTGTGATGAAGTATATGAGATGAATCATGGTATCTTGGCGATGTATTCCAAATCCACCTAAGCGCAGAATGGGGCAGACTCTTTGTCTACAGCTTGGGGCAGTCCAAACCTATGCCTTGAATCCTTCCAGCAGCTTCAGCAGCAGCTTCTTCCTGCGGTGCTCCTCCAGAGCTTTCTGATCGTCATGCTCCACATAATACCAGAAGAGGTACTCATAGATTTCATCCAGCCGCCCATCTACCTTCCGGAAAACTTCCTGGACAATCTGCAGCGCCTGCTTGCTGTCTCCATGTTCCTCATACTGCATGGAATGGAAATAGCAACTTGCCAGAAGTTCCTCTTCCCTATTTCCGCCGCCTCTCCAAACCGGCCCTACGGTATGTATTACATAGTCGCATGGCAGGTTATATGCCTTTGTAATCTTCGCCTGCCCTGTTTCACACCCGTGAAGTGTCCTGCACTCTGCTAAAAGTCCCGGGCCTGCAGCCCTGTGAATAGCACCGTCCACCCCGCCTCCTCCTAAAAGGGAATTGTTGGCGGCGTTTACGATTGCCTGGACATTGGTTATTTTTTTGATATCGGATTTTATTGTTTTGAGTTGATACATTGTTTCTCCTTACCTACCAAAAAAACTTATCGCGTTTCATATAGAAAACAGCCTGTAGTGAGTAATCGACTGTCGTCAAGTTCACCACAGGCTATATTCCGCTTACGCTAAGAAGTCTCAGCTTCTTGCGACCTCTTTCCTTATTATATCTCTCTTTTAAAAACTCTCTTCTAAAAGATACCGCTGTCGTCAGTTTCTACCTCAACATCATAACTTATTTTCCTTTTTGCGTCAACATATTTTATAATTGCCTACCCCATAATTCCTTCTTCTCTTCTTCGGACGGTGTCCTCTGATAGCGGAATCGGTTGGGTTTTTCTTGTATGGCTACTATGACAAAGATATTTGCGAGGCATTCCTGCTGTTGCAGGCAATGGTGGCGCTTGGATTCGTCGGGCATCCGGATGTCCAGAAAATATTTTCCCTGCTGCGCAGCCGCCATCTGCCCGACGGGGGCTGCAGCTTCGTATTCTTCACAGTCTATGCAGCGATGCACGAATGTGCAGGCCTCCTGGATGATGTCCACTACACCCTCCGGGTCGCTGTATCGGAACTCTTCGTCGGCGCTGTCATACCAATCGTCGTAATCCTGATTGAGACACCCTTCCAGGGCTATGTCCCAGCTTTCTATGCGTTCCAGTTGGGCCTTGAGGGATCTGTGTTTTTGGGTGAATTCTTCTTTGCTGGCTGGTTCCTGAATCTTTGGTTGGATTGTAGGGGGCGTGGTGTTTCCGTAGGTTCCGGTCAGCCGGGCCAGGAAGTCTTCCCGCTCTGTTTCCGGGAGCGTTCTGGCTATGTCGTGGATGAATGCCGCCAGCTCTTCCTTTGGCATGGCGGCTGTGGTTTAGTCTATGGTTTTTAGGAATTGGGGGAGAGTCATCATTTGTGTTTGCCATTCCTTTCTAATTTAACATAAAATCATCACCTTTTAAATTTTATTCCATGCATAACTGCAAGAATCCTGTCTGAAATCTTTTCCTGCAGATAAGCAGGATTTAATTTTCTCTTGGCATATCTCAAATAGCTGTCCCGGGTAATCCGTATCAACTGTGACGTAAAATATCGTTCCCAGCTAAAGTAATCCCCACTCTCAATATAGTTCTCAGGATTCTTCAATATTTCCCCAAGGCCGCTGTCCTCTATCACACCAGACCGCAAAATCAGCCATTCAAAAGATTCCGGCAGATACAGTGTCACATTCGGATAATTCTTTATGACCCGCATCAGCTTCTCCATCTCCGAACCGAACGCTGCTCCATCTGCTACCACTAATACCTTCTCGCTTAAATGCCTTATGACCGCCGAAAAGATATTCGATTTACCGTGTGCGCTGATGCAGGTCATTCCGCCATTTTTTTCACAAACATCCTGAAGGAACTGATAACCGGCATTAGAATCCTCCGCAATTACATTTTCCGGCCTGACCGCATGGCGATTGTCTATAGTCGGATACAAATGATAAAACTCATTGTAAGTACGTTTCAAGGTTCCATATTTACCAGAATCGCGAATACCGTAAATTTCTTCTACACTGTATGGCAGGGAAGGAATGCCTTCTCTGGTGACGATGACATAATAATTATCGGTATTCCGAATTGCCGAAGCAAAATCATCGCTCAATACAAACTCATTGCCTTCATCAATGAAAACAATGCTGTCCTTCATCATAGAGAGCTGCCCGGCCCATGTACGGCCTTCCAGAACCGTACATTCCTTATCGCAGGTAAGCTCGACGGCGCTGGCAGTTCCGTTTTCGTAATGTTCGCGTATCATGTCTACCAGCGCTGTTTTTCCAGTCGCGCTGTCTCCCCTGATCACAGTGATATTTCTCTTGATTTCAAAGTCATACCGAATACGTTTATTCTGCAGGCTGATTCTATGTGTACCTCTCATAGCAGCACCTCTCACACATACAGGCCGGCAATCGGGACAAGCTCCTTCATGCTGTGGACAATCTGATTTGTATTCAAAATACGGATATCAAATGTCCCTTCCCCAAAATCCATCAGATGTCGAAGATTGATTGTAAGGTCTTCTGTTTCCGCGAGCCGTAAAATCCACTTGGCACAGTTGTCCCCGCAGGTAGAGGCATTGAATATCTTTGTGCGCTCATTTTTCATAAGGATGAGCGTCTTCACTCCGCCGGAAAGCGCAAGCGGAGGGATTTTTCCCATAACCGGGCTGTCGATTACTGCGCTGTCCAGCACAATCGATTTATCGATATCAAGGATCATATCCCTGGCAACAGAATCCGTGATCCACTCATCCTCATAGGCATTTTTAAAATACACTGCTGTATTAAAAACCGCCTCCGGCATTTTCCCATAATAAACATTGAGCATTCTCGCTGGCACCTCCCTGACAGGCCTTCTCTATTTCCGAATAACATTTTATCATAACCTGGTTGAAACAGCCATAATCCATCCACTATTTTTCATGAGTCCCGCATATCCCTTCCAGCAGTTATATCCGTTTCAGGAAATCTTAAACGATCGCCTCTCCCTCCAGATATTTTTTCAACCCCTTAAGCTTCCCCTCCGTCATGACCTCCGAATAATGGAGTCCCTCATGCGTGGAATGCAGCACCGGGTACTTCCCCTTCGTCTTCAAAATCAAATGCTCCGCAATCATCCAGTCGATAACCGATTTTATCGTATCATAGGGCATGTCCCGCAGGGCCCCGAACTCCGGCAGCTTGTCCAGCTTGCTGTCGAATATCTTTTTGCTGTCCGTCCCTTTCAGGACTTCGGCAAGCACGGTCGCTCCATAGTACCTTACCCTGCTTATGTTCTGGAGCGCTTTGACTACGGCAAATATCAGATGATTCAGCTCATAATTTCCATACATCACCGGCGGGATGTCTGCCAAGACGATTTCTATGGAATCGTCTTCCAGCCTTCTGTCAGCAGTTGATTGCGGAGCGGATTGGCTGGCGGAAAGCGTGGAAGCTGCCTGTCGGTTCGGGCTTTTCCAGACTACGGCAGTCTTCTCTGTGCATGCGGCTTCCGCTTCCTCCATCTCATATCCCATCTGGTCGTAGAAAAGCTTTTTATTGACCACATTATTGCAGCCGGTCCCATTCCGATTATAATTCGTGCATCCCAGCAAAAATCCGGAGTCCCTGGCCTGCTTCACAATCAGGTAGCCATCCCTGCATTTATCGCACTTCTGGATGGACAGCTTGCCGCCGCGCACATCGTTGGTCATGAAACTGCAGACCTCCGGCTCGTTGGTGCAGATATAGAGCCGCAGGCCGTATGCCTTTTTGTACTTGAGCTGCATGGGATATCCGCACAGGGGGCAGGCTTTCTTCGGCTTGCTGGCGGCTTCGTCTTCGTTCCAGTCGCCATGTAGAACGACATTTTTATAATCCCGCTTCAGCTCCAGCAAAAACTCGGAGGGGTTCTGCTCCGGCGCGATAAAGAATACACGGTTTTTCGTCCTTGTCATGGCTACGTAGAATAGTCTTCTTTCCTCCGCGTAATCGATGGATTTGTCGCCCTTGATGACGAATGCCAGGACGGGGTCGTCCTCGATTTTGGAGGGAAATCCGTAGGTTTCGTTTTTGCCGTTTACGATGATGACATCGTCGTATCCCAGGCCCTTTGAGGAATGAGCCGTCATGAAGGTGATGTCCAGCTTCGGATACTTGACGCTTTTGATTTTGCTTCCGCGGCTGCTGTATTCGAACAGGCCTGACCGCTCCAGATGGTCGCCGTCAAATCCAAATCGGCCCAGGAACAGGATTGGCCCGGGCTCTTTGTTTTCCTTTTTCTTGTATTCCAGGAGCTGCCCGATGGCGGTCTCTACGGCGGCTGCCAGGGCATAATTTGCCCCGCTTCTGCGGTTGCCGTCCCTGCCCTTGAAGGTGCTGTCGTAGGTATAGATGACGACGGGGTCTTCTATCCGCTTGGGGGAGACGAGCTGCTTGGGAATCTGCTGCGAATTGCGCTGGATAAAGTTTCCGGCGATGTCGATGACCTCCTGGGAGTTCCGATAGGTTCTGACAATCTTCAGCATTTTGGCGTATCCCATTTTCTCCGCGAATTTGGTGAACAGGGTGATATCGGAGCCGCTGAATGCGTAGATGGACTGCCAGTCGTCCCCAACCGCGATTATTTTGGCATCTGTCACCTCGGACAGGGCTTTGGTGAGGTCGAACCTCTGTCTGGAGATATCCTGGTACTCGTCCACGATAATGTATTTGAAGTCCAGCTTCTGCTTCATCTCCTTTACTTCTGTGAGGATTCTGGCGGACTCGTTTATCATGTCCTCAAAGTCCACTGCTTTGTTTTCCCTGAGCCACCTTGCATACTCCAGATAGCAGTCGTTGCAGATGTCCAGGAACAGTCTGCTCCTGACATTCTGGGTGGAATGGTACATGCGGCCGAATTCGTCCTCTGTGTAGCCGTTGACCTTGAAATTGGAGATGAAGCGGCAGATGAGGTTGATCAGCTTGCGGACGTAGCGATTCTCCTCTCCCGCCACCAGCGATTCCATGACTTCTTTGTTGGAGCGCGGCCTTAGCTCGAAGCCTTTGGCCTCCAGCTCCTCCCGCAGATGGGCCAGCAATGGCTTTCTGTCGTTGTAGGAGGAAAAGGTGTATATCAGTGTGGTTCCGTGCTGTTTGTGCAGGCGGACTTTGTTGTTTACCGCTTTTTTGTAACAGTCTAATTCTTCGGGGCTGTATCTGTCGTTTTCACCGCTCTGGGAGATGCCGAAATGTTCTATGTATGCGGTCCTTCCATCCTGGCAGATGATGAAGTCCGGGGTGTATGGCTTCCTTGCGTATGCTATGTTGTAGGGGTAGGCGGGTTCATAGTCATAGTCTATGTTGTTCAGGTAGAGGAAATTGGCGATTTCCACCTCCTGGTGGGAGCGCAGCACTTCGTTCTGGATCGTGACGGACTTTTTCGTCCTTGCGTCTATTACCTGGCACTTGAAGTCCTCCAGGTCGCTTCTCATGGTGGAGTAGTTCGCTTTGGCGATATTGTTGAAGAACGCGTTGAAGTCGTCCCCTTCGTATGGCGCGTCGAAATAGGATGCGAAGAACATGATGAGCTTGTTCACTATGCTTTCGTTCTGCATCACGGAGCCGCGGAAGTAATCGCGGATGACAAAGTACAGCCTGGAATTGTCTACGATATTCAGCTTCTCCTCCGGGGCGTTCACATGGATTATGGCGTTTCCGGTGGAATGGAATGTGGCTATGGGGCATGGTATCCCCAAGGCGCTTTGGATTTTTTCCTTTAGTTCGTTTACTGCTTTGTTCGTAAAGGAGACTACCAGTATCTGGGAAGGTTTTATGCCCTGCCTGTCCACAAGGTATTTTACTTTGGCGGCTACCGTTGTGGTCTTTCCGGCACCTGCTCCTGCGATTACAAGACAGTAGTCTTCATCAGTCAGGACGACTCTGCGCTGGTCGTCGTCCAGGGAGACCGCGGGGTCAACCGACTTTAGGATGTTGTCGAGGTATTCCTTTTCGGTGGTCAGGGATTTGGTGATGAATTCTTCGTTGAGCTGGTCTACCCGTTTTTCTATTTCGGTATATGCTGCTGTTGTATTTTGGACTTCGGGCAGAGATATTCCGTTTCTTTGGCAGAAGTCGGCCAGCATGCCGCTGTTTTTCAGGATGTCAAAAAAATCTATGGTGGGCCTGTATTGTTTTATGGGGGCAAGGTAGTCGCTTTTTGCGATGTATTTGTCTGAGGCTAACAGGGAATCTATGTATTTTTTTAAATCCAGGAGTTTTAGGACATTTTCGTTTTGGGAGAATGCGGGACTCTTTTTCGGTATTTTCATTTGTTTAATATAGCTTGATATTCTGTTGAAGAATCCCATGGTTTGTTTTCCCTTTTTTATTTATAGCGTTATTTTCTTAGACATTTCTGCTGCTCTTCCAGCAAACGCATCTTTTTCCATGATGCTTAAGCAGTCCATTGATAAAATGGCCAGCCCATCTAAACCGTTACTCCAAGCCCAGTTCCTTTTTCCAATCCTCGCCCGTCAACATCCTGATACTTGAATCTTCCGCATACAAATCAAATAGATTCTGATCCGGATGGAGGAAAACCCGGCCTCTGTCATTTGTAATAATTATGTATTCCCCACAGGATGCTTTCGCAATTGCCAACAGTTCACATTCTCCCATGTCTTTGTTCCTGAAGCTCGGTCTCTTTATATCCTCCCGGGTAATGTCCCCTCTCTGTATCAACATATTCAAATAGCCTGGGTCTCTCATCCAGCTATAGTATCTTTTTCTGATTTTCTTTAATTCCTGTGTTGCTCCATCAATATCCTCCAGCTTAATCAGCCTTATGACTTTCATTCCCCGTGCTCCCGTTGCCAAATTATGTACAGCGGTATATATTTCCTTGCTGGATATATCTTCATTCTCTCTGTAATAGCCAGGATCCAATTCATTTAAAATGGTCTGTGTAATCGTTATATCATTGCCACTGCGCTTACACAAATCAGCGACTCCATATATATTTGAATCGATGACATGGAGAAACACATTTGTATCCACCAGATAATACATTATACTACACCTATTCCATTTCTATATTTAATGGCTTCAGCAGTGGCTTTACTGATTTTTCCGCTCTCGATTAATTTATTGACCCTTTTTTCCAATTCAATATAAGCATCCCGCAGAACCTGATACTCCGGCAATGCTTCGTTTGGAATGTAAAAATCCTTCTCGAAATATTCTGAAATTCTACATCCTATAGCCTTCTCTATCTGTCCTTTTATCTGTTTGTACTGTGCCGCCTGCCTGCTTCTGTATAATATCTTTCTAAAAACCGCATCGAAGCTAAGGCAATACTTATGACATAATTTGTCTATATATACTGCTAATTCTTCTCTCTTATCAGCCTGCAAAAAACCTTTTTCCACTGCTTCAAAATAATCCTGCACAAAAAGCTTTTCGGGGTAGAGCAGTTCACCCGCGAACATATTCGCCTCCTGCTCTTTCGTGTCTTTAGACCATGTATAATTTGTGACATTATCAGAAATGCTTTGGCCATTGTGCAAGAGCCAATGTCCCAGTTCATGGGCCAAAGTAAAATTCTGGTGGCCAATAGGGCGTTTATAATTGATGCATATCAAGGACAAACCATTTTCTCCATATCCTATAAAACCTGACAGTTTTGAGATGTCTTCCCTGAACAAAAGAAGGCTAAACCTCTCTATGTATCTCTGGCTTTCAAGCAAAGAAAACAAATTGCCAGGAAAGTCTTCGATTTGAAAGAGTTCCCTGGCGTTATTCACTGCCCCAATCACGCTTTGTGTCATAAGATTCCCCCTATTTTACTTCTGACAAAATATCTGTCACAAAAGCAAAATCATTCATAAAATCCTGAAGCTTTGCTTTTACGTTCATCGACTTTTTATCGTCTAATCCTCGGTTCATGGATGCTGACAACAAATCCCTCTCACGCGCTTCTGAATCTGTAAAGAAATCCTCCTGACAGTGCAGTACGCTGCAGAGCAATGAAAAATCAAATTCTTCTATATTTTCCAATGAAATTTCATTATTGATAATCGCCGCAACTACATCCTCTTCTAAAAAGGTCTTGTCGGCTACTTCTTTTACTGTCAAGCCTAATAATTCCATTCTATCCTGTACTTCTTTTCCGATGTATAGCATGGCAATACCTTCCTTTCTATTTTGATGCAGTAATGTATTTTTTTACATTATATCATATTATTTGTAAATTGATACTGTTTTTACGCATTTTCTCCGAAAAAGCAAGCGGTTGGGGGAACCTGCCCTTCTCCACTTGCCCGCGGTGCTGCTGGCCTACCAGGGAATCGCTTATCAGAAAGGGAACCTACGCCAAGATGTCCAGAGGCGTTAAGATTTTATCATAATTTTATCCTGCTGTTTCCTCCAGTCCTCTTCCAGCAGTCCGTAGAAATACAGGTCTGCCCAGCTGCCGTGGTTATCCCTGGTCTGGCTCCGCTGTATGCCCTCGGGCCGCATTCCCAGTTTCTCCATCAGGCTGGCGGATTTTACGGCATCGATGGCTTCCGCAAAAATCTTGTGGGCTTTGCGTTCACGGAAAGCATGGTCAATCACGGCCCTACAGGCCTCAAAAGCATAGCCCTGCCGCCAGAAGCTGCGGTTAAAAATCCAGCCTATTTCATAGATGTCCTCTTCGTACTCGTTGAACAGGATATAGCCTATCATTTTATTTGTTTTTCTGTGAACCGCTGCTACAGCGCCTTTTCGGGCGATGCAGAAGGAAGAGAGGAAGCTCTGGGTCTTCCCGAGGTCGTAGGCCGGTTCACAGTTCTCCATGGTTTCTTCATCGCCGAAGATTTCATACAGGTCGGGGGCATCCTCCGGGGTGAAGCTGCGGATTGTCATTCGCAGGGTTTCTATGTGCATTTTTGCTCCTCATTATTTATGTTTGGCTGTCTGCGGCGGATTAATGTTGCTGCTCTTTTTCATAAACTTCAATTTGATATTTCTTCTGCCAGCAATCTTTTGAAATACCTCTGTCGCATACAGGGATTGTTCCTTAAGTGGCAGTGAGGGCAATTCGTCATTGGACTGTATCTGCTTTATCGCTTCTTTTATCACTGCACAGGAAGTTATGGAAGCAGACCAATCACTGGGCCGGCCTGCTTTCCATAACTCAGCAATTGCCTAATAGTGGCGCCAATACATGACGCTTACCTAGATAGCGGCCCTGACTTAGGACTTACTGTTGGCAGGCTTATCATAGCATGTTCCATTATAGCTGTCAATTTTCCTGGGAATTTTGCTGTGCTCCATGTTGCATTGTAAGAAATTTGTCAAGGCGCTGTTTCTGCTGGGGGGCAAGCCACTTATCAGCAGGTCATATGCTTTGGTCTCTTCTTTTTTGCTTTATGGTATTCCTCAGTCTGGTGGACTTTATCGATTATCCTGTTTTCTGTCTATGTGTTCTTTATACCCACTTTTTCCCATGCCCGAATCGAGACCTGGAAGTCGGGCAGGCGTCATGCCAACGCCAAAACCTGTTCTCCGGCTTCCGGGACAAACGCCAAATCGTCTAAGGCATAGCGTAGCGCCATACACATTCATTTACATTATGGCCATCACTCTTATCTTCTTCCAAAAATCTTAGCCAGCATCCCCTTTTTCTTCCTGGGCTTTCCCGCAGTATCCTGGGTGACAGGCATGTCTCTTTTGTCCTGTCCCTTGACCGGGGGTTCGCTGGGCGGGATGAGGGCGTTATCATATTCGTTTCCCTCATGGCCTGGCTGCTCCCTTCTGTTCCCGCTTAAATCCGGTTCGGCATAGCTTTCTATCATTCCTTTGGTGACCGTCCTTGTGACGGCATCCAGAAATGCCTTTCTGTCTGGCACTTCTATCTCATAGGATGTATTGTCCCTGGTGTTCCACAGAATCCCTTTTTGCAGGTTCATTGCAACCAGATAGCTGGCGCACTGGAGGAAATGTTCGTGGGTCAATGCGGATACGAATTTTAATTCGTATACCATGTCGTCCTTGACCACATCGGCAAATCCCTTCGCCGAAAATCGGACATTTTCATTGCCCTGCTCATAAAAGTCAATCTGGCACGCCACCTGTGCCGCTTCCTCTCTGTTCAACCGCGTCTTCAGCCGGGCTTTTATGAGGGCGCTCTGTTCTTTATCCACAAAGGGCGTGGACACCTGTGTGCGGTATCTCTTCTGCTTTGTCTCGAGGGAAACCAGAAATAAGATTTTCCGATCCAGGGAACTGTTCTGTATCTCTTTTGTATACAGTGCGTGGTATTCCGGATTCAGCAGCATCTTTAGCTTTATGGCCGCATCTATTTCGTAGTTGTCAAAATAAACTGCCTCCTGGTATATTCCGATACAGGGCGATAAATCTATCAGATCATCTGCGCTCTTTATCTGGATGGGCGAAGGGTCTGTGGGTACAAGCTGTCTGGTCTTTAGCTGTGCGAAGCACTTCTCCACATCTTCTTTGTATTTGAAGTCGAACATTTCGCTTATGTCCACATCCTCGAATTTATGGTTGGTTTCCAGAAATGTTGAGAGCGTTTTTTCGGACAGCATTGCCTCATCGGATTTTACGAAAATGATATGGTTTTTCCCTCTGCTGGCGGCGACGCAGAAGATATTCCGCAGAACCAGATAGGATTGCTGTGGTTTTGATATCCTTACGCCCCAATAGCTTTCCGTAAAGTCAAAGACGACGCAGATTTTCCTTTCCAGACCTTTGCTGCTGTCGTAGGTGGTAAAGATTGCGGAATCTTCTTTCGGCTCTGTCTTTCCCACGGAATCGTTATCGGATATGGTGGCGTACACTGTCTTTTTGTTGAATTTCTGCGGATATGTTTCTTCCAGGAGATTTAATGTGTCGGCCATGGCGCCTGTCCTTGCCCCCAGGCATAGGATATCCCCGGGAGCCTGGCCTGCCAAAAACGCCAGGATATCTTTTTGCGGCATTTCTTCCACTGTGCATTGTGGGTTCACTCCCCTTATTTCTTTTTTCCACACCCTTCCGAGCATTGCTGCCAGGGCATGGGACAGGCGGAAGCACTGGGTAAACCGCAGTTTCAGATGTTCTTCCAGGAATTCTTTCATGAAGGATTCCACATTTAGGGTGGTCTTATCGTATATCTTCTGTTCCATGTCGCCCACTGCGATGATCTGCATAGCGGGATTGCTCTCTTTTATCAGCTTCAGCAGCCCTGCCAGTTCCTGTTCTACGTCCTGATATTCATCCATTATCAGGATATCGTATTTTTCGATGGGCGGTTTCTGTCGGATGAAGGTCTGTATGAGGTCGGATATTCCTGCGGATATGTTGTTTCTTTTTAGCGTTATGTAGGCAAATCCGTGGTAGTTTGTCACTGTGACGTTTCTTTTCCTGATTTTGGATTTTGCGTCCAGTTTCAGGAGTTTATTGTAGGTCAGGTATAAGACCTTTTTCGTGTCCGGCAGCTTATTGCACAGGTTTTGGATTGCGGTGGTCTTTCCGCTTCCGATGCAGGCGTCCACGAGGATATTTCTTCCCTGTAGCGCATGTTCTATGAAGGTCTGCTGCTCGGGGGACAGGGGGATGTTGGGGGGCGTGGGCATGGGGGATTCGCTCTCTTTCGTATTTTTTTCGGCGCTCGGAATGTATGTTGTAGCTGTCTTTGGTGGGGATTCATTGGGTTTAGGTAGGTGATATTGCGGTTTTCGGGCTTGTATTTTTGTGATTGCGGTTTCTGCTTTTATGGTAGGGGATTTCTGCATATCGGAAGGCGGTGTATATTGTGTCGAAAAAGCTTATTGGGTTTCCTATAGAAAATAGACTGCGATGAGTAATGGGCTGTCGTCAAGTTCACCACAGACTATGTTCCGCTTATGCTGAGAGGTCTTATCTTCTTGCCGCCTCTTTTGTTATTATATTTATATGCCAATATTTATGTCACTTTATATGTCACTTTTATAAAATGTTACTCTAAAAGATATGGATGTCGTCATTTTTCTACTTCTACATCATAGCTTATTTTCTTGTTTGCGTCAACATATTTTGCCATTGCCTACCCTGTCCATTCTTCTTTGGGTGGTGCCATCTTGGGGGAATGGGCTGGGGTTGTCTTGGATGGTATTATGATAAGGATATTAGGAGAGAGAGGAAATCTTTCATGCCTTGCTGATAAGCCAATTTTTCCCATATTGCCGCGCTCCATGTCATGCTGTCTATATAGTCATCAAGCCGCTGTTTCTGGTCTTCTGTCAGGTCTTTTGTCAACAGGTCATATGTTCTGGTCTCTTCTTCTTTTGCTTTATTATATTCCTCGTTCTGATGGACTTTTTCGGTTATCCTGCCTTCTGTAAGCGCCTGTGTTATGAGTTCCAGGACATCTTTTTCCACTTAATCATTCCTTTCGTTTTATCTTGCTTTAGACCATATAGTCTTTCAAGCCATGGTGGCAGGTCGATTTATACTCTAATTTAGCGACCTCATTTTTTGCTGCTGATGCATGATGTTCTTTATCTGCCTATGATCTGGGATAGTCTCTTGTTTGGCGGATATTCTGTCATGATGCAAGGGCTTGTATTGCCAGGAATGATTATTCCTCTATATGTAACCTGGCAATATATAAGTATAGTTACATTTGTAAGTATATGCAAGCAAAACTTTGCATCTCATAATATTTTTTGAAGAGGTGAGGGAATGGTCAGTTATAAGCCGCTATGGACGACTATGGAGAAGCAGGGGATTTCTACTTATACGCTTATAGAACAGCATGGGATTAATCCCAGAACGATAAACAATCTGAAACACAACAGGGGAATTACTGTCTATACGTTGGAACGGCTTTGCAATATCCTTGGGTGTAAACCGAATGATGTTTTAGAGTTTATTCCGGATAAAGAGGGCTGAAAAAGACTGGTGTTGTTGAATGGTGTGGCTGTGGGGAATCTTCTTTCTTTCGTACTTTTATCTGCTCCCGGAATCTCCATGCCGTAGCTGTCTGAAAGCTTCCAGTTCTGAATCAAGCTCATCTATTGTTTTGTCTAAATAGGAATAACCTAATTCGTCATAAATGTCGATTCATTCAGATTTTCTGATTCCTAAAATCTCTGCCGCCCGGCCGTGGAAGCTGGTCTGGTTTTCGTCCCAGGGAATTTTTGAAGTGCCTGGCCTCTTTGACATCGCCGAATTCGCCTCCCAAAAAGGCCGGCATGAGCCCTTTTCTCACTCCTTTAGAACGGCCCGCAGCTCCGGTAGATAGAGCTTCCCCTCCCGGTAGCTCTTTTCCAGTTCCGCCTGGAACCTGTCCGGCTGCTCTTTCCTCAGTTTCCTGAGCCTGTCTACCTCTTCCTGATGGTGCCATCGGCTGTGGAAATCCGAAGACCGAAAAGCATCATCCCTTGACCATGGGGATTCGCATTGAATCAGCTCTTGATTCTTCTCCACGAACCGGACAAGGTCTTCATACTCCTCTTTTACATATGGCAGCTCCTGCTCATCCCGCAGTCTCTCCAGCTCTGCTTTCAACTGCTCCATCAGGCTCTCTGCCATCTCCAGGTTCTGTTCCATCTTCCCCGGCAGCTCAAACATCCAATACTCCATCCGCCGGCAATACCCCAGCATGGGAATGGCTCCCATATAGTTTTTGAAAAACAGCTGATAGCTCTTCGTCCCGTTCAGGTTCCCTGAAACCTCAAGGCCATTCACGAAACGGACGACCCGGAAAAAGACAAGTCTATCGTACAAGTCACAGTAATTGCATCCGGCAATCAAATCCCGGGAGATTGCCGGATGCTCCGTTTCCTTCTGATACCGGGAAAAGTAGAAATCAAGGAACGCTTCCCACTGCTCCCCGCTGGCTCCGACAATTCCCATGGCTTGAAAGAGCGCCAGAAATCCGTTTATTCCAACTCGAAAAACCGTTTTATTGCCCTTCCCAAATCTCCCATGGTTCATATCATCCAAGTATTTCTTCCACGCCTGCTCCCTGGCTGCCCCCGTCTTCTGCAGGACATTCTGCCACAGTTCCCTGACGGCATTCTCCATATTCGTCAGCTCGGAGGTGCCGTTGGCCAAGACGTTCCAGACAATTCGGTCTATTTTCTCATTCTTTTCCTTCCTTTTCAGACTATGTATGGGCTCTGTAACAATCTCCTCCCACTGCCGCTCTACCTGTCCCACTTGCAGCTCATAATCCAACAGCAACAGAAGCGTCCATACCTCACGGTTCTCTGTCCTTTCCAGCAGCTCGCGGAAATGCAGGATTCTCTGTTCCCTTTCCTCCTGGCTCTCCTGCTGGGGCTTTCGGAATTTGGCCAAAATCTCTGACAGGGTATATTCCTGTTCATTCAACACAAGCTTCAGGCTCTCCAGAGGGCTCTCGCCTATGCACAGCATCTCATAATAAGAATGGAAAAAGTGCTTCATCATGACCACATACATGACTGTCTTCACATTTTCCTTTCTGGACAATTCCTCGTTGGAAAGCAGGATCTCCTTCAGCTCCGACAGGAAAATCCGGACTTTGCGAATGGAAGCGGTTCCCCGGAAGTCCATCCGGAAATCCATATCGATTCCCAAAATACGTGCCGCTTTGAACTGTCCCGGTACTACAACACCTATCCCGGACACTTCATCCCGCTCCAGGGGCGTCTCTGCCATCTTCAAGTCTTCCCATTGATATTCCACTATCTTTTCATAGGAAATCTCCGTCAGGTTCACCGTATAGGGAATATATTTTTCCAGATAGTCCCGGTCAAAGCCCTTTTCTGTCAGCACTCAGCTGTCGTATTGAAACACCACATGGAGGTTTTCACAGGATATCTTCTCAGAGATGGCGAATATCTTCTGTATGGTGTCCTGCTGGAAAATCCGGTCAATATCTTCGAAAATAAGCAAGACCTTCCGATTCAGCTTATCCAGTTCCCGGCCAAAGCCTTCAAAGGAAGCCGAAAGGCCTGTGTCGCTGCCCACCACCAGCTCCCCCAGCAGACTGATCCACTCATTCTTCCCCAGCAGATTCTTCAGCTGGCGGGAATGCTCCGGATAGACGCGTTCCTGACGGAACAGCTTCTCCAGCTCTTCCACGAGAATCAGCTCCACTGCATCCAAGTCACAGGAAAGCAGGTCAATCTGGATGACTGCAAATTGCTCCCGCAACAGGGAATCCTCTTTCAGATGCTCCATCAGGAAAGATTTCCCCATCCCCCACCCAGCGTTGATGCCCAGGATTTCGAACTCCTGTATGTACTGCCGGATTCTCTCCATGTCATGCTTACGTTCTTCGTATAATTGGGGCTGTCCGGTGAGACGGCAGGGTTCCTTGGCCTTCTTACTACATAGTCCGGCGGCGATCAGGACTTCCAGGGCTCCCAGGGACAATAAGGATATTTCCGGGAGGGTCATAGACCTGACGCGACAGCCTGTGAGGAGCTTGATCAGGATGAAGGCAATGGCGCTTCCCAGCGCAATCGTCAGGCTGTTCATGAGCCAGAACCTGTTCTTACGGTTCCCGTAGGACAGGAAGAGGGCAAACCAGATGGCATCGAAAAAGAACAGGTATAGAAGGACGGATGGATCGAGGATGAGGGTCAGGATAGAGATAATCAGGATTGTGTAGGTGAGATTTTTCAGGGTTTTTATGGGGGAGTGGATAATTTGGTTCATGGGGATTCTCCTGTGTACTATCTATTTATCATCTGTCTTTCTCATTAATTCATGGCATCCTCTGGCAGCGAATCTGGCCGAATCTTACTTTCATAATATCTGAGACAGAGTTATCCAAATCCACCTAAGCGCAGAATGGAGAAGACTCTTTGTCTACAGCTTGGGGCAGTCCAAACCTATGCCTTGACCCCCTCCAACAGTCTCAGCAGCAGCTTCTTTCTGCGGTGTTCCTCCAGAAACGCCTGGTACCTGGTCTTCCATTCGTCTGTCCACCGATTGCTCTTCATAATCTGGCGAATCTCTTTCAGCACGCCCACCGCCCGGGCATAGTTCGTCTCCTTTCCCAGCTTCACATAGGACGCCGTCTCTCTCCAGTACAGCTCCACTATCTCCCTGGGATACTGGCCGGACAACCGTTTGGTGAAATAATGCCCCTGGTCTATGCCCCATCCCCCATTGAAGTGCTATACTAAAGTTGTAACGGGAGTGGCTAATGAGATATAATCAAAAT
>NZ_CAJUCP010000089.1 GCF_910585425.1 uncultured Acetatifactor sp. | reverse complement strand
CTGGTTTACTGGCCATATAACCTTACCGACCCATTTGCTGACTAACACCATATCTTTTTATGGCACAAATCCATTTTTAGTTATATTTTACATATTTGGGAATCCTTTTTATGGCACTTTTAATATAACAAACATATCAAATTATTTGACTTGACATTTGTAAGGACAATGGCGTATATTAGAAGAAACCAATCCGTTCGGGACTGTGAAAGGAGGAATCGTGTCATGGCGAACATCATGAACCAACCCATGTACCAGAGAATCAAAGAAGATATCCTGCACCAAATCCAAAGCGGCCTTCTGTCTCCCGGAGACAAGCTGCCCACAGAATATCAGCTCATGGAGCATTACCAGGTGAGCCGCATCACGGTCTCCAAAGCCCTGAGCGAGCTGAAGAACGAAGGGGTGATAGAGCGTTTCCCCAACCGGGGGAGCTTTGTGTCCAGGCTCCAGACGGCCCCTGCCCTTGCCCCCGAGACAAAGCAGCCGGAGGAGCCCGTCCGGAGCCTCGAACATCTGCCCGAAATCGCCTGCATCATGCCCACCGTCCGGGACCTGTTCTCCATGTCCATGATGAACGGCGTGCTGTCGGCTTTCCCGCAGAATGAATATATCTGCCATATTTTCCAGAGCCAGAACCCCCAGGCGGAGAATTACATGCTGAAGCGCTGCATGGAGACGGACATTTCCGGCATCATCCTGTTCCCTCAGGACCAGCCCTTTTTCAGCAATGAGCTTTTGACCATGAACCTGCAGAAATACCCGCTGGTGCTCATGGACCGCTATCTGCCCCGGCTGAACACCAGCTATGTCATCGCGGACAATCAGAAGGCCGGAGAGCTGTGCGTCAGGCATCTGTACGAGCTGGGGCATCAGCGCATCGCTTTCGTCACCGCCTCCAACCGGAACACCTTCTCTGTCAAGCGCAGGCTGGACGGGGTGCTGAGCACCGCCGAGAGCCTGAACATGCCGGAAAGCGCCATACAGGTGGTGGAGCACATCGGCTGCGCCCATGAGACCTCCTACTACCAGGAGCTGGTGAACCGGCTGGTCCGGGAGGAGAAGGTCACCGCCTTCATCGCCACCGAGTGCAACAGCTGTGTCTATCTGGACGAGCTGTGCGCCTCGCTGAAGCTGGACATTCCGAAGGACGTGTCGTTGGTCTGCTTCGACTCGCCCATGACCAAGACAAGGAACCCGGACTTCTACACCCACATCAACCAGTCCGAGTACCTCATGGGCCAGGAGGCGGGGCTGCTTCTGCGAAAGCGGCTGGAGCAGAACGACATGGGCGTCTACCATAAGGTCATCAATCCCTCCCTGGAGGTCTATCACTCCACCGCGTCGGTGGTGTTCTGACGGAACCGGAAGACATTGCCCGCAAAAGAGGAAGACAAAGGGGCTGTCGGGAAATAGATAGTCCAACAAAATCAGAGGAGAGACAGCGACGTATGCATGCCACTGTCCCTCCTCTGAAATTTTAGTCAAAAAAGAGAAAAAAGATGGCTAGCGATAACCACCTTTTCTCCGTTACATGATATAATGTAACTATGCTAAACAACACATATTATAACGAATTCTTTGAAATCGGCCAACAGAAAATCAACTTCAGCCTGTATCAGGGGCTCAAATGCTTAAAATCTGGCATTTCCTGACACCCCCTCTTTAACCTATACTACATTTCTTGCGCTTCTTTTAGCCTGGTTAATCCAGATCAAATTTTGCATCACTGAAATAACCCGTTTTGAACTGAAGATTTTGAATATTAAACTTTCAAGTTCATCTCGTGTGCCGCATGTATAAATATAGGCGCCAGAACTTGAAATGCTCTCGGCTACGCTTTCTTCAAGTATAATATCAACAGGATAGTTAGTGATACCATAATTTACAAAGAACACCCTGTACTTATATTTGTCATATTCAGGTGTATAGAGAAAGCATTCGTATTTATTTATTTCCTGGCCTATCTCGCCCAAATTCTTCTGCACATCAAACTTTGTACCTCCTAAAGCCCCTATGATATCCCCTTTTGTCAATTCGGAAAGCCCGAAAGTCGTGTGGGAAAAAACAGGACCATTATAAGCTTCGACTTTCCCTAATATAATGCCATTGGTTTCTTTGGGTAATTCAGATAAAATTTCTTCAATGACCCTGTCCGGCGCGGTTAAGTCAATATCAGCAAAATCCAGTTTTTTACTTAAATTAAGGTTTACTTCCATAGCAGTATTCCTCCTCAAATTCAAAAACGATTGGCAAATGGTCACTTATATTTTTATCGGGATGCCCATTTTTATCCAACAAATATTTTGTTTTCGTGTGGGTTATTATTTTCAGGCTCTCATCAACAAAACGCTTTCTTAAAGCTGGCTTAAAAATAACTTGATCAAAAATATACCAAAATGTATTTTGTGTACCGCCTTCATTAGAATAATAAGTTCCATATGGAGGTTTGAAATCTCCCAATAAATTCCACATTGGATTATAAAACATGTAATACTCTTTTCTTTCCACATCTCTTGACTTTCGCTTAGCTTCGCTATATACAGGAATTCCATGGAAATATCGGGCATCTATACAGCTTGGGTCATATGGACTGATATTGAAGTCCCCAACCACAATGGAATTCTCTGTATCGATTTCCTGCTCTACTGTTTGTATATCATGTACAATCTGCTCAATCAGAATTTCTCTTCGGCCTTGATGTCCTGAATACAGTTGGCAATTTAAATGGACACAACACAAAATGTCTTTGCCGTTAATTATCTGAATTGAGGCGTGGTCTGTATCAAGCCTGGGTTCAACACTGTTCAGAGAACCTAATAATTTTATACGGTCACATCCGCTGTAATATTGTTTCATTATAATTCCGTTTGATATCAATATATCAATTAACTCTTTCATATTTGCAGAATATTCAGCCAAGACGGCAATTGATATATTATTTTCCATAATGAGTTCACTGAGTACGGAATTAATGCTCTCATTTTTATATGTATTCCAAAATAAAAATTTCAATATCCATTAATACCCCCTCATTTAAAATTTCTACAACTATGCTTTTTACAAATCCATTCTATCAAAATTATGTTGCTATGTCAATTTTTCCATATCTTCAGCTTGTACGAATTGGGACTGTCTGAGACCGACCCGGTCTATACCCTGAAAAAGGTGATGGAGAAATTAGATGATTCGAGACTGCTCTCCCGATATTCAGACAAGGGAAGAAAAGGGTACAACCCCATCATGCTGTAGTCACCTATGCCAACATGCGTGAAATCCGCGCAGTGGACCGAAACGTGGAGCTGTGCGGGAGGGATCTTGCCTTCATCTGGCTCACCCAGGGGCAGAAGCCCAAAAGGGATGCGTTCTATGAATTCAAAGGCAGCAGACGGTTCCTCCACGGGAAATCAAGAAATTGGGAGGAAAGCCAAGGGAACCTGCCGCATAGGGAAAGCGCGCCCTGCATAGGCCAGAGGCCTATTTGTGTTGCATTCAAATATGGCGGCAAAGAAAAGGATATTTAATAAAAAGCATTCCCACAAGAATGCAGCGTCCATGGAACACTGATTTTTGTGGGAATGTTTCTGTCAGGGACTCAAATGTTTAAAATCTGGCATTTCCCGACAGCCCCTCTTTATCACATGTTGTATAATCCTATTGCAGGTCAGACTTTAGGCGAAGCTGACCTCCACTTCCGCCAGGGCATAGGGCTCCACCGCGAAGGCCACCTGGTTCCCGGAGACCCTCACTTCCCCATCCTGCTCCTTTCCGAACAGGTTCACGGCCTTGGCCTCGGCCACATCGGACGCGAAGCGCAGGGCGATCTCCTCCTTCTCCGCCGCCGTCCCGTAGGCGCGGACCAGGATTTTCCCATCCTCCCCGGGCAGCACGGCGGAAATCACGCCGCTCTCTGTCCTGGCCCCGAGCAGGCTGCTCTCCATGGGCAGCGTCCCGGGGTGGGAGTTGGAGGGCTGGTAGAAGAGGCCGTGGTTACAGGCCGTGGCCATCTGCTCCGCCTCTTTCGCATCCGGGCCGCAGGCGCCCAGCCACAGGGTGATGCTGTGGATGCCGCGTTCCGGATAGGGATCCGGGCTGGTGGAGCTGTTGATCAGGGTCAGCCCCAGCTGCCGCTTTGCCGCCCTGTAGCCGTATTTGCTGTCGCTGACCAAAATCGCGCAGGGGCCTTCTCCCTGCCTGGCCAGGCCGTACTGCAGGCCGGGCACATCGTTGTTCAGGGCGCTCCTGCGGATATAGCCCGCCGGGATGTCGTACTGGTAGTCCACCGGCTCGTAAGCCAGGGGGATGCGGTAATCCAGAACCGGGATGATGTCGCTTCCCGCCTGGTTCCAGTCCACCTTCACGTCCATCCGCACCGCCGACTGGTGCCTGTCCAGGCTGTAGGTCGCCTCTATGGTGGAATCCGCCACCTTCCAGGTCGCTTTCACGCTCCCGCGCAGAGAGCCCTCCCCGCCGTCCGCCGTCTTCTCTATCCGCATGCAGCGGTCCACGGGAATCTGGCGGATATATCTGCCGATGTTCCAGGCGCTGGAGGTAGCGGTCTCCGTCTCGATGAAGGTGAAGCCCGCGCCTTCCTCCGCTCCCACCATCTCCGCGCCGGTGTCCTTGTGGCGCAGGGATGTGATTCGCCCGGAGACTGCGGAAATCGTCACGGCTATCCGTTCGTTTTCAAGCGTGTAATCGTCAAACATTCTGGCCACATGCTCTGTCTCCTGCAGATAGACCGGATAGGTCTCCGCCTCCCTCTCGGAGAGCACTACCGTGGTATACCCAAGGGCAGGCACCGTCACGTCCACCAGCACGCGGATGTATTTGTGGTCCCAGTACTGCTGCATCTGCTTATCCACCAACTGGAACCCGATCTCCTTCCCCCCACAGTCCGTCACATGGAGCCTGCGCATATCCCCGGTCCAGTCCCAGACGGTGAGCTCCGCCACCTGGGTGCGCTCCCAGGCCAGGGTGTTGAAGACATGGAAAATCCTGGTTCGCCCGCTGCCACGCTCGGTGCTGGGCACGCCCACGAAGTTCTCGATGCCGTAGCCCGCTCCCGCGCCCTCGGACTGGCTGTAATAGGGATCCACATCCACTTTGATGGAAGACGTGTCGATCCTGCGGGCGATGGCGCCCATGGCGTTCTGAATCTGGGTGTTGGCCGTGGCCATGGAGGTCTGGAACAGCCCCATGGCGTGCTCCCTGGAATCCTGTACACAGGAGCCGGTGAGGATGTCGTGGAAATGGGTGAACAGCACGTCCCGCCAGGCGTTCTCCATCTTCTCCTTGGCGAATCTGAAGCCCGTGAGCTTTCCCGCCAGGGCGGACATGGCCTCCGCGTCCAGCAGGGATGCCTCCAGCCTGCGGTTCCCCCTCTTGATCCGGCTCTGGGTGGTATAGCAGCCGGGGGCGAAATAGTTCAGCTCCCGCTCCACCACGGGCAGCTTCTCCCACACGCTCTCCGCCTCCTTGAAGAACTCCCGGAAGGTGCCGAACACTATCTCAGGGTAGATGGGCCACTCCATCATCTCCAGGGCCCGCTCCACGTCCCTTCTGGTGGGGCCGCCGCCATGGTCTCCCACGCCGTACACCGCCAGGCCCGTGCGCAGCCCGCAGCAGCGCCTGGCAAGCTCCGGAAGCCCCGCCGCCATATGGGGCGTCACCGCGCCGTTGTACCAGTTGGGCTCCCTGTAGGCCAGGACCTCCTTTCCCGAGGGCGCCTTGTAGCGGTAGAGGATCTCCTTCCCGCCGTTCCCCCGGCAGTGGTAATAATATTTCACCTCGCCGAAGCGGTCGATCTCAGGCACATTGGCGCTGTGCCCGAAGGTATCCGGGGAGAAATCCACCTCCAGGTCCCGGGCTCCCCATACCTTTTCCATGTACTCCTTGGTGTACTGGATATGGCGCAGCAGGGACTCGCCTGTGGGCATGTTCTTATCCGTCTCCACCCAGGCGGAGGCAGTGACTTCCCAGCGCCCCTGCGCAATCCTGGCCTTGATCTCCTCCATGAGCTCAGGATCGTACTCTTCCACGATTTTGTACACCGCGCCCTGGGACTGGGAATACTTGAACTGGGGGTACTGGTCCATGATGTTCAGGATGGAGCGGAAGGTGGCCAGGGTCACCGCCACTGTCTCGTTGAAGCTCCACATCCAGTTCATGTCGATGTGGGCATGGGCCGCCAGAATCAGCTTGTAGCTTTTGGCCTCCTCCGCCACAGGCGCCAGGATCCCCTCCGCCGCCTCGCAGTCCTGGTTGGTCAGGACGCCCTGTGCGCCCATCTTCTCCAGCAGGAAATCCAGCGCCTGCTCCAGCACGCCGTCATAGCGTCCCTGGGCTTCCTCGGAAAGATGCAGGGCGAACTCCAGTTCGCTGATGATCCTGTTGTTGGCCTTATTGGGGCGCGTGATGTGCGCCTGCTCTTCTTTGGGCATGCCGAAGGTATCCTCGTACCCTGTCTTCTCCCGGTTCCCGCCGATGGACGTCTTCAGTTTCACGAACTTCTCAACAATACCTGCCATAGCAACCTCCTGTGCACAAATTTTGTGTTGTTTGCTATAATATTTTTGCCCTATTATAGCATATCCCTGCTTCTTTTCAAGCCTTTTTGTCGTATTTATGCCTTATTTCCTGTTTTCTGTTCAAAATTACTATAATTTCAGACCGATTTCAGTGCAGAACGGACATAGCAAATATGTCATATCGGATATCCGAAAGCAGCGGCGTGCAGCCGGCCTGCTCCCTCAGCCAATCAGAACCTTCTTCCCGGCAAAGGCAAAGCCATATTTGCGGATTCTGTCCTCGGGGATTCCCTTTGCCAGGAGGCCTGCGGCATACTGCTTCTCCTCAATCTAAAATCCGAATCTTCGGCTTCCCGCAGGCTTCCTGTTCTATTCCCCGCCGATAGCCGAAGCATTTTTTGCCCTGTTCCTGTACTGCAGCGGCGTACAGCCGTAACTCCCCCGGAACTGCCTGTCGAACAGGGACGTCTCCTTGAAGCCGCAGGACAACGCCACCTCCGTCACGGGCAGGCCGGTCTCCTCCAGCATCCCCGCCGCCATGCGCAGGCGGAAGGCCGTCAGATACCGCTTGGGGGACTCTCCCACCTGCTGCCGGAAAATCCGGTACAGATATGTGCGGTCGATTCCCACCGTCCGGGCGATTTCCGCCACGCCGATCTCATAGCCGAAGTTGTTGTGGATGAAGTCCAGGGCCCGGTTCACATAGTCCTGGGCCACCGTGCCCCCCGCGGGCTGCTTCGGCATCATATAGGACAATGCCAGATAGAGCCTGCCCAGCAGCATATAGCTGTTCATGTCGCCGTTGCCGAAGGAATCCACAAGCTGCATCATCTCCCTGCGCAGCCGCCCGCCGCTCCTGTCCCGGTAAATCACATCCTCTTTCCCCAGGCCGCATTCCCGCAGGATGTCCGCAGCCGCCCTGCCCCCGAAGCCGATCCAGCAGTATTCCCATGGATCCTCCCGGTCTGCCTGATAGCAGGTGGATTCCCCCGGCAGGATCAGGAAGCCCTGGCCCGGGCCTATCTCGTACCGCTCTCCCGCCCTGTCGTAATGCCCCCTGCCCGACAGGACGAAGTGGAACAGGAAATGGGGGCGCACCGCCGGCCCGAAGGAATGCCCCGGCCGGCACTTCTCCCAGCCGCAGAAGTAGAAGGCCAGCGCATCGCCGGACTTGATTTCCCGGTAATATTCTTTCAACTCTGCCATAGACATCCTCCTGTCTCCGTCCGGCTGCCGACTTTTGGCGCTGCTCCCCAGCCATCTGCTGCCTGGACGACAGCCGCTTTTGGCGATGCCTCCCAACCATCTGCTGCCTGGCAGCCTGCCGCCTTTTGGCACCGCTTCCCCGCCCTTTCGTACCCGGACCCTCATGTCCGCACGGTTCCCTTCCAGTATAGCCCGCCCCGTCCCCGATTGCAATCTCTTTCGCAAGGCGTATGCAACATTTATACAATTTTTCGAAACATAATCCCTATCGCGCTTCCCCAAAAGGCGATATGATATCAGGTATAATGAACAATTTTTACAAATAGCCGCCCCGCCGCGGCGAAAGGAGCGAAAAATGCCTAAAATCACATTCATGGGAGCTGGCAGCACCGTGTTTGCCAGGAACGTGCTGGGGGACTGCATGTGCACGCCCGCCCTGCGAGACAGCGACATCGCGCTTTACGACATCGACCCCAAGCGCCTGGAGGAGTCCGAAATCATCTTGAGCGCAATCAACAAAAACACCAACGAGGGCCGCGCCACGATACGCACCTACCTGGGCGTGGAGAACCGCAGGGAGGCCCTGCGGGGGGCAGACTTCGTGGTGGACGCCATCCAGGTAGGCCTCTATGAGCCCTGCACGGTCACGGACTTCGAGATTCCCAAGAAGTACGGCCTGCGCCAGACCATCGGCGACACCTTAGGGATAGGCGGCATCATGCGGGCCCTGCGCACCATCCCCGTGCTGCGGGACTTCGCGGAGGATATGGAGGAGGTGTGCCCGAACGCCTTATTCCTGAACTACACCAACCCCATGGCCATGCTCTCCGGCTATATGCAGCGTTACACCAATGTGAAGACCGTAGGCCTCTGCCACAGCGTCCAGGTCTGCTCCGAAGGGCTCCTGAAGGGCCTGGGCATGGAGGATAAGCTGGAGGGCCGCAGGGAGCTCATCGCGGGCATCAACCATATGGCATGGCTGCTGGAGATCTACGACAAGGACGGCAACGACCTGTATCCGGAGATCAAGAGGCGCGCCGCCGAGAAGAACAGCACAGAGAAGCATACGGACATGGTGCGCTATGAGTACATACGCCGCCTGGGATACTACTGCACGGAATCCAGTGAACACAACGCGGAGTACAACCCCTGGTTCATCAAGAGCCGCTGCCCGGAGCTGATCGACAGATTCAACATCCCTCTGGACGAGTATCCCCGCCGCTGCGTGAACCAGATTGCGGGCTGGGAGAAGGAGAAGAACGATATCCTGGCCGACGGCAAGGTCACCCATGACCGCACCATGGAGTACGCCTCCTACATCATGGAGGCCGTGGTCACAGGCGTTCCCTACAAAATCGGCGGCAATGTGCTCAACGAGGGGCTGATCTCCAATCTGCCCGCGGATGCCTGCGTGGAGGTTCCCTGCCTGATCGACAACATGGGCGTGCACCCCTGCAAGGTGGGCCGCCTGCCGGTGCAGCTTGCCGCCATGAACATGACCAACATCAACACCCAGTTGATGACCATCGAGGCTGCCGTCACGAAGAAAAGAGAGGCCATCTACCAGGCCGCCATGCTGGATCCCCACACCGCGGCGGAACTTTCCCTGGATGAGATCGTGGCCATGTGCGACGATCTGATTGAGGCGCATGGGGATTATATGAAGGAATATAAGTAGGAAGCGCCACAGGACAGGGCTGCTTGGAGCGTTGCTCCTGCGAAGGATTTCCTATGATGCGATGGGCGGGAGGATTACCTTCCGCCCGTCGTCTTTGCGGGGAACTGGACTGGAGGTTGATTTCTTTTTATAGCAAACAGGTGACGGGCGATCACAAGCGGTGGGAGCGGTTCTGCGCGGCGGTCAAAGGAGGCGACGCAGAGGCTGTGCAGGAGCTGTTCGGCGCGTTCCTGTCAGAGTCCATCAGCATCCGGGACCCCGCGGTGAGGAAAGCCAAGAAGGAGAACTTCTACCATGGCATGTTCCTGGGCCTGCTAAGGGCGGAGGGAAGCTGGATCGTAAAGTCCGAGTCCGGCACGGGCTACTCCGACATCCTCCTCATGGCCCCCCGCGAACGGATCGGATGCGTCATCGAGGTGAGGTACGCGGAGAAAGGTGCCTTTGACGCGGCCTGCCGGGAGGCCATGGCGCAGATCGAGACCCATGAATATACCGAGCTGCTGCGGAGCGAGGGCATGGAGACGATCCATAAGTACGGCCTGGCCTGCTTCCGGAAGTCCTGCCGGGTGACGTATGAAAGGGAATAGTTTTAAAAAAACACCCATGAAGCTGTGCGGCCTTTCGTGCAGAGCTTCGTAAGGTGTTTTTAGACCTGCCGCTTTTCCTGCAGGAACCTCTTCAAAAAGAACGCCAGGAAATAGGGAAACGTATAGAATCTGCCGTTATATCCGATATTCTTCATGCCGAACTTGATTCCGTACTTGACATCCCCATAAGTCTCCTCCTGAATCAGGCGGTTCAGGGAGGCTGTGGCACCGTCAGCAGCCTTTACCTCCACTGGAATCAGAGAATCCCTGTCCCTCACGAAGAAATCCATCTCCAGGGTTCCCTTCTCGTTCCTGTAAAAGTACAGTGGATATCCCTGTTTTACCAGCATGTCTCCTACGATATTTTCGTAGATGGCCCCCTTGTAGGTATTGAAGTTCTTATTGAAGCGCAGATCCTCCTGCACCTCGTCGTCCAGGGAGCCGATCAGCAGTCCGGTATCCCGGAAATAAATCTTGTAATAATCCGGATTGTAGTTGCCCCTCAGCGGCAGCTCCGGCTGGGCCATGCAATAGCAGACATTGACGATTCCCGCGTTTTCCAGCCATTCCACCGTGCCCATGTACTCCCTGCTCCTGGCCCCGCGCACTACCTTGGAAATCTGGAATTTCTTGTTCTCTTTGCCCAGGAATACAGGGATTTTCCGGTAGACGTTCAGGATGCGGCCCTGATCCAGTCCTCCGGCGTATTTCGTGATGTCCTCCTCGTAGTCCAGCAGAATCTGCTTCTGCATCTTCAGGGTGCCGCTGTAGTTTTTGTTTTTTACGAAGGAGTTCACGATGGCGGGCATCCCGCCCAGAACCATGTATTCTCTGAAATTCTCGAACATGGTGTCCAGCTCCAGCCTGGAAAAGGACTCCAGCTCCAGCATATGGTGGTACAGATCCGCAATCTGGCCCTCCTGGTAGCCCTTTGCCCACAGGAACTCCTCAAAGTCCATGGAATGCATCTCATAGTCTTCCTTATAGCCAACGCTGTTGGATTCGATTTCCCGATAGTTGATTCCCATCAGGGAGCCGGAGCAGATGACATCGTATCTCCCGTCCTGTTTGAAGCTCTTTAAGCTGGTAGCGCAGTTGGGGCAGGCCTGGAGCTCATCGAAGAAGAGCAGGGTCTCCCCGGGCACCAGGGAGAAGTCTGGTGCAATCAGGGAAAGGTTCTTCAGGATAGTGTCAACCTGGAAGCCATCCTCGAAAATGCCCCGGAACTGTTTTTGCAGCACAAAATTGATTTCCACGACATGTGCGTAATTCTCCCTGGCGAACTTTCGGATTGATTCCGTCTTGCCAATCTGCCTGGCCCCCTTTATGATCAGTGGCAGCCTGTCCGGATTGCTCTTCCACGATGCCAAGTCCCTGTCGATTTTCCTGCGCAGCAGCTCCATTTCCTGTCCTCCCGCTGGAATCCTGATTTCCTGTTTCTATGTGGTGCCTTTATGCTATCACAGAATTCCTGCTATTTCAACATGAATCTATCACAGAATTCCATCTATTTCCCCTATATATCTACACAAAATTACTCGAAGCTGTACGACGTGAATACCGCCCTAATCCCCGGAATTGAATTCCACCAGCTTCTCCCAGTCAATCCCCCCGTCCTCCTTGCAGAAGCTGTTCGAGAATTCCCGAATCAGCCTGTTCGCCGCCTTATTGTAGCTCTCCTTGTAGGATGCCACATACTGCTCCGGCATGGTTCCCATAAAGGTGATTATCTTGACATAGAAATCCTCGTCCCCTGTAAGCTCCGCCCAGAACTGTTTCCCCGCCAGCTCCTGATACATCTTTGGCTTACCCTTGCCGCTGTCCTTCTTTTTGCCATAACAGTATCCTATATAGGCCTCAAATCTGGCCTTTGCCTGCTGTGCCAGCTTAGATGCCGCCATGAAATTCTGTTCCTGGCGTTTCTTGCTGTCCGCGTTGAATACGGAAGGGCCGCTCTTGACTGCAATGGCATAAATCGTATTGTTTTTATCATCCTGTATCATCAGGTCGATGCCTTCGGCCAGCGCCTTATTTCCACCGCTTACCGCAATGGCAATGGGCTCAAAGAAGCAATTGCCAAAAATCGTTTCCTCACTGGACGTCACAAAGGCGCTTAAAACAGACTCCACTATCTCCGAGGCGCTTTCCATCGCTTTCGCGCGATACAGATATGGATTCTTTCTCCTGATTACTTTCCTGATATCAAGCGTGTCGATCTTTTCGATCAGCGTTCCATAAAATGTTTCCAGCGCTTTTGCTATAGCCTGTACTACCGCTTTTTCATCATAGGAATTGTTAATCGCCATATAAGCTTCCTCCTAATTCCATCGCATTCTTAATCCTGTTGTGTACGCCTGTTCCCCGGAATCGTTTTGTCTCTACGGTTGACGTCCTGTCTGCCGTCGCTATGACCGCCCTGCCAATGGCCTCGGCCAGCCCGACAGGAACCGCGTTTCCAATCTGCCTGTATTTCGCAGCTATGGTTCCGGTAAATTCCCAGTCATCCGGGAACTGCTGGATCCTGGCATACTCTTTTACGCTCAGCGGCCTGTCCTGTCTGGGATGGCAGAGCATCGTAGCCTTCTGGGCCGGTGACGTGGTGATCGTGGGGGAGGGCTGCGCATAGGACAGTCTCCTGTAAAACCCCACCTTGCCTCCGCCGGACGCATAAGCCCCTCCCATGGCGGCCGGAATCATTGCCGGAGGCAGATCCTTCCAGTTTCCGCCCTCCGGAACCATATGCAGATATTCCTTTCTGTCGCCGCTTAACGGCGTATACTCCCCCGGAGCGTCCTCCAGATCTTTTATCGCAAACCCCACTGTCTTCCACCTGTAATCCGGATTCTGGTGCATCTGGAAATGCGTGGGCATGGGCAGGAATATCTCTTCCTTGTCCCTGCTGCCTATCAGCACAAACCGCTCACGAAATTGAGGCACTCCGTAATTGACGGCATCCAATATGCCGTAAACGGTTCTGTATCCCAGCTTCTCGAACTCAGCCAGAATCACGTCCAAGACCGTCCCCAGCCTTTGCTCGGGATCGTCCTTCTCCCTTTTATCCGCCGGAACATGCTTTAACGGTGCGGAGACAATGCCTTTTACATTTTCCATGACGAAAAAGCGTGGGCGTATGTAGTCTATCATCCTGATGAAATCCATGAAAAGGCTTCCCCTGGGGTCATTGATTCCAAGCCTCTTCCCGGCCGTCGAGAAGGGCTGGCAGGGCGGGCCGCCGCAAATCATAAATGGCTCCCCCACATGCAGCCCGGTCAATGCCAGGAGCGTTTCCGGCTTTATTTCCCGGATATCTCCCCCAAGGACTTTATGCCCATTCGCTTTCATCGTCTCCACGCAGGCCGGTTCAAAATCCTGCCCTATCACGATGTTCAGCCCTGCTTTTCCAAGGCCGATGTCCAGACCCATCGCCCCTGAAAACAGTGAGATCACATCCCTGTTGTCCTTATATGCATCATACCCCTTTTCCAGAGAATGCGGCTTTTCGGATGAATGCGGTTCTTCCATGTCAAAGTTTTTCATGCTCTCCATTAGGCAGACTCTCCAATAATGATATCTGTTCAAAATTCAACATTTACGTTCCAATTATAAGGCATATCATTTGAACAGTCAATTCCATAAACCGTTCACAGTCGAGTAGACAGCAGGCTCGCCTTCTGGCTTTGGCATCTCCACCCTGCGGCCTATCCACAACACACAAAGGAGGGCAAGACATGAAACAGATTTTATTATTGAGGATTTTTACTACGTGCACTCGGGACTCTCACCCGTTAAATCTCGCCCGTGCCGAGCAAGCGCAAGCAAAGGGGCGCGGATGCCTGCTCTGGCTTCCGCGCCCCTTTTACGGCTACCCTATCCGGACATCCTCCACATATTCCCCCACCACGATCCCGGCCTCCTCCAGGCTCTCCGCCTTCCTGCCGTCCCGGTAAAAGTCGCGGATTTCGATGCCGCGAACCGAAAATTCCTGGCTGTAGCCCGCAATCGTCGAGGGTTCCTCCCCGTCTCCCGACATCACGCTGACATTTTCCACCAGGACGTTGCGGATGCCCCGGCCCGGCGCGGGGTTGTAGTCACGGTTCCATTTCACCTGGAAGTCCAGCACCTTTCCGTGTTCGAAGGGCTCTATGCGGATGCGGCGGTAGGTTATATTCCGCACCAGGTTCTTATCTCCGGCATTGATGGCCATCACGCCCAGGTATCCGGGCTGGAACTCATGATGTTCTAATACATCGATGTCTTCAAACAGGATTTCCTCGATGACGTCGCCCTCATGGGCATGGTCCCCGTGGGTGCCGATCATCATGGGATGGGCCACGTCCGCCCAGAGGGTGGTCCGGCGCAGGGCGATCTCCCTGCTGCCGCCGTAATTGTCCCAGCGGCTGCCGTAGATGGCCACACAGTCGTCGGAGGTGCGCAGGAAGCAGTCTTCCACCAGCACCCGCCTGCTGCTCATCATGTCCAGCCCGTCGCTCCAGCCCTCGCAGCTGAAGGATTTGATATTGCGGATGGTCACATCCTCGCAGTCCCCCAGGGATACGGTATAATGGGGCGGATTGATGAAAATCAGGCCCTCCAGCAGGATGTCGCGGGAATGGTTGAGCCGTATGCCGTTGATGCTGCTGAACCTGGCAAAATCCGCCAGGTACAGGATTCCCCTGCCGTCTATGCGCAGCCCCTCCCCGTTCTCCAGGGCCAGGCCGCCGATGAGGATGGCCCCGGGCTCCAGGTAGATATGGGTGTGGGAGGGCAGATGCCAGACGCATTCCCCGATATAATAGACGCCTGGCTCCACATAGAGCGTCCTGCCCTCGGGCATGGCCTCCAGCTGCCCGTTGATGCCGTCCCCCAGAAAGCCGGGCCGCTCCAGGGAGCCGTGCGCCACCAGCACATTGTCCCCCGCCTTGTCCGGCAGCTCCTCTATGGCTCCGGCGAAGAGGTGCAGGTTGTGGAAGCGGTCTTTGTTGATCTCCACCGACAGGTTCGCCGGTCTGTCCAGCGTGAAGACGATACGCCTGTCCTGCGCCTGTGCCCGGATGCCCAGGGAAAGGGGGCGGATGTCCACCCGGTACACGGTGTAGAATTTCGGGAAGGTGATCTCCACCTCCACGCTGCCCTCGAAGTCGAAACAGGCCATGGACGCGCAGCGCACGTCATGCATGTCCACCTTTACCCGGTAGGCCTTCAGCTCCTGCCAGTCCTGGGCACCCACCGGCCTGACCCGCAGGCAGTAGTCTTCCTGCAGCACAGCGCCCCTGGGGACGGGGTGCATCCGCAGCTGATTTCTTTTCTGTGCCATATTGTTGCCTTTCTTTTTCTTTTTATTGTTTTTTATCAACTCATCAACTGTTTATCGTTTTCTCGGAACCTTTACACATAAGGTTTTGACTGCTATAATAAAGATGACACTGATACACGATTGACATCTTTAGAAAGCAGGTGATTCTATGCCCACAAACGCAGAAGTCATTGAGTGTCTGGCGCGAAAGCTGGAAAGAGCACGTATCTTAAACGACCTAAAGGAGTGCAAGACTCTTGAAGAGTACCAGGAACTGACAAAAAAGTATGAAACCTTATGTAATGACGACAATGCCTGATTTCTCCCGGCGAGGAAAAGCCCAGGGCCAAACCCTTGCCTGAAGAGGCGGCCGCAAGCATTCTGCCCGCGGCCGCCCTTCTTCTACATCGCTTCTATATCTCTTCTATCTTTTTCCGCATTTCCTTTTCCCTGTACATGTAGAGGCGTCCTCTCTTAGTTCGCGTTCTTCGCGTCAAGGAACGCCTGAATCTGGGAAATCAGCTCGGCGCGAATCTCCTCCAGCCCTACTGCCGTGGCATCCTCATGCCACTGGGCAATCTTCTCCGCGGCCTCGTCGGCGTCGTACATGGAGATGGTCAGCTGCAGCTCATTGGACAGGGCGGACACATTGGCGATCTGGGTCTCCACATTGGTGGTGTCGAACACGAATCCGGCCAGAGGGCTCAGCTTGTAGGTGGAAGGATCGTACATATAGTCGAAGCGGGACTTGATTTCCTCGTTCTCGCTTACGAACTCGCTGACCCTGATGTAGGTCGGGTTCTGGGTAAAGGAGTAGGTGGGCATGGAGTAAGCCAGGTTCTCGTCGATGTCCAGCTTCTTATAGCCGTCTTCTCCCACTGCCTCCCAATCCTCTCCCTCGATGCCCAGCTCGAACAGGTCGTGGGCCTGTTGGCTTCCGAACATCCAGTCGAGGAAATACATCACGGCATCGGTCTTCTCGGACCATTCGGGCACTACCAGCCAGTTGTTGGTGGCCATGTCGCAGACTACTGCGCCGGGCTCCATATTGCGCTGGGCGTCTTCGATGACATAGAAGCCATACTCTTCATCGGGGTTGGTCTCCAGTGCTGTCTTCACCTTGCTCTCGTACTCGCTCAGTGCGGAGTAGGCGATGGCTGCGGGCTTCTCCACGGTATCGGTGCCGCCGCGGTTGGGATTCAGGTAGGGGTTCCACTTAGTACGGTCCTGAATGTATGCCGTGATAAAGTCGTCCTGATAGCCTGCGGGCATCTTGGCGAATTCCTCCGGGGAATCACCAGGAACCACCGCGTTCAGGACAGTCTTCTCATCCTCGCTCAGCCCCACCCAGATCCAGGTCTGGTCCCCGAGGACATTCACATTGTCCTGGGTATACACATGGTCATGCTTGGCGGAGTACCAGGGGGAGTCCAGGCGGAAGAAGTTCCAGAGGCTGACGCCGATCATGCCCTCCTCGTTCTCCTG
>NZ_CAJUCP010000088.1 GCF_910585425.1 uncultured Acetatifactor sp. | reverse complement strand
AGAATCTGGTTTACTGGCCATATAACCTTACCGACCCATTTGCTGACTAACACCTTTTGTTTTTAACTTTCAGGAAAAAATTTGAAAATAGTTATTGACAACAGACAAAAGTTAGCATATACTAACTAAACAGAAAGTGAAAATCATTCTCAAATAGAGCCGCGGGAGCAGGGAAGGCCCGGGCTGCACGGGAAAGGAAGGTGGAAGCATGCCATTGTCAATGATTCCCGCAGGGGAGCGCAATGTAATCAAAAAGGTGGGCGGCAGGGAGGAGACCAGGAGGTTCCTGGAAAACCTGGGCTTTGTAGTGGGAGGGGCCGTGACTGTCGTCGCCGAGACGGGAGGGAACCTCATCGTCAATGTAAAAGATTCCAGAGTGGCCATCGGTAAGGACATGGCGGGCAGGATCATGGTTTGAACAGGAGGAGCACAGCAGTGAGCACATTGAGGGACGCTGCCTGCGGGCAGACAGTAAAAGTGAAGAGGCTGACAGGAGAGGGGCCGGTCAGGAGGCGCATCATGGACATGGGGATTACGAAGGGCGTGGAAGTCTTCGTGAGAAAGGTGGCCCCTTTGGGAGACCCGATTGAAGTGACGGTGAGAGGCTACGAACTGTCCCTGCGCAAGGCCGATGCGGAAATGATAGAGGTGGAATGACCCCGGTTCATGGCGCATCATTTTTTCGGACCAATAGTTAGCTAAAACTAATAAAAGATAGCAATAACAAATCCAGAAAGGAGACAAAGACATGGCGATCAGGATTGCGCTGGCAGGGAACCCGAACTGCGGCAAGACCACATTGTTCAATGCCCTCACCGGTTCCAACCAGTTCGTGGGGAACTGGCCCGGGGTGACGGTGGAGAAGAAGGAGGGGCGGCTGAAGAAGTCCTACGCTTCGGGAAGCGCCGATGAAATCATCATTACGGACCTCCCCGGCATCTATTCCCTGTCCCCCTATACCCTGGAGGAAGTGGTGGCCAGGAACTACCTGACAGGCGAGAGGCCCGATGCCATCATCAACATCGTGGACGGCACCAATATCGAGAGGAACCTGTATCTGTCCACCCAGATCATGGAGCTGGGCATCCCCGTGGTCATGGCGGTGAACATGATGGACGTGGTGGAGAAGTCGGGGGACAGGATACATACCGATAAGCTGGCCGCTAAGCTTGGCTGTGAGGTGGCGGAGATTTCCGCCCTGAAAGGGACAGGGCTGGAGGAGGCCGTGGACAAAGCCATGGCGGCGGCCCGGGGGAAAACGGCGGCTCCGGTGCACCGGTTCGCCCGGGACGTGGAGGCGGCCATTCAATCCGTGGAGGGGAAGCTTGGGAGCAGCGTACCGCAGGAGCAGAAGCGCTTCTTCGCCATAAAGCTGCTGGAGAGAGACGAGAAAATCGGTGCCATGATGGACGGCACAGCCGACGTATCGGCTGAAATCAAAGGCCTGGAGGATGCCTTTGACGACGATACTGAGAGCATCATCACCAATGAGAGATACGGATACATCTCCTCCGTCATCCGGGAGTGCTGCGCGAAAAAATCCAGGGCAAGACTCACTGTTTCTGACAAAATCGACAGGATTGTGACCAACCGATGGGCCGCACTGCCTGTCTTTGCCGTGGTCATGTTCATCGTGTACTACATTTCCGTTACCTCAGTGGGCACCATCGCCACCGACTGGGCCAACGACGGCGTGTTCGGGGACGGCTGGCATCTGTTTGGCATCGGCGGCTCTGCCTACAATGCGGCGTGCGGGGAGTTCGCGGAGACCACCCTGTTCACGGACGAGGTGAAAGCCACGGTGGAAGCGGCGGCCCAGGCCGGAGTCGTGGGCGCGGAAGATGTGCTGGGGGCCATCGAGGAAAATGATTTCGGCGGCTTTGACGAAGCCTATGGCTCCTATGCGGACGCGCTGACAGAAGCCGGTTACGACCTGTCGGAAGTGGTGGATCCTCTGTTGGAGGAGGTTCCCGACCCCGCGGATTACGGCGTGTGGGTGCCCGGCATCCCTGTGCTGGCGGAGAGCGGGCTGGAGGCAGTGGGCTGCTCCGGGTGGCTCATGAGCCTTATCCTTGACGGCATCATCGGCGGCGTGGGCGCTGTGCTGGGATTCGTGCCCCAGATGCTGGTGCTGTTCATCTTCCTGGCGTTCCTGGAGGCCTGCGGCTATATGGCCAGAGTAGCCTTCATCATGGACAGGATTTTCCGCAAGTTCGGCCTGTCGGGCAAATCCTTCATCCCCATGCTGATCGGCAGCGGCTGTGGCGTGCCCGGCATCATGGCCTCCCGCACCATCGAGAACGACAGGGACCGCAAGATGACCATCATGACCACCACCTTCATCCCCTGCGGAGCCAAGCTGCCTATCATCGCTTTGATCTCCACGGCTCTCTTCGGCGGCTCGGGCTTGGTGGCGGTGAGCGCATACTTCCTGGGGGTGGCTGCCATCGTCATTTCCGGTATCATCCTAAAGAAGACGAAAATGTTCGCGGGAGACCCTGCGCCCTTTGTCATGGAGCTGCCCGCCTACCACTGGCCTACGGTGGGGAATGTGCTGCGGAGCATGTGGGAGCGCGGCTGGTCCTTCATAAAGAAGGCTGGCACCATCATCCTGCTCTCCTCCATGGTCATCTGGGCAGGCTCCTGCTTCGGCATGGTGGATGGGAGATTCGGCTTCAGTACGGAGCTGGAGCTGGCGGACAGCGTATTAGGCATGCTCGGCAACGGCATCAAGTGGATTTTCCGGCCCCTGGGCTTTGACGATGCCACGGCCACTATCGCCACCATCATGGGATTGGTGGCAAAGGAGGAAGTGGTGGGCGTGTTCGGCGTGCTGGACTTCGTCAGCATGACCAAGGTGGCGGCTTATTCCTTCCTGGCCTTCAACCTGCTGTGCGCCCCCTGCTTCGCGGCCATCGGCGCAATCAGGAGGGAAATGAACAGCGCCAGGTGGACCTGGTTCGCCATCGGGTATCAGTGCGGGTTCGCCTATGTGGTATCCCTGATCATCTACCAGCTGGGAAGCTTCTTTGGCGGCCAGGGGAGCCCTCTGGGGGCAGCGGTGGCTGCAGCCCTTGTGGCGGTCCTGGTGTGGCTGCTGGCGCGCCCCTATCGGGAGAGCGATACCCTGAGGGCGGACCTGGGGAAGCCCGCCAAGCGGAAAGCGTCATGATTTTCCCGGAGAGCATGGAGGCTTAGCCTGATTGAGGCGGGCTGACATACAATCCTTCATACTGTCAGGCGCAGGCTGCGGAGGCCGGGGAAGCGGCTTCCGCAGCCCCTTTCTGTCCAGGCGCTGGCATGATACAATGTGGATACACGGCACAGGTAGAATGTTATCGTTGACAGTGAGGTCGCGGCGGAGGATGGAGAGGGGATGGAAGGAGAGCATTCCATGGAGAAGCTTCCCAAGGAATACTACGGCGATGCTGACCGGCAGGTCTTCGCCTATGCCGCTACGAAAGAGGAGGTGGACGCTGTCCGGAAGCTGGCGGAGGAGGCAGCGAACCGTTTCGAATACCATCCGGAGATCCAGAACATCATCAACGAGGAGGCGCAGGGGTATCTCTCGGGGCAGGTGGACCTGGACAGGACAGTGGAGAAGATCCAGAACCGGGCAAGCCTGCTGTTGCAGGAAGCGCAGTAGGGAAATCCATACTTCGGATACATTGCCCATAGAAGCGTCCATAAAAGCGGGGCATCGGCCATCCAACGGCCGATGCCCTGTTTTGCCTGTAAATATGGGATAAATGCCGGATTTCGAAGGAAGGCCGCATGAAAAGGTTGCATGAAAACAAAAATAGGGGGTGGTAGAAAAGCGAAAACTGGAGTAAAATAGAAAAGAATGTTTCAAAATATTGGATAACGGAGGGCGCCATGAGACTGTTGGATCTGTTAGAGGGGATAAGCTGGGAATGCCTCCAGGGGAAGCGCTCCATGGAAGGAGAGCATTCCATGGAAGAGTGGAATTCCATGGAAGAAGAGCATTCCGTGGACAAAGAAGTGTCGGCAGTGGTCTATGATTCCAGAAAGATTGTGGAAGGCTGCCTTTTCATCTGCATAGAGGGCGTCAACTTCGACGGCCACGCCTTTGCGGCCGAGGCCGCGGAGAAAGGGGCAGCGGCCCTGCTGGTCTCCAAGCCCGTGGAGGGCCTGGAAGATGAAGACATCACTGTAATTAAAGTGGAAGATACCAGATACGCCATGGCCTTCGTCTCCGCGGCCTGGTTCGGCCATCCCGCTAAAAAGTTGAAGACGATAGGCATCACAGGCACCAAGGGCAAGACCACCACCACCTACCTGGTGAAATCCATCCTGGAGAACGCAGGGCTGAAGGTGGGGCTCATAGGCACCATAGAGACCGTCATCGGGGACGTCCACATCCATGCCGAGAACACCACCCCGGAATCCTACATTTTACAGGAGTATTTTGCCAAAATGGCGGAGGCCGGGCTGGACGCGGTGGTGATGGAGGTGTCCTCCCAGGCCCTGAAGCTCCACCGGACCCAGGGCTTTGTATTCGACTACGGCATCTTCACGAATCTGGAGCCGGATCACATCGGGCCGGGAGAGCATGAGAGCTTTGAGGAGTACATGGAATGCAAGGGGCGGCTGTTCAGGCAATGCCTGGTGGGCATCGTCAATTGTGACGACAATCATGTGGGCGATATCGTGGAGGGCCACAGCTGCGAGCTGGAGACCTACGGCACCGGGGAGGGCGCCATGCTGCGGGCGGAGAGCCTGGAGCTGGTGCACACCCCGGGAGAGCTGGGCGTGAACTTCCATGTGGCGGGCCTGATGGATTTCGACGCCCATGTGCCCGCGCCCGGACGGTTCAGCGTATACAACGCCCTGTGCGCCATCGCCATCTGCCGCCATTTCCGGGTAGGGACAGCCGACATCCAAAGCGCCCTGCGGACGGCCAAGGTGAAGGGCCGCATCGAACGGGTGAAAATCTCCGACAGATTCACTTTGCTGATAGATTATGCCCACAACGCCATGGCCCTGGAGAGCCTGCTGTCCACATTGAAGGAGTATGAGCCGAAGCGCCTGGTGTGCCTGTTCGGCTGCGGCGGCAACCGCTCCAGGCAGCGCAGGTACGAGATGGGGGAGGTCAGCGGCAGGCTGGCGGACTTCACGGTGATCACATCGGACAATCCCCGCTTCGAGGAGCCCCAGGCCATCATCGAGGACATCAAGACCGGAATCGGGAAGACGGAGGGGCGTTACGTGGAGATCTGCGACAGGAGGGAGGCCATCGCCTATGCAATCTCCCATGCGGAGGAAGGGGATCTGATTGTCCTGGCCGGAAAGGGGCATGAGGACTATCAGGAGATCAGGGGGGTGAAATACCCCATGGACGAGCGGGTCATCATAGCGGAGCTGCTGGCTGATGGGCTGGAGCATATCTGATTTTACGTGGGTCGATTCCTTCGCAGCCGGGCTGCAGGGAGTCTCATTATCATGAGGGCATGGGATGAAGAGAGCCAAACTGGTTCGGCTTGTTTGTGACATATGGATTATCGTTTTTGTTCTTGGAGTTATCCTGGCATTGTCCTGGTATCTGGGCGGTTCTTTTGAGACAGCCCCGACAGAAGAGCAGCAGGAAAAAGCACGGATAGGAGCTGCGGTGCTGATGGCAGTGGCGGGCGCGCTCTGTACGGTGGGCATTGCGGTCAGGATAAAGCTGGGACAAAGGGGAGCGAAATGGAAGAAAAAAAAGAATACTACGCAGATGTCATAGTAGACATCTCCCATGAGAAACTGGACAGGCCCTTCCAATACCGCGTCCCCGAAAGGCTCCGGGAGAAGCTGGAGACAGGGGCCTGCGTGACGGTTCCCTTCGGAAACGGAAATAAGCTCCTAAAGGCCTATGTGGTGGGCATAGGGCAGGTCTGCAAATATGACCCCGCTAAAATGAAGGAAATCAGCGGCATCGTCCGGGGCGGCACAGGCGCGGAGGACAAAATGATCGCCCTGGCCGCATGGATTCGGAAGAACTACGGCTCCACCATGATACAGGCCCTAAAGGTGGTGCTCCCCGCCAGGCGCTCCGTGAAGCGGCTGGAGCACAGGACGCTGCAGCGGGCACTGGGCAGGGAGGAGATTATTTCCTTGCTTGGGGAAAGCAGGCGAAAAAAGCAGGTGGCCAAGGAACGCCTCCTTCAGGAGCTGGTGGAGCAGGAGTCCATCCCCTACGAGTGGGTCACGGGGAAGCTGGGGGTGTCCGCCCAGACCGTGAAGAGCCTGGAGCGGGCGGGGGCCGTCCGGGTCATCAGCACCGAAACCTTCCGCAATCCTGTCAGCCTGGCCGCCACCCGGGAGCAGAAAAAGCTTCTGAGCGACGCCCAACGGCGGATCGTGGAGGAAGTGATGGGCGACTTCGAAAGCGGCCGTCCCGACACCTACCTGCTCCACGGCATCACCGGAAGCGGCAAGACGGAGGTCTACATGCAGCTGGTCTCCGAGATGGTGGAGCGGGGCAGGCAGGCCATCGTACTGATACCGGAGATTGCCCTGACCTACCAGACATTGCTTCGCTTCTACAATAGATTCGGCGACAGGGTCAGCATCCTGAATTCCAACCTGTCCCCCGGAGAAAAATACGATCAGTGCGAACGGGCCAGGAACGGGGAGATCGACGTGATCATCGGACCCCGTTCCGCGCTGTTCGTGCCCTTCCGGAACATCGGCCTGATCATCATGGACGAGGAGCACGAGGGCAGCTACAAGAGCGAGGCCTCCCCCAAATACCACGCCAGGGAGACGGCCATCCAGGTGGCCAGGCTCCACGGGGCCAGCGTGATCTTAGGCTCCGCCACGCCCTCCCTGGAGTCCTACTACCGGGCCGAGACCGGGGAATACAAGCTTTTCACCCTGAAGGAGCGCCTGACAGGGGGGCAGCTCCCAAAAGTCCACACCATAGACCTGCGCAGGGAGCTGAAGGAGGGCAACCGCTCCATCTTCAGCCGCAAGCTCCAGGAGCTTTTGGCTGACAGGCTCTCGAAGCAGGAGCAGAGCATCCTGTTCCTGAACCGGCGGGGCTATGCGGGCTTCGTGTCCTGCAGGGCCTGCGGCCATGTGATGAAATGTCCCCACTGCGATGTGTCCCTGTCGGAGCACAGCGGGGGGCGGGGAGGCCAGGGGACATTGATGTGCCATTACTGCGGCTATCAGGAGCCGAAGCCGAAGGTCTGCCCCAAATGCGGCTCTCCCTACATCAGCGGCTTCAAGGCGGGCACCCAGCAGATAGAGGAAAAGCTGAAAGAGATGTTCCCCGGGGTGCGGACCCTGCGCATGGACGGGGACACCACCCGGACGAAGGACAGCTATGAGCGGATTCTGTCCGCTTTCATGGGGGGCGAGGCGGATGTGCTGATCGGCACCCAGATGATCGTGAAGGGCCATGATTTTCCCAGGGTGACACTGGTGGGGGTGCTGGCGGCGGACCTCTCCTTGAGCGTGGGGGACTACCGGGCCGGGGAGAAGACCTTCCAGCTTCTGACCCAGGCGGTGGGCCGGGCCGGGCGGGGAGAGCTTGCCGGGGAGGCGGTGATCCAGACCTACCAGCCGGACCACTACGCTGTCATCCATGCGGCGGCCCAGAATTACGGTGGCTTTTATAAGGAAGAGATCATCTACCGGGAGATGATGGGATATCCCCCTGCGGCCCATATGCTGGCGGTACAGATATTCGCCAGGGCCCAGGACCGGGGGCAGACGCTGGCGGACAGCCTGGCGTCTGTGACAAGACGGAATTTCGGCAATCCGCCGGAGCCGGACGGCAAAGCGAGCCCTCCGGGGGCCTGCGGGGAGAGGCAGGGGCTGCAGATCGTCGGCCCTGCGCCTGCGTCCATCGGCAGAATTAATGATATTTTTAGATTTGTCTTCTATGTGAAATGCGCAAAATATGATAAACTGGTACAGATAAAGGATTTGCTGGAAGAGGAAATGCAAAAACGCCAGTCCACAGATGAACTGGTGCAATTTGATTTCAATCCCATGAATACAATGTAAAGGAACAATCGGAGGGGACAGTGAAATGGCAATCAGGAACATACGGGAGATGGGAGAAGAGGTTCTCTCAAAGAAATGCAAGCTGGTGACGGAGATGACGCCCCGCACCAAGGAACTCATCGAGGATATGCTGGACACCATGTACGAATCCAACGGCGTGGGCCTGGCGGCGCCTCAGGTGGGGGTGCTGAAGCGCATCGTGGTGATAGACGTCACCGGGGAAGACCCCTATATCTTTATCAATCCCAGGATCGTGGAGAGCAGCGGCGAGCAGACGGGGATGGAGGCCTGCCTGAGCGTGCCGGGCAAGACGGGACAGGTCACCAGGCCCAATTATGTCAAGGCCGTGGCCCTGGACGTGAACATGCGGGAGTTCGAGGTGGAGGGAACGGAGCTCCTGGCCCGGGCCATCTGCCATGAGCTGGATCACCTGGAGGGGCATCTGTACGTGGAGAAGGTGGAAGGGCCGCTCCAGGATGCGGTGGAAGAGGACGACGAGGAGTAAAGCGTGAGAGGAAGTTCCAGGCCTGCAGGGTACAAGGGCTGGCGGGAGGGACGGATGGGCCCTCGCGGGGAAGAAGACACAAGGGAGAGTGCTTTTGCGGGTTGCTGCAGACAGGAAGGCTGACAGGAGGTGCCGGGATGAAGATTGTTTTTATGGGGACGCCGGATTACGCGGCGGTGGCTTTAAGGGCCCTGATCGGGGCGGGGCATGAAGTGACGGCGGTGGTGACCCAGCCGGATAAGCCAAAAGGGCGGAGCAAGGAGCTGGTGCCCTCGCCGGTGAAGTTCTGCGCCCTGGAGAATGGCATTCCGGTGCTGCAGCCTAAGCGCATCAAGCGGCGGGAGGCCATAGAGGAGCTTCGCAGATATCCGGCGGATGTGTATATCGTGGCGGCTTTCGGGCAGATTCTCTCCCAGGAGATCCTGGATATCCCGCCCTGCGGCAGCCTGAACATCCATGCCTCCCTGCTCCCCAGATACAGAGGGGCCTCCCCCATCCAGCATGTGATCATGGACGGGGAGGAGCGGACGGGCATCACCATCATGCAGATGGACGCGGGGATAGATACGGGGGATATCCTTTATCAGCGGGAAATCGGGATTTCTCCCAAAGACAATTATGAGACCCTCCACGACAGGCTGGCGGCGCTGGGCGGCGAAGCTGTGGTGGAGGCCCTGGCGCTTCTGGAGCAGGGGAAGCTGGAGCCTGCAAAGCAGGACGAGGATTTGAGCTGCTACGCGCCGCTGATCGGGAAGGAGATGGGGGAAATCGATTTCTCCCGGGAGGCCCTGGCCATAGACCGCCATATCCGGGGCATGACCCCCTGGCCCAGCGCTTTCACCGGCTATCAGGGAAAGCAGCTGAAGATATGGCGGGCGGAACCTGCCATGGCGGAGGACGTCCGGGGCCATGTCCCGGGAGAGATCCTGCGGACGGAGAAGGACTGCGTGACCGTGGCTGCCGGACAGGGGGCGCTGCGGATCTACGAGCTGCAGCTTGCGGGGAAGAAGCGGATGTCGGCCCATGACTTTCTGCTGGGGGTGAAGATGCGGCCCGGCGAGGTTCTGGGGTAGTGTGGAGTGTGCCGATTTTAGCGCCGCCTGGGCGGCATGGCAGGAAAGGAGCGTTATCGTATGTTTTATTGGGATCCTACGTATATATTGGTGATTGTCGGCATGCTGCTGTGCATGGGGGCCAGCGCCATGGTGAACAGCGCCATGGGCAGGTACAGCAAGGTGCGCAATGCCAGGGGCATGACAGGGGCGGAGGCGGCCAGGCAGATTCTGAACAACGAGGGGTTGTATAATGTGCAGATTGAATGTCTGCCCTCGAACAGCGGAGACCATTACGATCCCCGCACCAACACCGTGCGGCTGTCCTCCGGCAACTACAATCACGCCTCCGTGACCGCGGTGGGCGTGGCGGCCCACGAGTGCGGCCATGCCATACAGCATGCTAAGGGCTATGTGCCGATCAATATCCGCTCCGCTCTGGTGCCGGTGGTGAACATCGCAAGCAGGCTGGGGATGCCGCTGATTTTCCTGGGCGTGATCCTAAGCTGGAACCAGACCCTGATCCAGATCGGCATCTGGGCCTTCGCCACGGCGGTGCTGTTCCAGTTGGTGACCCTGCCGGTGGAGTTCAACGCCTCCGCCAGGGCGGTGGCGAAGGTGGAGCAGTACGGGCTTTTGACCACCGAGGAGACGAAAGGCTGCAGGAAGGTGCTCACCGCTGCGGCCATGACCTATGTGGCGGCCACGGCTTCCGCCGGATTGCAGCTACTGCGTTTGGTGCTGCTCTTCGGGGGCAATAATAGAAGGAGAGACTGACAGTGGGAGTGAACGCGCGGGAGATTGTGCTGGATATGTTGCTGGCCCTGGAGCGGGAGGAGGACTATTCCCACAGGCTGATCAAGGCGGTATTGGACAAATATGACTATCTGGAGGGCCGGGAGAAGGCTTTCATCAAGCGGGTCACGGAGGGGACGCTGGAGCGGGGGCTGGAGCTGGATCATTATCTGAACCATTTTTCCAGCCTGCCCGTGGGCAAGATGCGTCCCCTGATCCGCTGCCTGATGCGCATGAGCGCCTACCAGCTTCTCTATATGGACGCCGTGCCGGACAGCGCCGTGTGCGACGAGGCCTGCAAGCTGGCCGCCAAGCGGGGCTTCGGGCGGCTGAAGGGCTTCGTCAACGGGGTGCTGCGCACCATTTCCAGGAACAAGGAGAACCTCCCCCTGCCGGACGAAAGGAAGTCCCCCATCCTGCATGATTCCGTCAGGTATTCCATGCCGGAGTGGCTGGTGGAGCTGTGGCGGCGGGAGTACGGCCCGGAGATTGCCGGGACGATTCTCCGGGGGCTGATGGCCATACGCCCGGTGTCCCTGCGCTTCCGGCTTGACACATCGGAGGAGGAGCGGGAGAGGCTCTGCGGCCTGATGCGGGAGCAGGGCATGAGGGTGGAGCGCAGCCCTTACCTGCCCTATGTGTACCTGGTGGAGCACGCGGAGGGGACGGAAGCGCTGCCGGGATTCCGTGAAGGAATGTGCACTATACAGGATGCGAGCTCCGCGCTGGCAGTGGAGGCGGCGGGAATCGGCCGGGGGGACTTCGTCGTCGATGTCTGCGCCGCGCCGGGGGGAAAGAGCATATTGGCGTCCGAGAAAGCGGTTCATGGCAGGGTGCTGGCCAGAGACCTGTCCGGGGAGAAGCTGGAGCGGATAGCGGAGAATGTCAGCCGCATGAAGGCCGGGAACGTGGAGGCGCAGGTTTTCGACGCCACATCCACGGACCAGGCGCTTCTGGGGAAGGCCGATGTGGTATTGTTGGACGTGCCCTGCTCCGGGCTGGGGGTCATGGGCAAGAAGCGGGACATCAAATACCGGGTAAAGCCGGAGGGAATGGAGAGCCTGCAGACGCTCCAGAGGCAGATCGTAAAGGCCAGCGCCGGGTATGTGAAGCCTGGCGGGACGCTTGTGTACAGTACCTGTACCATCCACAGCGGCGAGAACCAGGACATGGTGCGGTTCATCGCCAGGGAGTTAGGCTTTGAACCGGTATCCCTGGAGGGCGCGCTTCCGGAGAGCGTCCTTGGGGGGAAGCGGCAGATAGCGGCACAGATGGAAGAGAGCGGCATAGCGCCCGCAGTGGCCCTGACGGAGGCGGAGGAGGCGGCATGCATACAGTTGCTGCCGGGCTTTGCGGAGGCGGACGGCTTCTTTATAGCCAGGTTCCGCAGAAAGCCGGAGGCCGTACAGCCGTGAAGGCCAGCAATCCGTACAGGAGGAAGATCCGCTCGGGGCCGCCCGGGGACCCAGGAAACAGTTTCGGTTTTCAGAAAAGAAAAAGGACAAAAGAATGGATAAAGGAATCAGTAAAAGAATCGATATCAAATCGCTGACATTGCCTGAGCTTACGGCAGAGATGACCTCCATGGGGGAGAAGGCCTTCCGGGCCAGGCAGCTGTACGAGTGGATGCATGTGAAGCTGGCCAGGGACTTCGAGGGCATGACCAACCTCTCCAAGGCCCTGCGGGAGGAGTGCAGGCAGCGCTTCACCTACACGGCCCTGCAGACAGTGCGGGTGCTGGAGTCCAAAATCGACGGCACGAAGAAATTCCTGTTCGAGCTGTCGGACGGGAATCTGGTGGAGAGTGTCTGGATGCGGTATAAGCACGGCAACAGCGTCTGCATCTCCTCCCAGGTGGGCTGCAGGATGGGCTGCGCTTTCTGCGCCTCCGGGATAGAGGGCCTGGAGCGCAACCTCACTCCCGGGGAGATGCTGGACCAGGTCTACGCCATCACGCTGGCTACGGGAGAGCGGGTGAGCAACGTGGTGGTCATGGGCACGGGGGAGCCTTTGGACAATTACAACAATTTATTGACGTTCATCCGGATGCTCACGGATGAGGACGGGCTCCACATCAGCCAGAGGAACGTGACGGTGTCCACCTGCGGCCTGGTGCCCCAGATGAAGCTCCTGGCCCGGGAGAAGCTGCAGATTACACTGGCATTGTCCCTCCACGCCACCACGGACGAGAAGCGGCAGGCATTGATGCCCGTGGCGAAGCGGTATTCCATCGAAGAGCTCATGGAGGCCTGCGCCTACTATTTCCAGGAGACGGGCAGGCGGATCACCCTGGAGTACAGCCTGGTCAGGGGAGTCAACGATTCGGAGCGGGACGCGGAGCGGCTCTGCCGCCTTGCGAGGCCCCTGCGCTGCCATATCAACCTGATTCCGATGAACCCTGTGAAGGAGCGGGAGTTCTCACGGCCGGATGCCGACAGGATCAGGGCGTTTCAAAATATACTTGAAAAAAATAAAATTAATGGTAGTATAAGAAGGGAAATGGGCCGGGACATTGAGGGGGCCTGCGGGCAATTGCGCCGCGGACATATGTCCAGGCTTTAGACGGTATACCCGGCAGGGCGGGGAGAGAAGCGCCCTGCCGGGAGAATGGGATATTGGAGGAAATAAGGCGTGCTAAAGACATTTTCCGTTACGAATATCGGCAGAAAGAGGAAAATGAATCAGGATTACGTGTATTCGTCGGAGCAGCCGGTGGGGCATCTGCCCAACCTGTTCCTGGTGGCGGACGGCATGGGGGGACATAACGCGGGGGAATACGCGTCCAAGGTCACGGTAGAGACGATTGTGGAATGCGTGGCGGATTCCGCCCAGACGGATGCGCTGCGCTGTTTTGACGAGGCGATTCAGACCGCCAATGCGCGGATACGCAGGCTGGCGGCGGCATCCTATCTGCTTGCGGGCATGGGGACCACGGTGGTGGCGGCAAGCTGTGACGGGAACCGCCTGTCCGTGGCCAATGTGGGGGACAGCAGGCTGTATGTGGTGAGCCCCCAGGGAATCAGGCAGATTACCAGGGACCACTCCTGGGTGGAGGAGATGGTGCTGCGGGGCGGCATCGGCAGGGAGGAGGCCAGGAACCATCCTGACAAGAACATCATTACAAGGGCGGTGGGCGCCGAGGATACGGTGAAGGCGGACTTTTTTTCCGTGCGCCTGGAAGAGGGGGACATGGTGCTGATGTGCACCGACGGGCTGACCAATATGCTGGAGGACAGAGAGATACGGATGATCATGAACGGGGCCCGGGACATTGTGGAAAAGGCACAGGAGCTGGTGGAGGCCGCCAATGAGAACGGCGGCAAGGACAACATCAGCGTTATTTTGATTGAACCTTCCCTGCGCGATTGAATGGAAGAGAGGCATTCCTTGCATAGATTGGAGAACGTATATGGTTAAGATTGGAATGATGATAGGCGACAGGTACGAGGTGCTGGAGAAAATCGGCACCGGCGGCATGTCGGATGTATATAAAGCAAAATGCCATAAGCTGAACCGCTTCGTGGCGGTCAAGGTGCTGAAGCAGGAATTCAGTGAGAACGCAAATTTTGTATCGAAATTCCGGACAGAGGCCCAGGCCGCCGCCGGGCTGATGCATCCCAATATCGTGAACGTGTACGATGTGGGCGAGGAGAATGGCATCTATTATATCGTCATGGAGCTTGTGGAGGGCATCACCCTCAAGAAATATATCGAGAAAAAGGCCAGGCTGTCCTTCAAGGAGGCGGTGAGCATCGCCATACAGGTCAGCATGGGAATCGAGGCTGCCCACAACAATCATATCATCCACAGGGACATCAAGCCCCAGAACATCATCATTTCCAAGGACGGAAAGGTAAAGGTGACGGATTTCGGCATCGCGAAGGCCGCCACCAGCAACACCATCACCTCCAACGTGATGGGATCCGTCCACTATACGTCGCCGGAGCAGGCCAGGGGCGGCTACAGCGACGAGAAGAGCGATATCTATTCCCTGGGCATCACCATATTCGAGATGCTCACCGGGCGCGTGCCCTTCAACGGGGAGACCACGGTGGCCATCGCCATCAAGCATATCCAGGAGGAGCTGCCATCGCCCAAGGAATTCATTCCGGAGATTCCCACCAGCGTGGAGGGCATCGTGATGAAATGCTGCCAGAAATCTCCGGACCGCAGATACCAGAGCATGCCGGAGCTGATCGCGGACCTGAAGCAGTCCCTGATGAACCCGGAGGAGGTCATCGTGCCGAATGACCCGGACATGGAGGCCGGCACCCGGCCGATCACGGACAGCGAGCGGGCCCAGATCAAACGGCGCACGGCCTATCACGACCGCTATGAGTATGAAGAGCGGGAGGAGCCCATGCGCCTGCGGACAGAGGCGGAACCCGTATATGAGTATGAGGAGGAGCCGGAGGACGAGGACGACTATGACTACAACCCCAAGATGGAGAAGGTGACTACCTTCCTGGCTCTGCTGGCAGGCGTGGTCATCTGCGTAATCGTGGTGGTCCTGGCCCTGAAGGTCTTCGGAGAGCGGGATGACGGAAAAGAGCCTGAAAAGCCGATCATCGCATCGGAAGAGGAGGAGAGCCCCACGCCGTCCCCCGGGAAGAAGTACGTGAAGATGCCCGAGGTGAGGAACCGGAGCGTGGAAGACGTGAGGAACGAGCTGAAGGGGCTGGAACTGGAATCCGAGGTGGAGTATGAGGAATCGGACGATGTGGAGATGGGGAAGGTGATCAGCGCGGATGTGGAGGCCGGTACAGAAATCGAGGCCGGGACCACGGTCAAGCTGGTAGCCAGCGCCGGCGCACAGGGGGTGGAGGTGCCCTCGGTGACAGGCGGTTCCTATGAGGACGCCAAGCTGAAGCTGGCGGCGGAGGGATTCACCGTGACGAGAGAGGAGGCATTCTCCAATGAGGTGGACGAGGGGCTGATCATCTCCCAGGTGCCTGCCGCCCAGACCAAGGTGGCGAAGGGGTCGAATGTCACTGTCATCGTCAGCCAGGGCAAGGAGAAGATCCGCGTGCCGGACCTGATAGGCCGTTTGGAGGCGGAAGGCAGGGCGGAGGCCCAGGAGGCCGGGCTTGAGATCGGGAATGTGATCTATGAGAGCAGCAATGAGGTGGGCGGAGGAGAGATATTCTACCAGAGCTATTCCAAGGGATCCTACGTGGAGCCGGGGACGGCCCTGGACATCAAGGTGAGCTCCGGGCCCAAGGCCGCCACCTATAAATGCAATGCCAGCATCCTGGCCCCCTCCGTGGAGGAAGCGCCGGACTATGTGGCGGGGACGGAGGTCACCATCACGCTGGTGACGGATGACGGCAATGTGCTTTTGGAGACAAAGACGGCCAGCTTCCCCCAGGCGGCGAACTATTACGGGCTGACCGCTTCGGGAGGCACCATCACCATGACCTATACCGTGACCATAGAGGGGGCGACCACCACGGATCCTGAGACGGGCGAGACCATTCAGGAGCCCGGCACCACAGAGGAGAGGAGCTTTACCAGAAGAATCGAGTTTGTCGAGGAGTAGCGGGGGGCTGGCTTTGAGGGGAAGAATCATCAAGGGAATCGCGGGATTCTACTATGTGCACTGCGGCGACAGGATATATGAGTGCAAGGCGAAAGGGGTGTTCCGCAAGGACAACCGCAAGCCGCTGGTGGGAGACTGGGTGGAGATGGACGTGCTGGACGAAGGGGAAGCGCTTGGGAACATCAGCGCGCTGCTGCCCAGGGACAGCGAGCTGATACGGCCCGCCGTGGCCAATGTGGATCAGGCCCTGGTAATCTTCGCCATCGCAAAGCCCCGGCCCAACTTCAACCTCCTGGACCGCTTCCTGGTCATGATGGGACAGCAGGGAATCCGTAGCATCGTCTGCTTCAACAAGCTGGACATGGACCAGGAGGGGCTTGGGAGGGAGTACCAGGAGCTCTACGGCGGCTGCGGCTACCAGACGCTGACAGTCAGCGCCAGGCTGGGCTACGGCATCGAAGCGCTCAAGGAGATGCTGGCAGGGCATACCACGGCGGTGGCCGGGCCCAGCGGTGTGGGGAAATCCTCCATCATCAACTGCCTGCAGTCCGGCACTGTCATGGAGACAGGAGAGATCAGCGCGAAGATAGAGCGGGGAAAGCATACCACCAGGCATTCCGAGCTGATCGCCATCGGGGAGGGCTCCTATATCCTGGACACGCCCGGCTTCAGCTCCCTGGGGCTCTTCGACCTGGAGAAGGAGCGGCTGGCAGGCTTCTACCCGGAATTCGCGGCTCATGAGAGATACTGCCGCTTCGGCGGCTGCGCCCATATCGGGGAGAAGGACTGCGGGGTGAAGTCCGCGGTGGAAGAAGGGGCCGTCAGCAGGATGCGGTACGAGAATTACCGTCTTCTGTATGAGGAGCTGAAGGGCATGGAGAGGAAAAAGGTGAAGCGCCTGTGAAAGCAGGCGGGATTCCGCTGACCGGAAGGCGCGGAATACATAAAGGAAAGGTTTTTTAAGGAGGATATAGACGAAAATGAAATTAGGAATAGTAGTTTGATGGCCTTTTTCATGTGATTCTATGTATTGTCGTATATCTCTATAAAGCCTGATATAATCTATGTTTGAGACGTTTGAAGCAATATGTATCTCTATGCAGATTTATGTATTCTGATAGCGAAAATGTGTAGTGATTGTGTAGTGGCAACAGGAAAGAGTTTGATACAAAGCTAGATAACTGCAATTAAATATTCGGACATATAAATAAGTCCCACAGCATGCTGTGAACCATTCG
>NZ_CAJUCP010000087.1 GCF_910585425.1 uncultured Acetatifactor sp. | reverse complement strand
GATATCTCCGCCTATCTGAACGAATCTCTTTTCTCCATTATGAAGCAGTTCGTGGCGTTTGCGGCCACGGCAGTCTTTCTGGCGGTGAAGAGCCCACGGCTGGCGCTGCTGTCTACCTTGCCGGCAGTGCCGCTGATGCTCTACTGCTTCGTCTCCGGCAGGACGATCAAAGCCTACGCTGAAAGGTGTATGGAATACCAGAAGAAGATAAACGGTCTGGCGGATGTGCTGCTTTCCATGTTTCCGGTGATTCAGGTGTATGACGCACAGCGGCTGGTGATGGGGCTGGTGGAGGAGCGGCTGTCGGAATGGGGGCGGGCCAGCGTCAGGAAGGAGCGGATTGCGGCCAGGCTCATGTCCCTTTCGGGCCTGCTGTCCTTCCTGCCGCTGCTGTGCCTGCTGGGATTCGGCGGGCGCATGGTCATAGCTGGTGAAATCAGCACAGGCACTTTCTACCTGTTCGTGAACCTCTCCGGAAACGTTTCGGGCTTCTTGCAGAACATGCCGGGGGTCTATGCGGGGTTTCGGCAGTTCAGCGCGTCCATGGGAAGGCTGGAGAGGAAGCTGGTGTTTGAGGAGGGGCGCGGTGGAGAAGGACGGAATGGGATAGGACGCAGTGAAGCGGAACGAAAAGAGTGAGACGGAATGGGGCGGGGCTTAGCAGAGAAGGACGCAATGGAGCGAGACGGAATGGGACGGGATGCAGCGGAGAAGGACGGAATGGGACGGGACGCAGTGAAGCGGGCGGAGAAGGACGGAATGGGACGGGACGCAGTGAAGCGGAACGAATAGAGTGAGGCGGAATGGGACGAGGCTTAGCAGAGAAGGTCGCAGTGGAGCGGGACGGGATGGGGTGGAGCGCAGTGGAGCAGGATGGAATGGGACGAAACACAGTGGAGCAGGACAGAACAGAACGATATGAAGCGCGCTTGGAGGACGTGGCGTTCTCCTATGGGGGAAAGCAGGTGCTCCAAAATCTCTCCCTGATGGTCAGGCCGGGCGAGCACATCGGAATCGTAGGGGACAGCGGCTGCGGCAAGAGCACCCTCCTGAAGCTCCTGGCGGGCCTGTACGAGCCGGACAGCGGGAGCGTGGAGGTGATGGGACAGCGGACGCCCGGGGACATCTGGAAGCAGGTGGCGCTGGTGATGCAGCAAAATGCCCTCTTCCCCCTGTCCATCCGGGACAATATCACCTGCGGCCACCATGTGCCGGAGGCGGCGCTGTGGGAGGCCTGCCGCGGGGCCAGCCTTGCAGACTGGATCAAGAGCCTGCCCCAGGGGCTGGACACCCATGTAGGCCAGCGGGGCAGCCAGGTGTCCGGCGGGCAGGCCCAGCGGATCCAGATAGCCAGGGCCCTCTGCAAGGATGCGCCGGTGATATTGCTGGACGAGCCCGTGTCCGCTCTGGACAGGGACACAGGCCTGTCCGTGCTGGCGGCTCTGGGGAGGCTTACGGCGGGCCGGACGGTGATACATGTGACCCACCATCCGGAGGCTTTGGATGACGGTTATGCCATCTATCGGCTGGAAGGAGGGCGATTGCTTCGTGGGTGATTTCAAAAGGCTGATAAAGAGGATGGGCATAGGGCGCAGATATGTGCTCCTGCTTCTGCTCCGGGCGCCCTTTGACGGAGCCAGGGCATGGATGCTGGCAGCGCTTATGAAGTCCGTCTTCCGGTGCCTGGAGGCGGGAGAGGCAGAGGGGCTGCCGGGAATCTGCGTGTCCTATGGTATTCTATGCGCCCTGCTTTTCTGCTATAATGGAACCGTGTGGAGCCTCTATGCCGCATTTGCCGCCAGGGCGGAGGCGGCGCTCCGGGGGAGGCTGCTGGAGAGGATCCTGAAGCTGGGCTGCCGCCAGGTGGAGGCCAGAGCCCGGGGAGAGTGGATGACCAGGCTGGGCAGCGACGCCCGGGCCGCGTTCGAGATGATGAACGGCCCGCTGAACATCCCCCATGCGGTGGTGGCCATATTGAATACAATGTTGTCTTCAATATTGCTCTTGGGCGGCAGCCCGTTTCTGGCCGGGGTGGCGTGGCTGTGGATTCTGCCCCATCTCGTCCTTCAAGAAAGGGTGGTGCTCAGGGCGATTCCCGGGCTGAAGGAGGAATCCCAGCGGGCCATGGCGCAGTGTACCTCTGCCATAGGGCCGCTGATCGAGGAGGCGGACGCGATCCGGATATATGACGCTGGCGGGCTGCTGCTGGCGGACTGCGCCAGGCACAGCCGCAGCCTGATGGCGGCGAACCTGGGGATGCACAGGCGGGGCGCTTTAGGCGGCATGCTCACGAGGATATTCGGAATCGGCGGGTATTTCTCCATGCTGCTGTCCGGGGCGCTCCTTATGGAAAAGGGCTGCATGTCCTTTTCGGATGTGGTCTATTGCTTTCAGGTAAGGGGCTCCATGCTGGCGGGGCTGTTCATGCTGATCGCCTCTCTGGGCAATCTGAGGGCCAATGGGGTCTGCGTGAAGAGAGTGAATGAGGTTCTGGACGAGTGAGGAGGGCTTGGCTTATGAAGGATGGTCTGATGCTGATCGGGGAGCTTGCGGCTTTTTTCGGCGTGTCCAGGAAGGCCCTGCGGCTGTATGAGAAAAAGGGGATCATAAAACCCGCGAAGACGGACGACCGGAACGGCTACCGGTATTACGCCCCGGAGCAGGTTCGGCAGTTGAACGCGCTGTTGGAGTTAAAGGCCCTGGGATTTTCCCTGGATGAAATCAAGGGCATCGTGGACGGGGAGGCCTCCAAGGGGCTGCTGCTCCGGGCCCTGGAGAGGAAGCGTCAGGCCTGGCAGGCGGCTGCCGATGAGGCGCGGCACAAGGCGGAATGCCTGGAAGGCATCATGGGGAGCCTGGAGGGCTCCAAGGAGGCGGAGGGAATCCAGCGGATGACGGAAGAGGAGCGGGCATGGCTGCTGGCGAAGCTGGTGTGCGTGGAGGAAGTCCGGGCCCAGAGAAGCCTGAGCGAGGCGCTGTGGCTTTGACGGCGGCGGGCAGCAGGGCTGGCCTGCCCCGCCGACTGACGACAACGCGGTACTGGGGTGGACATCAAGTGCTGATTGCTCAAGGATTCATGCATAGGGGTACTAGTCCTGGCGCGGACATCAAGCGCTGATTACCCGGGAATAGAGGCATCGGTGCACCGGTTCTCCGGAACGTATACTGTGGTCTGGAATATCGTCCATATCCAGACTGCCCGGCATGTTCCTGTCGTCCCGGCAGACGGGGGTTCAGGGGGGCATCATTCCTGCTCCGCCAGGTACACCGACACCCGGTTCTGGATGAGGGCAGCCACGTTTGCCGCGCTTTTCTGGCCGTTGAAGTAGCTCGCCGCCTCCTGGGCGACGATGGAGGATATCTGGCCGCCGCCCCGGGCGGTGGTGGAGGAATCCAGCAGGGCGCATATGAGCTCCGTCTCCTCGGGGAGGGGCGTATAGAAGAATACCTGCAACGTTCTTGAGGAGAGTATGTGGTCGGCGTGCCGTTCAGGCTTTCCGTCCTGCATATAGGTTTCTCCGTCCTCCCCTATGCTGTAGGGATTTTCCGTGACCTTTGCGAAATACCGCTCCCTTGTGCCCAGCTCCGTGGGGAAGCCCTTTGTGCCCTCCAGGGCGGAATAGCTTTTGGGGGGATTCTCCCACCCGGTGAGCAGCAGCTCCACAAAGGCCCATGCCTCCTCCTTGTGCCTTGACTTGGCGGAGATGGCGCATGTCCCGCCGCAGTCCTCCAGCAGGCTTCCCATCCGTCCGTCCACCGTGGGGAAGCCTATATAGGAAATGTCCTCCGTCCCCAGGATCTGCGCCAGCAGAATGATGTCCTGGGGCCGGACCAGCTCCACCTCGTGCAGCAGGGCGGTGTTGCTCCGTTCCATCATGTCCAGGACCTCTGCGCCCTCCGTCCCCTTTCTGTCGGAAAAGCGCCCGCAGAATTCCAGCAGACGTATGAATTCATCGGATGTAAAGTCGCAGGTATGCGCCTCCCAGTCCACGAAATGGGATTGGTTGAAGACGAGGCTGTATTCCAGGAGCTGTCCGGCGTCCGCGGAGAATACGGTGCTGTCAGGGTTGCCGTCTATGAACTCCATCATCTCCTCCAGCGTCCAGCCCGCGGCGTCCCCCAGCTCCCCCAGGCGTTCGGTGCGCCCTGCCAGCGTCCGGATCTGCAGCGCGCCGGGGAGGGCGCAGAGCTTACCGTGGAAGGTGTAGGCTTCTATCACATTGTCCGCCAGCTCCAGATTTCCGTCCTCCTCCAGATAGGGGGCCAGGTCCTCCAGGAGCCCTTTGGCGGCATAGGTCTCCAGGTCGTCGTATTCCAGCACCAGGAGGTCCGGGCACCGGCCGGAGGAGATGTCCATGTGCAGGGCGGTGCGGGCCTCCTCTGTGGCATCAGGCTGTCCCGAATCCAGGTAGGCATCGTAATATTCCCTGACTTCGATGCGGCAGTCAGGGGAGTTCCTGTTGAACTGGGAGATGCAGCGCGACAGATGGCTGTTGCCGGCCTGCAGGATGCCCAGGGTGATGACCTCCTTTTCGGCGGCCTGGTCCCTGGGGACTTCCGCTACCACGGCCAGCTCGCCGATGCCATCATCCTCCTGGAGGTGCGCCACGATGCGTCCGTCAGCCAGCGTGGCGATGCGCCGCACGAAGTCGGGATTGATGTCGCAATTCACCCATTGCAGCAGTGCCGTCCGGGTATTTGACGTCAGGTCATTGAGATAGAGGGAATTGTCTACGGAGTTCAGGAAGCGGTTCTCGCCATAGGCCGCCAGATAGTTTCCCGGCACAGCCTCTCCGAGGGGATTTCCGAAGGAGGCGGTTTGGGAATCCTGAGGGGAACCGCCCTGGCTGTCCCCGGATGCCTCCCCGCCACAGACGACCTCCCGTATGACAGACGTCTCATAAGTTTGGGTGTCGTACAGGCTGCAGTATACATGGCCCGCGGTGTCTGCTGCGAGCCAGTTTGGCATCTCGCCCTCGGGAGCCTCCACTGTCCCTATACAGTTACAGGCCCCATCGAACTGGAGGAGCTTATCCATCCCTATGAGATAGAGCCGCCCCTCCCCGTCCACTGCCGTCTCGTAGGGGGTGAACTGGCTGGTGAGCAGGGAGACGTTCTGCTTGGCCAGCTCCTTTCCCGCGGCATCGTATTTCACCAGATAGCGGAAGTCGGACTTCAGCGGATCCGGCACACTATAGAAGACATACAGGTTCCCCTGGTGGTCCGCCTGTAGGAGACGATAGTCCGCCTGTAGGAGACGATGGTCAACCTCGATTGTAAAGGGGTCTATGTCCAGCTTTCTGGCCTCTCCGCCCGGCGTCCACTGGTAGAATTCTCCGTCGAAGGTGCTGTAGTAGACAGAATCACCGGATACCGTGAAGCCCTCCACGCCGCCCTCGGGGGAGTGGAACTGGGTCTCGTAGACATAGGGGGAGTCGCTTTCCTCTCCGCCTCCCTTGGCGCAGCTGGTCAGTGCCAGGGCCAGAACTAAGGCCGGAAATAAGACTGCCCGCCGAAGTTTTCGCCGGGGAGCGGCATTGGGATTTTTCTTGTCATGGTTTTTCTGTCTGATATGCATAGTTGCCTCCCTTTCATGCCAACATTCCGGCCATACAAACGCATGGCGTAATGCTGTTAAAAAATATGCTGTTTTTGGTGTGGCGTGGTATGCTATGGATTCCTGCGGTCCTCTGAATCCCTATTTTGCCACGGGTTGCAAGCATCATTGCCAATGGGGGACGGATTGGGGCCCTATGCACAGGCAATCCTTGCAGCGCTGCTGATTGTCCTGGCCATCCAGTTGGTGATTCAAGGCCTCCAGATCTCAGTTCTGCTCCTCCAGGTAGATGGAAACCCGGTTCTGGATGAGGGCAGCCACGTCCGCGGCGCTTTTCTGGCCGCTGAAGTAGCTCGCCGCCTCCTGGGCGACGATGGAGGATATCTGGCCGCCGCCCCGGGCGGTGGTGGAGGAATCCAGCAGGGCGCATATGAGGTCTGTCTCCTCAGGGAGGGGCGTATAGAAGAATACCTGCATCGCTCTTGAGGAGAGTGCGTGGTAGGCGTACCGTTCAGGCTTTCCGTCCCATGTGTAGATTTCTCCGTCCTCCCCTATGCGGTAGGGATTCTCCGAGACCTTTGCGAAATACCGCTCCCTTGTGCCCAGCTCCGTGGGGAAGCCCTTTGTGCCCTCCAGGGCGGAATAGCTTTTGGGGGGATTCTCCCACCCGGTGAGCAGCAGCTCCACAAAGGCCCATGCCTCCTCCTTGTGCCTTGACTTGGCGGAGATGGCGCATGTCCCGCCGCAGTCCTCCAGCAGGCTTCCCATCCGTCCGTCCACCGTGGGGAAGCCTATATAGGAAATGTCCTCCGTCCCCAGGATCTGCGCCAGCAGAATGATGTCCTGGGGCCGGACCAGCTCCACCTCGTGCAGCAGGGCGGTGTTGCTCCGTTCCATCATGTCCAGGACCTCTGCGCCCTCCGTCCCCTTTCTGTCGGAAAAGCGCCCGCAGAATTCCAGCAGACGTATGAATTCATCGGATGTAAAGTCGCAGGCATGCGCCTCCCAGTCCACGAAATGGGACTGGTTGAAGACGAGACTGTATTCCAATAGCTGTCTGGCATCTGCGGAGAATACGGTGCTGTCAGGGTTGCTGTCTATGAACCCCATCATCTCCTCCAGCGTCCAGCCCGTGGCGCCGCCCAAATCCCCCAGGCGGTCGGCGCGCCCTGCCAGCGTCCGGATTTGCAGCGCGCCGGGGAGGGCGCAGAGCTTCCCATGGAAGGTATAGGCTTCTATCACATTGTCCGCCAGCTCCAGATTTCCGTCCGCCTCCAGATAGGGGGTCAGGTCCTCCAGGAGCCCTTTGGCGGCATAGGCCTCCAGGTCGTCGTATTCCAGCACCAGGAGGTCCGGGCACCGGCCGGAGGAGATGTCCATGTGCAGGGCGGTGCGGGCCTCCTCCCTGGCCTCTGCCTGTCCCGAAGCCAGGTAGGTGTCGTAATATTCCCTGATTTCGATGCGGCAGTCAGGGGAGTGCCTGTTGAACTGGGAGATGCAGCGCAGCAGATGGCTGTTGCCGGCCTGCAGGACGCCCAGGGTGATGACCTCTTTTTCGGCGGCCTGGTCCCTGGGGATTTCCTCCACCACGGCCAGCTCGCCGGCGCCTTCATCCTCCTGGAGGAGCACTGCGATGCGCCCGTCCGCCAGCGTGGAGACGCGCTTAACGGAGTCTGAATCGATGTCGCAGTTCGCCCATTGCAGCAGCAAACTCAGGGTATCTGCCGCCGCGTCATAGAGATAGAGGGCGTTGCTTATGGAAGTCAGGAAACGTTTCTCACCATAGGTCGCCAGATAGTTTCCAAGCACAGTCTTGCCAAGCGGATTCCCGAAAGAGGCGATTGTGGCATCTTGTGAGGATACATCCTGGCTGTCCTCCGGGGAACCTCGCTGGCCGTCTTCCTGGGATGTACTCTGATTCTGGGAGACGCTCCGCCCATCTCCGGATGCCGCCCCGCCATAGACGACCTCCCGTATAATAGCATCATTCTCGGAGTTGTACAGGCGGCAGTATACATGGCCTGCGGCGTCTCCTGCGAGCCAGCTTGGATTCTCTCCCTCGGGAGCTTCCACCGTCCCTACATAGTTGCAGGTTCCATCGAACAGGAGGAGCTTATCTATCCCTTTGAGATAGAGCCGCCCCTCCCCGTCCGCTGCCGTCTCATATGGGACAAACTGGCTGGTGAGCAGGGAGACGTTCTGCCTGGCCAGCTCTTTTCCCGCGGCATCGTATTTCACCAGATAGCGGGTGTCGGATTTCGGCGGATTCGGCACACTATAGAAGACATACAGGTTCCCCTGGTGGTCGGCCTGGAGGCGGCGTCTGCAAGCCTCGGTTGTAAAGGGCTCTATGTCCAGCTTCTTGGCCTCCCCGCCCGGTGTCCACTGGTAGAATTCTCCGTCGAAGGTGCTGTAGTAGACAGAATCACCGGATACCGTGAAGTCCTCCACGCCGCCCTCAGGAGAGTGGAACTGGGTCTCATAGACATAGGGGGAGTCGCTTTCCTCCCCACCTCCCATGGCGCAGCCGGTCAGTGCCAGGGCCAGAACTAAGGCCGGAAATAGGACTGCCCGCCGAAGTTTTCGCCGGGGAGCGGCATTGGGGGGTTCTGCCTGATATTCATAGTAGCCTCCGTTTCATGCCAACATTCCGGCCATACAACCGTATGGCCGGAATGCTGTATAAATTCTGCTGTTTTTGGTAGGATATGTTATTGACGCTTGTACTCCGTGTAATTCTCTGATTTATTGTAGCCACAGTTATCGCAGTGGCTTTCTGCAGTCACGTTATATATCTTATATAAAACCCCGTCAATCCTTTCGTCACGCACGTATTCTTCTGTCCGATTTGTAAAAAAAGACCAGCTATTACATTGATTGCAAAGTGCAACTTTATAATGGGGGCTTATTCCGGGTTCAGCCGCAAATACAGGAAGACAGCTTATAACGCTCAGAGCGCCACCCAGGATAACGGCAAAGGCTTTCTTTTTTAATTTACTCATAGCAATCTCTCCTATCTTTATCTTTCTGTAGTAGGCCGCATGCTTCCTGATTACGTATATTATAATACAGCAAGTTGTATCTCTTTTCCAGCAATCCACAGGAAAATTTTTAGTTTCCATTCAGGTTGAATCCTCTCCTGCAGGAGTCTCCGCTGCCCCTGCATGGCTACAGTCCCCATTGAACTGGAGGAGCTTATCTAGCCCCATGGGATAGAGCCGCCCCTTCTTGTCCGCTGCCGCCTCGTAGGGGCCCTCGGGGGAGTGGAAATTCCTGCCCTGGCAGGCAGCGTTGCTGCTGTATCCTGTGGCGGGAAGCATGCCCGGCTGCTGGGGAATGTATGTTCGTGGAAATCGGTTCAGCGGGAGGCAGGAGTCACTCCTGCTCCGCCAGGTACACCGACACCCGGTTCTGGATGAGGGCAGCCACGTCCGCGGCGCTTTTCTGGCCGCTGAAGTAGCTCTCCGCCTCCTGGGCGACGATGGAGGATATCTGGCGGCCGCCCCGGTCGGTGGTGGAGGAATCCAGCAGGGCGCATATGAGCTCCGTCTCCTCAGGGAGGGGCGTATAGAAGAATACCTGCAACGCTCCTGAGCTGATTGATAGGGGGGCGCGCCGTTCAGGCTTTCCGTCCCACATGAAGACTTCTCCGTTTTCCAATGTTTTGTAGGGATTCTCCGTGACCTTTGCGAAATACCGCTCCCTTGTGCCCAGCTCCGTGGGGAAGCCCTTTGTGCCCTCCAGGGAGTCAGGGCTCTTGGGCGGATCCTCCCACCCGGTGAGCAGCAGCTCCACAAAGGCCCATGCCGCCTCCTTGTGCCTTGACTTGGCGGAGATGGCGCAGGTGCCGCCGCAGTCCTCCAGTAGGCTGCCCGCCCGGCCGTCCATCGTAGGGAAGCCCACATAGGAGATGTCCTCCGTCCTCAGGATCTGCGCCAGCAGGGAGATGTCCTGTGGCCTGACCAGCTCCACCTCGTGCAGCAGGGCGATGTTGCTCTTGTCCATCATGTCCAGGACCTCCGCGCCCTCCGTCCCCTTCCTGCCGGAAAAGCGCCCGCAGAATTCCAGCAGGCGTATGAACTCATCGGATGTGAAGTCGCAGGCATGCGCCTCCCAGTCCACGAAATGGGACTGGTTGAAGACGAGGCTGTATTCCAATAGCTGCCCGGCGTCCGCGGAGAACACGGTGCTGTCCGGGTTGCTGTCTATGAACCCCATCATCTCCTCAAGCGTCCAGCCTGTGGCGTCCCCCAGCTCCCCCAGGCGTTGGGTGCGCCCTGCCAGGGTCCGGATCTGGAGCGCGCCGGGGAGGGCGCAGAGCTTCCCGTGGAAGGTGTAGGCTTCCAGCACATTGTCCGCCAGCTTTAGGCTTCCGTCCGCCTCCAGGTAAGGGGCCAGGTCCTCCAGGAGCCCTTTGGCGGCATAGGCCTCCAGGTCGTCGTATTCCAGCACCAGGAGGTCAGGGCAGCGGCCGGAGGAGATGTCCAGGTGCAGGGCGTTGCGGGCCTCCTCTTTGGCCTCGGCCTGCCCTGGATCCAGGTAGATGTCGTAATATTCCCTGACTTCGATGCGGTAGTCGGTGGAGTTCCTGTTGAACTGGGAGACGCAGCGCAGCAGATAGCTGTTGCCGGTCTGCAGGACGCCCAGGGTGATGGCCTCTTTCTCGGTGGCCCGGTCCCTGGGGACTTCCGTCACCACGGCCAGCTCGCCGCTGCCCTGACCCTCCTCAAGGCGCGCCACGATGCGCCCGTCCGCCAGCGTGGCGATGCGCTGCACGGAGTCGGGATCGATGTCGCAGCTCGCCCATTGCAGCAGCAGCCCCAGGGTATTTGACGGCAGGTCATAGAGGTAGAGGGCATTGTCCCCGTAGGTCAGGAAGCGGCCCTCGCCATAGACCGCCAGATAGTTTCTCAGCCTGGCCTCGCCAAGGGGATTCCCGAAGGAGGCGGTTTGGGAATCCTGCGGGGAACCGCCCTGGCTGTCCCCGGATGCCTCCCCGCCACAGACGATTTCCCGTATGATACCATTATCCTGGGTGTCGTACAGGCTGCAGTATACATGTCCTGCGGCGTCTCCTGCGAGCCACATTGGAGTCTCTCCCTCGGGAGCCTCCACCACCCCTACATAGTCGCATTCCCCATCGAACTGGAGGAGCTTATCTCCCCCTTTGAGATAGAGCCGCCCCTCCCCGTCCGCTGCCATCTCATAGGGGACAAACTGGCTGGTGAGCAGGGAGACGTTCTTCTTGGCCAGCTCCTTTCCCGCGGCATCGTATTTCACCAGATAGCAGGTGTCGGACCTCGGCGGATCCGGCACACTATAGAAGACATACAGGTTCCCCTGGGGGTCGGCCTGGAGGCGGCGTCTGCAAGCCTCGGTTGTAAAGGGCTCTATGTCCAGCTTCTTGGCCTCCCCGCCCGGTGTCCACTGGTAGAATTCTCCGTCGAAGGTGCTGTAGTAGACAGAATCACCGGATACCGTGAAGCCCTCCACGCCGCCCTCGGGGGAGTGGAACTGGGTCTCGTAGACATAGGGGGAGTCGTTTTCCTCCCCGCCTCCTATGGCGCAGCCGGTCAGTGTCAGGGTCAGAACTAAGGCCGGAAATAAGGCTGCCCGCCGAAGTTTTCGCCGGGGAGCGGCATTGGGGGGGTTCATGTCATGGGGTTTCTGTCTGATATGCATAGTTGCCTCCCTTTCACGCCAACATTCCGGCCATACAAATGTATGGCCAGAATGTTGTGTAAATTCTGCTGTTTTTGGTAGGATTCGTTATTGACGTCTGTACTCCGTGCGACTCTCTGATTTATTGTAGTTACAGTTATCGCAGTGACTTTCTACAGTCACGTTATATTTATTATATGTAATCCCGTCGATTTTTTCGGAACCCATATATACTTCTGTCCGATCTGTAAAAAAAGACCAGCTGTTACATTGATTGCAAAGTGCAACTTTATAATGGGGGCTTATTCCGGGTTCAGCCGCAAATACAGGAAGACAGCTCATAATGCTCAGGGCACCACCCAGGATAACGGCAAAGGCTTTCTTTTTCAATTTGCTCATAATCATCTCTCCTATCTTTCTCTTTCTGTAGTAGGCCGCATGCTTCCTGATTACGTATATTATAATACAACAAGTGGTATCTCTTTTCCAGCAATCCCCAGGAAAATTTTTGGTTTCCATTCAAATTGAATTTTACTGGAATCCAGACATCTTATAGTCCTGGGTGTCATACAGGCTGTAGTATACATGGCCCGCGGTGTCTACTGCGAGCCAGCTTGGATACTCGCCCTGGGGAGCCTCCACCGCCTCTCCCCGTCCGCTGCCGTCTCATAGGGGAGAAACTGGCTGGTGAGGTTCCCCTGGTGGTCGGCCTGGAGGAGGCGTCTGCAAGTCTCTGTTGTAAAGGGCTCTATGTCCAGCTCCTTGGCCTCCCCGCCCGGCGTCCACTGGTAGAATTCGCCGTCGAAGGTGTTGTAGTAGACAGAATCACCGGATACCGTGAAGTCTTCCACGCCGCCCTTTCATGCCAACATTCAGGCCATACAAACTGATTTAAGGCCTCCAGATCTCAGTTCTGCTCCTCCAGGTAGATGGAAACCCGGTTCTGGATGAGGGCAGCCACGTCCGCCGCGGTTTTCTGGCCGCTGAAATAGCTCGCCGCCTCCTGGGCGACGATGGAGGATATCTGGCGGCCGCCCCGGGCGGTGGTGGAGGAATCCAGCAGGGTGCATATGAGGTCTGTCTCCTCAGGGAGGGGCGTATAGAAGAATACCTGCATTGTTCTTGAGGAGGCGGTGTGGTAGGCGTACCGCATAGGCTTTCCGCCCTCCATGATAATCTCTCCGTCCTCCCCTATGCGGTAGGGATTCTCCGAGACCTTTGCGAAATACCGCTCCCTTGTGCCCAGCTCCGTGGGGAAGCCCTTTGTGCCCTCCAGGGCGGAATAGCTTTTGGGGGGATTCTCCCACCCGGTGAGCAGCAGCTCCACAAAGGCCCATGCCTCCTCCTTGTGCCTTGACTTGGCGGAGATGGCGCATGTCCCGCCGCAGTCCTCCAGCAGGCTTCCCATCCGTCCGTCCACCGTGGGGAAGCCTATATAGGAAATGTCCTCCGTCCCCAGGATCTGCGCCAGCAGAATGATGTCCTGGGGCCGGACCAGCTCCACCTCGTGCAGCAGGGCGGTGTTGCTCCGTTCCATCATGTCCAGGACCTCTGCGCCCTCCGTCCCCTTTCTGTCGGAAAAGCGCCCGCAGAATTCCAGCAGACGTATGAATTCATCGGATGTAAAGTCGCAGGTATGCGCCTCCCAGTCCACGAAATGGGATTGGTTGAAGACGAGGCTGTATTCCAGGAGCTGTCCGGCGTCCGCGGAGAATACGGTGCTGTCAGGGTTGCCGTCTATGAACTCCATCATCTCCTCCAGCGTCCAGCCCGCGGCGTCCCCCAGCTCCCCCAGGCGTTCGGTGCACCCTGCCAGCGTCCGGATCTGCAGCGCGCCGGGGAGGGCGCAGAGCTTCCCATGGAAGGTGTAGGCTTCTATCACATTGTCCGCCAGCTCCAGCTCCCCGTCCTCCTCCAGATAGGGGGCCAGGTCCTCCAGGAGCCCTTTGGCGGCGTAGGCTTCCAGGTCGTCGTATTCCAGCACCAGGAGGTCAGGGCACCGACCGGAGGAGATGTCCATGTGCAGGGCGGTGCGGGCCTCCTCTTTGGCCTCGGCCTGTCCCGAAGCCAGGTAGGTGTCGTAATATTCCCGGACTTCGATGCGGTAGTCGGTGGAGTTCCTGTTGAACTGGGAGATACAGCGCAGCAGATGGCTGTTGCCGGCCTGCAGGACGCCCAGGGTGATGGTCTCTTTTTCAGTGGCCTGATCCCTGGGGACTTCCGTCACCACGGCCAGCTCGCCGCTGCCCTGATCCTCCTCAAGGCGCGCCACGATGCGCCCGTCCGCCAGCGTGGCGATGCGCTCCACGCTGGCGGGATTGATGGCGCAGCTCGCCCATTGCAGCAGCAACCTCTGGGTATCTGCCGCCGCGTCATAGAGGTAGAGGGCGTTGTCTCCGTAGGTCAGGAAGCGGTCCTCGCCATAGGCCGCCAGATAGCTTCCGGGCACAGTCTCGCCAAGGGAATCCCCGAAGGAGGCGGTTTGGGAATCTTGCGGGGAACCGCCCTGGCCGTCCCCGGATGCCTCCCCGCCCCAGACGACCTCCCGTATGATATCATTATCCTGGGAATTGTACAGGTCGCAGTACACATGGCCTGCGGCGTCTCCTGTGAGCCAGATTGGATTTTCTCCCTCGGGAGCTTCCAACGTCCCTACATAGTTGCAGGTTCCATCGAACAGGAGGAGCTTATCTATCCCTTTGAGATATAGCCGCCCCTCCCCATCTACTGCCGTCTCGTAGGGGGAGAACTGGCTGGTGAGCAGGGAGACGTTCTGCCTGGCCAGCTCCTTTCCTGCGGCATCGTATTTTACCAGATAGTAGGAAGCGGAATTCGGTGGATTCGGCACACGATAGAAGACATACAGGTTCCCCTGAAGGTCCGCCTGGAGGAGACGGCTGTCAGTCTCCTCCATAAAGGGCTCTATGTCCAGCCTCTTGGCCTCCCCGCCCGGTGTCCACTGGTAGAATTCTCCGTCGAAGGTGCTGTAGTAGACAGAATCACCGGATACCGTGAAGTCCTCCACGCCGCCCTCGGGGGAGTGGAACTGGGTCTCGTAGACATAAGGGGAGTCGCTTTCCTCCTCGCCTCCCTTGGCGCAGCCGGTCAGTGCCAGGGCCAGAACTAAGGCCGGAAATAAGACTGCCCGCCGAAGTTTTCGCCGGGGAGCGGCATTGGGGGTTTTCTTGTCATGGGTTTTCTGTCTGATTTGCATAGTTGCCTCCCTTTCACGCCAACATTCCGGCCATACAAACGCGTGGTCGGAATGTTGTGAAAAAATATGCTGTTTTAGGATTGATGTGTTATTGACGCCTGTGATCCTCGTAGCTGTATGAATTCTGGTAGTTGCAATTATTGCAGGAACTCGATACAGTCACTTTATATACCTTATAAAGGATTCCGTCAATCCTTTCGTCATGCTTGTATTCTTCCGTCGTATATTTATAGACGGTTCCTATGCGACATTGATTACACGGCGCAGTTTGGACATGAGGGCTTATTCCGGATTCAGCCGCAAACACAGGAAGACAGCTCATAACGCTCAGAGCACCACCCAGGATAACGGCAAATGCTTTCTTTTTCAATTTGCTCATAATCATCTCTCCTATCTTTATCTTTCTGTAGTAGGTCGCATGCTTCCTGATTACGTATATTATAATACAACAATTTGCGCTTCTTTTCCAGCAAGCCACAGGAAAATTTTTAATTTCCATCCTGGTTGAATTTTACTGGAATCCATATTATAATAAATGTAAAAAAGAGAAAGGATTATTATAAAATGGGAGTTCGCAGCACGAAAGACATCATCCGGGAGGCGAGGCGGAAGGCCGGATTGACGCAGGAGCAGTTGGCAGACGGCATCTGCTCCCTGCAGGCCCTGTCCAGGATAGAGACCGGGGTGTCGGGGGTGAGCCCTGCGACCTTCCAGGCGCTGATGGAGCGTGCCGGCGCGCCCTGCCACCGCTTTCCGGTCTTCGCGGGAAGGGATGACTTCGACTGCTACTATCGCCTGAAACGCGCGGGCTTTTATCTGGACGCGTGGCAGCTTCCCAGGGCCTGGGACGAGCTCAGAGGCATTGAGGAGATGGGCTGGGCGGACAACAGGCTGTACTGCCAGGAATGGCTGCTGCTCCAGTGCAGGCTGCAGTTCCGCTCATACTGCGGCTCCCACCAATCGATTTATGATGCCCTTCTGGATGCCCTGCATATCACGCGCCCTGACATCTGCCTGTCCGATTTCCGGCATCTGATGCTGTCCCAGATTGAAATCAGGCTCCTGACGGCGCTGGCCCAGGAGGAGCTGTATCTGGGAAGGCCGGATGGCTGCCTTGCCATCCACGGACAGATTGCGGAATATCTGGCCAACAGTAAATTCACATATCTGGAGAAAGAGCGCATGCTGGCGGAGGATGCCATAATATATGCCAAGTACCTGATCTCTGTGAGGGAGTATGCTGCAGGGCTGGGGACGGCGGACTTCCATCGGCACAGGATGGCTGGGAACGTGGAAGGCGCGCCTCTGTTCGAGCTGTGCTTTCTGACAGGCCTGTGCCACCATCATCTGGGAAATCCGGACAGGGCGGATGTCTTCCTGAAAGCGGCATTCTATTCGGCCCAGGCGGTGGACAGCTGCTATGCCGCTGTCTGCAGGGAGTATCTGTGCCAGAGGACGGACTTCCCGGTGACGGAATATATGCGCAGTCTGGAGGCGGCGCCCCTGAAGGAGTATCCGTTTCATGGGATTGACGCCGCAGGGCTTGCAGACGGTGTCTATGACGAGGATTCACCGGATGTCTATACCTTCGGGGATTTGGTTCGGGAGCTCCGCACAGGGCAGAAGATTTCTCAGCAGATTCTCTGCCGGGGGCTGTGCAGCGCGTCCAAGCTGTCTAAGATAGAGGCCGGGGACCTCCAGCCGGACATCGCTCTGGCAGAGGCCCTGCTGCAGCGGCTGGGCATGTCGGAGCGGGCGTTTACTTTCTGGGGAAGCGAGAAGGATGCGAGATTTTATGATCTGAAGTTCAAGTTGATTCACGACCAGTTGCTGCCCAAAGAGACGCGTCGGGAGTATCAGGCGGAGATGGAACGGCTGGTCGATGGGGAAAGTGCGCTCTACCGTCAGGAGTACCTGGTGGACATTGCTTACGAGCCGGAGGATCCAAGGGAAAGAATCCTCCGGCTGTCGGAAGCGCTGGGGCTGACATTGCCGGATTTCGATATTTACAATCTTTCAGGCTACCGCCTGACCTGGCAGGAGCTGTCCATCCTGAACCTCATGGCCCAGAGCTACCAAGCGGCAGGGGAGCAGGGGATGGCGACTTTGTTTTATTCTCATATTCTGCACTATGTCGAAAAGAACAGGATGGATATTCTTTTCCTGAATACGTTTCTGCCTAATGTATACTATCGCTATTGCCAGACACTTTACCGACAGAATCATTACGCTGAATTGATTGCACTATGTGAACGTATTGACATTACAGCGTTGAAATGCAACACAAATAATCTTGGTGGCTATCTGTTCTACTATTCCCAGGTTTTGGCGGAGGCATCGCGCACAGAAGAGGCTGTCCTGGCGGCAGTGCAGTCCTGTGCATTGAACGATTTGGTGGGGCTTTTCCGCAATGCGCCTATATTGAAGGACGGGTTTAGAGAGGATTTTTTTATTGTGTTCGATTATTAACTCTTCTTTTCCCTTTCTTCGCCAGGTTCAGTGTGTGCATAAGCCTCCAGCTCGCCCTCCAGGCCCACCTGTCCTTCCTGCTCCTCCGTCACCTGCCCCGCCGCACCTGCCGCATTTGCCGGAGGCATTCCTGGACAACCATTTATCGTTCCAAATAGCAGGAGCGCAGATAACCATCCTGTCAATATCCGTTTCCAGTTGCTGTTCCGTCTTTCATTCATGAGAAATGCCTCCTTTATCTTTTTGTATACAATACCCCACAGCGAAAGCTGCAAACGCCTTTGATGAGGGCTACTCTAATAAAAAATACCACATTTCGGAGCGGTTTTCCAGAAATTAAATGGAAATCTGCCATTTTCCATTTTGGTTGAAT
>NZ_CAJUCP010000086.1 GCF_910585425.1 uncultured Acetatifactor sp. | reverse complement strand
AGTCATCAACATAGAGCATAAGCGGCTCATAGCTCTCAAATCGCTGGTTAAAATTGTCGTTATACACCATTACAGACAATACCCAATCGCCAGCGATTATTAGTACAGCCACGATAGCTAATACAATCAAGAGAATCTTTTTCTTTTTAGATTTCGGTTTCATTTTTTCATATCCTTTTCGACTTATTGTTCTTAATCAAATACCCCGCTGCAAGCAACGGGGTATCAAGCTTGCAACGCTGCAGAGCAGCGGGGTATTTGACCCTCGCGGCATTCGCCAACTGGCCGTGCAAGCACGGCCGCTTGGCTCATTGCTCGCGGGAATCAACTGAATAAAACAGGGGGCAACCCGCTTTCTGGTATTAAGAACGCATAACAGGTGAAGGCTGCAAAACATAATGTGGTAAACAGTAAGCCTATTTTCCCAACAATAGGCGTTTTGTATTTTGTAGAAAATAGTATGACATTAAGGACAAGAGAAACCGCACATAGCACGACATCCAAAATAAAATTGGCAATCACAATACTTTTGTTGCTGTCCATAAATCCTAAAGTAAAAAAAGCCATTATGAACAGTCCATAATTTACACATATCCAGATGATGATTTGTTTTGATGACAGCTTAAATCTTTTCATGATTAACCTCCTCGCCTGTCCCAATAGCATGCCGGATTTCATCCACATCACACTTCAATTTCACGAATCCAATTACAAATAAAAGGAGCGAAATAACAGCGACAATAATGAGATAGCTGAATAAACCTATAAAAATGTGCTTATACCATTGCCCTGTCCACGCTAATGGCAATATTCCCAAAGTCAATGAAACCAAATAGCCCATGCCTTGTTTTATGGGCTCAAATTCAACATTCTCGCTGAACATATAAGCAACACCACAAGCTGTCCCAAGCCAGGTAAATGTAGCAATCTGAACAATGGCTGCAAGTAATTCGTTGCCGTAATGGTTTTTCAAGGCAGGAAGAACAAAATAGAAATCTCCTGTGTTCATACGCAATGAAACTGCGATTGAAAACAACAAATACGCAAAACACCCAGACAGAAAACCTGCTGTTCCAAACTTCAATGCTTTCTTTTTCAAAGTATCACCTCACCTCATATTCCTAAAGATTTTTTGATTTTTGGGATATATCTTCTTGAAACATATGTCTGCGTATCATTCAAAAAGCGGATGCAGATTCTTCCTATTATGCTTAAATCAATATCCCGGATTTTTTTGACATTTACAATTTCTGAATTGGAAATACGGAGAAACTGTTTTTTATCAAGAGCCTCTTCCAGTTCATACAATCTGTACCGTACAGCGTACTCACCTTGAAGTGTCTGGATATAGACTTTTTGGTTTCCTGTATATATTCGGAAAATATCTGTCACATATACAATTTTCGCTATATCGTCTTTATATGCTGTCAGTGTCTCAAGGCTCTTTCTATCAAAATCTACAATATGCTCATAAAGGGCATTGACCGTTCCGCTTTGTTCTTGTGCCGTAATCAGAACTTCAATTTCCTTTGCGGAATGGCTTAAAGTTATCCCGACTTTCAAAGTGCCACCTCCTATCTGAATCCCAATTATACCATCAAATATTTTCAAAATCTATGTTTCGGCTGTATACGGTAGTGAATCTGCGATAAACGGCAGAAGAAACTGTTTTTGTCAGCGTTGCTGATTGATAGCCGCAGAAAGCGTTTTCCTGCAGGGGTATCGAAGTGTAAAGGCGTTGGAGGCCGATTATGCCGAAAAGAGAAAACGGATGTGGCGATTCTGCAATCTGTATTCGTATGCGGGACTGATTCGCTGCGTTGCGGAGGGGATTTCCCATGAACCGGATTGGACGGCCGGGCTGAGGAAGAAGCTTTGTGGGAAGATTGGGCTTCTGGAAAGCGGCGTAGCTGGATAAGCGCTACGCTTGACAGGCTGCATGTTGCTGGATGTGATCAGGTTCTTTCTGGACGGTGGGCATAAACGGAATGGCTGAAGTTCAGAAAGAACCTTCCCTTGGGGGTGAAGCTTCTTGCCTGTTTACCAATACAGCTTAACCGTTTCGCTGGCTTCGCTTTCGGATAACTGGAACCTCTCCGCAATCCGCTTTATGGTCTCGGCCAACGAGAATCCTATTTCTTTATAGGTCTCCACTGCACCTTCCATTTCGCTCTCTTTTCTCATTTCCCGGATTGCCAAACACACGTTCACTGTTCCTTTCCCTTCGGGATAATTCAACTCGAATCCCGAAACAACATTGATTACATCCGCAGTCTGCCTTTTTTCCAGGCGCAGCAGCTTTGGATTTTACCCAATGATTGGATTCCGCTTTTGTCTGTCCATGCCAATTTTCTTATCTGTTTACCAATACAGCTTAACCATTTCAAGGGCTTCACTTTCGGATAACTGGAACATCTCCGTAATCTGCTTTAGGGTTTTGTCCAATGAGATTCCTAAAGCTTTACATGTCAAAATTGCACCTTTCATTTCGCTCTCTATTCTCATTTCCTGGATTGCCAAACACATGTTCACCTCTCCTTTCCCTTCGGGATATTTAAACTCAGATTCCGTAACAGCATTGATTACATCCGCAGCCTGCCTTTCCAGGTTCTGGAACTTTGGGTCTTGTCCTATGATCTGTCTCAGTTTTCCTTTGTCCCGGGCATATTTGATATACAGCATCACTTCCCGCAGATTCGAGTGGAACTGGTTGATTTCCTTATCTGACATCTCCTCCGGAACAATCAGGTTTACATGGTAGTCCGGTGCGTGGGCAAGAATCGCATCGTCCACATCGGAATACATCTCCCGCAGGGAGAGCGGTGCGTCCCATTTGCCTGACCCGAAATACAGGACAAGGGTGACTACGGGGATAAGCCGGTCGGTCTTCCAGAAGCCGCTCAGGAACTCGCCGTCTGTGGGCGCTGCTTTCCGCTGCGGATTCTCGGGCTGCCCTGATTTCTCTTTTTTCATGGCCTGTCTATGGGAACTGGCAGCCTTGCTGACCTGGCGGGACAATTGGAGGAAATCATAGACGCCGTTCCTGACCGGAAGGGCATAGTGGATTTCCGCCTGGCTTTCGATTCCCATGACACAGTATGCCGTCCTGCCGTCCGTCATGGCATACAGGAGCTTCAGCACATCCCTGTATTTCTGCTCCGGCACGCTGGCGCCGCTGGCACCGTATGGAACCACGATTCCCGTTGTGTCCAGCTCCGTCAGTAGGGCGGGGTCGATTTTCTGCTCACCATGGTATAAAAACTGGTTGAACGCGTCCGCAAAGACGACTGGATTTTCCATATATTCCTTTGTTATGATATCTATCTTTCCCATGATGAAAATCCCTTCCTTCTAATGAATAGTATACGCTGAAAACAGGTTTTTCTCAATAGCTTTTTGTAATCTTTCCGGTTTTCCGGAACGGAAACTACACATAAATCACACATAAATCCCAATGATACCACAAACAAAGCTGTTATCCTAATGATGCAAAGCTTCTATTAGATAAGCTTATGGGGCTTCCTGCCCTGTAAGACATGCTCAAAGAAAGGAATGGTGTTTATATGAAAAAGCAAAAGTATCTTGTAGCTGTTATCTGTGGCATATTGGTGGCAGGAGGATTGGCCGGGTGCGGCATGTCAGCGGCACAAAGCGGCGGCGCGCCGGCCATGCCGGGCATCTCCGCGCAGGAATCCCGGGAAGCAGGTGGGCTGCCGGGAGCGCGGGAGCCGCAGGAAGCCACCACGATTCTGGCCGTGGCGGAGTCGGATGGCAGCGGGCAAACGGAACCCGCCTATGAGGAGCGCTTCCAGCCCTACGAAGAGTTCGGCCTGGTGTATCACGCAGATAAGAACGAGCTGGAATACAACGGCAAGTCCGTGCGCTGGTTTGAGGATTATTACCCTATCCCGGACGAAGGCCAGGCGGGCATGGATTTCTTCAACGAAAACGGCGTGGTGGACGTCCATGCAATCCGTGACCTGAGCAGCTTCGTCCGCTCTGAAGACGGCTCCTTTGACCCCAGCGGAAAGCTGGTGGGGCTGGAAGCGTTTTCGGAGGAAGAATTTGCTGCCCGGGATATAGAAGCGCTGAAGAATCCGCCGCGCCAGACCACTGCATCGTCCGGGGAACCGGTTTCCGCCAAAGAGCGGGAAAAAATGCTTCAGGAATACGCCCCATTCGGGCTTACATATGACGCGAAGGAAGACCAGTGGTACTTGGGCGATGAAAAAGTCCGCTTTTGCAGGGATGTCCTGATTTCCAACGGAGAAAGCCTGACCGGCGGGAAGTTCAAAGGCGCGCTGCGCACTTTTGAGAGCGCGAAGGGCGGAACCATAGACATCTACACCATCCGTGACTTTGCGAATCCCAACGCCGACGGATACGGGACATTGACAGGCATAGAAAAATACAGCCAGACGGAGTTTGACGAACACACGCAGTCAAGCAATGAGGTACAATCCAGCTCTGGCTCCTGTACCGTGACGCAGGAATGATTAGTTATGTGTAGTCAAATGGCGGCATCGACATATCGTCAGTTGACCTGGCTTTTATAGGGACAGCGGCAGGCGGAGAGGGTGGTAGCGGCGAAAGCCGGAGGGGTACGCTCTGGCCTGCCGCCAAGCCTGCCCCCGGGAAATCTCAATTCCATAGTCGAAATCTGCAAATAAGCAAATTTATACTGCATAACGCTGAATACTGCCTAATATAATCATGGGATTGAACCAGCCAGCGTTAAGGCTTAGTGCTCAGATTGCATTCCTTCTTATAAATGAGGCCATCCCTGTTCTTTTTGAACTCTGAATCTATTGCTGCCAGGAAACCGGGATGCCATTGTATTTTGGTATCGCTCATCAGCCGCCCCTTTCTTTGTTCCTTTTATGAGAACATGTTTTTGGCTTTTCTCAACTATGTAACTTTATCTTGCTTACGGCGGCGAAAGATTATCTCAAAGGAAGGATGAACGGTAAGGCCAAGATCCCGACACCGCCGCCCTGTTTTGGACTTTTATCAGACCGATTACCCCGAATTTTCAAACGTATCAAAAATTTTAAATAATAGAAAATGCCGCACAAATTCCAGAAAACAAATTGGAAATTGTATGTATAATCCAACTCGGAATAATTGAACCATTGGAAATTTTTTCGTTGATATATCCCATGAGCCAAGCAATCACACTCGTAAAGAAAAGAATTAAAATAGCTTTTATAGCTCCTACCAGTGAAAAAAACATCACTCCATGTAATAATCCGAATAGTAACGCCTGTGTTAGATTTGCTATATTAAAACCAAACTTATTTGCCACCCTTTTCAACAAAAATCCTCTAAACAAAATTTCTTCTGGAAATGCAGTATTAAAAGCAGCATATATAACTATCGCTGGAATAGCATCTACTCCAAGACTTGCAAATTCGGAAGTCGCTGTATCAATATCTCTTATCCCATAAAGAGTTAACCCTCCCAATACCAGAAAACTAATAGATACTATAATAATAGAAACGAATGTCCTCTTACCTCCATCAATTTTTTTTAATCCTATCCACTGTGAAAATTTTTGATGATTTCTTGCAGTTACAAACCACCAAATAAAAGGTACAATTACAAACAAAATGATTTGCAATATGCTACTCACGATTTTACCAATAAATAGATTCATAAGACACCTCCAACTTCCAATTGAACAAAATCGCTGCGCGATGGCTGTTTTCTGAACTATGTGGGCAAAGGCCTGCAGGAGCTTTCCGGCCAGGATGTCCGGGACTTCCTTCTTGCGAAGAAGGAGGAAGGGCTTAAAGCCATCACGCTCAACCTTTACAACGCAGCCATCCGTTTCTTTTACAGGAACGTCCTGCATATCCTCTGGGACGATGTGAGGGTTCCCCGTATGCGCATTGACCATAAGCTCCCAATCGTCCTGTCATGTCAGGATATCGACAGGCTTCTCGATTCGACCGGTGACCTGAAGTACGAGGCGATGCTTGCCATCATGTATTCTTCCGGACTGAGGGTTTCCGAAGTCATCCGCCTGCATTTATGAAGACATTTCCCTAACCAACATGCAGATCCATGTGCGGGAGCCCAAAAGCCGGATGGACAGGTACACCATTCTGTCCAGGCGCAATCTTGGCCTCCTTACGGAATACTGGTTCCAGATCATATGGCTCTGAAGTTTTCCTTCCGGGAGGCTTGTTTGCCATACACAAATTTCAAATACCAGAGAAAACAGGTTCCATTCCTGCAGGATTATGATATGATATTTTCCAGAAAGACAAAGATTGAAAGTCCATAGGTACCGGCTAAAGGGACGCTCACTTTGTTCAATTAGGTTAAATCGCAAATGGTGCAGACGAAAGGGCAGGTTACCGCAAAATCAGAGCTGCTTTTTCGTTTGCCCCATCAGTGATTCTAACCTAAAGAATTTACCGTTCTGCAATAACAAATTCACCATTTGAATAGCTTAATTTGGTGTGACTAAGCTTAAACGCATGTTGCTTCATTTGGCTAAGGAGCGTGTGCAGAAAAAAACCATGCGTAACAATGATACAATCTTTCCCTTTTTCTGCTATCATATTTATAAATTGTTCGGCACGATAGACTGTTTCTTTCCTGCCTTCTTTTTGTGAGTGAATATGAAATAACCATTGTAAACGTGCGGAAATATTCCAAAATATAAGCGGCAGCTTTTTATTTGAAATAACACTTGCACATAGCGGCACTTCATCAAGCAACTTTGTGGAAATAAAATCTCTTTCACCAAATAACTGCTTTGCTGTATCCCTGCTTCTTTGTAATGTACTGATATAAATATCTTGAGAATCTATTCGGATATCATTTGACAACAAAAGACAAATCGGTGCTTCATCATACATTTGACAGTCCTTATTAAACTGTTCCGATGTACTCCATTTTTTCCATTGAAAATCCACTTTGCCATGCCTCATGACAATCGCCCGCATATCTATACCTCCACAAACACCGATTGTGATTTGATGATTTTTAAAGGAATTATTAGCTGTTATTCCCAGGTGAGATTTCTCTTATTGTTTCCCTTGTATTTTTAGCACCTGCTCCTTGCTTAAAATAATCATTTGGCAAGAACCCCATATGCTTCCATATTCTGTTTTATTAACCGTTCAGATATTGCAAATACATCCTCATTACTGGCAACTTTTTCTTTTTCCGCTTTACTGAAATCAATAACCAGATATCTGGGCACATTATTTTTCAGAATAACCGCTGTTCCATGTTCGTCAACTACTTTGGCTACTTTTGAAAAATTTTGATTCGCTTCTGTAATTGAAATCATGGTGTTTGTATCTATTATCATTTTATATGCACCTCACTTCCGCTTATATTATATGCAGATTCTAGCTAGGAAACAACCTATTTTTCACTGTATGAGGCATGAAAAGCCTTGAAAAATAAGAAAAGTTCAGGAAATTCATCTGCAAACACCGATTTAGCTTTGTATCTGTTTTATTACAAGATCTATATTTTCTTCCATGGGTTTTGTCCCGTCAATTCTTATGATAGGACAGTTCAAAGACTGTATCCATTCTTCAACAGTATTCTCGGCTCTGGATTTGACGAAAGCAAAAAAGCGTTCTTCCTGTTCATATAAATCTCCGCCTGATAACATCCTATTACCAAATTTCTGAAAAGAACGGTTTCTAACACGTTTCATCCGAACGTCTTTGGGAACATCTATCAATACGGCATATCGAAAAAAAGGATAAATAGTTTCGCCATAATCACCCTTTACAGACGCAAAAACAAAATCTTCATGTTTTTCAATCTCATTGAGCAGAAGCTTTTCAACCTCTTCACGAGTGCGTGGAGCTGCATAGATATAAGCAGGGTCTATTTTAGGAAAATACAAGTCTTCATTATCTATAAAATGAAAATGCAACCTCTCTGCAAGAGCCTTTCCCAGTGTACTCTTTCCAGTGCCGTTTAACCCACATACAAGAATTCCTGTTCCCATAAAATCCTTCCTTAAATACCGATTTTTCACTGGCTCCATTCTATCACAATCATTTTCCGGATGGAATAGTCTTTACAAAAAATTCATTTACCAAATTCATTTACCGTGATAAATATGAATCCCTTGAATCTGCCCTTGTACCGTCTTTTGTGATGATAAACTGCCCCTGCTGGCATTTCACGGCGATTTTATCCCCTGCGGAGAATCTGGCCTGTTCCTGTAAAAGAATCTGCGGCGGAGCTTGCTTGTAATTGCCGCGTTCATAGCATACGGTCAGTTTGCGGACATCCATCCGTCCTCCTTTTCTGCTGCCTTGCGGCATACGATTTCAAATACATTCCCGTCCTCTGTCCTGACAGTGGGCAGACTGTTCCGCTCGTCTGCGTTCAGGTCAACAATCCCCATCCCCTCGCTGTCGTTCAGCCAATCAATAAGCCTGTCTGAAATCGTCAAATGCTCCGGGAATCCTCTGCCCGGGAGCCGGTTTTCGGGGAAGAAGAGCATGCACGGCCGGTTTTCGGGAACAGGCTCCCGCAGATAGCGCCTTTTGGCATGAATATACGCCTATCCCTTTACATACAGCCATTCTGTAAGGTATACTGGAAGTGTACAGGAAAAGAGGGGACGCTGGCACATGAAACATAAAATCGGAGGATTTCCCATGAAAAAACATATCGCAATTATCCTATCTGTTCTGCTCCTATCCATAACTGGCTGCGGGCAATCAGGCAGCCTGCAACCATTGGATGAAATCCCGAAGGACTATAGCCTGGAACAGGCAAAAAAAGATGGCTGCATCACCCATGAAGACGGTGACGTAACGCAAGGCAAGGAAAGATTCCAGGAATTCTATGACACCGCTCAGTCAGGCAAGGCAGATAAGGTAAGGCTGGCATATTATTATTCGTCTGAGGATCCCTCCGGATATGCCCCGGAAGCCTGTGAAGCCGAAGCCCTCAAAGCCGATGATCCGAGCCTGTATATTCTTGATCTGTCCTTTGATGGAGAACAATATACCATTCGCTGGTACTCAGATGGGGAGGAAATCATCAGGAACTATTCATGCCTTATGAAATATGAAGGGCCCGCGGAAAGCCCGGACGCAGCCTATCAGTCATACACAAGGTATGTACTGACAAACGATGACGCAGTCACATGGCAGGAATTGGCGTGGGGAATGGTCAGTTCCCAATTAGGCGACTATATTGACCATATGAGCGTCTGCACCGACTTTGTCTATGAATGAAGGCAGAGACAGGCAGAAAGCCATTTCCTGCCCATGAGCGATGAAACTGCCGCCATGCCCCGGGAATCCTCCGCCCGGGAGCCGGTTTTCGGGGAAGAAGGGCATGTACGGCAGGTTCCCGGGAGCCGGTAAAAATACGGAAAAGGGGCGCCTGTGAACAGCCCAAATAGGAAACAGCGACAAAGGAACAGCAGAAAAGAAACGAAGAGGAGGCAAAAGCAGGATGAGGAAAGCGGCGCTTTTTATCGCCATGAGCCTGGACGGCTACATCGCGGACAGCGAAGGGAAAGTGGGATGGCTGGGCGGCCAGGGAAATGAAGAGGAAATGATAGATTCCTATTCGGCGTTCGTGGAACACGTGGACACAGTAGTCATGGGCTGGAACACCTATTACCAGGTCGCTACGGAACTGTCCCCGGAGAAATGGGTATACGCCAATCTGGAAAGCTATGTGATAACCCACAGGGACGGCCTTTCTGCGGAGGGGATTCGGTTTACCGGGGAAGAACCCTGCAGCCTGGTAAGGAGACTGAAAGAGAAGGACGGAAAGGACATCTGGATATGCGGCGGCGCGGATATTGTCCGGCAGCTTATGGCGGAGGATTTGATTGACTTGTATTGCATTTCTGTAATACCGATGCTGCTGGGAAAGGGAATCCGGCTTTTCCAGGAAAGCGGAAAGGAGATTCCCCTGAGATTGGCAAAGACCCAAAACTATGACGGAATCACAGACCTGGTCTACGAGCGCAGATGATAATCGGCTCTCGGAATTTCAGAAAGTAAAATCGGGCATTGTGGCAGGACGGCACCTGGAAAAGCGGAGGAGCCGCTCCCAGGGATTTCCGGAAAGCCGCGTGATATGTGGCCTGGAGATTGAACGCGCCATAGAGGATCTGGCCGCTTTCCATGGGGCGAGGGATATTGTGGAGAAGAGATAAATGGCTGCGGAATGGCGGATTGCAGCAGAATGGTCAGTTCCCACAGCTCCACCGGGAGCCCGGACAATCCGGCGAAATACCATGTAGATGTCAGACCCGCCAACCAAAACATGCCGGAGGGCTTATCCAGGATGCCGGACATGCCGGCCACAGGCAGCCCGCCCACACCGGCGGGCTCCGAGCTAAAAGACGGCAATGAGAGCATTGCCCAAGCTGAAAAGTGAATTCTGGAAATCTCCCGCAGTTTCTTCCAGGTAAGGACTGCGGGATTTTTTAATGTAAAAAATGAGATATCACGCCTGATATTACAACGGTAAGTTCCCGGAATCTTTCCTGCCAGGAGCGGCAGATACCGCCAAAGCCGGAATCATGAGCCTGCCATTTACAGGCTTCCGGCCGGAAGGCAGTCCTTGGACGGTATAATCAAGGCATTTTGGCATATGCTATCAAAATCAGCGCCAACCCTGTCAGAACGGCAAAAGGCAGGGAAGGAGACAGCGGAGGGAAAAGATGGAATCAGTCTGGACGGAAGATACCGAAATCAGGAGACGGGAGCCGCTCCCGGGGGACAGGGAGGTGCCGGCTGTGGTCATCGGGGCAGGGCTGGCCGGAATCCTGACAGCATATTACCTGCAAAAAGAGGGCGTTCGAACGGTTGTTCTGGAAGCGGACAGAATCGGCAGCGGGCAGACGAAGAATACCACAGCGAAGATCACGTCCCAGCACAACCTGATCTACAGCCATCTCATCCGGACATTTGGCCGCCGGATGGCAGAGCATTACGCCAATGCCAACGAAACAGCCATCGGGGAATACGAAAGGCTGATCCGGGAAAAAGGAATCCGCTGCGATTTCGCCAGATGCCCGGCATACCTTTATACCCAGACCAGGCCGGAGCTCCTGAAACAGGAGACAGAAGCGGCTGCATCCCTGGGCATACAGGCAACCTTTGGGACAGGCTGTGAGCTCCCCTTCCCGGTGGCGGGCGTCACAAGATTCCAGGGACAGGCCAGGTTCCACCCGCTGAAATTCCTGGCGGGAATGGCGGAGGAAGTGGAAGTCTACGAGCAGACGAAAGTGCTGAAGGTGGAGGGCAGAAGGGTGGAGACGGCCAGGGGGACGGTGACGGCAGAGCATATCGTGTTCGCGTCCCATTACCCTTTCCTCAACGTGCCTGGCTGGTATTTTGCCAGAATGCACCAGGAACGGAGCTATGTGCTGGCGCTGGAAGGGGCGGAGAGGCTGGAGGGCATGTACCTGGGCATCGACCAGGGAGGGCTTTCCTTCCGGAGCAGCGGGAATCTGTTGCTTTTGGGGGGCGGAAGCCACCGGACAGGGGTGAGCCGCAAGGACGGCGCGGGACAGGGCTATGTGCTGCTGCGGGGCAGGGCGGGGGAAATCTATCCCGGATGCCAGGAAACAGCCCATTGGTCAGCCCAGGACTGCGTGACCCTGGACGGACTTCCCTTTATCGGCAGGTTTTCCAGGCGCAGGCCATGCTGGTATGTGGCCACGGGCTTCGGAAAATGGGGCATGACCACGGCCATGGTAAGCGCCCGCATCCTGACGGCTCTGATCGGCGGGCGGGAATGCCCGGAAGGGGATATTTTTTCACCCCGCCGCCCCTTCACGGCACAGGCGGCCAAAGGGCTGGCCGTGCACGGCGCCTATACGGTGAAAGGCCTGGCAAAGCATCTCCTGCCTTCGGGGGACAGAGAGATTGTTCCAAACTGCCCCCACATGGGCTGCAGGCTGGAGTGGAACCCGGAGGAGGAGAGCTACGACTGCCCCTGCCATGGCTCTCGGTTCAGCAGGGAAGGCCGCCTCATCGACGGCCCGGCTCAGACTGACTGCAGGAGGAAGGAAGAGGGCAGGGGGTGAAAGGCGATTCATCCTGGCGGAGGGGCGTGTGGATCAGGGGGGCGTTGTGGACAGCGCTGATACCTCCTCTCTGGGGTACAGCGCCATGTGGCTTTTGTTCCATGTATGGAATGCCGCCACAGTATAGGGAGCATGAAACATACGTTGCAGGGAACCGTGGCAGTAAATGGGGAGAAGTATTGCCGGAATAAGCAGGTTTTTAAAGGACTGAAAATATAGTGGCCTGGTCATAAGGTTTCGGTAGCAATTAACAGAATCAGTGGGGCTATCCTGGCCCCGGCCTCGTTGGGCGTTACTGCACCGCTGTTCTATTGGTGGACAGGTATTTGTGGAGAGTTGTTAATGGATGGTAGCTGTATCTTGTTGTTCTTTCAAGCACGCATCATATACGCTTGCAATAAAGTCCTTCTCGGTATCATTGCAAAATATCAATGCGCTAATCATATGAGAAAACGTACTGTCATCTACTATTTCAATTGCTTCAGGGAAGAACCTCTGCCCCATTTTTTCATAGGCCATTCTTGACAATATGGCGATAGCGTCTATAATACAATTCCATGCGCTTATCTTTATGGAATCTTCTTCAAATTCTTGAAGCAATGTAAATCTGTTTTCTTCATTATCCAAGAAAAAATATAGTTCTTCACCCAAAGCGATCTCTGTTTCTATCCACTCCCAACAAAGTAATAGAGCCTCTTTTACTATATTCTGATTGTCTACCTGTAAATAGAAGCTCGCTTTTTCTGCTAATCTAATCGCAAAAATGGCTTTATTCCTTTGGACCAGGCAATCCATATCCATAATTATCCTCCTCAAAAAAGCATATTTTTATTTTATCACACGGGGGAATGGGGTTCAAGCTGTTCAGTATCCACTATGCAAACGGCTTCGTTCTGTGTTATACTGTTGTCCAGAAACAGACAGCTCTTTTGCAGATTGGAGGCATAGCCATGAAAAGAAAGTATGCCCTTGCTGCTGTCCTGGTCGGGGCGCTGGTGCTGATTAGATGATTATTTTACCCTCTTGCGCGATATCAACCACCGAGTGCTTGGGAATGAAGGCACCGATGTACTGGAAACAAGTGCAAGAAGTCCGACAGATAAACAGAAAAAGAAAGGAAGAGACAAAATAACATGAATCATGCATATCCAAAGATAGCAGCAATGCTCTGCGTTCTATTCCTGACCGGATGCAGCAAGCCGCCCGCCCGGGAGACAGGACAGGCATACGGGGGCGTGCCGGAGACGGCAGTCCTGGAGGACATCCCATTTACGCTGGAGACAACAGAGGAAGACAGTACAGAACCCAGCGCAGAACAGACCCTGGCCCGGCTGATAAAGGATCCAGGACTCCGTGACTGCGTATGGTATGCGGCGGACATCCACAGCCAGGATACCGAGGAAACAATCCTGCACAAGCTGCATCAATGCGAAGAACTGGTACTGAAAAAGCCATCCGGAGACAACGCCCTGCATTCGCTGGAGGATTTGCCCAATCTGCCGAATCTGAAAAGCCTGTCCCTGGATTTTGATGCCTGGGACGATTTCTCAGTTGCGGATTTTACCCCCATTGCAGGCCTTCCCAGGCTGGAAAGACTCAGCATCCAGAACCATGCCAAAGAAGAGACAGACCTTTCCTTCCTGGCAGAAATGCCCCATGTCACGGAGCTCTATCTGCCAAACTGCCAGCTCAAAGACATCACATTCCTGCAAGAGATGACACAGCTAAAACGGTTATCCCTGTATGAGACAGAAGTCCAAGACCTCACCGTCCTGGAAAACCTGCAGAGCCTGGTGGAGCTGGCGCTCAGCGGCAATTCCCACGCCAGGAACCTGGAAACAGTGGGAAAGCTGACCAGGCTCCAGGATCTGGGACTACAGAACTGCGGGATCAGGGATATCGGTTTCCTGAGCGGACTGACCCAACTCCGCAGCCTAAACCTGAACAACAATTCCATTACAGACCTGACGCCGCTGACAGGCCTTACCAAGCTGGAGCGGCTGGGGCTGGCCGAGAACCGGATACAGGATATTTCGCCATTGGAAAGCCTGACGGAGCTGTTCGACCTTGCTCTGGACGGAAACGAAATCAGCGATATCTCCGCCCTCAGCGGCCTGACACGTCTGAACCAGGCAGGCCTTTCGGACAACAGGATTTCCGATCTGTCACCGCTGGCCGGGAAAGAAGAACTGATGTTCGCGTCGGTATCCGGAAATCCCTGTACCGACCTGCAGCCTGTGTGGGAGGTGCCATTGCTTTCCTGGAAAAGCTACGAGCCCATGGATGAGAAGACAGAATCCGCAGAAGCCTGGATAGAAAAAGAGCATCCCGAAGTCATGGAATATACATGCATCGATTATGTGGAAGGGGATTTGGACGGTGACGGCAGAAGGGATATGGCCTTTGTGATAGACGGGACATTCGGGGAGCAAGAACAGGACGAACTATATGCGGATACCCGGCGCCTGTATGTCCTGCTGCAGCAAAAAGACGGTTCCATGCAGGAGATGGCCGAAGTGCCTTACCTAAGCGGCGCAGATGCCGGCGGGATGCGGGGGGATCCTTACCGCGGCATTTTTATGGGAGACGGCTACCTGATGCTGAAGCAAAGCTGGGGAAGCAGCACCGGTACCACGGCTACGGAGATTTATCGCTGCCGGAATGGGAAGCTGGAGCAGGCAAAGAGCATCAGCGTGGGGGACAGCCGCTTTGCCGACGGCTATGACGTATCTGTGACAGACAGGGAGCATGATACATGGTCTGCCTATGCCATTGCCATGGACGGCTTCCGCATGGTGAGGGTCAATCTGGCGGACGCGGGGCATCCTTTTCACAAGGCATTCCCCCGGACGGAACTGTATGACGTGTCTTATTCCCTATATGAGGAAAAGCTGGACACAGACATGACCGCCGAGGAGGCTTTGGATCGTTTCATGGATGCCATGGCCGGGAATGGGGAAAAGATGGATCTGCCCTATGCGCCATGGCAGAAGACAGGATATGAGCTGCTGAAAGGCGTGGAACTGCCGGATTATTATTATACCGTGCCGGGAACGGAGGAGATTGGGGAGGAAGGGACAGACAACGAAAGCCAGGCAGACGCATGGGAGGGAGATTATATCTTTTATGACGGCCTGACGGTCAGGGACGGAGCGCTTTATCATGTCATTTGCTATAGGATGGAGGAAGAAAGCCAGGTATATCTATTGAATGACGAAACCGGCGAAATGCGGGAGGAGTGATTTTACAGGCAAAGGATAACTCCCTGTTCGGAATTATGTACCCTGGTCATTGGACATTACAGGGAACAAGACAAGGGACGAGACAGGATAATCCATTATGCGAAGAAGCTGCATGCAGGGTGATACGCTGTTTTGATACAAAAAGGGAAAGTCAGCTGTAGGAAGGATAGGAGGTCATGCAGAACCCATGAAAGCAATCATCACAGATTTAGACAGGACTTTGCTGCGCACGGACAAATCCATATCGGAGTACACATGCGCTGTTTTAAAGAAATGCCGTGACAGGGGAATGTTCCTCATGGCGGCCACGGCCCGCCCGGAAAGGGCTGTTCTGACATATCGGAGCCAGGTCGGGTTTGACGCATTGACGACTTTGAACGGCGCAAGAATCATCCTTCCCTCCGGGGTGCTGGAAAACGGCATCGCACCCCGCAGCGCGGAGGCCATATTGCGCAGGGTGGTGCATATACCGGATGTGGCTCTGTCCCTGGAGACAGGGGAGGGGGCTTTCTCCAATAAACCGATTCCGGAATGGAACGTCAGGGCGTTTGAAGGATTTCCGGCGCTGCCTACGGAAAGCAAAATCTATAAGATATTGCTGAGCCGTGAGGGAGAGACCATACAGCCGGAAGTGGAAAGGGCGCTGACGCCGGATACCTATATGACAGTGGCGGAAGGGAAGCTGATACAGGTCATGAGCACGGCCGCCACAAAATGGAACGGCATCCGGGCCATGCTGGAAGCGGCGGGAATCCACAACAGGGAAGCCATATATTTCGGTGACGACTATGACGACATCGAGGCCATAAAGAACTGCGGAACAGGCGTGGCTGTCTCCAACGCCATTGCCGAAGCCCTGGCCGCGGCGGACATTGTGGCGCAGAGCAATGACATGGACGGCGTGGCGCATTACATAGAGAAGAACCTGCTATGAAAAAGTAAGGCTGTCCAGGGCACGGGCAAGGAAAAGGGAGGTTAAGCATAATTTAAAATAATTTTGTATGCGTTATTGGTAAGGGAAGATAAGATAACAGTACGAAACAATTTGGTGAATTGTAAAATGAATAAAATACAACAGGAAATGAAACTTTTCCATGACAAGATAGAACCAATACTTGAAAAAATTTTGGAACAATATAATAAGAAAAATACAAAGAAAACTTATAATACAATCACTAAGCCCTGCAAAAAGCTCATTCAAAAATGTTCATACAAAAGTATTTCAGATACAAGTAGCTTGTGCTCTTTAGCATATTGGCTTTATATTTACGGAGATAAAGAGCCTGCGTTGGAGATTTGTGAAGTTGCCCATGAAGTAGAGTTTTCATTTGAATTTTGGGGTTGGAATACTGGTATCCAAAATATTTATGGGCTTGAAATCCGTATAGCAAGGGAATTATTGGGTGAAAATCGCAGAAATAATATCCCGTTGAATTTATTAGAGTATTGCTTCTCAAAAAAGGTTAAAAAAGAACTTAGATACCCGCAGGTTTTAAGAGAAGATAAGATTGCTGATTGCAGCAGCCGCCTTCTGGATACCGAATTGCTTTTAGCGCTTTACAATATGATTGGGCTTGGCGAAACAGGATTATTTACTGAAATTAATAGAAATTGGGAGAAAATTGAAGAAGCTATAAATAGTTATATTGATTATCTTAGAGAGGACTGAGTAGTTTATCTGTCGATTTATCATGATATCTATACAAGTGATGTACAGAGTAATTTATCCTTGGCATAAGGATGCGATTTTGGATTATACCGTTGCTGCCCGGAGGATGAAAGCATACTGATTTACAACAAAGAATGGCAAAAATGTGCCGCAGATTATCTCGCAGGGGAACTGGGTGGAGCAGTAGGGTTTTGAGATTGGCTGCTGCGTGTCTGTGGAGTGCTACCAGAATAAGCTGGTTATCCTGAAAGACGGGTTCTCAGCTTATTGTAATTTGCTGGAAGGCTGTATATAATAAGAATAGAGAGCAAAGCTTTTGAAACAGATAGAGTTTTCCGGCAGTGTTTTATTTGAAAGAAATTTTCAAAGGGGCTTGTAGATGAATTCATACATAATAAATATGATGCAGCTATAGCCACTTATTCTCTGCATCATCTGTCAGATGAGCAAAAGATTCACCTTATTAAAAATATTCTGCCATCATTATACGATGGGGGGATGCCTGTATATTGGAGACATAATGTTTAAAACACGCATAGAGGCCGTTTACCTGGGATATAAGAATGGACTGGAAGATTATATGAAACAAGATGGTGATGAACTGGATAAAGTTATGACATGGGATTTGAAAAAAGATATAGGACATTTTGACGAGTGTGAAGGAGAAATGAAAAACATGCTATTAGAGACAAAAAGGCTGATTATAAGGAGCATACGTCCAACTGACGAAAAAGCATTTATCGATATGGCAGCGGACGGCAGCTTGTGGGAAATTTATGGGGATTGCAGCGAATGTCATATATGGATGAAGGAATTCATAAGCGAGGCAATCAGATTGGAAGCAGAAGATAATCCATGCCAGGAATATCTGGCATTTGCCATAGAAGATAAGGTAAAGCATTTGGTAGTTGGATCTGTGGGCAGTACGTATTATGAGGATTTTATGGAAGTGGGCGTCAGTTACTTTATCGGTGCCAATCATCGCGGAAATGGATATGCCGCAGAGGCCTTGAAATGCTTCGTAGAATATTTATTTGCAAAATATCATCTCAAGA
>NZ_CAJUCP010000085.1 GCF_910585425.1 uncultured Acetatifactor sp. | reverse complement strand
CCGGGTTTGCTTCTCATTGTACCGGGCAAGGGCTTCATCAAATAATTCGTGATATACGTCCTTGATATTCTCATTGAAATATTCTATACTATAAATGAGCAAATTTAAAAAATTGCACAATAAGCCTATGCCACTAAAGCTATCACCTGTTCAAAGCCAATGTGTCTTGCCCCACATTGATAGATGAAACGGATCCTCTCTTCCTGGATATGGCTATAAATATAAGCATAGCCATCTTCGAAGGACATGGTTTCATCGCAGCCAGTACAGGCAAGCAGATGGGCCAGCGACATCAACAGCCAATATCTGCGGATTCCCTTCGAGGAACGAACCTGGTACCTGTCAAGTGCCAGTTTGTCTTTGGACTGACGGAAGAATACCTCTATCGGCCACCGTTCCACATATCTGTCCAGTATCTCCCGGGTGTCTAAAGAAACATCCGTACTAATAAAAGCCCGCAGGGCTTTGGGGACATGGAATGCATCCTTTGGGTAGCTGATTAGTACCACTGCATTATCGATGCCGCCCGGGCTTCCTTCATACCGGTAGACGTAATAGCTCCGGCTGCCAACGGTCACGAGGCTGACAGCAGCATCCGTCTTCCGTAAATGAAGGGCGAACTCGCCTGCCTTCTGCTTTATGCCGCAGGGGTACAGTACCCGGTTCGTCTTCAATGCGCCAATGGTATAGAAGCCCTTTTTGATAAAGGCATCCAAGATGTCGCCGCATGTATACCAGCTGTCACAAAGGAAATAGGAGACAACTGGCGGCACGGGTAGTTCATCTGCAATCTCCTGTACGATTTTTACCTTTGATTTGGACTTGTCGTACATGACGATGGCATAATTAAGGACGATGCCGTTGCAGGAGAGCATGACGGCCACAGCCTGATGCCCATAGTCCTGCTTCCCCTTGAGATGGGACTGGTGGAAATACGCATCTTCAATCGGGTGCAGAGCCCGTGACGAAGGCTTTGTCTTGGATGAGATGGTGTCGTCCACAATGCAGAACACAGGCTTTCCAGACTGCTGGGCTTCCTTATAGATGAACTGGATGACGGCACTTTTTAATATGTCTTCCAGTTTGGCGTCATCCCATTTCCCCTTATTAAGGAAATGCGCAACCGTGGTACGGTGGCAGGGGCTGTATTTTTCAAAATCGATAGTCTTCCCATGATACCCGAGGGAAAAGACGGATATCATTATGGCCATGACATGCTTCATGACGGTCTGGGGGAAGACACGGCATAAATTTAAGTTCCTAAAGCAGTTGTAAAGCAGCGTTGAATGGTATATACTGTTTTCTATAAGACATCATCCTTTGCAGGTTATTGTTTTCTGGACAAAAACAGTATAAACCCAAAAAGGTATGATGTCTTTAGTTTTAAAGCATTTAATGCAATTTTGGTAAAAATTCAATTTTGCTCATTTATAGCATTTTACTATAATAGATACCCATTTCTATTGGCAACAATTTACTGCCTCAATTTTTCTGAAATTATAAATTGCAAATATAGCAGGCAATCTCATAGACTACCTGCCATATAAAATAAATAATATACTTTTTTACTATTCAAATTCTATGGTCCCAGGTGGTTTCGAACTAACGTCATAAAGCACCCTGTTCACCCCCCGCACCTCATTGATGATCCTGCTCATCACCCGCTTGAGCACCTCCCAGGGAATCTCCGCCGCCTCCGCGGTCATGAAGTCCACCGTGTTCACCGCCCGCAGGGCGATGGCATAGTCATATGTCCTCTCATCCCCCATGACGCCCACAGAACGCATGTTCGTCAGCGCGGCAAAATACTGGTTCAGCTCCCTGTCCAGTCCGGCCCTGGAGATCTCCTCCCGGAAAATCGCGTCCGCGTCCTGCACCATCTCCACCTTCCCGGCAGTCACCTCGCCCATGATGCGAACCCCCAGCCCCGGTCCGGGGAAGGGCTGCCGGAACACCAGTTGCTCCGGGATGCCCAATTCCAGGCCCACCTTCCTGACCTCATCCTTAAAAAGGTTTCTCAACGGCTCAACGATCTCTCTGAACTCCACGCAGGAGGGCAGGCCGCCCACATTGTGGTGGGACTTGATCACCGCGGATTCCCCGCCCAGGCCGCTCTCCACCACGTCCGGGTAGATCGTCCCCTGCACCAGGAAGTCCACGGCCCCGATTTTCTTCGCCTCTTCCTCGAAGACCCGGATGAACTCCTCGCCGATGATTTTGCGCTTCTGCTCCGGCTCGGAGACTCCGGCCAGCCTGTCGTAAAACCGCTTCTGGGCATTGACCCGGATGAAGTTCAGTTCATAATCGCCCTGAGGCCCGAAAACCGCCTCCACCTGGTCCCCCTCGTCCTTGCGCAGCAGCCCGTGGTCCACGAACACGCAGGTGAGCTGGCTGCCCACCGCCCTGGACAGGAGCACTGCCGCCACAGAGGAGTCCACGCCGCCGGACAGGGCGCAGAGCACCTTGCCCCCGCCCACCTTTTCACGGATAGCTTTGATGTTCTCCTTCACGAAGGAGTCCATCCGCCAGTCACCGGCGCAGCCGCATATATTCCGCACGAAATTGTACAGCATCCTGGAGCCCTGGGCGGTGTGGAGCACCTCCGGGTGGAACTGGATGGCGTAGAGCCCCCGCTCCTCCCACTCCGCGGCTGCCACGGGACAGTTGGCGGTAGCCGCCACAGCCCGGAAGCCGGGAGCCATGCGGGCGATATAGTCAAAATGGCTCATCCAGCACACCGTGTGCGGCGTCACGTCCGCGAACAGCCGGGATGTGGTGTCCACGTCCACCTCTGTCTTGCCATACTCCCTGACTGCCGCCCGGGCCACCTGGCCGCCCAGCACATGCGTCATCAGCTGGGCCCCATAGCACAGCCCCAGTACCGGAATCCCCTGCTCGAACAGTTCGGGGGAGCAGGTGGCCGCCCCCTCCTCATAGCAGCTGCTGGGGCCGCCTGTGAGGATGATGCCCCTGGGTTTCCTCTCCAGGATTTTATCCAGATCCGTCTTATAAGAATAAATCTCACAGTACACATTGCATTCCCTGACCCGCCTGGCCACCAGTTGATTGTATTGACCGCCGAAGTCAATGACCGCTACCAGTTCCTTTTCCATACTTCCTCCTTTGCCCCGGACCATGTCTTCCTTTACGTTTCCCTCTTTATCGCTTCCCATTATAAAATAGGTCCCCGGACAAGTCAAGCCTGTAGCGAAATTGCGGCCCTCCGAAAAGTGTGCCAGGGACGCCTGACTGCCACAAAGAGTATGTGCAAAGAACATGCTGGCGCAAAAGGCCTTGTCATCCCTCGGATTTTATATTATATACCGCTTAACGATTTCACTTGCCGTGAAACCAGACTGCATAACGCTGACTGGTTCAATCGCATGATCACATTAGGCAGTATTCAGCGTTATGCAGTATAATAACGTCAACATCGGTTCTGGGAAGAGTGCGGCTTTGGCCGTATTGTCGGTGTCTAGGTGCAACCATAGAGAGAATCCCGTAGAACACGCGACAGCCGGTGTTATTTTTGCGCCCGCCCCCCTGTCGTCAGCGCCTTTTCCCGGCATTTCCAACATTTCCGCCGTCCTCCGCCCGGTTCCCGCCCTGCCCTGCCGCCAGATCCGCCAGCGGCCTGAAAGTATACCCCATCTCCTCCCATTTCGTCAGCAGCTCATCCATAATCTCCCCGTTTGTCTTCGAGGTGCTGTGCAGCAATACAATCGCCCCGGGATGGATGCGCCCTGTCAGCTTGGAGAAAGCCTCCTCGTGGCTGGGCTGGGCATCCTGGTTCCAGTCCACATAGGCCAGGCTCCAGAAGAAGGTGGAATATCCCAAGTCCTTTGCCATCTGCAGGTTCTCCTTGCTGTACTTCCCCTGGGGCGGCCTGTAGTACATGGCCAGCTCCCCGCCCGTGACCTCCTTGAACAGAGCCGCCACATCGTCCATCTCCTTCTGGAAGGATGCCTTATCCGATATCCTGGACATATCCGGATGATGATATGTATGGTTGCCCACGGTGTGCCCGTCGGCTTGTGTCAAGACATACATAAAGTATTTCAGCTTTGACACCTAACCTTTATATATTCTCTAAAACATTGAGACCTCACTTTCCCCTCTCTGCCAACAACCCATGCACATGTAGGCCATAAAAATCTCCTCTGCCCGCTTTCTTATACACACGCTTCCTGCACGGCCCATATTCCAACAGGTTCACCCGGTATCCGTTATAGCCGATGTCCGTTACATAGTCATGCCATCCCATCCTTCAGCACTCGCTCCTGACAGTTCCCCTCTTTCTTCCTTAATGCCCCGTACTCCCCTGCTATGTACGGGATGCTCCTCTCCTTGTACCATAAAATAAAAAAGTCTGTACAGAGGAAAGGATGCGGGTCATGAGCAGAACCACCCCATGTGTTCCCTTGTCTCTCTTCGTGTTATCCTTATTCCTGTTTCACATAAGACCTTCTCTCTTTTTTATGGGTGCGCGAAAAAATAGTTTTTGGGTCAATTCTATCAGCTTGCATTTCCCCATAAAATGGGAGGTTTTTTATATTTCTTTTTTAGCATCAGAACTGTAAAACATTTTATGGAATAATCCAAATGTTATCCTATCAAGCATTGTCTTCTCCCATTCTACTTCATAACTTAAATGCCATACGAAAACCTATATGATGCAAATTATCAATATCAACATCAGTCCCACAACTGTATCTTATATTACGACGGTCCGTTGCGAAAGAGCCATTCATAATAATTTTTCTTATCTTTGATGAATTATCACTCTTTTCAAATTTCTTTAATGTAACTACTGTTGTTTCTGTATTTGTCCACTCACCGATATTTCCGAGCATTCCACAGACACCACAGGCGTTTTCATACAATTCCGTATTATTTACGGTCTTGCCGTATAGCCCAGGATTATTCCTGCAGACAATATTCTCCGGGTAATAGGTATATTCATCACCCTTTCCGCAAGTTGCCGCATAAATCCATTCACTTTCCGTGGGAAGTTTAAATCCGTTGTTCTGCTTAAAAGTTTGTTCTCTATCATAAAAGCAGCTCTTGCCGATTTTTTCACTATAATAATTACAATACCTGATTGCGTCTTCCCATCCGATATAATATACAGCACAGTTACCCACCTGTCTTTTTTCTTCTTGGCTAAATGCCCTATAATGTCTCAAAAACAGGGGATTTTTATATCGCCATTCGGCATATTCTGGATCACTTTGCAAAAATTGCATAAACTCTTCATTTGTAACAGGATATTTCGCTATGGCAAACGGTTCAACATAACATTCTATCATATTTTTGCGTCTGTAGGAAATATTGCCGCCCCCAAACAAAATAAACTCAGCGCCATCTAATCCAGTCGCTTTACTATCAGCCAAAGTTTCTTCCAACACGTCTGCTTTCACATCAATAGAATATTTCTCCATTTTTTTCGAATGTCCATAAACATCTTTATACAGATATATAGGATATATCGTGTTCAAGCAATATGCTTCATCACCTTCCACAATCAGGAATTCACTTGAATCACTGATATCCATTTTTATAGCCTTTATCATCTCCTGATATACTTCAGCCAAAAATTCAGTTAAGTCATTTAGTATATATGCGCCTTCATGTTCATATTGATTTCTTGCATATACTACAAACTTCATCAATCCATTCATGGAACATATAAATCTTTTATCCGTTACCTCACTATATGTCCGATTATTATTAAATCGATATTCATTCATTTTCGCAAATAAGCGATTGACAGAATCATAATATCTATCCAGCCAATCATAATTCACAAATTTTTTATCCCAGCAGGTTCGCGTCGCATATCTGAATCTAGTATAAATATCACCCATTGCGGGCTTTTCCTTTTGGTATAATCCCCTCACATTTTTATTGCAGTTTTGAGAAAAAAGCGCAGCGCTAACTACATTGCAAAAATATTCGTAATTTAGAGCCATTTTATCCAAGCTCATTGGAATATAATTTTTATTATTTGCATCATAAAATTTCTTCAATAAGCAAGTTATCTGCATATTCATCTCCTCGCTTTTTAAGATTCCGCTTACACCAGCCGAGGTGTAAGCAGAAAATTTATAAAAACCGACAATTTCATTCAAAGCCAAAGCTTACCTTCGAAACTAGAGACAATCTGTTCTGCGTTACTCAGCCGGTCTTCATAAATATGTCCATTAGCTATAAAACATGTAAGATTGCCTCTTTTCACATTCAAATCTCTTGCCATATTACCACTTAACCAAAACAATGCACATAAATTACCATATGCATTCATAGCATTTTGACTCCTAAAAAAAGTTTTTGTATATAAAACATCATTTCGAAGCTTGAAATCAATAATATTCAGGCAAGGAATACGTGGCCCCGGATCATCCGGCAACAGCAAGGACATAGTAGCCGCCTTTGATTCCGGTTTGTTTTTTAAGCGCTCATAACACCATTGGTATTGGTTTACGCCAAGCTGATCATAAATCCGCTTTCCATAAGAGGCATTTAGTTCTTTTACTATTTCTGTTGATTGCATTTTTTTCAAATATAATTCTTTCAGATGCATATCCGCATATTTTTCTAAAATCGGATCATTCTCTGTATCATCTTCCACACACAAAACAGCATCCTCAAGTTCTAAAATTCTTTCACCTTCATCATGATAGTACTCCCCGTGTTTTATCACCGTTCTAAGATATCGAACCCAAGTGTCTCCTACAGTATTACCCATGACCACCGCTGCACAATTGTAACTCATAGTATTCTCCTTTCTGCCATCTTGGCACACAACTTCCTGAATCCATGATACCGGCAATCCTGCCTGATCCGTTTCCTGTTGCTCAAGAAAATAATACCATAAGCCTATCCACCTTTTGTAAAAGACGATTTATCTGCTTTTCTGGTTTGTCGCTGAACAAGCATAAATTCTCACACCTTTTATCGATGATTCAATTTGTTATAGATTCTGCTGTATCCGGATCCCATTCTCCATACAATATTGTTCGCATTTCGTACGCTTTTAGCAAGCACTGTTCAGCTTTTTCAAAAACTCCTTCCTCGCAATATAATTCCCCCAGATTGTTTAAGTATTTAGCGGTACGTGAGGGTTCTTCCTCAAAGTCCTGATAGACATCATCCAAATTATTCAGATTTTCCGCCATGCCGGCACATTCCTGATTATACAAACTGATAAATATATTATAAGACTTTAATAAACATTGTTCCGCCTTTTCCTGATTTCTCATTTCTATAAAAAGAATACCTAAATTATTCAGGCACTCTGTAACAGCGGGATGTACTTCACCGTATAATCTCTTACACATTTCGCAGGATTGCAAAAAACATTGTTCCGCTCTCTTTCCATATCCCACTTTATAGTAAAAGCTTCCTAAATCGTTTAAAGAGACTGCGACTTCGGGGTGCTCTTCTCCATACAATTCTTTAAAAATCCTGTGAGACTGCAATGCCCAACGCTCACCGCTTTCCAAGTCTGGCATAAAGACAGGCATGTCAACCAATATAACTGCTATCGGCTCCGAAGCAAAATCATATTTCACAAGATTATTTGCCACCGCATTCAGGAAAACCTCATTCTCAATTCTTACATCATCATCGATGTCCCATGTGAAATTTTCCATAATTTTCTCAACTGTTCTCAACAATTCTTCACACTGCGTCGCTTCTTTGTCAATACAGCGGACCGCAGTAATCTCCCCAATCACCGGATGCATTTTTATTATGTCATCATTTCTGTTCAGCCAACCACAGTCGATTAGCTTGTTCACTGCATCAAAATCTTCCAGCCCGCAATATTCCTTAAACAGCTCTCCTCTTATCCCGTCAATCGGCATGAGTGCCATATTGGCAAGGACATACTTTTCCTGTTTATTAAGATTCGCAATGTCAAATATTGCGGACATATGGTCAAACACCGTTTTTTTACTCTGTCGGTTATCTTTCGTCGAGCTCACCTTCTCTTTTCCACTCCCGAGCAATCCATGCTCTTTCAGTTTTGTAAGCATCTGGGCAGGAGTAAGAAATCCTGCCTTCGTCTGGCGGGCAATCAGTTCTACAGTCAAAGTATGTCCATCCACATAATCGATAATCTCCGAAATAGCAGTCCTTTCCCCACTAGCAATTTCTGAATCCGAGAATTTCTTCCCAACAGTATTGTTCGAAAAGTATTTCAAAAACAGTCTAACAAGATCGGCCCTATCCAAAAACACATCCAAATCATAAACATAGTAACCCCATTCTTGGACACGTGTCGTTATAAGAAATCTGCTGCCCACACTGAGAATTTCGTTGAGATGCTCCTGTTCCTCACCCTCAAGTTCAGAGTTATCAAGATTATCTATAATGAACAATACCCGCGAATCGCAGAGCTCCTTTAGTTTTCTGAGCTTACGCTTAAAATAATCTCGTTCCTCTTCTTCCGAATACCGGAAAAAATTGGCGATATGTACTTTGGAATCATCATTAATCAGCGCTTGTAAGCTACCATTATATGTCGTGAACATAATATTATCATAGTCTTTCCTGTATGCTTTTGCATAATTCTTTGCAAGTTCGCTTTTTCCAATTCCTCCAATCCCGCTTATAAACACGATATTATTATCCTGAAGTATTTCATGAATTTGGGGCAATTCGTAATCCCTTCCAATAAAGAACGGCTGGGGCACCCCTGGAGAATTTATAAGATAGGGCTCCCTCGGATCTGCCAGCTTTATAATCTTATCCAAATCCCTGAGCAGTTCCTCCGCACTCAGGTAACGCCCCTTCACCGAAGCGCGGATTGTACGGTGTAGGAAATCTGTCAACAACGAAAAAACCTTGGGATTCACACCCCGGAAAATCAGTGCTTCCGTATCGAATTCATACACGGCAAATGGGCGGCGCTCTTCTGGGGAGGAATGCCTGTCAAATATCTTGAAAAAAAGAAGTTCCCCTACTGCGTACAAATCTGTAGCCTCACAAATCTGTCGTCTCAGCGCCGGAGCAGTCTGTTCAGGGGCGGCCCATTCCCTGGTGTAAGACAGGCCGTCGGCGGCCCATACTTTTGAGCGTTCAATCACACTGTCAAAATCAAACAGCATAACCAACTCACAGGTATCCGAAATGGTGAAAATATTATCCGGTTTAATGTCCAGATGCAGGAAACCTGCCCTATGGTAGTTGCCGATGATCTGCGCCAAAGCCTTCAAACGGCGCAGAAGCTGATATAATGTCTCCTCCCGCAACCTGCTGTAAACGGTTCCGTGGAAAACTGTCATATCAATATACCATGTCCCATTTGCCTCAAAGATTTCCTGTATATTGGTGGTGCTATTTTTAAGTTCGCTTATACGGTGTATCGCAAGCTGTCTCTTGTATCCCGCCTGGAACCGCTGTAGGCCATTTTCGAAATCCTCACGTTCCTCTTCTCTCACAATAAGCTTACCGTCAAATGAACGGGCTGTGTGCAACGATGGCGGATTATACTCTTTCAGGATATGTTCTGTTACATTTCCCTCAAGATCCGTAAAATCTGCAAGGTAAACAGCACATGAAGATCCCTTTCCAATCATTTCTGCAATCTGATATCTACCCTTTCCATTCGTTCTAGGGAAAAATGTCCCTTCTTCCAGATATCTACCCATAAAACCTCCCTTTATTTATATATATACTCTCGGAATCTCTAAGCCTTATTTTATGCGGCTTCCAAGACCCCATTTTTATAAATTCCCCCACTTTTTTCAAAAAACTATTGACACACCCGCCTAAAAAATGCGGCGCTTCGCGCCCTTGATTATGAAAGCAATTCGTTCCGGCCCCGGCCGGTGCAGACTTTTTGATTGGGGGGCGATTTATTGAGACCTTGTAATCCCGGCGGTCATTCCGCCTACCAGCAACGTGTCCTGGCACAACTACGTAAATACTATCCAGATGCTGTTTCTTCTCTGTCTGCTTCCATTTGGGAAATTATGGAGAAGTTCTGGAGCCTTGACCTCTCCGATATGGATTCCATCATGGCTGACCGGTATTCCGACTTCGGCCCTGCACCAAGGCTTCCCTCGGACATGCTCCGCTCCATCCTGCTCTCTGTGGAGTGCAAGGTCACTTCCTATACAAAGTGGGCGGCTGACCTGAAAGAGAACTATCTCCATGCCATCCTTTCCGGCTTCCCTGTCGGCGACACCCCAGGTGTCGGCACTTTCTATGATTTCCAGAGCCGTCTCTGGATGTCTGATAAGGACAACCTTTCCGACCCTGTCCACCCACCGAAAGAAAAGCCCAAAAAGCCCGATAAGAAAGGGGAAAAGGCCCCGCCCGTGGAGAAAGTCACCGTAAAGGGGCTGCTGGAGCAGTTCGAGCTCCATCCCCCAACAGACCTGGCTCCCTGTGGACGGCTTTACGACATTTTTAAGGAGCTTTTTTGCCCGCTCTGTACAGGACGGGCTGGTCGACCTACGCAGCCTCTCCCTTGCCGGGGACGGCACCCCCGTCTACACTGCCGCCAGGGAACGTCAGAAGCGTACCTGCCACTGCCTCGAAGACGGCATCCGGGACTGTAGCTATCACCGTGTCTACAGCCAGCCCGACTGCAGCATCGGATGGGATTCCCACAGGGAATGCTGGTATTTCGGCTATGGCCTCTATATGCTCACCGCCTCGGATTCGGAAAGCGACCTCCCTGTCTTCCCTTTCCTAGGGCCCGCTTCCAGGCACGATTCCATCGGCTTCCTTTATGCTTGGTTCTCTATGGAGCAGTTCCTTCCAGAGGCCAGGGTCACAAAGCTGCTCCTGAACTCCGCGCATGACGTCATGCCTGTTCATGGATACTGCCGCAGGCATGACATCGTCCCTTTCATTGACCTCAATGCCGACAGGGGACGCCCGCCCGTATGCAAGGACGTCATGATGTGCCAACATCCTGGTGCTTGGAATCTGCCAAAGACGTCCCAGCTAAAAGATGCTCTTTAGGCAAACCGCTTAACTGAATAAGCAATACCATTATAAACCATGTCCGACGCAGGGCCTAGAAAACTGCGCGCTCTTTCTCAAAATTCATTCCCTTTGTTCCGTTCTGGACAATATTTACTTTTCAATGTTCAGCCCTCCGCTGGGCTTTGGTCGGCAGGCTCAAGATTCCGAGAGCCTATTATACTCGCTTTATTTATACTCACATATTGCACGCTTAAAAATCAAATAACTAGCGTCGCAATGTTCCCAAAATCACATTCGGTAAGCTGAACACTATCACCATATACATGATACAAATTCTCTTTCGTAAGACAACGCTCTGCAGTATCATGGTAAATGACGGTGCCGCCTTTTAACATTACAACATCACATCCCAACAATAAAGCATGATTCGGATTATGTGTAGAAAAAAGCACTGTTTTTTCCTCAACCGACAGCTGCCTGATAATTTTTAAGAGAAACGACTGATTTCTTAGGTCAAGTGCTGACATAGGTTCATCCAATAAAATTATCGGTGTGTCCTGCACCAATGCGCGTGCCAATAGAACAAGTTGCTGTTGTCCTCCGCTGAGTTCTGTAAACTCCTTATCAAGATACTTCTCTACACCCATTTTTTTTGCAATCTTTTCCGAAAACTCATATTCTTTTATGCCAGGTACTGTGAAGGCAGACAAATAAGGAGTTCTGCCTTCAACCATAAAATCCCTGACTTTGTAGTCAACTTGTTTAATTGAAGAAAGCTGTGGAACAACGCTTACCAGTTTAGCATATTCCTTAAAAGAATAGCTATTGATACTTTTGCCACTTACCATAATATGTCCATTATCTATTCTGTTTTGCTTTGATATACAGCTGAACAATATGGATTTTCCGGCTCCATTGAGACCAATAAAGGCAGTCAGACTTTGCGGCTTAATGGTTAAATCTACATCACTGAGTACAGTATTTTTCCATAGCTGAATGTTACGTGATTAATATCAATCATTTATTTGCTCCTTTTTGCCTGAACGAGTAAAACCAGTATAAACATTACCGCACCGATAAAGCCGCTTATTATCCCAACGGGTATCTCGGTCTTTATGATAGACCTCGCAAGAAGGTCACATATCTCGGTAAAGAGAATACCATATACTATTGATAGTAGCATTAATTTCTTCCCATCGTTCTGTACAAGCAGCTTCACGAGATTGGGAATCGCCAGTCCAATCCAACCTATTGTACCGCTAATACATATAGCAGCTGATGTCATAATTGTCGTAATGATGATAAGGATTTTTCTCAAAAATTTTGCATTTATTCCGTGTGTATATGCATCGTTATCCCCCGATCGGAGCATAACAATATTCCATCTATAAAGAAACAAAAAGGGAATGCCAACAGCAATCACCACAGCAGCAAATATCACTTGGCTCCAGTTCGTGTTATAAAATCCTCCCAACAACCAAAAGGTGATAGATGACAATTGGGAATCGTTTGATAAATATTTGAAAAGTCCTAATAAGGAATTCATTAAGCCACCTACGACAATTCCCGCGAGGATTAGTGATACCGATGTTCCACCATTTCTTTCAAAGAATTTAGAGGAAGCCGCTGTCAAAGAAACGGCACATACTCCGCCAATGAAGGAAAACAAGCCCGTCAGCAAAAATCCAAATCCGAAATAGATGGAAACAGAGGCACCCACACCTGCACCCGCTGAAACCCCAAGAATATCCGGTGACGCCATCCTATTTGAAAAAATCTCCTGGTAAGTAAGTCCCGCAGCACTAAGCGATGCTCCCACCAATACGGAGGCCAACAGCCTTGGAAGCCTGCTACGCATTATTATCATATATATCTGCGGATTGGTCTCTGGATTCAATAACGCACTTATTACATCTACAGGACTCGTTTTGTAATTACCAAGGCAAAGAGACGTTATAAAAAGAGCAGCAGCACATACAATACCGCCCGTCAACAACAATAGATAGCGTCGCTGATTTTTCATATAAATAGTTGCTTCATCCATCATTTTCCTTACCTCCCATCATTCTGTCCATAATTCAGTACCATCTGGAGCTTTAGAACGAAACATCAGTTCAAGCTGCTCGTCGGAAAAATCGATTTCGTAGTACTCAAGATAGAAATCATGTGCCATTTCTTTCATGTCAAAATCAACTTTATCGGGATACATACAGGAAAAACAATAATATATGAGCAAAGGATAATTGGTAGAACATGTATTCCACGCAGTTGCACCAGTCGGCTCAATAAATATATTACCATTTTCTACAGCCGTAACATTCTCCCACATTTCGTTGTCCAGAAGGTCGGCATACTCCTTAGTTGCATATGTCCCGCCGATAAAAATAATATCTGGATTTGTTGCAAGTATAGCTTCTTCTGTCGGCATAGCTTGGCTGGTTGCATCAGCATAATCTTTTGTAGCAAGAATTCCTCCTGCGTAAGAAAGCCATGCTTGATTATCGCCATAATATGTACGGAATGGGCCACGTCCTTTGTCGGCAAGGATTTCGTATGCAACAGGTTTGTCAATTTCTGCAATGCCAGAAAGCCTGTCAGACATATCTTCTCTAACGGTATTAAAGTTTTTGATCCATGCTTCACTTTTTGTCCTGGCTGTTCCGCCAAATATCTGACCAAGCATTTCAGCTGCTGCCACCACTTCATCAGGATTGTAATAACGTATCGTCAAGGCGCATATGCCTTTTTCTCTAAGCGCAACTGCGCGTTCTCTTGAAGGCACAAAAATAATATCCGTATTCATTTCAATAAGTGCCTCCGCCTCTGGTTCGTAAGAGTCCAAACTGAAAATGTTATCAAAACCAGGACAAAATTCCTTAAACCAAGGGTTATCAAGCGCCCTGAAATATGCTCCGATTAGTTTATCGCCCTGACCGAAAGCAACCAGCATATCTGTGCAAGAATCGGAAGTAGATACCACCCTTTCAATGGTCTCAGGTAATGTTACAGTATCTCCACCCATGTCCGTAATGGTTACAGGCGTTTCATTTGAGCGAGTTCCTTCTAATGGTGCATCACTTATATTGGCGCACCCGGTAAAAATCCCACTGATTGAAAATACAGTTATCAGTAAAAAAGTTAAAAATGTTTTTTCATGTCAATCTCCTTTTCGATTTTTTGTACTATTTGTCTCCTACTCACCAGTAACTCTAATTACTCATCTGCGCCATCTGTGTTATTGCCCTGAACTTCAATAACAAAAATGGTGTCATACATATCCCTGTTCCCTACTTGAAACTCATATTCCTCATCCATTTCATTATCCTCTCCTTTCCTCATTAATAATTCTCTGCACATTATAATCATGTACTTCTGATTTTTGTATTTGCCTCCTTCCTGTAACTTTTATGGCCTAATCATATCATGCGCTTTAAACGACTTTGTAAAAGACGTTTTAGTTTCTAACTTTCAGCACGGAATATAAAAACTGCCGTCCGCCAGGTATTACCTCTTGGGACGGCAGTTTTTGCTACATCCTTTTATTGATCGATTAATTTGCTCAAGACTTTCTCTAAAGCTATAATCTCGGGGTGATTCGCATCATATAGCTTTCGATAGATTGACAGCGCTTTATTAAAGTACTTTATAGCCAATTTAAAATCGCCCTTTTTTCTGTAAAAAATTCCAAGGTTTTTCAGTAAATTCATGGTATTGGAATGGGCATCTCCATACATTTTCCGGGAAACCAGATATGACTTCAAAAAGCACTTTTCTGTCTTTTCAGAATCACCTATAGCATAGTAAAGAATCCCCAAACTATTCAAACAGGAAACCACATCTGGATGTTCATCCCCATATAGCCTTTGAAGAATCTCATATGCTGGAAATAGGCATTCTCTCGCTTTTTTCAAATCACCTGCATCATTGTACAATATCCCTAAATTTCTTAAAGCATTTGCTGTGTCTGGATGTTCATTTCCATATAGCTTTTGGTAGATCTCATACGACATCAAAATATATTTTTCTGCCTTTTTGATATTGCCCACAGTATAGTAAAATGATCCTAAACTATTCAAAGAAACAGCTATATTGGGATGGTTATCACCATACAATTTTTGATATATGTCATATGATTGAGATAAGAATTCTTCTGCTTTTTTTAAATCACCTGCGTCATTATACAATATTCCTAAATTATTCAGTGAACTTGCGGTATCAGGATATTCATCCCCATACAGCCTTTGGCGAATCTCATAGGACTTAAGATAATACATTTCTGCCTCTTTCAAGTTGCCTGCAGCATAATAAAGTGATCCCAAATTATTTAAAGAATCAGCTATAACTGGATATTCTTCCCCATGCAGTTTTTTACGAATCTCATAAGACTGAACCAAGCACTCTTCCGCTTTTCTTAAATCACCCGCATCCGTATACAACATACCTAAGTTATTCAGGGAATTCGCGATATCAGGATGTTCAGCCCCATACAACTTACGGCGAATTCCACATGCCTTGAGATAATACTCTTCTGCTTTTTCTATATCTCCCACAGCACGATAAAGCGACCCCAAATTATTCAAAGAAGCTGCTGTATCAGAATGTTCAGCCCCATACAGTTTTTTACGAATCTTATATGACCGAAGCAGGCATTCCTCCGCTTTTTTTAACTCGCCTGCATCCTTGTATAATATTCCTAAATTATTTAATCCATTAGCGAACAGATTCCCTTCGTCGCCAAATAGCAAATATACAATATTAAGTGCCCGCATTCTATATTTAACAGCTTCCTGCATGTACCCTATATCTACAATTAAGGTAGAAATTTGATTTAAAACTTGTACAACCAATTCCGAAGAAAAATCGAACTTTAAAATACGCCCCGCCAGACCGTTAAGAAAAGCACTATCATTTTTCAGCTTCTCTTTCTTGTTCTCTCTTTCATAGTTTTCAATTCTCCCTTTCACATTCTCCAATAGCCTTTCACATTGCGCCTCTGCCTCTTCAATACACCGAACTGCAACCTCCCCGATAACCGGGTGCATTTTTAACAGATTGCCGTCTCTGTCCAACCACCCGCCTTCTGCCAACGTATTCACCATATTAAAGTCTTCCAATTCGCACCAAGCCCTGAATAACTCCCCCCTTACACCACCAAGAGGCATAAGTGCCATATTTACCAAAATATAGCGTTCCTGTTCATTTAAATTCGCAATATCAAACACTGCGGATATATGGTCAAACGCTGTTTTTTTACCATGTAAATTATCCTTGGTGGAATTGACCTTTTCTTTTCCACTTCCAGATAATCCATGTCCTTCTAGTTTCACTAGCATCTGTGTCGGTGTAGTGAACCCTGCCTTGGTTTGTCGCGCTATAAGTTCCACTGTCAGAGTATGTCCGTCAACATAATCAATAATTTCCGAAACTGCGGACATTTCCCCATCATTTACTGGACAATATTCCAAAAACAATCTGACGAGATCTGCCTGCTCTGAAAATGCATCTACGTTATAAACGGCATAATTCCATTCACGTATACGTGTGGTAATGATAAATCTGCACCCTATACTCAGAATATCCCGAAAACATTCCTGAGCATCCCTCTCCAACTCGGCATCATCAAGGTTATCAATAATAAACAAAACACGATGGCTACAAAGTTCTTTTAGTTTCCTGAGCTTGCGTCTAAAGTAGTCCGCCTCCGATTCTCCCTGATATTTCGAAAAATTTACAATGGAGACTTTATCATCATCATTGAGTAGCGCTTGAAAATTTCCATTATAGATTGTAAAGATTATATTGTCATAGTCACTACGGTGTATTCTGGCATAATTCTTTGCAAGCTCGCTTTTTCCAATTCCGCCAATCCCGCTCAGAAACACAATTTCATTTTCCTCGAGCAATTTATAGATACGGTCAAATTCACTGTCCCTACCGATGAAAAAAGCTTGCGGCATTGCGGCAGAATTCATCAGATACGGTTCCTTCGGCTCAGCTACCTCTATGATTTGATCCAAAACTGAAAGTAATTCATCCACACTCTGGTAACGCCCCTTGACGGAAGAACAAATCGTATGATGCAAAAAATCTGTCAACAGCGGAAATACCCGGGGATTCACGTTCTGAAAAATAGAGGCTTCCGTATTAAAAACAAATTCAGCAAAAGGGCGGTGTTCCTCCGTAAAAGCGTGTCTGTGGAAAATCTTATAAAACAATATTCCACCTACCGCATACAAATCCGTAGCTTCGCAAATTTGCCGTCTCAGCGCTACGGTAAGCTGCTCGGGAGCAGCCCAACCTTTAGTATATGACACCCCTCCCATAAATCCCATTTTAGCTTTTTCAACTACGCTGTCAAAATCAAACAGTATGACAAGCTCACAAGTTTCTGGAATAACAAAAATATTATCCGGCTTAATATCCAAATGCAGAAAACCTGCTTTATGATAATTGCCAATCACCTGCGACAATGCTTTCATGCGTCTCAAAAGCTGATATAAAGATTCTTCTTCCAGCCTGCTGTAAACAGTTCCATTAAAAACCGTCATATCAATATAACTTGTTTCGTTGGCCTCAAATATTGTTTGAACATTTATTGTGCTGTTTTTTAGTTCGTTCATACGGCGTATTGCAAGCTGTCTCTTGTACCCCGCCCGAAATCGCAGCAGACCATTTTCGAATTCCTCGTGTTCATCCTCCTTCACAATAAGCCTGCTGTCAGATAAACGAGCCACATGAAGTGATATCGGGTTATACTCCTTCAAGATATGTTCTGTCACATTCCCCTCATAATCCGTGAAATCCGCAAGGTAAACAGCACAGGAGGACCCTTTGCCAATCATCTCTGTGATTCGATACTCACCAGCGTTATTTGCACCAGAGAAAAACGCCCCTTTCTCAAGATATCTGCCCATAAAATACTCCCTATTGTTCCATGAATGTTTTATTAAATCATACAGAATATCAAAATAAATTTTGTAAAAGGCGTTTTATTTATTCGTCACTGACAACATCCAAAAAATATTTGCTGATAATATCTCTGAAAGTCGAAAGCGGATTAAGAGAAGCCGCGCAATAAAGAATCATCCAGTCAAACGGATTTCGTTTATAAAGCTGTACATAACCGCACTCTGCCAATACTGTCTCCAGTTCGACCTCAAAATCATCCGCATACCCACGGAAATCAACTTCATCCTCTCTAATTTTTGCACGGGCTTTACAGTATGCGTCTGCATAATAGCTATAGAATTTTAATAATATTAACGCTTTGCGGTATACATCCTCTGTGCTTGTAATGTGTTTTTCGATATTATGAAGGGCCTGTCTGTCTATCCAATTCGCTTTTACACATTTGGGAAATTTTGAATTCTTACTAATGGTTTTTTTCTCGTTTTTATACATTCCATCAGCATCATAATCATAAATGACATCCAACAGCGCATCAACGCTTTTCACAGTTACAGAAGTCCCTCTGGTCAACTGAGTTTCTTTCTGTGCCAATTCAAAGCAACTAACCAGCATGCTGCTAATCCTCTTAACGGAAGTATAGTGCTGTTCTTTTTCTGAATATCGATTTTCCGCCAGATACTTTATCAATTCCGCTTCATCGTTAATATTAGATATTTCGTAGCCAATCTGTTCTGTATTCATCTCTTTTTCAACAGCTTGAGACCGTGGAATATTATGAATGTTCGCAATAATCCGCACTGCATCAACATAATTTCTCCCCTTCAGCAGACAAAAATAGTAGACGGCTTCATTTATTTTTTTATAATTATATGGACGGCTTAAAAAAGCTTTCAAGAAAAATTCAGCTGTTTCCTCAGCGCTCATCTCCAAAGCAAAACAAAGCCTAAACACGTTTTCACGCCCTTTTTTGTCACTTGCGGGTGCAGACCCTGTCATCCAATTTTTTAATGTCGCATCTTTTATACACGGTTCAACCTTATTCTTTTGAAACTGTTTGCGAAGGAAGTCAATTTTACAGTTAACGCTTTTCATATCTCCGTCAAATCCAAGCTTGACCAATCTATTATTAATACCTTCGCAAAACAATTTCGCCGAATCAAGAAGTTCCATCTCTTCTATTCCTGGAAGTTCCTCTGCTAATGTTTGATCTATTTTCAATATTCGTTCGAAGGCCATTCGAGTATACTCACCCTCTTGAAACTTTTCCATAACGTATCCTCCGTACTATTCTTATAACTTCTCGGAATCTTCAGCCCTGATTTTATAAGGCTTTCAGACCCCTATTTCAAAAAATCACACACTTTTTTGCAAAAAACACTTGACAAATCACTCAAAATTTGCGGCGAAGCCGATTGATTATATTTTATTTCAATCGACTGGAGGCGATTTTTTGTTACCTACGAATCCCGGCGGTCATGCCGCCTATCAGGATACTTTTGTATCCGAGTTCCTCAAATTTTATCCGGATCCCTTTGTGCTTCCTAAAAGCACCTGGGATTATATCGTGCAGTTCTGGTATCTCGATCTTTCCCAGACCGATTCCATCATGCAGGACTGCTACTCTGTTTTTGGGCCAGAGCCTCGGCTCCCTTCCTGTATGCTGCGTTCCTATCTGCTTGCTTTGAAATTGAAGGTGACTTCCGTCACGCTCTGGTGCCGCATGCTGAAAGAAACCCCTCTTTACGCCATCCTCAGCGGCTTCCCCTTCAGCGATACCCCTGGTGTCGGGACTTTTTATGACTTCTTTTCCCGCATCTGGAAAGATGGCTCTCCCAATCTCTCGCCGAAGGACCGATTTCCTAAAGTGAAGCCGCCTAAGGGGAAAAAGCAAGGCGATAAGACTCCTTGCGATTCTTCCAGCACAGCTTCCAAGCTTCTTCCCCTGCTGGAACGTTGGCGCTTAAAACCACCAAATCCTTTTTCTCTCGTTTTCCGGCTTTATCAGCAGCAGTTCCTGGATCTTTCTATTCAGAAAAAATTGATTGTTCCAGGCCATTTGGCCCTTGCTGGTGACGGCACCCCCGTCCGGACTGCCGCGCAGCAGCGGAAAAAGCGGATCTGCGATTGTATGGAAAAAGGCTGTTCTTCCTGCAGCTGCAGACGTCATTATTCCCAGCCGGAATGCAACTGGGGATGGGACTCCCATCGGGAATGCTATTTTTTGGTTACCACCTCTACATGTTTGTGGCTTCCGATTCCCATAGTGGCCTCCCTGTATTCCCGCTTTTAGAGCGGGCCTCCCGGCATGACATGCTTTCCTTCCTGCATTCCTTTT
>NZ_CAJUCP010000084.1:8061-20667 GCF_910585425.1 uncultured Acetatifactor sp. | reverse complement strand
TGGCTGATTCAATCGCATGATTACATTAGGCAGGATTCAGCGTTATGCAGTATAACATGGGGAGGATTTTCTGTCAACAGAAAACTATAACGAATTAGCAAGACAAAATGCCATGATAAATAAGGACATAATCAGAAGAAGAAAGGAAAAATGTGCTAAAATACAGAGCTCTCCTTTTTGCACAATGCACATTGACAAAGTATGTAGAATAGATTACGCTTAAGTTGCAATAACGATTTAGCAAAATGCCCAAGGAGGCGGGAAAGGCCTCCCGAAGAGGGCGCAGCATGGAGGTGCAGGAATGGGACTTGTATACAAGGAACTGAAGGACATCGGCAGGAGCATGTATCTGTATTTTCCGGACCAGGAGAGGCGTACCGCTTTCAAGCGCAGCCTGATTACCGTGCTCCGGGACGGGGCGGACGAGGCCTCGGTGCGGGAGCTTCTGGAGGAGCAGGGCATGCGGGAGCTGGCGGAGGAGAAGGAGGCGATCCTGGCCTTTCCCAATCCTGTAAGGGGCGGCTGGAATTACGGGCTGGAAGAGGGGGAGGACGACCTGGCGGCATTCCAGCGCTTCCAGGACGCCTGCAGCCGGGAGACGGAGGAGCCCCTTAAGTGCCATCCCAGCGGAATCCCCACCCATGAGGCCATGATGAGCGTCTGGCATCCCATGAACGATACCAGATACCTGATCGGGCTGGGGAGCGGCGCGTCCATGGCCTGCACCCTGGCGGCCTGTACGGCCAGGAACATCGCCGGCATCCTGTCCGTGGGGGGCCATCTGTGCGAGGCGGCCAGGAGGAAGGCCCTGTGGGCGCCCATGGCGGCTTACCTGGTGGACTGCAGCCGGGAGGCCCTGAACTATTTCCGGATCGTGAACGAAGCGTCCCCGGCCGGAGAGGAGGGGGACGCGGCGGTCTACTGCGATAGGAGGAATCCCGCCAGACGGATCCTGCAGGAGAAGGGCGGGAGAGGGACGGGGGAGCTCATTGCGGATGCCTGGAAGCTCCTTTTCTCCAGAGTGCGCCGCCCGGACACGGACGCATACGGGGATATGGAGCCCCGGATGGACTTTCAGGGGGCAGGCTTCGAAATCTTCCTGGAGGACACCAGGCTGGAGGAGCCTGTGAGGACGCCCCACACCTGGTTCACCAGCGTGCCCCGGCAGGTGAAGGAGCATCCGGAGCGGAAGGTGCCGCTGATGATGTTCTTCCACGGGGCCTCCGACAATCCGGCGGAGGCTGCGGAGATGAGCAAGTTCCATGAGCTGGGGGAGCGGGAGGGCTTCATCACGGTCTACCCCTGGGGGACCAACCGGACCCAGTGGAACAGCTCCCTGGAGGATCCGGAGGCCGCGGACGATGTGGGCTTTGCCATGGCCCTCATCGACTATATGATCGCCCGCTATCCGGTGGATCCCCGGAGGGTCTATCTCTCGGGCTTCAGCAATGGGGCCGCCCATGCCCAGGTGGTGGCGCTGCTGCACCCGGACAGGATCGCCGCCATCTGCCATATCGACTCCAACTGGCCCGGGAAGCGCGTGGGCCCCAGCGAGGTGGACTATCAGGATGTAGTCCCTTTCCGCCTGGCCATGGAGAAGAAAAAGGAGTACGACTATCTCATGCCGGTGTGGTATACCTACGGGACCAGGGAGCCCTCCTATCCGGTCTACGCCAAGTCCACCCAGCAGTACCAGTATGATTTCTGGAAGGCCTACAACCACATCGCGGTGGAGGAGACCCCGCCCGCGGAGGAGCCGGATGTCTGCGGCTGCGGCGTGCCGGGCCAGGTGCAGGAGAGGATTCGCCCTTCGGACAGGCATCCGGGGCATTACTATGACGTGCAGCGGTTCTACACGGCGGACGAGAGGCGGCTGAATCTGTACAATTATGTGATCGTGCATGAAAAAGGGCATGACATAGCCCAGATGGACCCGGCGCTGGGATGGGAGTATGTGAAGCAGTTTCGGCGCAATCCTGACGGCAGCCTGGAAATTGTGCAAAATAACTAAAAAACAAAAATAATTCAAATTGCTATTGACAGCTACAACGGAATAGCAGTATGATAGCAATATAGAACTTATCGAAAGCAGACAAAGGCATGTCCGGCTTTAGGAGGAAGAAAGGTATGATGAACAACAAGAAGAAACTGAGGTCCTACAGAGAGTTCCTCTATATACTGCCCTTTCTGATTCTGGTGGCAGTGTTTTCCTATTATCCGCTTTACGGATGGATATATGCCTTTTTCGATTACCGTCCGCCCAGGCCCTTTTCCTTCGACGATTTCCAGGGGCTGAAGTGGTTCAAGTACCTGGTGGACAATCCGATTCGGCTGGAGCAGACGCTGCTGGTCATGCGCAATACCTTCGCCATGAGCGGCCTGTCGATCCTCACCTCGTGGCTGCCCATGATCTTCGCTATCTTTTTGAACGAGATCAAGTGCATGCCCTTCCGGAAGACCGTGCAGACGATCACCACGCTCCCCAACTTTGTCAGCTGGGTGCTGGTGTTCTCCATAGCCTACAACCTGCTTTCCAGCAACGGCATGGCCAACAGCATGCTGATGAAGGTGGGGATCATAGATCAGCCGATTCTGTTCCTGCAGTCCTCGAAGCATGTGTGGAGCACCATGTGGCTGTGGAGCACCTGGAAGAGCCTGGGGTGGTCGGCCATCATGTACATAGCGGCCATATCGGGCATCGACGAGGAGCTCTACGAGGCGGCCAGGGTGGACGGGGCTACCAGGATGCAGCTTATCTGGCATATTACCATCCCCAGCATCCTGCCTACCTACACGGTACTGCTGATGCTGAGCATCTCCAATTTCCTCTCCAACGGCATGGAGCAGTATTTCGTATTCCAGAACTCTTTTAATAAGGAAGCGATACAGGTGCTCGATTTGTATGTGTACAATCTGGCCATGGGAAGCGGCAGCTATTCCGTCTCCACGGCGCTGAGTATGTTGAAGAGCGTGGTCAGCATCATACTGCTGTGTGTGGCAAACAAACTGGCGAAACTGGTCCGCGGCGAAAGCTTTATGTAGGAGGAGATCGGGATGAAAGAGAAGAGCAGGAAAGTCAAGATGAAGCGCAGCGTGGGAGATTACGCCATCAGCGTCGTTACCTACATCGTGTACGCATTGTTCGCTTTGGTCTGCGCCTATCCGTTTTATTATATATTTGTAAACACCATCAGCGCCAATGACCTGAGCGACAAGGGGAAGATTCTTTTCTGGCCCCAGGGCGTCCATTTCACCAATTACACCAACGCCATCCAGATTCCGGGGCTGCTGCAGGCGGCCAAGATTTCAGTGGCCAGGACGTTCATCGGAACTGCCCTCACGGTGCTGATGGCAGCCTTCCTGGGGTATATGTTCACCAGGGAGACCATGTGGAAGAGGAAGCTGTGGTATCGTTTCATCATATTGACCATGTATTTCAACGCGGGTATCATCCCCTGGTATATCACCATGAGGAACCTGCACCTGACCAACAATTTCCTGGCCTACGTGCTGCCGGCGCTGGTGTCGCCCTTCAACGTGATACTGGTGAAGACCTATGTGGAATCCACGCCCAGGGAACTGCAGGACGCGGCGGAGATCGACGGCGCGGGGACCCTGCGGGTCTTTGCCTCCGTGGTGCTCCCCATCATCAAGCCCATCCTGGCCACGGTGGCGATCTTCACCGCCGTGGGACAGTGGAACTCCTTCCAGGATACGCTGCTCCTGATGACGGACACGAAGCTCCACACATTGCAGTTCGTACTGTACCAGTATATCAACCAGGCCAATTCGCTGGCTTCGCTGCTGACCTCCAATGCGGGCAGCGACGCCATACAGCAGGCCCTGTCCACCGCACAGACGGCCACTTCCGTCCGGATGACGGTGACGATCATCGTAGTGACGCCGATTTTGCTGGTGTATCCTTTCTTCCAGCGGTTCTTCGTCAAGGGGATCATGATCGGCGCGGTAAAAGGGTAACCATGTATCGACAGATATAAGCCACGAAAACTATATAAGGAGGATTTATTATGAAGTGGAAAAAAGCAGTTGCATTAAGCCTTGCGGCCATGATGGCCCTGGGAGCCACGGGATGCGGAGACAAAGAGTCTGGGGGGGCACAAAGCTCCCAGGAGACGCCTAAGGAATCCGGCGGTGAAGAGCAGGAGCCCGCAGGCGAGGAGGCTTCCGGTTCTGAGGATGCAGACCCCGGGGATTCGGAGGCGGACGCCCCGGAGGGAGGCGCTCCGGAAGGCGGATATGCGGCCGACGACCTGATTCAGATTGAAGTGTACGATGTGGCTGCAAACTATCACGGCATTCAGAGCGGATGGTACGCCAAGATGATGGCGGAGAAGTTCGGCCTGGAGCTGAGCATACTGGCGCCGCAGGTATCCGGCGACGGGGCCGGCCTGTATCAGACAAGGGTCAGCAACGGCAATCTGGGAGATGTGATACTGCTGGACAATGCCGACTTCATCGAGTGCGTGGAAGCCGGGCTGGTGAAGGATATCACAGGTTCCATTTACAATTACGAGAATCTGGCTGTGTTCAAGGACCAGATCGACGCCTGGAACGGCCAGGTGGGGGACGGCTCCAAGGTGTACGGCATCCCCAGCGAGATGACCAACACTTCCGCGGATACCTATTCCGAGAGCATTCCTTTCTCCTCGGTGTGCCTGCCCTGGGACTACTATAAGGAGCTGGGCTCCCCGGAGATCAAGAACCTGGACGAGCTGCTGGATGTGCTGGAGCAGATGCAGCAGAACCATCCTACCAACAAGGACGGAGATTCCGCCTACGCCATCTCCCTCTGGAAGGACTGGGACGGCTTCGGGATGGAGAACATCCTGCAGACCTGTAAATGGTACGGACAGGAGGGCAGAGACTCCGTGCTGCTGGGCAATGACAACACCATGATGTCCATCATCGACGAGAACGGCGCTTATTACAAGCTGCTGAACTTCTTCTTCGAGGCCAACCAGAGAGGGCTGATCGATCCGGATTCCAGCACCCAGGACTGGACCACCACGGACAATCAGAAGCTCCGCAATTACAGGAAATTCCTGCTGTGGTACAACTGGGAGATGAGCCTGGCCAGCATCGGCCTCACCGATGAGGACAAAGCTGCGGGCAAGGGCTTCGTGAACGTGCCTATCAGCGATATGAATATCTACCAGGTGGCGGATTCCTACTATGGCTCCGGCCGCGTATGGGGCGTGGGCTCCCAGGTGGAGGGCGAGAAGGAAAAGAGGATCATGGACATGCTGGACTGGATGGCCAGCGCTGAGGGCGTGGCCACCATGTGGTACGGCATCGAGGGAATCAACTATGTGATGGAAGACGGCCGCTTCGTACAGCCGGAGGACGCGTCCGCGTATATGAACGGTGAAAAGGAACTGCCCGCAGAGTGGGGCGGCGGAAGCTTCAGTGATGGAACCCAGAAGCTGAACCAGTATATCGTGGGCTCCATGGCCATCAATCCCAGGACCAACGAGCCTTACAGCTTCGGCTACTGGTCCTCCCAGCAGGAGAAGCCCAAGGAGCAGAGATGGGTGGAATGGGCCGAGAAATACGGCACGGACAATCAGACGCAGTATTATCAGGACAATGGCCTGATGAAGGTAGTGGCCAATGTGAATGTGGTGCTCGACAGCGATACCACGGACATAGCCCTGGTCAGGAGCCAGTGCGGACAGGAGCTGAAGGATGCTTCCTGGAGGATGATCATGGCCACGGACAAAGCGGAATTCGACCAGATGTGGACCGAAATGAAGGACAAGATGAACGGTCTGGGATTCGAAGAACTGTATGAGTTCGACTGCCAGAAGTACCAGAAGGTGATCGACGTAAGAAAAGGGAATTAAGGATGTAATGCATGGGGGACCGTCATAGAGCTTGCGATGTCGGTCCCCGATGTCAAATAAGCTTCCATTCACGAAATCCGGGAGAGATAGCTGTATTAAACCATTGACAGAACGCAGGGGAGAGGATAAACTGATACTATTCATCAAAGCTGGATTGGATAAGGGGATCGTGATATGGAGACGAAAAAGACGGCAGGAGCGCAGATCAAAGAGATAGCCGAGAAGGTGGGGGTATCCCAGAGCACGGTCTCGGTGGTGCTGGGCGGAAGGGGAGACAGGATCCGCATCTCAAAGGAGACCCAGAAAAAGGTGTTGGATGCGGCCAGGGAGCTGAATTACCGGCCCAACATCTACGCCAGGCGGCTGCGCCAGGCGGAGGAGGAAGTCCCCTATGTGCTGGCCATATTCTGGAGGACCGACAATCTGAATTCCCGCGTGGGAAGGTTCATCCGGGGAATCTACGAGGCCTCGGAGAAGCGGGAATGCAAGGTGGAAGTGATGATACAGCCCTACAGGCCGGGGGAGCTGATGCGGCATGGGGAGATGCTGTCCGGCAACCGGATCAGCGGGGCCGTTATCAGCGGACTGTCTTCGGAAGACCAGGAAGCGCTGGAGGCGGGAGACTATACCATCCCCATCATCTTAATCGGCAGGGAGAGCACGAAATTCCACTGCGTCATGATGGACAGCTACCGGTCGGGGGAGCAGTGCATTGCCTATATGGCCGCCCCGGAGATCAGGACGGCGGCGTTCATCGGCTTTGACAACAACAGCCGTGCCGAGAGGAAGATGGAGGCAGGCTTCATGGTGGGATGCAGGAGCCGCAACATCCGGGTGAAGGAAGACTGGAACGTGTACCTGGGGTGCAGCAGCTATGAGAACGGCTATGGGGCGGCCAGGGAAGTGCTCTCCAAGATTGAACTGCCTTCAGCCTGGCTGGTGGCGGATTCCAGGCTGGCCGGCGGCATCATGGACTACTGCCAGGACAATGGCATCCGGGTTCCGGAGGACGTAAGGATCATATTCTTTGAGGAATCGGGGATCCTGAAATACAACAGGCCTCCGCTCTCCTCCGTGGACGTTCCTTCTATGGAGATGGCGGAGACGGCGCTGGACATCATGCTGCTGGCCTGCAACAGCCAAATCGACATCCCCATCCGGCGGGAGCATCTGCCGCTCTACTGCATCAGGGAGAGCAGCGGGGGACAGCCTCAGGACGGAGAGGGGAAAGCGATAAATTGAAAAGGAATAGCGGCTCCTGGAAAACTGTTCTGGAACCGCTGTTTTTATAAATCATGCTAAAACGTAATAGCATGCGGAGGACATAAAATGGAAGAAAAAAGGATTGTGCTGACGCCGGAGGGGAGAGCGGAATTCCGCAACCAGGTGGATTTCTGCGTGGGGACCGGCCGGATGGGACTGGCCCTCCACCGGGAGTATCTGGAGCAGTTGAAGCTGGTGCAGGAGGAGATCGGCTTCCGGTATATCAGGGGGCACGGGCTGTTCTGCGATGACATGGCGATCTACCAGGAGACGGAGGACGGCGTCCCGGAATATAATTTCACCTATCTGGACAGGGTCATGGACAGCTATCTGGAGCTGGGAATCAGGCCGTTCCTGGAGCTGGGCTTCATGCCGGAGAAAATGGCCAGCGGGAGACAGACGATTTTTTACTGGAAGGGAAATACCACGCCCCCCGCTTCCTACGAGAAGTGGACGGAGATGGTGAAGGCGCTGCTGATACATCTGTGCGGGCGCTACGGACGGGAGGAAGTGGTGGGATGGCCCATCGAGGTATGGAATGAGCCGAACCTGCCGGGATTCTGGGAACACGCCGACATGCAGGAATATTTCAGGCTGTTCCACCGGACCTTTACGGCAGTGAAGGAAGTGGACGAGGGCTTCCGGGTAGGCGGACCGGCAGTCTGCGGAGGCAGCGATGAGGTATGGATCAGGGCGTTCCTGGAGTATTGCCGGGACAATGGGCTGGCGCCGGACTTTGTCACCAGGCACCATTATACCACCGAAGTGCCGGAGCGGGTGGGGCATTACGGCTACCCGGAGCTGATGCGGGCCGAGGACGGTTTCGCCAATCTGCACACCACCAGGGAGATCATAGACAGCTTCCCGGAATACCGGGGAAGGGAAATCCACATCACGGAGTTCAATACCTCCTATATCCCCAATGCGCCGCTGCATGACACCAACCAGAACGCAGCTTACATAGCCCGTCAGCTATCCAGGCTGGGGGATGACAATGAATCCTATTCCTACTGGACCTTCGGGGACGTGTTCGAGGAGCAGGGCGTGCCCTTTACGCCTTTCCACGGAGGCTTCGGCCTGGTGGCCAACGGATGTATCCCCAAGCCCACCTTCTGGAGCTTTGCCTTCTTCAAGAAGCTGAAGGAAGGGAAGGGGCACTGCATCCTGAAAAACGACAATGCCGTAGTAATGAGCATGGACGACGGCAGCTACCGCGGGGTGGCATGGAATGTGGCCAACAGGCGGACAGGAGAGAAGTATCTGCTGACCCTGGAGATGGAGGAGCAGCGGGAGGGATGCCTGCTGACGAAAACGGTGGACGAGGCCCGCTGCAATCCGCTGAAAATATGGCATGACATGGGCGAACCGGCGAACCTGTCCCCGGAGGAATGCAGGCTGCTGCGGGACGCCGCCCGTCCTTTCGTGGAGACCAGGCGGGTGAAGCCCAAGAACGGCAGGCTGGAGATTTCTTTCCCCGTGGAGCAAAACGGCGTGGCCTACTTTGAGTGGAGACCGGGGAAGGTCGTGTCGGACAGAGGATATTCCTACGGGCGCGCCGCGCAATATCCGGCGATCAATCCCATCACCAGGCTGGATTATCCGGATCCCGATGCCATCCGGGTGGGGGATACCTATTATATGGTGAGCACCACCATGCACTTCATGCCGGGCTGCGAGATCCTGCGCTCCTACGATCTGCGGAACTGGGAGCATCTTTCCTATGTATATGAGAAGCTGGACAGCACGCCGGGACAGACCCTGGAGGGGGAGGAGAACATCTACGGCAAGGGCATGTGGGCGGCTTCCCTGCGGTATCACCATGGCACCTACTATGTGTGCTTCGTGGCGAACGATACCCACAGGACCTATCTCTACACGGCTTCCCGGCCGGAGGGTCCCTGGGAGAAGCGATATATAGAAGGGTTCTTCCACGACTGCTCCCTGCTCTTCGATGATGACGGCAAAGTCTACATCGTGTACGGGAACCGGGAGATTTGGCTGACGCAGTTGAAAGAGGACTTAAGCGCTCCTCTGGAGGGCGGGCTCCATCGCCTGATCGTAAGCGATAAGGACAATCCGCACCTGGGCTATGAGGGCAGCCACCTGTACAAGATCCGCGGAAAATATTATCTCTTCCTGATCCATTCCAGGCCCGATGTGTGGAGAAGGACGGAAAGCTGTTTCGTGGCGGATTCCCTGGAAGGGGAGTTCATTGGCGGAGACGTGCTGGACGACGATTGCGGGCTTCCAAACAGAGGCGTGGCCCAGGGCCCTATCGTAGATACGCCGGAGGGGAAATGGTACGCGATTCAGTTCCAGGACAGCGGGGCGGTGGGGCGGGTGCCCTTCCTCATGCCAGTGACATGGGAGGATGACTATCCTGTCTTCGGAGACCGGGGGACCATTCCCCAGGATTTCCCCGTAGAGAGCACAAGGCCGGGATATGTCTATGCGCCTCTGGTGGGCAGTGATGACTTTAAGGGGGATTTGAAGACGCACTGGGAATTCAACCATGAGCCTGACCTGTCGCTGATCGCCCATGACAGAGAGGCCGGAACCTGGCAGGTCGCTACCGACAAGGTGTGCGCCTCCCTCCTGCAGGCCAGGAATACCCTGACCCAGCGGATGCTGATGCCTGGCTGTGCCGCGGAAGTCACCGTGGACGGCGGGGGGCTGAGGGAGGGGGACTTCGCCGGACTTTGCGCCCTGCAGTCCTGCTTCGGATTCCTGGGGCTGACCCGCAGGAACGGGGAGCTGCTGATGGTGGTGCGGACCGTGGAGCCGGGAGAATTCCGGAAATTCCCCCCGGAGAACAGGCCGGAGGAGGAATGGGCAGCCGTGCCCGTGGAGGAGAAGCCCTATGTCCTGAAGCTGGAAGCGGACTTCTCGGAAGGAAAGGATGTATGTTCCTTCTATTATAAAGACAGGAGCTTCTGGAGCCGCTGGCAGAAGATCGGGCCGGAGCATCAGCTTCGGTTCAGCATGGAACATTTCTGCGGCTGCCGTTTCGGCCTGACAGTGTACTCCACGAGAGAGGCCGGCGGAAGCGCGGCGTTCAGCGAGTTTGTATATCGAGAGAGATAATGATTGGCATCGTCCGTGAGACATGCGGAACTGGAATAGGAGGTTATATATGCATACAAAACGAAATCAGGCACTGACTATGCACCCGTTGTTTTTCGACCCCATCTACAGGACGGCCTACAGGGAGGAAAAGGACGGCAAGACTGCCCTGAAATACCGGGACGACATCTGGGGGGTAAGGCTGGAGGACAATGGGGACGTGACCTTCACCATGCGCGCCCCCTCGGCGGAGACAGTGGAGGTGGCCGGGGTAGGCGGCAGCATGGGGCGGGAGCGCATCGCCCTGGAGCGGGACGGGGAGGGAAACTTCTCGAAGACCGTGTCCGGCATCGCGCCGGGCTTCCACTATCATTTCTGGTATGTGGACGGCGTGCAGGTCGCCAACCCGGTGGCGCCGGTGGCTTACGGGTGCTTTGGGGCCACCAACTTTTTCGAAGTGCCCAGAGAGGGGGAGGATTTCTGGTTCCTGAAGGATGTGCCCCACGGGGATGTCCAGATCCGCACCTATGTCTCCGGCGTCAACGGGCATGTGAAGAAATGCTATGTGTACACGCCGCCCTCCTATGACAGGGAGCCTGGGCGGAAATACCCGGTGCTCTATGTACAGCACGGCGTGGGCGAGGACGAGACGGGCTGGATCTGGAACGGTAAGCTGAACTTCATCCTGGACAATCTGATTGCGGAGGGAAAAGCCAGGGAGATGATCGTGGTCATGTGTTGCGGCTACGCTTTCCTGAAGGACGAGGACCCTGTCTTCTTCCCGGGGGATTTCGGCAGGGAGATTGCGGAGAATGTCATTCCCTTTATCGAGAACCATTACCGCACCGCAAAGGGGCGGAGCAACAGGGCCATGGCCGGGCTTTCCCTGGGATCCGCCCAGGCCACCCAGTTCGTTGCCCGTTTCCAGGAGCTGTTCGCCCATCTGGGCGTCTTCTCCGGCATGCGGGACCAGGAGGCGGAGCAGATTTTGAGCAGGCATGAGGAATACCCCATGGAGACTGTGCTGATGACCGCAGGAGCAGGCGAGAAAGGGCTGGACCAGGCCCAGAAGGCTTACACGGACCGCTTCCGGGCCCTGGGCGTGGCGGGAGGGCAGAGATGCTATCCCGGATACCATGAGTGGCATGTGTGGCGCGCCAGCCTGCGGGATTTCGCGGAGCTGATCTTCCAGGGCGGGGCGAAAGACCGGACAGGCTCCGGAACAGAGGAAGGGGATTTCACGTATCAGGAGGCGCCTCTGGACACAGAGCAGATGGATCGCCAGACCTTCGCAGAGCACATATTGATGTTCGACCCCATTTATAAAGGACTGGTCCATGCCTTTGACGAGAAGGGCAGGCCCGCCGGGAAATACAAGGATGAGCACTGCGGCGCGGAAGTGGTGGACGCGGCGGAAGGAAAGTTCAGGTTCTGGATCAGGGCAAAGGGCGCCAAGACCGTGGAGGCGGACATCTGGGGCATGGGATGTTTTGCTCTGGAGCCTGCGGAAGAAGATTGGTGGACCTGCGAGGTGAAGGGGATCGAGAAGGGATTCCACTACTACGGCGTCAAGGTCAACGGCGTGGATGTCCTGGACGGGAACGCGCCTGTGGGATACGGCGGGTTCCGGGCCATCAACTACCTGGAGATGCCGGAGGCGGATTTTGAGGAATACAGGATCCGGCAGAACCCTCACGGAACCGTCCACCTGAACTACTACCGGTCAGAGGAGACAGGGCGCACGAAGCTTTGCTATGTGTACACCCCGGCCTCCTACGAGAAGGAGCCTGACCGCAGATACCCGGTGCTCTATCTCCAGCATGGCGGCGGAGAGAACGAGGCGGGATGGATCTGGCAGGGGAAGCTGGCCAATCTGGCGGACAATCTCATCGCCGCGGGGCAGATGGAAGAGATGATCGTGGTCATGGGAACAGGATATGCGTTCCCGGACAGCGGGGCATATCATCCGGCCATGAGCGCCTTTGCGGAGGAGTTGGTGAGCAGCGGGATTCCCTTTATCGACAGGACTTACAGGACAATCCCCGACAAGGAGCACAGGGCCATGGCAGGGCTGTCCATGGGCGGCATGCAGACCCAGAGATGCGTCTTTGCCCATCCGGAGCTGTTCCGGTGGGCGGGCATCTTCTCCGGCGGCCTGACCATCCGCAACGAGGAGGTGGACTACAGCTCAATCCTCCTGGATCCGGAGGAATTTTCCAGGCGGTTCGCGATGCTCTTCGTGGCCTGCGGGATGCAGGAGTGGAGCTATGAGAGCACGAAGGAGAACGAGGAGTCCGTCCTGGCGGCAGGAGTGCCCATCGTTACCTTTGAGGGATACGGCTACCACGACTGGACCTTCTGGCGGCACTGCGCCAAGGATTTCCTGCCCAGGCTGTTTCGCTGAAGCGGCGGGGGG
>NZ_CAJUCP010000084.1:0-7961 GCF_910585425.1 uncultured Acetatifactor sp. | reverse complement strand
AGAACAGACGACAGAAAGGAAACATATGGCAAAAGAAGCAAAAATCACGGTCCATCCGTGCTATGAGACAGGGGAGATCTCTCCCAGATTGTTCAGCACCTTCCTGGAGCCCATCGGCACCATGGTGAACGGCACCATGTTCAACCCGAAACACCCCACCGCCGACGAACAGGGCTTCCGGCGGGACTTCATCGATGCCCTGAAGGCCACGGACATGCCGGCGGTGCGCCTGCCAGGCGGGAACTTCGTGTCTGCCTGGAGCTGGAAGGATTCCATCGGCCCTAAGGAAGAGCGGAAGGTCAGGCTGGACCCGGCCTGGCACCAGTACATCACAAATGAGGTAGGCCACGACGAGTACCTGCAGTGGACGGAGAAGGTGGGGGCGGAGCCCCTCTACACCATCAACCTGGGCACCGGGGACATGCGGGACGCCATGGACATCGTGGAGTACACCAACCATGAGGGCGGGACCTGGTGGTCCGACCTGCGCCGGAAGAACGGCCACGAGAAGCCCTACGACGTGAAGACCTGGTACTTGGGCAATGAGATGGACGGCCCCTGGCAGTTGGGCTCCTGGGACAAGGATCCGAGAGGGTACGGTGTCCGGGCCAACGAAGTGTCCAAGGCCATCAAGTGGATTGATGGACGCATCGAGACGGCAGTGTGCGCCTCCTCGGCGCTGTTCATGGACCATTATCCCCAGTGGGAGGAGACGGTGCTCCAGGAATGCTATGATTCCGTGGACTATCTCTCCATGCACCATTACCACAGCGCGCCTCCCGGAGACGTGAAAGCGCTGCTGGGCGGCTCCGTCTACTACGAGGATTTCATCAATACGGAGGTGGCGCTCTGCGACCTGATCGGGGCGAAATGCCGCTCCCCGAAGAAGATCATGCTCTCCTTCGACGAGTACGGAGCCATGATCCGGCCCAACACGCCCCTGCACCCGGGCTACGGCTACCACAATATGGTCCGGGCCCACTACAGGTTCGACCCGGAGAGGAAATACATCCTCCACGATCCCGACAATATGGAAGAGCGTTTCCGGCCCGGCGGGGATCTCCTGCAGATGCTGTCCATGCTCTCCATCCAGTTGGCGTTCCTGCGCCATGCGGACAGGGTGAAGATCGGCTGCATGACGGGAGGCCTGGGGGCGCTGTGTGCCTCCAACCACGACCATGTGTGGAAGTCGGCTTCCCATTACGCCTTCTGCCAGATGATGGAATACGCCAGGGGAACCTCCATGGAGACCGCGGTGGAGAGCGAGACCTTCGACATGCCCGGCTATGCCATAGACGACACCTCCCAGTATACGGGCAAGGAGGGCGTGAACTACATCGACGCGGCCTCCGCCTGGGATAAGGAGCGGGAGCAGCTGGCGGTGTTCGCCATCAACCGCAGCGAGGAGGAAGAGTATCCTCTGACCCTGGATGTAAAGGGCTTTGAGGACTATGTGTTCGCGGGACATCAGGAGATGCATACCGCCGACCTGGACGCCAGGAACACATTCGAGGAACCGGACGCCATCCGGCCTGTGGAGAATCCGGGCGGAACCTTTGAGGGCGGCGTGCTGAAGACCCATGTAAAGCCCCTGTCCTGGAATGTGATCCTGTTCAGGAAAGCGGGTAAATAAGGCGCCGCTCTAAGACGGACGGTGGCACGGCGCGGAGGCGCCCTGCATCAGAAAGGGAAGAAGCAGAGAAAGAGAGCGGGCAGATGCCCGCGGAATGGGAAAAATATGAATAAAAAAGAGGACACCACAGCCTTGCTCCCGGACGGAACCCGGTTTCCGTTCTGGGAGAAGGAGAACATTTTTGACAGGGAAATACATGTGGACAGGACTCGCGGGAAGAAGGGGGAAGGGGACGGCAGCGCTGCCAACCCCTTCTTTTCCGTCCAGGAGGCAGCGGAGGCGGCAGAGCCCGGGACCCGTGTCCTGATCCACGGCGGAACCTACAGAGAGTGGGTCAGGCCCAGAAGGGGCGGGACGTCCCCGGAGAAGATGGTCAGCTATGAGGCCTTCGGCGACGGGGAAGTGATCGTCAAAGCGTCGGAACAGGTCTTCGATTTTCAGAAGAGCACAGGCTGGCGCAGCGGCGGCTTCCCCGGGGAGACTGTGAATACCGGGATGCGGATCTGGCAGCACAGGCTGGATCCGGATATGTTCCGGGGCTACAATCCTTTCTGCGCGGTGAACATTCTCCACGACAGACTGTTCCTGGAATACGACAAGACTGACATGACCACGTATCTGAACCGAAGGGGGATGGTGTTCTGCGATGGCAGGCCCCTGAAACAGGTGAGCCTGTACCACCAGATGGCCCGGGAGGAGGGGACGTACTGGGTGGAGGCCAACGGCCAGACTGTCCATTTCCGTCTCCCCGGGGACGGGGATCCGGCGGAGCATGTGATCGAGCTCACCTCCAGGGAGCAGTGCTTCGCGCCCCAGGAGCCATTCCTGTCCTACATCAGAGTGAAGGGGCTCACCTTCGCCCACGCGGCCACCGGAGCGCCCGTGCCACAGAGAGGGGCGCTGTCCTGCCACAGGGGGCATCACTGGATCATAGAGGACTGCACGATCGACTGGTCCAATGCCGTGGGGATCGACGTGGGGAACGAGTGCTGGCATCATCAGTGGACGGAAGGGCAGATCATCGGCAGCACCGTGATCCGAAGATGCACGGTGCGGGACGCGGGAGTGTGCGGCATCGCAGGGCTCCATGCGGAGAATATGCTGGTGGAGGACTGCCTGATTGCGGGGACCGGGTGGCAGCGCATGGAGCTCTCCTGGGAAGCGGGAGGGATGAAGCTCCACAACAGCAGAAACGGCCTGTTCCGCCGCAATATCTTCCGGGACACCTTCCGGGCGGACCATATCTGGCTGGACTGCGGCAATGAGAACAACCGGATTACCAGGAACCTGTTCCTGGACGGCATAGAGCAGAGGGAAGCGGTCTTCATCGAGTGCACCAAGGAGGGCGTGAACCTGATTGACCACAATATCTTCTGGAACGTGGAGGGAAGGTTCGACAGGAATGCCGTCCCGGCGGAGCCCGGTTCCTCTGGATGGTATAAAATGATTGAAGACAATGTCGTCAACGGATACGCCGTGTACGGGGAGGGGACAGACCGCATGCGGGTGGTGAACAATCTCATCGGGAAGTGCAGGAGCGCGGGATATTTCGCCAAACCGGTGGGCTTCCGCATGCACGGCCTGGAGCGGGGCGGAACCTCCAGGGACGCGGTGCTGGCAGGGAACATCTTCTACGACTGCGGGGAGGCAGCCATCAAATTCCCCACCAGGGACAATACCTCGGAGGGCAATCTGTACGTGAAGCTGAAGGGCGGCTATCTGCGGGTGCTCTATCCGGAGCCGGAGGTATGCCTGAATCTGCCGGCCTGGCAGGAATTTGAGGGATTCGACCTGACAGGACAGGAGGGATGGTTCGATATTCAGGTGGATACGAAAAACTACACTCTCGTCTTCGAGCGGGCGGGAGAGGCCATGTTCGCAATGCCGGGGCAGTTGGAGCGGAGGAAGCACATAAAGCATGTGGAGGATATGGGAAAACTGGAAGTCCGGGCCCTGGAGGAAAAGACGCGGATCGACCGTCAGGTCCTATGGGCGGAGGATTTCCTGGGAGACGCCGGAGAGGGCGATTATGTGGTTCCGGGCCCGCTGCGGAAGCTGAAAGAGGGCGAGATATACCATATCGACCCCAGGAAGAGACAATAGAGCGATGGGCGGCCCGGAGCCCGGCAGCTTGGCAGTCGGCGTATCCCGGGGCAGCAGAACAGGAGCAAGGAGGCATAGATGATCAGAACAGCAAAGACAGAAAACGGCATAGTGCGCGGAATCGAGGCGGCGGATCCCAGGATCACGGCATTCAAGGGGATTCCCTTTGCGGCCCCTCCGGTGGGAGAGAACAGATGGCGCGCCCCGCAGCCCGCGGCGGACTGGGAGGGCGTCAGAGAGGCATATCGTTTCGCGCCGATTTCCATGCAAAGCATTCCGGGCCTGGGAACCGATATCTATTGCAGGGAATGGCATGTGGATCCCCAGATCGACATGGACGAGGACTGCCTGTACCTGAATGTGTGGACCGGGGCGAAGGATGCGCAGGAGAAGCGCCCGGTGCTGGTGTGGTTCTTCGGAGGCGGGCTGCAGTGCGGGTATCCCGCGGAGATGGAGTTCGATGGGGAGCGCCTGGCCAGGAGGGGCATCGTGGTGGTGTCCGTGAATTACAGGGTGAATGTGTTCGGCTATCTGGCCCATCCGGACCTCACCGCCCAGCAGCCGGAGGCGCCGTCCAATTTCGGCAGCCTGGACCAGCAGGCGGGGCTGAGATGGGTGGCGCGCAACATCGCGGCCTTTGGCGGCGATCCGGACAATGTCACCATCGCGGGGCAGTCCGCAGGCGGCGGCAGCGTGCTGAGCCAGATGTCCTGTAAGGACAATGAGGGCCTGTTCCAGAAAGCCATCATCATGAGCGCCATGATCCGCAGCCCCTACAGGAAAGGGGGAATCGGAGATCCGGAGAAGCTGGACAGCGCGGAGCGTAACGGGGCGGCCTTTTTCGACTTCCTGGGGGTGAAGACCCTGGCGGAGGCCCGGAAGCTGGACGCCGCGTTCATCCGAGACCGCTACGACGAGTACACCAGGGAGCATCCGGCCATGTTCACGGTGCTGGACAACCGCTTCTGCGTGGGGGATCCCCTGGTGCTGTACGCAAAGGGAGAGTGCGTGGACGTGGCGGTGATGGCAGGGAACACAGGGGACGAGTTCCACAATGAGATTCCTGCCGCCGACGAGGCCCAGTTGGAGCGCATGGCCCGAGAGCTTCTGGGAGAGCGGGCACAGCGGTTCCTGGCCTGCCCCGAGTCCCGGGTGAAGACGGAGAGGGGCTATGCCCCGGTGAGCGGGATCAGTTGTACGGTGAGGAGCGAGTTCCTGGCCAACGCCTGTGGCGCAAAGCCCCGGAAGAACTATTATTACAGCTTCCAGGCGGACATCCCGGGCTGGGACGATCCCGGCACCTTCCACTCCGTGGATCTGTGGTTCTTCTTCGAGACCCTGGCCAAATGCTGGAGGCCTTTCGTGGGCAGGCATTACGATCTGGCCAGGCAGATGTGCAATTACTGGGCCAACTTCATCGCCACGGGGGATCCCAACGGAAAAGACGCGGACGGCAGCGATATGCCCTACTGGGACTGCTACACCCCGGAGCATCGGACCCGGATGCTCTTCACCGGGGAGGGCCCTGTGGCGCAGACGAATCAGGAATCGGATTTCATAAGGCTTATCATAGAGCAGATCGGTGACATGATCGGCAGGGGCTGAGGCCAGCCCTCCGGGAGCAGAGGTGTATATATGATAAAAACAATCAAAAAACTTTTTTCCGGGGACCGGGTATTCTACGGGAGGGTGCTGACGCTGGCCCTCCCCATAGCCCTGCAGAGCCTGATCACCATCGGCGTCAATATGCTGGACACCATTATGGTGGGGACCCTTGGGGAGGTGGAGCTTTCCGCCACTTCCCTGGCCAACCAGTTCATCAATATCTATCACATCTTCTGCATGGGGCTGGGCATGGGGGCATCGGTGATGGTCTCCAGGTACTGGGGGATGCGGGAGAGCGAACCGGAGAAGTCGGCACAGGCCCTGAAGAAGACCATCTGCATCATGGTGAGGCTGACTCTGGGACTGGCTCTGGCCTTTGCCATTGCCACCATCGCCATTCCGGGCGCCATCATGGGGATGTACACCACGGAAAAGGACATCATCTCCCTGGGCATCATCTACTTCCGGTATTCCATCATCACCTATTTCTTCCTGGGGCTGTCCTTGGTCTGCACCATCGTGCTGCGCAGCGTGGGCCAGGTGCGGATGCCGCTGTATGTGTCCATGGGGGCCTTCTGCGTGAACATCGCGGCCAATTACGCCTTTATCTTCGGGAAGCTGGGGATGCCCCGGATGGGGATTGCCGGCGCTGCCCTGGGGACGCTGATCGCCAGAGTGTTCGAGGCGGGCATGATCTGCGGCTATCTGTTCTTCAAGGATAAGGCCATCGGGTTTAGGATAAGGCATCTGGGCATGAAGACAGGGGACCTGATAGGGGAGTATGTGCGCATCAGCATCCCGGTTCTGGTCAGCGACGGCATCCTGGCCATCGGCAACAACACTGTGGCCATGGTGGTGGGGCATCTGGGCGTAAACTTTGTGGCAGCCAATGCCATCACCAGCGTCACCCAGCAGATGAGCAATGTGCTGACCCAGGGAGTGGCCCAGGCAGGGGCAATCGTCACCGGACAGACCCTGGGAGAGGGGGACCGGGAGAAGGCCCTGGGCCAGGGCTACGCGTTCATGGGGCTGGGACTGGCCCTGGGGCTCTTTGCCGCTCTGGTGATCACTGTGATCAGCGGGCCGGTGATCGGCGCCTACAATGTTTCTGAGGAGACGGCGGGGGTGGCCGGACAGTTGATGGAGGCCATCGCGCTGATCATGATATTCCAGTCCACCAACAGCATCATGACCAAAGGAGTCCTAAGGGGCGGCGGAGATACCAAGATGCTGATGCTGGCGGACAATATCTTCCTGTGGGTGCTGTCCATCCCTCTGGGGCTGCTGGCAGGCTTCGCGCTGCATCTCCCGGCGTTCTGGATCTATACCTGCCTGAAATTCGACCAGATTGCCAAGACCATATGGTGCGTGTTCCGGCTCAAGAGCGGAAAATGGATCAAGAAGATCTCCACGGGGAAACAGGGCGGAGCAAGCGCGTGAGGGGAGGCTGGGAAGCGGCCGGAGACCCGATGAACATGTTTCCAATCCGAAACAGTGATTCGCAACAAAAGCAGACGTTCGTAACAGGGGCCTGAAAGCCATATTGAATCGGGCCTGAAGATTCTGAGAAACGATGGATTCGAAAAGGAGGAAGCCCAAAATGAAGAAACAAGCCTTCAACCCGTATCTGCCGTCCTGGGAGTACATACCGGACGGTGAGCCCCATGTCTTCGGAGACAGGGTCTATGTCTATGGTTCCCATGACTTTTACAATGGATTCGTGTTCTGCATGGGGGATTATGTGTGCTGGTCCGCCCCGCTGGAGGATCTCTCGGACTGGCGCTACGAGGGCGTGATCTACCCCAGGAACGAGGATCCCCTGAACAGGGAGGGGAAAGCCTGCCTCTATGCCCCGGACGTGACGCAGGGGCCGGACGGCAGATATTATCTCTACTATGTGCTGGACAAACAGCACATCGTGTCCGTGGCCGTGTGCGATACTCCGGCGGGGCGGTATGAATTCTACGGCTATGTCCATTATCCGGACGGCGTGAGGCTGGGCGATAAGGAGGGAGACGAGCCTCAGTTCGACCCGGCGGTGCTGACGGAAGGGTCAGTGACCTATCTCTACACCGGCTTCAGCGGCAGATGGGACAAGGACCGCTCCGGCTCCATGGCGGTGGTGCTGGACGCGGACATGCTGACAGTGCTGGAAGCCCCGGTGTGCGTGGTGCCGGGCTACACCCACTGCCAGGGGAGCGGCTTCGAGGGGCATTCCTTCTTCGAGGCGTCCTCCATCCGGAAGATCGGGGACACCTATTACTTTGTCTACTCCTCGGAGGTGATGCATGAGCTGTGCTACGCCACAAGCAAGCATCCCAGGGAGGGGTTCGTGTACCGTGGCGTCCTGGTGAGCAACTGCGACATGCATATCGACCATGACAAGCCCGGCGACCTGCCCATGGCCTACGGGGCCAATAACCACGGGGGCCTGGTGGGGATAAACGGCCAGTGGTATATTTTTTATCACAGGCACACCAACGGCACCTGGTACAGCAGACAGGGATGCGCGGAGAAGCTGACGCTCTCGGCGGACGGGAGCTTTGCCCAGGCGGAGCTCACATCCTGCGGCTTAAACGGCGGGCCCCTTGCGGGAAAGGGAGAGTATCCGGCCCATATC
>NZ_CAJUCP010000083.1 GCF_910585425.1 uncultured Acetatifactor sp. | reverse complement strand
TGGCATCACATACACAGTGCCTTGCAAATACTGCATGAAGAAATGGAGGTGCTTTTCCGTGAGGAATCCTAAACTTGTACCGTATGAAACCATTATCCGAGCGACCAGCGGAGAGCCGGAAACCGTTGACGAAATGGCAGGGAAGGTTGTAGAGAATATTGCCAGGAAGTTTGAGAATGTCAGGGAAGGAGTGAAGTCTGTTATGGGTGGCAGAGTGCTGGAATATGAGGCCAAGACAATTTTGAGGCAAGGGATAGAAGAAGGCATAAAAGAAGGCATAAAAGAAGGAAAAATGGAGCAGGCGAGGGAAACCGCTTTTGCGCTTCGTGCTATGGGATTAAAAAAGGATGCCATAGAAAAAGCGGTAAACGTCAATGCAGCTCAGCTGGAAGAATGGTCTTTAGAAAAGCCCGCTGAAGCATGAGGGCATGATATGGATCCTCCAGACGGACAATCGTGGGGGAACCGGCTTGACGGAGCTCTGTGAGGCCCCGCGATATGCGTCTTGGAGATTGCGAGAGGATATGGAATTGTCTGCAAATAACTGCTGCGTGTTGGAAGCTGTTTTTCTTGTGTTTCAAGGCTTTTTCCTACAGAAACTGCAGCAGTTATTTTCCGACAGTTCCTATAGCTATACTGGGAGAAGACATCCATGACAAACGGAAAGATAAACCGCAGCGTGAAGCTGGCGGGAATGGGAAACGCCCTGGGGGCAGCCAGCAACGCTCCCGATTCCTTTGCCGAAACGAAGTTGCTTATGGTGAGATCCTTACTGGAGGGATTCGGTTCAAAACCGCGGTCAGGCGCCGGAACCCAGCGACAGACACTAAAAACATCCCCATCCCATCTAAGGTCAACAGAAAAAGTGGCTTCTACATATTTTTTGAAGCTTCGAATCCCCTTGGGCATAAGCCAGTAATTTTTATAGGGCGTATGGAGCGTTAAATTCCGCAGCTTCATTTGCTCAAAGAATTGGAACACGAATCTCCCGATTTCCTCCGCATCCATTGGATAATCGTAAATAGAGGCTGCCTCTGAAATACATTTATACTGTAGACCGCCAGGATTTACAGTGGCGTCTCCGGGAAAGTACTTGGCTGGCGGTCTAAAAGTCACTGCTTAAGGCAGTGACTTAGTCGGGTTGCGCTGCAAATTTAACCGGTGTGCAGTATAATTTGCAGTACAGGGACAAACAAAATCTGTATTTGATTGACCAAACCTATGCTTAAGCCATGACGGCAAAATCCAGGTGTATCGTATAAATTTCCATCGAACATGGTCATTCCTCCCAATTCCGATTTTTCACTGGCATGTTCACCTGATTTGCTGCTCGCAGAATATATTACATCACATGAACAGCTAAAAATATGGGCTTCATCGTGTTTGCATCCGTAAATAAAAACTCCATCTGCAAAGTCAGGTCATTTAATTCACCATCCGTAGTCAAATCATAATCAGCAGAAAATCCCCTGCCATCCCTATATAAAATGCAGGAAAGCTGATGATACTCATACTGGGGATGAAAATCACAGGGAACGCCAAATTTATCCATATAGGGCAGTTCATTCAGTTCCAGAAAACCATCCACCGCTTCCTGTAAATCCTCAACTGACCATGTTGACATTTCTTCCGTATTAGGATCAACTGGCCATGATGCCATCTCGACAATCTCAAAGACTTCACTGTACTTTCTTTCTGCAAGCAAATCCACTACTTTCTTCACAATGGGCTCGGCAAGGTGGGGCAATTCCCCTTTTTCCAATTCTTTGATATCCTCTAAAGTGTACTTTCTCTTATTCAGCATGTTTACTATTTTATTTATCGTTTCTTCCATATGCATCATCCCCCTAAATCCCGATTTTCGCTGGCTCCATTATACTGCAATCACTTCCCAGAGGGAATAAATTTTACAAAAAATTCATTTTTCTGCGATAAACCTTTTTTCATCAAATATAAATCAACGTTTATACGTCCTACCCGTTCAAGCTGATTTCGGGCTTATAACTCCTCGGTTACTTCCTCGGCGGTTTTCTTCCGGCAATTTCAAGTCCGGGATATAGCAGTCGCCTACCGGAATATTACGACTCAGTCTTCAATCAGCCCGTATATCTTATAGAGGGACAGCATATTCTGATAATTCATTTTCGTTCCCATAAGCTGGCGGTAGGTGGCGCTTTTCGTCTTGCCCTCTTCTTTCAGCTTTTCCATCTTTTCTACCACGTCGGCATGATTTTGCCGGATATCGGTTAACATTTTTTCGAATCTTTCCTCTCGTTCTGCCATTCCCTTACCTCCATGGTTTCTGATTTCAGAAAAACTGTTACACATGCGGAAAACCGAGCGGCCGGGCTTTCCCTGTGAAGCATTATAGCATAATAGGCACAGGAAATGAAGAGCTGACGGAAATATATTCCCATGATGATATCAGAGGGGAGCGCCATGGAGAAAGCCATCAAAGTATCCCTTGACGTCGGCGGAGGTTCTGGCCGATTCATTGACGGATTTCATGGGGTATGATACACTGCATATAAGCGAAGCGCCAGATGCAGGGCAGAAAGAGGGAAGTCTTGCTGCATTTATTCTGCGGAGTGATTAAAAATTGTCCAAAAACCGAAAAACCGAGTAAACGGCATGGCTGGCAGGGCTATTTTTGGTAAAGAAGTTCCGTCCGGAATCTAGGATGGGCTTGCTGTAAAAGTAGGGTGATTTTGCACAGGAAGGAGTGATGCTATGAGACGAAGGGCACAGGCGTTGTATCAAAACGGAGTCAAGGACTTCTTTGCCCATGCAGGATAGCGGACATATAGAATTCTGTATGGGCGGATAAAGCTATATGTTCTGCTGTTTCTGCACTTTATTTATTCCAGGATAAATAAGGAGCGGTGAAGATGAAATATTTAAATGCAGCAGAATTATTGCCGGAACATCTGTTGAAGGAGATTCAGACATACGTCGATGGAGAAATCCTATATATTCCAAAGATATCCTCAAAAAAAGAATGGGGTGCCGCTAATGGTTCCCGGATATTTTATCAAGAGAGGAACAAGGAGATCCGAAGACTTTTCCAATCGGGATTTTCCATAGATACCCTGGCTGAACAATATGGTCTGGCAAGCACCACCATCAAAAAAATAGTGTATGGATAATCGAAAGACGCCTGTGTGATGCAGCATGGGCGTCTTTTGTAGTAAGTTTCATTATAATCAATTCCTCTACTTGCAAGTATGCCTCCGGTTCCGTACAATGATATTGCGATACCGAACGGAAGGAGAAAAGGAGAATGAAAAATAGTAAGACAAGACAATTCAGTGTATTAGGTGATTGTGGGAAAATCTATCAGTTTATGCTGGACATCTATGAAAGGGATTGGCGAAACGGAGTGCCGGCACCGTTTTTTGAATATGCCTATTCATCCTTTGGCTCCTGGATGGACATTTCTTATTCCTATAAGAACCGAATCTGGGAAGACGATGGCGAGGTCGTGGCGTTCTGCTTTTATGAAAACCCCGTGACGGATATCTATTTCAGCCTGAAACCAGGTTATGAAGAACTTGCCCCGGAGATGGTGGCCTATGCGGATGAACAGATGCCCATAAAGGCCGGGGAACGGCAGTTGATTCTTTTCGGCGGGCAGACTGCTCTCATAAGTGCCGCAGAGAAGCTGGGATACCGCCAGGTTTATGAGCGGTTCGATATGCAATTGGATTTTGAGGAGGGATTGGACTACCCGCTGCCGGAGGGCTTTCATTTTGTGAAGCCGGAAGAATATGACATGGACAAAATAGGCAAGTGCTGTTGGAAAGGCTTTGACCATGAGGAAACAGAGGGGCCATGGAATCATCAGTATGAACAGGCCGATTACCTGATACAGACGGCTCCTCACAGTACGGCGGAGCTTGGCGTCATAATCGCGGATGGACAAGGGGAGTATGCATGCTTTGCGGGAATGTGGTGGACTCCTCAAAATAAACTGGCTTATATGGAACCTCTCTGCACGATTCCGGAGTATCGCGGCAGAGGTCTGGCGGCTGCGGCATTATCGGAAATGTACCGCAAAACGAAAAAACTGGGCGCCACCCACATGACCGGCGGAGACAATGAGTTCTATCGAAAAATCGGCTATAAGCCTGCGGTGAAATGGATGTATTGGAAGAAATAGGGACGGCCGGTATGGCTGCTAATGCGTCTTTGGATTGATTATGTAGGATTGCGGCAGAGCCGTGAAACAGCGGGGCAGGACGGCAGCAGGATGACAGAAGAGCAGGGAAACAGCGGGGTGAGACGGCAGAAGAGCCGGGAAGCAGCGGGGTAGGACGGCGGCAAAACCGGGAAACAGCAGGGCAGGATGGCAGAAGAGCCGGGAAACAGCGGGACGAGACGGCGGCAAAGCCAGGAAGCAGCAGGGCAGGACGGCGGCAAAGCCAGGAAACAGCAGGGCGAGACGGCGGCAAAACCGGGAAGCAGCGGGGCAGGACGGCGGCAAAGCCAGGAAACAGCAGGGCGAGACAGCAGAAGAGCCGGGAAACAGCGGGGTGAGACGGCAGCAAAGCTGGGAAATAGCAGGGCAGGACGGCGGCAGAGCCGGGAAACAGCGGGGTAGGACGGCGGCAAAGCAAGAAGACAGCAGAGCCGGAAAGCCCCCCGACTCTGCGGTTCGGTATACATGAGACCATAAGGGGCGCACCCACCGCAGAACCCTATCAGGGTGCGTCAGGCAGCAGCCGCATAGCGCCGGGGAATCCGGCTTCCCGGAACAGAGCCTGGAGCTGCTCTGCGGATGCCGCGTCAAACCCCTCCGCCATGAGGAAAGTCCCGGTCGCCGTGACCGTGCCGTCCTCTCCGGTGGTGAAGACCACCGCGATGGGATTGCCCTCCTGGAAAGTATACAGATAGAGGATGCCCTCTTCGGTCTCGCTGCTGACGAAAGTTTTTGCCGCCGTATATATAGAAGAAGCGGCAAGGGCGGCCGCTCCGCTCTGCGAGTTGATCAGGGTGACCAGGGAAGCGGCGCTCCGGTTATCAAGCAATTTCTTCAGGGAATCCGAAAAGGAGGCGGTGACGGCATCGACTTCCGCGTAGGCAAACATGTCCCCCACTGTGGGAACCTCCATCTCGTAGACCGCCTGGGGAGCGGTGTAGTCCCCGGTGGCAAGCGTCTGGCGCATCTTTTCGATATCAGCCGCATCGCTCAGCAGGCTCCCATAGCTGCTGTTGACCATCTCATCCATGAGCGCGACTATGTCCAGGCCGTGTTCATACAGGGACTTCCCTCTGCCTCCAGAGCCTGCGCAGCCGCTGAGGGCAATCTGGAGCACCATTGTCAAAAGTATCATTGTCAGGAGCGTTCTTTTCGTCTTGTTCATTTTCGGTTCCTTTCCGGAATATTCCAGGTTTGCAAAATGATGTAATGTGTCCAGCTCAAATGTGTATAATTCAAATGTGTATAATTCAAATGCGTCCAGTTCAAATGCGTATAATTCAAATGCGTATAATATAAATGCGTTTATAGTATGTTCGAAGTGTATCTGCAATACACTTGCAGTGCATCACAGTGTATCTATAGTGCTATTTGCAGTGCGCCCGCATTTGGAACCATCCCATACCATTTCTTCCTCTGATGCTTGAAAATTTATTAAAAATCTCCTTTCTTTTGTAAATTCCGGTAACTTTGGAAAATGAAATTACAACAAAATATCTCTGTAATTACAAAAAACTCCCAAATTCCCCGAAAGCACCTATATAAACGGCATTAAATTCTTGCCAGTCACATAGCACAGCAAGCCATGCCGTTTATCCGGTTCTTGGGCAAGATTTAATCGCTGCATATATTTTTTCCAGCCGTATAAATATACCTTGCCATTGTTTTCTCGAATTCCTCAAAGGATTCTTCAGCGCACATGGTCTGCATCATCAACATATCAAACCATTCCATATGCTTCTCTCTTTCAAATTCCGCCTTATGAACCATGGCGACTTCCCTTTTCGTCTTCAGCAACTCATAAGTCTGTTTTGTGATATTTCGAACCTCATAGTTCATTTCATTCTTCTGCAGGGCTTTGGCCAACTCCGTGGTATGCCCGTCACACGTCCTGGGAACCAGCTCCCCCTCCTGATAGCCCACAAACAACATGCCATCCGGCTTCAGCCATCTCCTGATCTGCGCCACAAAAGCGCCCATATCTTCGGCAAAGTACATGGTATCCATAGATATGACCATATCAAAAGAATGCTCCGGATACTCGATCCCGCCGATTATCCCCTCCTGAAAATCTGCCCTCTCCGCAAAGGACGCCCTTGCGGCTGCGATTGCTGCCCTGGAGTAGTCAAAGCCATGGATAAATGCCCCTGTCTTTTCCTGCAAATATCCCAACATTTTTCCGTTCCCGCAGCCAATATCCAATATATGGACGTCCCCTTTTGCCGGAATATAGGGCAATATCATATCCACCTGCCCAATGTCGCTGAACCCGTCCTGTGAAAAATCCTGCCCGAACGCATCGCGGCAAAACCTCTGAAAGGCAGCGGATTTTTCAGCCATTTCATAAAACGCTTCGTATTCCTTATAGTAAAGCAGCCCATCTTTTTCCATAACCCTCTCCCCCAGCCAAATTCTGCCCAAATCCCCCTATATCCGTATCATTATAATCCATTTACCAGGAACGCACAATTCCAATCCGGAAGAAATTCCGAAAAATTTATAAAAGATATTCCATTTCCCGGGAAGATGCGAGATAATGGAAGTGCAGGACAAGAAAGGACGAAGCAGCATGCCCGGAACAGCATGGCTCCAGCGGATTTCGGCCGTGTCGCGGATGACAGGGGCTGTGGGGGCGTTTCCGGCAGAGAATACAGAAGGAACAGACGGGAGGTTATCTATGGCAAACTATTTCGAGGACTTTGATTTCACGGATTTCTGGGAGGACAGCGGCTATGCGAAAGAGAAATATACCGAGGAGGCTCCCAGCGACGAACTGATCGCCAGCGTGGAGCAGGAGCTGGGCTACAAGCTGCCCGCTTCCTATATCTGGCTGATGAAGCGGCACAACGGCGGCATTCCGGTGAACACCTGTTTTCCCACGGAAGAGCCCACCAGTTGGGCGGAGGATCATGTGGCCATCACCGGCATCATGGGGATCGGCAGGAAAAAGACGTACTCCCTTTGCGGCGGGCTGGGCAGCCGGTTCATGATCGAGGAGTGGGAGTACCCTGACATCGGCGTGGCCATCTGCAACTGCCCCAGCGCAGGGCACGACATGATCTTCCTGGATTACCGGGAATGCGGGCCGGAAGGGGAGCCGAAGGTAGTCCATATAGACCAGGAATGTGACTATGAGATAACCCCTTTGGCGGACACCTTCGAGGACTTCATCCGTGGCCTGGTGAACGAGGAGGACTACGAGCCGGATCCGGAGGAGGAAAAGGCGGAGGAGCTGGAAAAGGTCAGGACTGGGGCTTTCTCTCCCCTGCTGGCGCAGCTTTGCGGACAGAGCGGCGCCCCGGAGACGGCGGAGGGGCTGATCCGGGCGCTGGCGGTTCGGATCGTGGAGGAAAAAGGATATTTCGCCCTCCACGCAGACCAGGACTCCTATCGGCTCTATGACATCCAGTTCTGGCTTTATACCAACGCCCATCCCGGCGTGGCGGAACAGGCGTATCTGAAAGAGTATCCCCTCATGCTTACCTGCGACGGCGACTTCTCCACCGGCGGTTATGCCCCGGGCTTTGTGGAGGGCTGGCTGAAAAACCGGAAGAAAGAGGGCGCCATCTTCAAGCGCAACGGCGGGCTGTGGATGTCGGAGACGGCCGGGAAAGCGGTAAGGGAACAGCTGGGCAGGGGGACGGTCTGAAGCCCGGGAGCTTCGCTGTCCGGGATGTCCGTATCCTGGACAGCAGGGCGGGAGCCTTTGAGTCCATGTCCCGGCGGAAGACCGCCCAGGGCCGGTTATACTGCATAACGCTGAATGCTGCCTGATGTAATAATGCGATTGCATGCGATTGAACCAGTCAGCGTTATGCAGTCTGGTTTCACGGCAAGCGAAATCGTTACGCAGTATAAGCTATACATAGTATTGCGCCTGCGCCTGCCACATCTGCGCGTATTTACCGTCTGCCGCCTCCACCAGTGCTTCGTGGGTGCCGCTTTGTACCATCTGCCCGGCATCAAACACGGTGATGGTGTCGCAAAAACGGCAACTGGATAGCCTGTGGCTGATGTAGATGGCCGTGCGGTCTTCAATCAGGGCGTCAAATCCGGCATAGACCTCGGCCTCGGCCACGGGATCTAAGGCAGCGGTAGGCTCATCCAGCACAATGAAGGGGGCATTCTTGTACAGGGCGCGGGCAATGGCGATTTTCTGCGCCTCGCCGCCGGATATCTCCACCCCATCCTCCTCGAAGACACGGTACAGCCAGGTGTCCAGCCCGTGGGGCTGCCTGTCCAGCCAGGCGCTGTCCAGCCCGGCCTTGCGCAGGCAGTTGACAGCGCGGGCGGCATCCACACGGGTGTTGGCGGCCACGTTTTGCCCCAGCGGCTGCGCCAGCAGCTGAAAATCCTGAAAGACCACAGAGAAGATGGCCTTGTACTGGTCGTAGTTGTATTTGCGGATGTCGATGCCATTGAGCAATATGGCGCCCTCAGTGGGGTCGTACAGCCGGCACAGCAGCTTGATGAAGGTAGTCTTGCCGCTGCCGTTTTCCCCCACCACAGCCAGCCGCTGTCCCACGCGGAACTTGAAGCTGACGTGCCGCAGCGCCCAGGCATCGGCTCCGGGGTAGCGGAAGCTCACATCCCGAAACTCCACATCATAGTTGCGGTCGCTGCGCTTCTCCACATTCAGGGAGCCCTGGTACATCTCGTTGGGAAGCTCCAGAAAATCCAGCGCCTTTTGCAGATAGGGCAGATTGATCTGTAGCTTGGCGGCGGTGGTGAACAGCTGCGACAGTCCGGCGGCAAAGCCGGTGATGGCTCCCACATACTGGGTGACGGCCCCCACGCCAAAGGCTCCGGCCCAGGCTTTGAGACAGACGAACAGGTAGGCCACAAGGGTAAAGCTACAGGAGGCCGCGCCGCTCAGGGCCTCAAAAGCGCCCATGGGCCCGCGGGAGTAGGCGGCCAGAAGGCCGGTACGGGAATTGAACATTTTGCAGCCGGTCTCCATTTTGACAGGCAGAAACTCCTGCTGGCGGTAGATGCGGATGTCCATGGCACGGTCTGTGCCGGCGGGCGGGTTGCCGTAGGCGACAAAGAGACGGTTGGTCTGTGTGGCTTCCTCGTTGGCGCGGGAGGAGTAGGCCGCGCTGCGGCGGGCGCAGTAGGGGGCCAGCAGGATGATGCCCAGCAGCGCCGCCAGCAGCCCCAGCCCGGCCAGGGGACTGTCCAGCCAGCCCCAGCCCGCCGCCGTCACCTGGCTGGCAAACAGGCTGACACACAGCGCCAACGCTCCCAACACCCGGAACAGCCCGGAAAATCCGTCCTGTAGACGGTAATGCAGGTTGCGCAGCCCCCAGCTGTGCCAGTTGTCCGCCTGCATGATGTTGTCATACAGGGCGTGGGTGGCGGGGGCATCCATACGGGAAAAGTCCATGTCGGACAGCTTTTGGGCGAATCGGCGCTTGAAACCGAACCAGTTGACGCTTGCGGTATAGCGGGTGCATTGGCGGCTGGCGACACAGTGGGCCGCGGCCAGCGCCGACACCGTCAGGAGCGCGGCCAGCGCCAGCTTAGTCAGCATATCGGGGCGGCGGGCGGTGGCGATTTCATCCAGCAGCCGGGCGGAAAACCACAGCGCCACATATGGCCGGATGGCACCGAACAGCGCTGTCAGCAGGTTGGCTGTCATCAGCTGAGGGGACAGCCGCCACCAAAAAGCAAGTCCTTTTTTATTTAAGCGCCATGCGGCGGCAAAGGGTATTTTGTCTGCCGATGGCTGTTTTTTTGTCTTACGCATGGGTCGTATCCTCCTTTTGTCTGCCGGGTGCCGTATGCTGCACAGCGGTCTCGTCCGGGCCGCCAGTCACGGGGTTTTCTTTATAATAACGGCTTTGCACCGCAAATAGCTGGGCGTAGCGCCCGCTGGCGGCCAGCAGTCCCTCGTGAGTGCCGCACTCGGCAATATGCCCATCTTCCAGCAAAATGATGCGGTCGCAAAAACGGGTGGACGCCAGCCGGTGACTGATGTACACGGCGCTGTGCCCGGCCGTCAGCTGGCCAAAGCGCTGATATAGATCGCTTTCCGCCAGCGGGTCCAGGGCGGCAGTGGGCTCGTCCAGGATTGTGATGGGGGCGTCCTTGTACAGAGCGCGGGCCAGCATCAGCCGCTGCTCCTGCCCGCCGGACAGCTGCGCCGCTTCCAGATAGACATCCCGCCCCAGAAAAGTGTCCATGCCGTCCGGCAGAGCGGCAACGGTTTTTTCCAGTCCGGCGCGGCGCAGGCAGTCGGCTACCCGGTGGCGGTCGATGGCACCTTTCTCTGCCGTCTGCTGGCTGACGTTTTCCGCCACCGTGGCGGGCAGCACTGACACCTTTTGAAAGACGGCGCCAAACAGCTCGTAATACTGCCGCCGATTCAATGTGCGGATGTCCTGTCCGTTCAGCAGCACTGCGCCCTCGGTGGGATCCAGAAAACCGCACAGCAGCTTGATGAGGGTGGTTTTGCCCGCGCCGTTGAGCCCTACGATGGCCAGGCTCTCCCCTGTGGCCAGGGTCAGGTCCAGGTGGCGGATGGTGTCATGCTCCGCGCCGGGATATCGAAAGCTGACATCCTGCAGCTGGATGGTATACTGTCCGTCAGCCGAGCGGGGGATGGGCGCGCCGCCCTCGGTCAGGTATTCCTCTGGGGTATCCAGCCACTCCCGCAGCTGGGACAACTGGCGGCTTTTTTCGCTCAAATCCTCCAGATGGAAAAACAAATCCAGCAGCCAGTCGCCCAGTCCACTGACAGCGCCAAACAGCAGCAAAAATCCGGCGGCATCCAGTTCTCCGGCTAATACCAGCCGCAGCAGCCAGTAGTACGCCAGCCCGTTGCGGGTCAGGCACAGTACCTCGTCAAATATGTCGGTGGCAAGATAGCGGGCCTGCAGCCGGGCGTGGAGCCCGTCCAGCAGCCGCATGGCGCCGTCGTACAGCTCCGTCAGCCAAGCCCCCAGCCCAAAGACATGGGCATCCTTGGCCAGTCTGGCGTCTTTGGTGCGTTCCTCAAAATAGAACAGTTGATGCACCAGGCGGTCTTCCTGTGCTTTCTGACGGTTGCGCCAGCGCTGCACGGCCAGCCGCGACAGATAGGAAAACAGCGCCCCTGTCACTGTCACCGCCAGCAGCACTGCGTTCAGCCGCACCAGCAACAACAGGAATACCGTGAAATTGATAAGCTTGGTCAGCAGAACGACCAGGGTGTTCCAGATGCCCTCCGCCGGTCCGCCGTTGCTGCCGCAGATGTTGTACGCCCTGTCGGCGGCTGCTGTAAACGCCGGCTGCTCCATGTGCAGATAGTCGGTGGTGCAGTATTTGCGGGTCAGGTCATTGATGATGCCGATGCGCACAAATACACGGTCAAACAGGACGTTGCAGTCCAGATAGCGCTGCAGGGCACCAATGGCCATGAGCCCGCCGCCGAAAGCCAGCACGACGGTCAGTAGGCCGCTTAACTGGCCGCCCTCCACCTGGCGCAGCACAGCCGGGGCGCAGAACAGCTCCAGCATCGCCAGCGCCACCCCGCAGAACACCTGCCCCCCGGCCATGGGTAGCAGCCAGCGGCTGGTGCGCACGGCACGCCGGAACATCCAGCCGATGTTCTGGAACATGTTATAGCGCGGGCGGCCCTTTTCTTCGTTTGTCTTTGTCGTCTCGCTCATTGGAAAATAAACCTCCTCACGGAAAAACTGAAATTGTGAATAAAGCATACCACAAAAAAACGTCCCTAAGCTATTTTAGGGACGAATGACATTTTGTGAGGGGCGAATGGTAAAAAGCCCGCCGTTTTTTGCAGTCGAGGCAGGATATCCGCCCCAAAAGCGGCCCGCCGGAAGGGGAGCGGTGAAGGATTGCCGGGAGCACGGAAATCTACTGCGGCAGCAAAATCTCAGTGGCAAAGGCACCGTCCTCGCTGTTGCGGTCCACCCAGCCGCCGTACCGCGCGACGATGTCGTCGATTCTCTTTTGCCCCAGGCCACGGCCGATGCCCTTGGTGGAGGCAAATCGTCCGCCCGTTTTGTTTTGCTTGCCAACGGCGGTGAGATTGGTGAAGCAGATGTACAGCCGCATGCCTTTCATATCCATATATACCCGTATCATCCGCTCATCGGGCGGCAGGGCCAGGCTGGCTTCGATAGCGTTGTCGAACAGGTTGCCCAAAATGGTGCACAGATCCAGCTCGGGGGTGGTGAGGGCGACGGGGATGTTGGCGTCGGCCACCACCTGGATGCTTTGCGCGCGCGCCAGCGATATCTTGCTGCCCAGGATGGCGTCCGCCATGGGATTGCCGGTTTTCAGCATCGGGCTGATGCGGGCCAGCTCGGTGTCCAGTTCGTCCAGGTAGCGGCGCACAGCCTCCAGATCCCCCTGAGCGGCATAGCCTTTCATCGTCTGCAGATGGTTGCGGTAATCGTGCCGCCAGCCGCGCATCTCTTTGTACATATTCTCTACCTCGGCGTAGTGCGCCTTGGTCAGTTCAGCCTGATAGGCCGCCAGCCGCCGCTGACCCGGCAGGGTAAAAAGTCCCATGGATACCTCTTTCTCTCCTTTGTGTATACAATGCTTTTGAAGAATTTTACAGGCAAAACTCCTAAAAATAAGAGATTATGGCATGGTGGATGGCATCGTACCGTCTGCGGGACAGCGGCACGGTGCTTGCGTCTGTCAGCGTGACCTGGGTGCGGGTCACCTCTTTGACAAAGCGCAGATTGACCAGAAACGAGCGCCCGGTGCGAAAAAAGCTTTCATCCAGCAGGGGCTCCAGGTCCTTCAGCGGCTTTCGCAGTGTGTAGTCGCGCCCGGCATGGATGGTCACATAATTGCCCATTACCTCCAGCCAGCGGATTTCGGACAGCGGCAGGCGGCACAGCCCCTCATCGCTTTCCACCAGCAGGCTGCGGCCCCGGGCGTCCAGCCGTTCCAGGGCGCGGTCCAGCACCGCGTCCAGCTTTTGGGCGCTGACCGGTTTGAGCAGATAGTGCAGTGCCTCCACTTCGTAGCCATCGGCCAGGTAGTCGCTGTAGCCTGACACGAAGACGATCTGTAGCTGACGGTCGCTCTGGCGCACCCGGCGGGCCAGCTCCATGCCGCTGATGCCCGGCAGTTCAATATCCAGCAAAAGAATGTCCACCCGCTTGTCGGCGTCATAGGCAAACAGCAGTTCTTCTGCGCTGTGGTACTGCGTGATATGCAGTTTGAACGCGCGCCGTTTCGCCCAGTCCGCCGTCAAGCGCTGCAAAAAGCCTGCCTGCTGCGGCTCATCGTCGCAAATCCATACCGTGCAGTCTTCCATGGTGTCTCACCTGCTTTATTTTCCCCGTTTTCTAAAAAGTTTTCGCTTTCCCGGCATTGTTCTCTCCGATTAGTCCCACAATAATACATTGCAATTCGGATGTCAATAGGGTAAATTCATGTTGCCATAAAATTATAGCGGGCAAATTATCGTGGCGGAAGGGGGTCGGAAGTAGTATAATGGTAAACAAAAAGGACAGACGGGAAGTGTGTTGCTTGTATGGGAATGAAAATTGTATGGAAATGAAAAGATTGCGGGTGGGCGGCCTGCTGCTGTCCTCCCATGTGCTGATGGCGCCTTTGGCCGGATACACCTGTTACCCTTTCCGGATGCTGGCCTATGAACTGGGGGCGGGACTTTGCTGTACGGAGATGGCCAGCGCCAACGCATTGAAATATTCGGACAGAGCCACCCGGCGTCTTCTCTACACCACCCGGGAGGAACCTGTGCGGGCTGTGCAGCTGCTGGGCGGAGACCCGGCCGTGATGACCCGGATGGCATGCTCGGAGGGATTGAAGGATTTCGACATCATTGACATCAACATGGGATGCCCCGTGCCCAATGTGTTCAAAAGCGGCGAGGGCAGCGCCCTGATGGCAGACCCCGGGAGAGCGGCGGCCATCATAAGGGGGTGCAGGAAGAGCGGGAAGATTGTGACGGTGAAATGCCGCACGGGCATCCGGAGGGAGGACATGTTCGCGGCGGAGTTCGCCCGGGTGTGCGAGGACGCGGGGGCGGATATGATTACGATTCATGGGCGCAGCCGCAGCATGATGTATGAGGGGGAGTGTTGCTATGAGGAGATTGCCCAGGCGAAGGCGGCGGTTTCCATTCCGGTGATTGCCAACGGCGGGATTTTTTCGGCGGAGGATGCCGGGAAGATGCTGGAGCGGACGGGGGCAGACGGGGTGATGGTCGCACGCTATGCCCTGGAAAATCCTTTCATTTTCAGCGAGCTCACCCACAGGCGCGTGGAGAAGACGGTTTTGCAGATCCTGTTGGAGCAGATGGAGCTGGCGGCCGCCTGTTATGACGAGACTTTCACCCTCCGGTATATCCAGAAGCTGGCTTCCTACGGGATGAAGAAGCGGAGGGGGACGAAGCGGTATAAGGAACAGATGTACCGCTGCGGAAGCCTGGACGAGCTCAGGGACATGGTGGTGCGGATATTTTCTGAGGAGGATTCGTAGGGGGTGGGAGGGATTCTGCGTGTCTCCGTCAGGCGTCTTTTGTCTTCGGCTCCATGGAATAAAGATGGGCTTTCGGAATCATAGGCTCTCGGAATCTTTGGAGACGGAAGCTGGCATCGGAGCTGGACAGCACCTGGAACGGTGGGGGAAGCGGTTCAGAGGAGCTTCGGAAAGCTGTGTGATATGCGGCCTGGAGATTCTGGGAGGGTATAATAAGGAATAAAGGAGTAATGATCTTGAGCGTTACATATATGGAAAATGATTTTCAGATAGAGAACGGTATCCTGAAATCTTACACAGGCAGGCAGGAGCAGGTCACTGTTCCGGAGGAAGTCCGCGTCATTGGGGAAAACGCTTTCAAGGGCTGTGTCTCTCTGCGGAAGGTGGTGCTGCCCTCAGGCCTTGAGCACATTCTGGCCGGCGCTTTCAAGGGGTGCCGCAGGCTGAAGGAGATTGCCGTCCCGCCGGGGGTCACTTATGTGGGGGAATACGCGTTCCACCGCTGCCACAGCCTGGAGTCCGTATCCCTTCCTCCCTCCGTAAAGGAGCTGGGGGACTGCACCTTTCTCTACTGCGACAGCCTGACCCGGGTGAAGATTCCCGGCGTTTTGTATCTGGGAAAACAGGTATTTGTAAACGATGTGATGTTAATGGAGCTGGAGATTTCCCCCGGGCTGCAGGAAAGCTGTCTCTGCGATGTGTTCACGGGCTGCGGCAGGATTTCGGAAGTGGCCTTTTCGGACGGGCGGCGGTTCGTATTTCCCAACGCAGTGGAGGTGGTGGCCGGGGAGATGGCGGTTCCCGGTCTGGTGCGCGCCATTGCGGTGGACGTGCTGCGGATGATGGAGCTGGAGGGGCGGTGCCTGGCAAAATTCCTGACGAACCTGAAGCATGTGGAGATTCCGGAAGGGATTGAAAAGATTGGGAAGAGCGCCTTTTTTGACAAAAGGGGCATTATTTCCGTGCAGTTTCCCGCCACTCTGCAGGAGATTGAGAGCCGGGCTTTCCGCAATTGTATCAGTCTGGAGACTGTTGCCTTCCGGCGGGAGGGGATTGTGGTTCACGAGGACGGGTTCCAGAATTGCAGCGCCCTGCGGGAAGTGCGGATGCCGGAGGGTGCGGCCTTTGGGATAGAGGGGATTGCGGGGCTTTCCGGGGAGGATATTCCGGCGCTGGTGAGGACTGTTCGAAAGCAGGTTCTGGGGAATTTCCGTCTCAGCGGTTCCGTTCTGTTGAAATATCTGGGGAAGGAGTCCAGGGTGGTGGTGCCCCAGGGGGTGGTGCGCATCGCGGAGGAGGCTTTTGCCGGAAATGAGGGGGTGGACAGGGTGATTCTCCCGGATTCCGTGGAATCCATAGGGGCGGGCGCTTTCAGGGACTGCCTTGTGCTGCAGGCAGTCAATTTTCCGGCAGGTCTGAGGGATATGGGCACCGGGGCTTTTGAAAATTGTGTGAAGCTGCTTCGGGCTCCGCTGCCGGAGGGGCTTGGGCAGGTGGGGGCGAAGGCTTTTAAACGTTGCCGCAGGCTGAAAGAGCTCCACTTGGGGAAGGATCTCCGAGCCATCGGGGAGGAGGCTTTTTACGGCTGCCTGGCTTTGGGGGAGGTGCATTTTCCGGACAGCCTGGTGTCGCTGGGGGATTTGGCCTTTTATCGGTGTAAGGCTTTGGGGGAGGTTCGGCTTTTGCCGGGGACGGAGGAGGTGGGGAATCTGGCCTTTGCCCAGAGCGGGGTGAAGAAGGTTCGGATGGAAGGAAGCGGCAGGGGGTATGGAAGGGATATTTTTTTCCAGTGCCTTCATCTGCGCCGGGTGGTGCTGGAGGAAGGCGTCCGCCATATTCCGGACAGGCTGGCTTATGGCTGCAGCGCTTTGGAGCAGGTGGCGCTGCCGGGTACGCTGGAATCCGTGGGGAGGCATGTCTGGGAGGGGACGCCTTTTCTGCGGGAGTGGGTGGAGAAGCAGGCAGGAGATTGGACAGAGTCGGGGAATCCCACAGAGCCGGGAGATTGGACAGAGTCGGGAAAGCGGGCAGAGCCGGGAAATCCCACACAAAATAAGGCGGAAGGGCAGAATGAAATCTTCTGGGACGGGCGTCATGTAAGGGGGATTGTCTCCCTGCCGGAGGAGATTCGGATTGTGGCGGGAGGAGCCTTTTATGGCAATCTGTTTCTGACGGAAATCCGATTTTCGAATCATGTCACATGGATTGGAGAGGCTGCTTTGAAGGGCTGCACCAATCTGCGCCGCGTAACCTGGCCGAAAACCGTGACAGCAGCGGAACCGGAAGTTTTTTCCGGCTGCACGCAGTTGGAAACCATAACTCTGTGCCCTGATGGGGGAAGGGCAGAGCCCCAGGATATGGATGTTCCCTGGAAAGCCGTTAGAGACCGGGCTTTTTACAACTGTAGAAAACTGTCCCGTCTTCTGTGGAAGGATATCAGGATGGTTGGAAAGGAGGCCTTCTCCGGCTGTGCTTCCCTGAAGCCGGAAGGAGCGGATTCCCTGGAATGGGTGGGGGAGCTGGCGTTTGCGGGGATGGAAGGTCTGGGTGCCGGGGAACCCCGGTGCGGAACCTCCGGCCTGTGCATTGTGGGAACCATAGTAGTGTCGGGCGCCGGCTGTCAGGGGGAAGTGCAGGTGCCGGAAGGCATCACTGCCATTGCGCCCTACGCCTTCTCCGCCAACCGCCGGATCACAGGGCTCGTCCTGCCGGAAACCCTCCGCAGCATCGGTGAGGGCGCTTTCTGGGGCTGCATCGGGCTGGCGCATGTCCGCTTTCCCGCCGCGCCCTGCGCCGTGGGCTCCCGTGCCTTTGAAAAATGCACAGGAATCCGTAGCGTGCGTCTCCGCGCCCACAGCCTGGGCGCAAGCGCCTTTGCCCGGTGCCTGTCCCTGGAGCGGGCAGAGATCACAGGACTTTCCCTCCTGGAAAAAAGGCTGTTTGAAGGCTGTGAGAACCTGAAGGAATGCGTCTGCGGACAGGTTTCCGCGGTGGGAGATTCCTGCTTCAGCGGCTGCAGCACATTGGAAAACTTCGACTTTCAAACAATCACGGAAATCGGAAGCTACGCATTCCAGGACTGCGACAATCTGCGGGAGATCGGCCTGCATGACCATACCTTGGTGCGTCCTCACGGATTCCAGGACTGCGGCCGTCTGGCGCGGCTTGTCCTTGCGGGAGAGGAGGGCAGCCTGGAGCTTGGCGAATATGCGTTTTCCGGCTGTACCGCTCTGCGCCAGGTGGTGCGCCGGGGACGGCTGTGGGAGCTGGGGGAATACAGGGACATCCTGTCCGAGAGCCTGCCGGAGCCTGTCCGCCTGATTTTCCACAGCGCCCTAAGCTGCTTCCAGGTGGAAAAAGAGGAAATCCTCCTGGGATACAGCGGGCTGGGGCGCATCCTGAACATCCCCCGGGGAATCCGGCGGATTCAGGCGGAGGTCTTCCTGGATCGTCTGATGTTAGAAGAAATCAACATTCCGGAGACAGTGGAATACATCGGGGCAAGGGCGTTCCACAAGACCGCCTGGATGGAAAAACGGCGGGCGGAATCACCCATGGTGACAGTCAACCATATGCTCCTGGACGGCTCCTGCTGCAGGGGGGAAGTGGTGGTTCCGGAGGACATCCGCCTGGTCTGCGGATGGGCCTTTGCCGGGGGGCTGGGGATAGAAAAAATCCGCTTTCTGTCAGACCGGGTGAGGGTGGAAAGCTATGCCTTCCGGAATTGCATTTTCCTGAAAGAACTGGTGCTGGCGGACGGTACTTCAGTGGTGTTCCAGGGGATTTCCGACAGGAAAAAGGAGCTGTCCCCGGTGGCGGAACAGGCCGTGTGGGACAGGCTGAACTGCTTTAAAACGGATGAAAATGACGTGCTGACAGAGTGCACCGGCAACATTTCCCGGCTTCTGGTGGCGGAGGGAATCACTGCCATCGGAGACGGCGTTTTCCAGGACGGGAACCTTCTGACGGAGGTCATTCTGCCCCGGACGGTGGCCTCTATTGGCAGAAATTCCTTTGCGGGATGTAAGTGGCTGCAGCGGGTATACGGAGCCGAACATGTGCGGATTATCGGAACCAGGGCGTTCTCCGGGTGCGGCAGCCTGGAGGCGGTGGAGCTGACGGAAAGCCTTAGGGAGATTGGCCGGGGGGCTTTTGAGAACTGTACTTCTCTGGGGGAGATCGTGGTGCCGGAAGGGGTGGAAGAGCTGCCGGAGAGGGTCTTTTTCCGGTGCCACAGTCTGCGGAAGGTTCGTCTGCCGTCCACGCTGAAGCGGATCGGGAGGGAAGCCTTTGCCTTTTGCAGGAGCCTGGAAGCCCTGACCATCCCGGAGGGCGTGGCGGTGGGGGAGCGCGCCTTTGTGGGAACCGTGAACGCCAGGCAGGAGACAGCGACTAATATAGGAGAAAACTATGCGATACCGTAAACTGGGAAGCACCGGGCTCATGGTCTCCGAGGTGAGCTTTGGCACGATTCCTGTCCTGAAAGGTAGCGTGCCGGTTCTTCCGGCCTACTATAATCTCAGCGAAGAGCAGGCGCTGGCCGTGATGGAGCATGCCTTTCGCCTGGGCTGCAACCTGTATGATACGGCCATCGTCCCGGAATACGGGGACGCGGAGCGAAAGACAGGGAAATTCGCTTCCGGCGGCAGGCGGGACAGGATTATCCTCTCGGACAAAGCCCGATTTTTTGACGGAAACGAGATGTACATGGCAGTCCTGAAATCCTGTGAGAATTTGGGAACCCGGCCGGACATCTACTTTGTCCATCAGGCGGACTGGGAGCATGAGGAGGAGATTTTCCGGAAAGGAGGGGCTCTGGACGCCCTCAGCCAGCTGAAGGAGGAGGGGCGGATCCACTTTGCCGGATTGGCGTCCCACTATTATGACATCCTTCTCCGAGGGGCAAGGGATGACAGGGTGGATGTGCTCCAGGGCAGCGGCAATCTGCTGGAGCGGGGGATGCTGGACAGGATCAGGGAGGAACCGGCTTTTCGGCGGAAAGGCCTGCTGGTGAACAAGGTTTACGCAGCCGGAATCCTTCCCGGCTTCTTTCCCACGGAAGTCCTGCTGGACAGTGTGCTGTCCTATCCGGTGTCCAGCGCCCTGATTGGGATTGGCACCGTGGAACAGGCGGACGCTGCCTTCGGCCGGGACAGCGGCAGCAGGCGGCAGATACCGGACTTCCGGCAGGTGCTGTCTGTCCTGGAAAAAGAGTTCTCCCCCATTCCCTGTGACCGCTGCCAGAGGTGCCGTTGTCCCCGGGGCACGGAGATTCATACGGTTTTCCGTCAGTACAATTACTTTTTCCTGGGAAAGGATCACTGGGCGCTGCGGAAACTGGATTTGGGAATCCGGGAGAGCGCCGGACAGTGCCGGAAATGCACGGATATGCCCTGCCTGTCCATGTGCCCGGCCGGAATCCGGATTCCCCATGAGATGCAGAGGGTGTTCGAGCTTGTGGAACGGTTCCGGGAACCGCCTGTTTCCCGTTTGGGCTGAGGGGAGTGGGGAATGAAGGCCATTATTACCGACTGAAATCCTATTGGATATCCATACATGGCAGGAATACCCAAAGGAACTGATACAGCCGGAAATCAAGCCGGAAAACCGCACAGGCACAATAGAGCAGTTGGCGCAGAATGTGGAGGCTGTCGAAAAGCAGGTGCAGCTCATGGGTGTAGGGATGAGTCAAAATCATAGGTTTAATATAAATTCTTATTCCAACTTTATTCCCAATGTGATATGATAAAAACATTGGGAATAAAGTTGGAAATAAATCCGTATCAAGGAGATTGTCAATGGATATAAAACAGATTGTATTAGATTTATGTGCTATGAATGATGAACAGGAATGGTTTGAGTTTAAAGAAAACTGGTTTCAACCGGAGGCGTTAGGAGAGTATGTTTCCGCATTATCAAATGCTGCGGCGTTCCACTACAAAAAATACGCTTATTTTATATGGGGAGTTGAGGATGAGAATCATAAAATAGCTGGAACCACGTTCAACCAATATTGTAACTACAATAAAGAACCTTATCAGAATTATCTTGCACGAAATCTTTCTCCGAGCCTAAATTTTTCTTTTGAGGAAGCCTGGATTCAGCAAAAAAGAGTTGTCGTATTGGTAATACCTGCGGCTTCTGAGATACCTACCGCATTTAAGGAAAAGCGGTATATAAGGATTGGCTCATCGAAATGCAATATCAAAGATTATCCGAAGAGGGAGATTGAACTTTTTAAGATACTTGATGGGAGAACAGAAACCATAGAA
>NZ_CAJUCP010000082.1 GCF_910585425.1 uncultured Acetatifactor sp. | reverse complement strand
TCTGGATTGTGCTTTTCCTTTCCTCTTTTGATTACCTCTAATTAGCCATGACCTGGTTCATGTCATAGTACATCTGGGAAGTCATCTGTGCGGGATCCGTGCCCATGGGCAGTCCGTACAGCTTGCCGTCCTTCTTGCCGACCTCGATGAAGCTGCCATCGAAGTTGTAGATGTTCTCCAGGTCAGGGCAGGTATACTGGGCATAGGCCTCTGTCAGGTCAAGCAGTCCGCCCTGGCTGGTCAAATCCTCGAAGTCGTTGGGTCCTAACATGACAATGTCAGGCACATTGCCGGCTGCCAGTTCCGCACCGAACTTGTCGGAATACTGATCCGCATTTACGATCCAGTCGTAAATCAGGTTGATATTGAGCTCTTCCTTCAGCAGCTTCACAGCCGTGGAAGTCTCGGGCGTCACGTCCGTGGGGGTGTCCGGATTCTCGGACTCACGGTACTGCAGCACGATGTGGATGTCCACTGGTTCCGGATAGGGCTCCAGCAGAAGCTCCTCAGCCGTCTTGGCACCGCCGTCAGCAGGCGCCTCGGCCTCCCCTTCTGCCTCTCCGGCCGCATCGGACTCCTCGGGAGCGCTCTCCGCAGGAGTCTCGGAAGACTCTTCCGCTTTGCTCTCCCCGGTCTTGCTGTCCTGTGTAGCCGCAGACTCTCCGCCACAGGCTGCCAGCGAACCGGCTGTCATTATCGCCACCAAAAGGGCCGATAACCATCTTTTTTTCGTAGCTTTTTTCATACTTTTCCTCCTTGTCACATATTTTTTGTTGACATGTACATTATATCTTTTGAGGATCTGTGTTTTAAGGGTTTATTGTATAAAAAAACAGGATAATTATGTCTCTGTATTTTCTCAGACACAATTATCCCACTTTCGAAATACTTTTGTGCACTTTTATGCCGTTTTGAGGCCTGCGGCATCACTTTTGGTGATTTTCACGGTACTGTCTGGGATTGTTCCCCATCCTCTCCCGGAAAATCCTGCGGAAATACCGCTCGTCCGCGTAGCCCACCTGCTTTGCTATCCAGTAGATGGGCTGTCTGGTCTCCGTCAGGTACTTTTTCGCCGCCTCGATCCTTAAATCGTTCAGATAGGTGACGAATGTCTTGCCGGTCAGGTTCTTGAACTTGCGGGAGAAATGGCTCTTGCTCATGCCCGTCAGCCGCAGCAGCTCCTCCAGAGTGATGTCCCTGTCCATGTGCTCCCTGATATAATTCATGGCTCTGTGGAGCTCCTCCATGGTGGCCAGCTCCGCGTCCGTCCCCTCGATGCTGTGGAGCACCAGGCCCCGCACCTCATCGAACCATTCCCGCCACTGATACCACCAGAGGAAATGCCCTGTCTCCTCGAAGTACCGGGAGATGTCCTTGCCGGAGAATTCCGCCCAGTGCAGGTCGAAGTGGTAGAACACCGCAATCCGCTCCTCCGCGGAGAGCGCCGCGGTGCGGATCCTGGCCATGCCCTCTTCATAGTCCTGGTCCCTGACCATGAACGCCATCTCCAGGCTAAGCTGCAGCACCGCCTCTCTGGTACAGCCCTCCTGCTCCTGCAGGAGCTCCGGGAAGGCGTAGGCATAGCTGTATTCCCCGGGCCTCCTGTCCTGGAACAGCCGGCGCTTCCCCGTGGTCTGCAGGGCATTCTCCAGCCTCTCATAGGGCACTCCCGCAACCTTCCTGATCTCCAGCAGGGTGGAGCGCTCCCTGTCGAAGCGTCCGGCTATGCTCTGCAGCAGCCCGGGGCGTATGGTGCAGGGAAAAAGGAAGGAGGTCTCGTTTAAAAGCTCGAAGACGAAACCCTGGGCCTCCAGCTCCCTGACCACGGACTGGGCCTGGGAAAAGTCCGGCAGCTCCCAGACATAGATGCTCTCCTTCTCCACCTTCCGCTCCCGCCTCTGGTAATGCCGCTCCACCTCCAGATAGCGCTTGCGCACCCCCTGCATGAAGGCGTCCGCATTCTCCTCCTCAATCTGGGCCTTGGTGATGTAGTCCAGGATACCGATGCGCAGGGCCTGCTGTATCAGCTCGAATTCCTGGTGCATGGTCAGCACTACCATCTGGAGCCTGGGAAAGCTCCTGCGCACCTCCTGGAGGAAGGGGATGCCGGACAGGCCGGGCATCTCCAGGTCGGAGAAAAGGATGTCCGCCCCCTTTTCCCGCAGGAAGCGCAGGGCCTCCTCGCCGCTGCCGGAATCCCCCACCACCTCCATGCCGTATCTCTCCCAGTCAATCAGCCCGATGATGCCCCGGCGCACCAGCTTCTCATCGTCCACCACATATACCCTGATCATCTTCTACCCCCCTGCCCGCCTCCGGCAGGCACAAATCTCCCATTCTCCGGCCTGCCCCGGCGCGGCGGCCATGGGCGCTCCTTGCCATATCCCCCGGCTAAAGCGCGGTGTCGGCCCTGGACGGGCATATCCCCCTGGTCTCCTTCACGATTGCCTCCGCGGCGAAGGGAATGCGGATCTCCACCACATTGAATCCGTCCTCCAGCCGCTCCGCCTGCAGCACGAACTCGCTCCCGTAAAAGCTCTCCAGCATCCTGGCCACATACTGCAGGCCGATGCCGTTTGCGGACACATCCTGCTTCTGCTCCAGGACCTGGCGGATCTTCTCCGGGTCGATGGGGCTGCCGTTGTTCTTCACCAAAATCGATATCTTGCCGCTGGCCAGGAGCTCCACCTCGATGCGGATCTCCCCCCTGTTGCAGCCGCTGTGCTTGATTGCATTTTCTACTACAGGCTGTAGTATGAAGCGCGGCATCACGGTTTGGAGGATTTCCGGGTGCTTGCCCGTCTCCACCACGAACCGGATGTCGTACCGAAGCTGCTGGAGCACGATGTAGGCCCCTATGGCCTCCAGCTCCCGCTCCAGGGTAGTGCCGTCGTCCCGGGACATATTATATAGAAGGAGCCTGTTCAGGGCCGTGATGAAGCGCGTCATCTCCCTGTCCTGCTTTCCCGCCGCGTACCACTTTAAGGTGTCCAGGGTATTGTATAGGAAATGGGGATTGATCTTCCCCAGGACCACCCGCACCTCCAGCTCCCTGCGGCGCTTTTCCTCCTCCTGCACCTTGCCCAGAAGCCGCAGGATGTTCTTCTTCATCTTGTCGAAGAGCTCGAAGTGCTCATCGAACTCCCGGATGTTCATCCGCTCCACACGGGACTCCACGTCCTCGTCCTCGGCAATGGCCCGCAGGCCCTCGTCGAATCTGTTGAAGGCCTTGTAGGTATTCCTCCACTGCAGGACGGAAATCAGGAGGCAGAAGGAGATGACGAACAGGGTGATTAGCCCCAGGTTCAGGGCCATGCGGTAGACGAGCCGGTAGTGCTCCCGGGTGGGCACCAGGATGTGCAGCTGCCAGTCCCCTTTCATCTCCCGGCTGTAAATCTGATACCGCTCCCCTGCCATCTGCACCTCGGTAATCCCTGTCTGCCAGTCCAGGCCTTTCGCCGCCACCTCCTCATCGGAGCTGTACATTATCTTCCCGTCGGCGGACTGCATCAGGAGAACGCTGTTCATGTCCGCCATGCTGCCCATGTCCAGCTCGTCCAGATACCGGAAACCGGATTCCACATAGATGTAGATTTCACCGTAATCCTTCAGCGTCCGGTATCTTCGCAGCAAAGAGATGCATTCGTACTCCCCTGCCATGGACTTCGATTTGTGGGGGCCATAGAACGCGATGTTCTCCCATTTGCACAGGAAGTCCTCCTCCGCGGGCAATCCTGCGTAGACCAGAGAGCTCTGGTTGATCTTCACGGGCTCCTCCTGTCCCTTGGGGATGTACAGATAGGTCAGGTTTGCCACGGAAGGGTTCGCCACCTCATAGTTGGCTATCTGCTCCCTCAGATAGACCAGGAGATTGCCCTTCTCCGCGCTGTCCCGCTCCTCCAGGTAGGTCACCAGGTTCTTCCCCACGGTGCCGTCCGCCTCCATCAGCCAGGACAGCATCTTCATGTTGTCCATCAGGTCGGTCATGTCTCTGGACACCCGGTTCAGATTGCCGGTGATGGATTCCTCCACCTCCCGGTAATTGATCCGATAGAACTGGGACAGGAACAGAAACTCCACCAGAACCAGGGGAATGGCCACTCCAAAAATCCAGACCTTTATCAGCCGTCTGGAGAATGAGCCCTGTCTGCGTTTTTCGTTTCTGCCCCCCCCGGTCCATATATCCCTCCGCTCTGCGGGCTGCCCATGCCCCTTTCCTGTCCCCCTGGCCGCGGCCGTCATTTCCCCCATCGGCACAGGGCCCATCGCTTTCCAGGAAAGGATCCTAATCTTTCCAGTATAGCGCCATTTTTTCCAGAGAGACAGCCTCGCTTAGGCCCTTTTTCTCTATCAGCTTGTCTCTGGCGGCCTCTCTTGACGCTCCCAGTTCCTGGCAGGCTTCAATAAATGCTTTTATGTCCTTCTCATTGGCCCATTTCTCCGCTTCATCGGCCCGCCTTTCCGCCTCTTCAGCCCGTCTCTGCGCCTCATCGGCCCGCTTTTTCTCATTGGCCGTGTTCCGGCGCTCCGCCTGAATGTCCATTTTCTCCATATCCGCAAACAATTCGCCCATCTTCTTTTCCCTCACCTTACCAGTCAGCCTTTCCGTCTCCGATACAGGCACGTTCATCTTTAGCAGAAAAGCCTGCAGCACGTCCGCAATGGTGTCCACCAGATGTCCCGGAGAGTTTTGCAGGATAGCCTCAATCTCTTTGCCCGGCAATTCCCGGAACTTCCCGATATCCTCCGCAGTCTGCAGCTTATTGATCAGCATCACCAACGATATCTCATCCCGCTTCGCCATCAGCGCCTCATTGCTGTAATCCTTAAGAGGCACTAAATAATACTCAAAGTCCGGGAGATACTTCCCGAATGCGCTCCCCTCCCGGATGCGGCTTTTAAAATCCACCGGGACATTCCATTCTGTGGTTCCCTCGTAATACACGATAGGCAGGATAGGCGGGTACAGGAAATCTTCCCTCTTTTTCATTCCCTTCCGGATGCTCTCGGCTTCCTTCTCATAAGTTTCCCAGATATACACCATGTAACGGAATATCTGCATGCACACATTATAGTCCGTTCTTGTCTTGTGCTCTATCAGGGATACCAGAAAAAACGGAGTGCTCCCGCCATCCACATGTACCCGCTTCACCCTGTCGGAATTCCGTTCTTCCGCAAACAATGTCACATACTGCTCCGACACATCCTCGATGTCCTCCGGCCGCACGTCCTTCAGATATGGCAGATTCACATAATCCCGCAGGAACTGGGAGCATAGCGTGTGATTGTCAAAGATGACCTTACTGCCGCTGTCCCTGACCCGGGAATTCAGCACCATATCCTTGGGCTCCTCCTTTTTGTGCATGCCCTGTGGGACCGAAGTCCCCTGCATCCTTTTCTTTCCTTTTCTTCCTCTCGTCTGTTTCATGCAGATACCTCCCTTTTTCTGGCAGACAGATGAAAAACAGACGATCGTCCTGTTGCGTCTGCCTGCGTTCTTTCATGATTCATGGGTTGCTTCAGGCAAAACGCCCGGACTTCAGGCTCCTCTCGGAAGCCGCTCATTATACGGCAGAAGCTGTTTCTGTCAGCTCTTGCCATTCTGAAAAATAGATTTTGTGAAGTGGTTTTATGATAACATATATAAATGACAATTGCAATACATTTTTCGGGGACAAAAATATCCGCAAAAATATCCCAAAAATTATAGAGGGGGCAGAAGAAATTGTCCATGCTATTTCGGTTCTTCTGTTGGCAAATAAACAGGTATATGTTAGAATGAAATCAAAAAGGGAGGACAATATTATGGGAATGGCGGAACTGGAACGCAGGAAAGACGAAAAAATCGACGGCGTGATTTATGATATGTCCCCTTCGCCAAGCTATCGGCACGGCATCGTGAACGGGAATCTTTACCTCATTATAAAGCAGGGCCTAAAGGACAGCATCTGCCTGGTCTCCATGGAAAACCTGGACTTCAAATACCATCCGGAAAAGAACGACGACTATCTGTGCCCGGACATTATGATCGTCTGCGACAGGAAGCACCTAAAGGGCGGTTCCTACAGCGGAATCCCTAAGTTCGTCGCGGAGACCCTAAGCCCATCCTCCTCCAAGCGGGACCGGGCGGAGAAAAAGGATATCTATGAAGCGGCCGGCGTGGAAGAATACTGGATCCTCTCCCCCGAGGGACATCTGGAAATCTATTATCTCCGGGAGGGCCGCTATGTCCTGGAGGAGAGCTATATCCTGCAGGACGATAAGGAGGAAGAGCACTACAACGCCGAGACCGAAATCAGTCTGCGTGCCTTCCCCCACATCACCATGACCCTGCAGGAAATCTTTGAAGGTCTGGCATAGAAATGCCCGAAGCATTCTGCCGGACCAGCCAGAATCAGCAGGAATCAAATACCCCGCTGCATTTGACCCTCGCGGCATTCGCCAACCGGCCGTGCAAGCGCGGCCGCCTGGCTCATTGCCCGCAGGAATAAAGGAGTCTATCATGAACGAAAAAGTATTGAAAACCTTAGAATACAACAAAATCATCGAACTGCTGGCAGGCAAGGCCAACTCTGCCCCTGGCAAGAAGCTCTGCCGGGAGCTGGTGCCCTCCACGGACCTGGGCGAGATCCGCAGGAACCAGCGCCAGACCGCCGATGCCCTGCGCCGCCTGTTCCGCTTCGGCAGCACTTCCTTCGGCAACAACAAGGATCTGGGCTATTCCATCCGCTCCCTGGAAGTGGGCAGCACCCTTTCCATCTTAGAGCTCCTGAACATCGCCTCCATGCTGGATAACGTGGCCCGCATCAAGGCCTATGGCAGACAGGACAGGAATGACAACAGGGCCGGGGACAGCGGCAGAGATTCCGACAGGGACAGGCGCGGCGGCAGCCCGGAACCGGAGGACGAGGCCCGGGACACCCTGGACGAATACTTCGAGCTGCTGACCCCCCTGACGGGCCTGGCTAACGAAATCCACCGCTGCATCCTCTCCGAGGAGGAGATTGCGGACGACGCCAGCCCGAAGCTGAAGAACATCCGCCGCTCCATGCTGCAGACTGGCGACAAGATACACGGCCAGCTCACCTCCATGCTCAGCGGCTCCTACCGCACCTATCTCCAGGACGCGGTGATTACCATGCGGAACAACCGCTACTGCATCCCCATCAAGGCGGAGTACAAGGGCCAGGTGAACGGCATGGTCCACGACCAGTCCGCCACAGGCTCCACCTATTTCGTGGAGCCCGCCGCGGTGGTGGAGCTGAACAACAAGCTCAGGGAGCTGGAGCTGGAGGAAAAGGAGGAGATTGGGCGGATCCTGGCGGATCTGAGCGCCCAGGCCGGGGCCCACACCGAGGAGCTGGCGGACGACCTGAAGATCATGACCCTGCTGGACTTCATCTTCGCCAAGGCGGAGCTGGCCATGGAGATGAACGCCACGGAGCCTGTCTTCAACGACGACCGTTCCATCAATATCCGCAAGGGCCGCCATCCCCTGCTGGACAAGAAGAAAGTGGTGCCCATCGACATCCATTTAGGCAGAGATTTCGACCTGCTGGTCATCACAGGCCCCAACACCGGCGGCAAGACCGTCTCCTTAAAGACCGTGGGCCTCTTCACCCTCATGGGCCAGGCAGGGCTCCACATCCCTGCGTTAGACCGTTCGGAACTGTCCATTTTTACGGAAGTCTATGCGGACATCGGGGACGAACAGAGCATCGAGCAGAGCCTGTCCACCTTCTCCTCCCATATGAAGAGCATCGTCCACATCCTGAACCATGCGGACGCGGATTCCCTCTGCCTCTTCGATGAGCTGGGGGCGGGGACAGACCCCACCGAGGGCGCGGCCCTGGCCATCGCGGTGCTGAACTACCTCCACGACAGGGGCATCCGCACCATGGCCACCACCCACTACAGCGAGCTGAAGATCTACGCCCTCTCCACCTCCTTTGTGGAGAATGCCTGCTGCGAGTTCAACGTGGAGACCCTGCAGCCCACCTACAGGCTGCTGATCGGCATCCCCGGGAAGAGCAACGCCTTCGCCATCTCCGCCAAGCTGGGGCTGTCGGAGGAGATCATAGACGCCGCCAGGGAACAGATCGGCAAGGAGGACAAGACCTTCGAGGACGTAATCGCCGACCTGGAGCAGAGCCGGATCACCATCGAGAAGGAGCAGCTGGAAATCGCCCGGCATAAGGAGAGCATCCGCATCCTCCAGGAGCAGCTCCAGCAGAAGAACGACAAGATCGACCAGGCCAAGGACCGGATCCTCCGGGAGGCCAACGAGAAGGCCAGGGAGATCCTCCAGGAGGCCAAGGAGGTGGCCGACGAGACCATACGGGACTTCCACAAGGCAGGCGCCGGCGCGGACATCCGGGAGCTGGAGAAGAAGCGCCAGAAGGTGCGGGACAAGATAAGCGAGAAGAACGACCATCTCTCCGTCGGCGGCAGCCTCTCATTGAACGGCGGCCTGAAAGCCCCGGACAAGAAGGCCATCGACCCGAAGAAGCTGAAAAAAGGAGACGCCGTGAAGATAGTCTCCATGGGCCTGACGGGCACTGTCAGCACCCTGCCGGACGCCAAGGGGGCGCTGTTCGTCCAGTGCGGCATCATCCGCACCCACACCAATGTAAAAGACCTGATCTACGTCCAGGAGGAGACCGTCACCACCCCCAAGCTCCAGCGCAGCGGCGGCGGTTCCGGTTCCGGCAAGATGAAGATGTCCAAGACCATGTCCATCTCCACGGAGATCAACCTCCTGGGCAAGACCGTGGACGAGGCCCTGGCGCTTCTGGACAAATACCTGGACGACGCCTACCTGGCCCATCTGCCAAGCGTCCGGGTGGTGCACGGAAAAGGGACAGGTGCCCTGCGCAATGCCGTACACGGGCATCTCAAGCGCCTGAAATACGTGAAGGAATACCGGCTGGGCGAGTACGGCGAGGGGGACTCCGGCGTCACCATCGTCACCTTCAAGTAAGCCCCGCAGATACCCCCGGGTGCGTCAGCCCGCCTACAGAATAAATCCGGAACCAGTAATAAAAAATTAGGAGCAGGAAACATGGTAAATAAACAGAAAATCCTGATAGTAGACGACGACAACAACATCGCCGAACTGATAGCCCTCTACCTCACCAAGGAATGCTACGAGACCCTGATTGTCAATGACGGGGAATCCGTGATGCCCGCCATGGAGAGCTTTTCCCCCAATCTGATCCTGCTGGACATCATGCTCCCCGGCATGGACGGCTACCAAGTCTGCCGGGAAGTGCGGAACAAGTACACCGTGCCCATCATAATGCTCTCCGCCAAGGGCGAGATCTTCGACAAGGTCCTGGGGCTGGAGCTGGGCGCGGACGATTATATCGAAAAGCCCTTCGACACCAAGGAGCTGGTGGCCAGGGCCAAGGCCGTGCTGCGCCGCTACAAGCCCGCCGCCCCCGCGCCCTCCCCCGCTGCCAGCGCCGACAAATGCGTGCAGTACGCGGACCTGTCCGTGAACCTGACCAACTATTCCGTGCTCTACATGGGGCGCACCGTGGACATGCCGCCCAAGGAGCTGGAGCTTTTGTATTTCCTGGCCTCCTCCCCCAATCATGTCTTCACCAGGGAGCAGCTCCTGGACCAAATCTGGGGATACGAGTACGTGGGGGACACCCGCACCGTGGACGTGCACATCAAGCGCCTCCGGGAGAAGATCAAGGACCACGCAAACTGGAAGATAACCACCATCTGGGGCGTGGGCTATAAATTCGAGGTGCGCAATACATGAAGAAGACCCTCTACCTGAAGTTCATACTGGCCTATTTCATCTTCGGCGTGTTCAGCTTCATCATCGTCACCACCTTTGTGCCCAGTATGACCAGGGACCACCTGATCCGGGAGAAGGCGGAGGACCTCTACCTGGAGGCCACCCGCATCTCCGACACCTACGCCACAGGGCTCTACGCCAGCGAGACGGACCTGGAGACGGTGAAGGACCAGCTGGACTCCCTGGCCCTCTATCTGGACTCCACCATCCGCATCATCAATCCCTCGGGCCGCCTGGTGCTGGACACGGACGCCTCCCTGAATGTAGAAGACGAAATTGTAATCGAAAACTTCGACCCTACGGCCACCGGCGGCTCCTACTACATGGTGAACGATTTCTTCGGCAACTTCGACTCGAAGATGCTCAGCGTCTTCTCCCCCATCACCTTCCAGTACATGGTGAAGGGCTATGTGGTCATCCACTGCGACATGCTGCGGATCGAGGATTCCTGCAACCGGATGCTGAACATCTCCTACATCACTTTGGTCATCCTGCTGCTCCTGTCCCTGATCATCCTGATCTTCTTCACGGAGATGGTGTACATTCCCCTGCGGAAAATCACCTACGCCACGGAGCAGTACGCCGCCGGGAACATGCACTATGAGTTCCAGGTGGAGAGCGACGATGAAATCGGCTACCTGGCGGTGTGCCTGAACTACATGGCCAGCCAGATTGCCAGCGCGGAGGACGACCAGAAGAAATTCGTGGCCAATGTGTCCCACGACTTCCGCTCCCCCCTGACCTCCATCCGAGGCTACCTGGAGGCCATGATCGACGGCACCATCCCTCCGGAGATGCATGACAAATATCTGGGCATCGTGCTCAACGAGACGGAGCGGCTCACCAAGCTCACCAACAGCCTGCTGTCCCTGAACAACCTGAACACCAAGGGGATGCTCTTGAAGCGGGCGGATTTCGACATCAACGGCATCATCCGCAGCACCGCCGCGTCCTTTGAGGGGACCTGCCGGAAGAAGACCATCGCCATCGAGATGATTCTCACCGGGGACGAGATGTACGTGAACGCGGATATGGAAAAAATCCAGCAGGTGCTCTACAACCTGCTGGACAATGCGATCAAGTTCAGCCACCACGACTCCGTCATCAAGGTGGAGACTTCCGTGAAAAAGAATAAACTGTTCGTCTCCGTCAAGGACACCGGCATCGGCATCCCCAAGGAGGATCTGAAGCTGATCTGGGACAGATTCTACAAATCGGACTACTCCCGGGGCAAGGACAAGAAGGGCACCGGGCTGGGCCTGTCCATCGTGAAGGAGATCATAAACTGCCACGGGGAGCACATCAACGTGATCAGCACGGAGGGGGCGGGAAGCGAGTTCATCTTCTCATTGCTTCTGGCTGACAGCAACGACGATGAGGACTGAGCCTCCCTGTCAGAAGCGAATCCTCCTCCCCTGGGAAATCGGCCTGCCTCACAACCGAATGACCCTGTCGGCAAATGCCGCCTCTTCCTCACGGTGGGTGGTGTAAACAACCGTAGCCCTGCTACTCCTTATATAATCCATCAGCTTCCCGGCGTGTTCCCCGTCCAGGGCCGCTGTAGGCTCGTCAAGAAGGATGATTTTCGCATCGCTGTTGGAAAAGGCCCTGGCGGCATTCACTCTCTGCTGCTCTCCTCCTGAAAGCTCAGTTATGGAAGAAATCCCACGATTCGAAAAATCAGAGACCCCTGTGGCGTCCTTGATTTTCTCCAGGCTTATCTCACTGAAACTGCCCATTGAAATATTGTCGTCAATGGCAGTTTCGTAAAGCCGGGCGGCGGCGGGCATATATGCAAAAACATGGTTTTCCCTGAAATATTCCGGATCATTTGCCGGGGATCTGCCAAACACCGTTACGCTGCCGGATGTGGGCGCGTACATTCCCATTATGCAGCGGAGCAATGTAGATTTTCCGCTGCCGTTTTCCCCCATTATCGCTATATGCTCCCCTTCTTCTATGCTTAAATTGATATCCCGCAGGATTTTTCTGCCCTCCGCTTCAAAGCATAGCCCGTCAATCGCCAGAGCGCAGCCATTTTGATGATTTTGAGATTTCTTTTGTCTTTTCAGACCGAAAAGCGCCTTTCCATTGTCGATTGGAACGGTATTATATGGGATATATGCCGCCATCTGCTGCATGCTCTGGGTCTGGCTTCCCGACTCCGCAATAATGCTCTTAACGGAGGCCAGCTTTCCGCCTGATATCTCCACGCTGCCGGGCAGGCATCCTAAAACAGGATAAATGAATCCGCTTACCAGCTCGCTGATTACACTATGCAGAGAACGATAAAGATTATCCTTGTTTAGCTGCTGGGCCTGAACGCGGAAAATATCCCTTCTGGTCTGGTCGAAACGGTTTTTCAGGACGCTTTGCAGACTGTTCATATTGATAAAATCCGCTTTATACATAAGCTCTTCGATATTTTTATTTTTTTCCGCTTCAAGGCCCTGGAGCCGGGACGCATATGTTTCGGATATGCCGTTGATTTTTTTGCCCGCAAGAATCGTGACGCCTATGTGAGCCAGGATAAAAAACGAAACCGTATAATGCACATTCACCGACAGCATCAACAGCACACCGATTACCACCACGCTGATTCCGAATCTGATAATCATGACCCACAGTGAGAGGGCGGAATCGGTAAACGCGGTAATATTCTGGAGCAGGTCTTCCTCCTTGTATTTTGCTTCCCTCTCCCCGTAGGGCAGGGCAAACAAATCCTTATACAGCTCCGCCGAGCCCCTGTAAATAAGGTTTGCGCACATGACATTTCCATATACATTTATCATGTAATCCAACATGAGAAGGAATAAGGACGCCATGGTCAATAGAAATATCATCAATGGCGTTACGCTCATGCCATTTTCTATTTTTCCCATGATAGACTGTATCATAAAGGGCGCGGCCAACGGCAGCGCAAAGGATATGAAAGAAAATGCCATCAGCAGAGCGGCAAATTTCAGCTTATGGTTTTTCAGTATGATGGCTGTGGATTTCAGCCTGTCCAGCATTTTCATTCCTTTTTTCCTCCCATATCGAAAATTTTTACAGAATCTTTGGAATCATAATCAAAATCCGTGTGCGAGGACATAATCAGCATCTGAGACTTTTCTTTGAGCTGCGCGAGGAGCTTTCCGAATATCTCCCTGCGCGAGTCAGGGTCTACCGCGGAGAAGCTTTCATCGGAAACAATCACATCATAATCCCCGTAAAAGGCCCTGGCAAGGCAGATTCTCTGCTGCTCTCCGGAGGACAGATTCAGCATGGAAACAGGAGTGTCCACGCCCCTCTGGAATTTGGGAACACGGTCTATTAATCCTGCCCGCTCCAATGCATGACTGAGCCTGCTTTCATCCGCCTCTTTGAACATAGTGATATTTTCTTTGATTGTGCCTGAGATAAGCTGGGGCTCCTGACTTAAATATAAAATCCTGTCCCAAAAGGCGTTTTCCTTCAAATGTTTCAGATTTTTACCGCCGCAGATAACATCTCCTCGGTAGCCTTTTAAAAGATATGCGAAAATTTTCAGCAGAGTGGATTTGCCACAGCCTGACGCTCCCTTTAAAATCAGGCATTCCCCTGATTTCAAGCTTATATTCAGGTCTTCAAAGAGATTTCCATGGAATGCCCCGCTTCCGTCCTCATAGGCAAAGCTCAGGTTCTGTGCCGAAATGGAAGTAATCCTGTCTATATCTTCAAATCCGCTTGGAGCCGTGGCCTGAGGGGTCAGCAAAGCGCCAATCCTGCTGTCCATCCCCTTAAGCTGCTGATAAGCCGAAATGCAGCCGGGAATCTGATATAGGGTATTGGTCAAGGATCCCACAGCCGCCAAAAGCACAATCAGGCCGCTGATCTCAATGGTGCCCCTGGAAACCCCATAGCCCCCGATAATCAGTATGGCACAGGTATTCAAGATCGTGTTTGCAGAACCTAAAATCCTCTGCATCGTCATCGTGCCCAGAATCTTTGCCTGGTCGATTTTATAGTCGGCAATCTCTTTCTGATAGGGCCGGATGACCCTTTCACCGTTGAGGACATAGGCGGCTTCACGGTTCCGCACCAGCTCCGCATTGTGATTGTAGATTGCGCCCATATGGAAATAAAGCTTTTCATTCTGCTCCGGCAGCTTCCTTCCCCTGCAGGCGCTGATTGAAATGGCCGCCAGGGATAGGAAAAGGGTCAAAGCCAGAAGCCATGGCGCAATCATGGCGACATAGATACTTGTCAAAATGACGGAGACGGCAGTTCCCATTATTTTTAGCAGGAATCCTGAAAGCTGTTCCGCATATGTAAAAATATCATTTCGAAGAATGGGCAGCATTTTTTCGGTATTTTCATTGTCTCTATAATTTGAGGCCAGCCAGATGTCTATGGCTTTCTGCTCCAGTGATTCTATCAGCCTCTGCCTGATTGTCAGAGCCTTGCCGTTCTGAACGCAGACCAGCGCCGCTGATATCAGCAGGCTGCCTGCAAACACCGCAAATATGGCCCATATCCTGCCCGCGTTTTTTGTTAAGACGCTGTCCGCCAAAAGCCTTATGCACTCCAGATAAACGATGCCCAGGCCCGAACCCAGACAGACGGCAAGCCCCGCCGTAAGCAGGCTGCCTGCGGATTTTCTCAGTATGTTTTTTGATTCGGCATTCATTGTCAATCCTCACTCCTTATTAAATTTATATTGTTTATTATTTTTTCTATTTGTCCCTTTTTACAGTCCTTTATCTTACAAGAATTACATTGATTCCCTATCCTTTCTCCTGACAACTCAAAATCTGCGTCATATAAACTACTATATAATTTTTTCTTCAAATTTGTCAAAAATACCGATTTTCTTACATTCCAATCCAATTAACTGACTGTATATCTATTTCTCAATAGTTGGATGCATTCATCATATTTATTTAATTTCAAAAGTAATTTATAAATAACAAACTCTGAATTGATTTTTCACTTACCCACAAGAAACACAAACTTAAACATCTGGCATTAAATAGCAGATGAGATAGCGACATATTTTTGTTTATTTCAGTATATTATCGTTTCCACTAAACATCAATACGTCAAATTAGTTGCCAGTCCTGGCAACTAATTTGACGTATTGAACCGATTCTCTTTATTATGATAAAATAGTAAAAAAACAAAGGAGATTTTTCATAATGAAGAAAAAAACTTTTAATTCCATGCTGCTCACATTTGGCATCACAGTACTTACCACCTGTCTCTGGTCAGATGTCCGCCCCTACAAATCCTATATCGATGGATTCCCCCGTGGAAGAGAACGATATTAATCCTCTATCTGACATTAATGCACAAAGGTCAGAATAAGTATTTTTCTCTTTTATCCTTTAAATGCCGCATCAGATAATTATCGCGAACAAATGCCGCTATGCCTTCACTGGCTTGAAAAGCCTCCCGCCACTGCTTCTGTAACCTTTTATCTTGTTGTGCCGACCCTGAAGCGGCCTCATAGGTGTTCCATGCAATGCGGTAATATGCCCTGTCCAAAGTACCAATCCTAGGCTGTTTCAAATAGTTAGAGACAGCCTTCTTACTGACATCTATTGCCTCTTCATATAGTCTTAATTCTCCTAAGTAATTATCAAGGACTTCCATCAATATCGCATACCCTGTATGCATTATATTTGTTCTGTCTTTTTGCTGCTCCATAGAAAAACAGATTGCCTCACACCATTCTTTCGCTTCCGCCAGCTTTCCCATTTCTCTGTAGATATCCAAGATATTACTGGCGATAATAATCTCCTCCCTCTGAAAGACCCACCATTTTGCATCCTTTCCCTCCCATTCCGGCACTGTGACATGCAGTGCTTTCTGTAGCAGCTCCAGGCTCTTCTCCAACTCTCCCTTACGTTCCAGCAGGATAATTGCCTCAAAAAACAAAAGCTCCTGCCGCACCCTGGGATAAGCTATATCCACCTTCTGCCTTAGGCGCTCCATCCCGGCTTCCACTTTATCCCACTGGCAAAACCCAATCTGGGAGGAAATCTCCTGCCGCAGCTCCAACACCTCAATGGAGTCTGTCTCCAACATGGGAATCATCCATCCTCCGAGCTTTCCATACCGATGAACCAGGCGCTGATAATTCGTATAAGAAGGCTTATGGGCTCCACTCTCTATTTTCTCTAACTGCCTTCTGGTGACAATTATTCCATCATCGTCAAAGACAGCTTTATCCAAAGGTTTTCCGGCAAATTTCCGCAGCATTTTCAGCGTGATTCCCGCCTCCCTGGTATTTTCCACTGAAATTCCCTGCCAGACTCTATTTTCCGGATACCCCGACATGTGGTATATACGTTTGAAAATATCTCGAAATTCGTCTGCTCCCCTCAGATATAGCCAATCTCCCTCTGAAAATCCCTCTCCTGATATCCGTCCCATCTGTTCCAGAAGGGGCAAGAGGTAACAATGACAGGCATTTCCGCGCAACAGTTCCAGAGCCTCTCTGGCAAATTCAAATGCCTTCCGGCTGTCTTCTTCCCGAAGCGCCAGCTCCATCCCCAGCATGGCAGCTTGGGGCTTTATCTGTACAGCCATACGTTTTTTCCATTGCCGTTTCTCCGGATAGTTCCAGACGAAACTCTGGACTTCCCAGGCTTCTTCCATCCTGCCGCATGCGAATTGCCCTGCACCAACCAACAAAATCGCCTCCAATTCCGAAGGAGCCAGAAGGAGCGTCCTGCGCTCGTTCAACCATCCATCAGGAACCGTGCAGGAAACAGCCGCCTCCGCCATGGACAGCAATTCTTCCCCCGCCAGCAATTCCCCTGTGCCTCCCTTCGCCTCCCTGTCCTTCCATAGCAGAAAAAGTTCTACCTTACACAGAAACTGTTCTTCCAGGGCTTCCCTTTTCGGATATTTTCTGCGGTATTGCATAATCCTCTCTTTTGCCTCCCCGACTCTGTCTGGAACTAGAAGGCAGATATCCTCCCTTAACCGCCATCTCTCCATCTCATCCCCTGATGCCACCATTTCAAAATAATCTGGCAGAATTCCCATCCTCTGGAACAGGATATCCCCTGTCAGCTTTCTCCATCCCGTCTCACCAGACTCCATCTTCTCCAGAGCAGTTTTGCTCAGCAGCCCCGAAGCCGCTTCCCTCAAGGACACTCCCCGCCTGACGCGCTCCTCCCGAAAAAGCTTTCCACAGGCGGCGTTGTACTCCCGCACAAATTCCGTCTGATTATAATTTCCCTCCATTTTTCCCCCTTTCTCAACAAGGCTTATTGTACCATCAGAGCAGCCAACTGTACAGATGCCTTTTTATGTTGGAAGGGCTGTGAAACGCGGTTCGGGTTTTCCTACAGGCAATTATTTTCAGTCAACAGGGAAAGAAGTTCCGCCCCCTGCCCGAATCCGCCTCATAGCCAGGCGCACAGGCTTGTACAGCACCGCCATCAGCGCGAAGTTCCCCACGCCGTGGGCGATGTCGAAGGGGATGCCCGCCACCCACCAGGTGAACCCCGCGTACAGGCCGCCCCGCAGGCCGCTGTCCGCCGTCCCGATCGCCACATAGGGCAGGGCGCAGAGAAAGCCGAACATCAGGCCGAACACCGCCGAAAGGATGCTCCAGAACCACACCGATTCCTGCTTCCTGTTCAGATAGACCGCCAGGGCCAGCAAGGGCCAAGCGTACAGGTACATGACCCACCAGAGCCCGAAGCCATAGACAACGCCCTCCACCAAGATGAACACCGGAATCACGAACAGGATCCGCCACCGGAACATCAACGTGAACAGGATAATCCAGAAGCTGGTAAGCTCAATGTTGGGCAGGAATGCCATGGCCAGCTTGCACGCTTCTATCACCGCCACCATCATGCCCATCAGGGCGATGTCCTCTATGTTCAGCTTTTTTTGTCCCTTTTTCTCTTCCATAGTCTGCCTCTCCTATTTCCAGCGTGCCTCCCGCTCTCTGCTCCGAGCCACCCGCCGCCCGGAGGCGTTACTGCCCCGCGTCCGTGGTGTAGACGATTCCGAAGACATCTCCGTCTTCCACCGGCTGGGTGTCGATGCCGTAATTGCAGTATTCCCCGTTCACAAAGAATCCCCAGTAAGCGCCGTCCGCGTTATAGTCCGCCAGGTCGCCGTTCACCGTGTCCACCATCATGCCGTACTCGCTCTCCGCGCCGGAAAAGGTCAGTCCGTCCGCCTCCTCCATGGCCTGGCGCAGGTACTGGGCGTCCGTGTTCAGCTCATACTTTTCCACGGCTCCGGATTTCCCCGTGACCTCGATGGTGATGGCCTTCGCGCCCTCCACCGGCTTCTCCCGGAACGCCATGTACACGATGGCCAGGATTGCCACCACTGCCACCAGCGCCACCGCGCCCACAATCAATTTCCTGTTGCTTCCGCTCTTGCTTTCCATCTCTTTTTCTCCTCCGCTTTCCGCTGCCTTCTGCAGCCTCTTCTGTGGGGCTCTGCCGTCAGGCCAGTCCCGTTTTCAGCGATAAGGCCTGTACCAATCGGACGATCCACCCCCGCTTCTTTGCCGGATCCGCCGCGACTCTTCGGCGCTTCGGGATTCTGCGGCCTCCGGCTGCGCGTCACGAGCCACGCTTCCCTGCCCTGCATTGGCAGCTTCCTGCAGTTCAGTGCGCGAATCGGTACACGAAAAAACTCCCGCGCTTGGCAGGAGTCGGCGTACCAAAAACAGAAAGGCATTCTTCCATCCTTCCGTCTTCAGCAGGATATTCCGCGGTAACACAAAAAAACCGTGTGAAAAAGCTTCACTCTTTCCGCGGAACCGAACGCGCGCGTTCTACGCGCATTCCGCGCCAGCCAATTCCTCGTGGCCTCATGGCACACATGGCAGGCAGGTCTTCTGACTTGAGCGTCACCGCCAGCTCCGCCTTCCCGGGAATCCGGCCTCTCCGCGTCCATCGGCCAAGGCGCATCCGCCCTGCCCGTTTCCCGCAGGAACGGCTTTTCTTCCCAGTGACATCCGCTGCCCCTTACCTTCGGCAGCGTGAAGCATGACTCTTCTCTCACAGCGACGAGATCGTGCAGGCCTCGCACCTGCTTCCCTTTTCACCGGACCAGGCGGATTCCTCCGCCCTCCGGCACCTGTCATGTCCTTATTCACTTGAGTCAGTATTTTATCACATCAATTTACAAATTGCAACCACTCAAATCAGCTTTTCTCTCCGGTTTTCTGCCTAATGCTCCCGTCCCGGCTTCACTTTTCATGGTACTCCTCCAGCTCGAAGAACCTGATCACGCCCATATCCCTCGTGTAGTAAATGGGGCCGTTCTCCTTCACCGTATAGCCTCTTTCCTTCAAATTCTGCATCATTTGGCCGCCTCCTATCATAGATTTGACAGATATATGCGGAAATGCACGGAGCCCTCCCCTCCGGCTGCGCGCCGCCATGGGGGATATGCCGTGGAAACGGGCGAATGCCCGGGAGAAGCTTTCCGGCGACTCATAGCCGTACTTTAACGCTATGTCGATAATCCTTGCATCCGAGCGCACTATCTCCCCCCCGGCCAGGGCCAGTCGGCGGTTGCGCATATACTCGCTGACCGAGACGCCGCACACCACCGAGAAGAGACGCTGGAAATGGAAGCTTGACATATAGGCCTGGCCCGCTATCGCTTCCATGCTCAGCTTGTCGCACAGATTGTCTTCCATAAAGTCGATAGCTCTCTGCATGCATTCCATCAGTTCCATCCGCCCATCCCCGCTTTCCTTTCTGTCTGCTTAGAAGTATATACGAATCACGCGCAGCCTTCATGACAGTTTCTGCCTGTTTCGGCTAACTGCCTTGCAGATACCCGCCCCGGTCAGCCCCTTTACCACAGAACAGGGAGCCACACTTCCTCCCCATCCTCATCCTGTACCCTGTATGTGACGGTTCCCTGCAAGTCCGTTGGAGCCGATATTCGCCCAGCGAGCGCCCTCTCCCTCTCTTCAAGTATCGGTGAAATTGACAACAGGCTATCAAAAAGCCACCCGTCTCACAAGCCTGGAAACGAGTGGCTTTTAACGCAATTTCGTCTATATCCTTCCGTCCTACAGTACCTTCACCAGCTTCAAATCCCGATCCGCCAGCACCACATCCGCCCGCTTGCCGGGGGTGAGGGAGCCCACCTCGCCGTACACGCCGATGCTCTTGGCCGGGTTCATGGTGGCGGCGGCGATGGCCTCCTCCCTGGGGATGCCGAAGGACACAGCCGTGCGCATGCAGTCGTAGAGATTGGTGGCGGAGCCTGCGATGGTGCCGGATGCCAATGTGGCCAGCTTGCCGTTCACGGTCACCTGCTGCCCGCCCAGGTCATAGGTGCCGTCCTCCAGGCCCGTAGCCCGCATGGAATCGCTGATCAGCACCACCCTGCCCGGGAACATCTTGAACACCGCCCGCACCATGCTCTCGTGGATATGGATGCCGTCGCTGATCAGTTCGGCGTAGCAGCCTTCGTCCTCGGAGGCCGCCCCGATCAGGCCCGGCTTCCTGTGCTCCAGGGGCAGCATGGCATTGCACAGATGGGTCACATGGTTGGCCCCTGCCTCCAGGGCCGCTTTGGCCGTCTCATAGTCCGCCCCTGTATGCCCTAGGGATATCACCACTTCGTCACGCACTTCTCTGATGAACTCCATGGCGCCCTCCACATTGGGGGCCAGGGTCACCAGACGGATCTTGTTCCCGGAGGCCTCATTGCACTCCCGGAAGAAGCCCGCGTCCGGCGCCAGGATAAATTCCGCCAGATGGGCCCCCTTCTTGTCCACGTCCAGGAAAGGCCCCTCCATGTTGATGCCCGCCACATGGGCCATGCCCGGGCCTTCCGTGAAGTCCCCCATGGCCTTGAAGATCCTGCGCAGCTCCTCCGTATCGATAGTCATGGAGGTGGGGCAGTAGGAGGTGACGCCGCAGGAGCGCTCATAGGCCAGAATCTTCTTCAGGCCCTCCAGGTCGCCGTCGGAGAAGTCGCAGCCCACCGCGCCGTGGCTGTGGACATCCACCAGGCCGGGGAGCACGTAGAGCCCCTCCGCGTCCACTTCCCTCCTGTCCGTGACCTGGTCGGTGCTCTCCACGATCCTGCCGTCCTCGATATATAAGTCCTTTTTGGAAAAGGTCTTGTCCTCCTGGAAAACCAGTCCGTTCTTAATTATCATAGACTTCGCCCTCCCAGCCTGTCTTCTGGCGGATCATGGCCAGGGCCGCCTCGTCGGCGATGATGACCACATCGTTATGGAGCTGCAGGACGGAAGCGGGCACGCCCGGGGTCACGGGGCCGAAGCAGGAATCGTACAGGGCCTGGGCCTTGGCCTCGCCGGATGCCAAAAGCAGCACCTTCTTCGCGGACATGATGCCGCCGATGCCCATGGTCAGGGCGTGGGTTGGCACCTCGTCGATGGAGCTGAAGAACCTGGCATTGCTGCGGCGGGTCTCCTCCGTCAGGGTCACCACATGGGTCCCCTTCTCGAAGACATCGCAGGGCTCGTTGAAGCCGATATGCCCGTTGCCGCCGATGCCCAACAGCTGCAGGTCGATGCCGCCCAGCTCCCTGATCACGCCGTCGTAGCGTCTGCACTCCGCCTCGGCGTCCTCCGCCAGGCCGCTTGGCACATTGGTGTTCTCTTTCCTGATATTCACATGGTCGAACAGATTATGGTTCATGAAGTACCGATAGCTCTGGTCATGCTCGCCGGACAGCCCCTTGTACTCGTCCAGGTTCACGCTGCGGATGGCGGAAAAGTCCAGATCCCCCTTGTCATGCCACTCCCTGAGCTGCTCGTAAGCGCCCACCGGGGTGGATCCCGTGGCCAGACCCAGCACCGCATCCGGCTTCATGATGACCTGAGCGGAAATCAGGTTCGCCGCCTTGCGGCTCATGTCCTTGTAGTCTTTTGCTGCATAAATCCTCATAATCGCACCAATTCCTTTCTACGCTTTATTTTCCCCTGCTGAATGCATCTACGTTCCAAAGCAGTCTCCCGGAGGACAAATACTTCGACAGAATGCACTGCTTCCATGTTCAAGTACGATTGTATTCTAACATATTTAATATGCATAAGCAATGGTTTTCTGCCCCGAAGCCGCATAAGCCGCATAAAGACTGTACCTTCTTGCGAAGCAGCGAATCAGGACCCCTGAGGCCCTGATTCGCGTGCACATGCAACATTCCCGCAATCGAGAAAAGCCGACAATCCCAGCGTGCATGCTGCGTGTCGGCTTTCTTCAGGCCCTGTCGCGGGAGTTTGACACCTGAGCATTTAGAAATAACTCACAAAGCCAGTAATGGCT
>NZ_CAJUCP010000081.1 GCF_910585425.1 uncultured Acetatifactor sp. | reverse complement strand
TCAGCGGCGTTTCCCACGATATACGCACCCCGCTTTCTATGATTATGGGGTATGCCGGACGGATTGCCAGCGACACGGCAGCCAGCGGAAACATTCCGCAGGAGGCAGAAATCATTCGGGCACAGAGCGCAAAAATCAAAGATTTGGTGCAGGACTTGAATTTAGTATCACAGTTGGAATATGAAATGCAGCCGCTCCATAAAGAGCCGGTACGCCTGTCTAAACTGCTGCGCTCCTATGCGGCGGATTTGCTCAATGCAGGTATGGGTGAGAAGCATTCAGTCGAAGTTGAGATTTTCCCCGAAGCGGAGACCGCAGTTATAGAGTGTGACGCCCGGTTGATTTCGCGGGCTATCGGTAACTTGGTGCAGAACAGCATCAACCACAATCCACAGGGGTGCAATATTTTCCTGTCCCTTGATTGTTCATCGGAAGATGTTTCTATCGCAGTCGCGGACAATGGCGTGGGTATGTGCGCTGAAAAATTGCGGGAGTTGGAAGAAAGACCGCATTACATGGAAAGCACCGATGAGCGGCTGGATTTGCGGCATGGCTTGGGGCTGCTGTTAGTCATGCAGATCGTGAAGGCGCATGACGGAACAATGGAAATTGAAAGTGCGCCACAAAATGGATATAAGACCGTTTTGACATTTCAGAAAGCGATTTTGTGAAATCGCCCGGCGCTCCTGCAATCAAATGAGCCAAAAGTATATATAAATGAGCCATTATGATATAGATATATACTTTTACTAATGCTATGATAACAATTACAGAGGACGCTGTAAAGACATTTTCACGGCTTGCGGCAGAAAACGGCCTGCAGTTCATGAAAAGTCGGAGAACCGTGACAGGAATTGTTTCGCACAAGGGGTGGGAAGCAGAAACGACATGGAGGGATACGGAAATGAAGGACATCAGGATTGGATTCATCGGACTGGGCGGCAGAGGATACGGACTGCTGGAGTGGGCTGTGCTCCCCCAGAAGGAACAGGTGGTGGCAGTGTGCGACGTCTATGAGGACAGAGTGCAGAAGGGCGCTGAGCTGGTGGAGAAATCCGGACAGGCGAAGCCCGCCGCCTACACTGATTACATGGACGTAATCAAAGATGAGAATGTAAATACCGTCATTGTGGCCACCGCCTGGGAGACCCATGTGGAGATTGCGCTGGCCGCCATGTACGCGGGGAAGGCCGTGGCCGTGGAGGTAGGCGGGGCCTATGAGATCAAGGACTGCTACGACCTGGTGGAGGCCTATGAGAAGACGGGGACGCCTTTCATGCTCCTGGAGAACTGCTGCTTCGGCCGCAGGGAGATGATGGCCCTGAACATGGTGAAGAAGGGCCTCTTCGGCGAGGTGGTGCACTGCGCCGGAGGATACCACCACGACCTGCGCAGTGAGATCGCCTACGGAAAAGAGAACAGGCACTACAGGCTGCGCAACTACATCAGCAGGAACTGTGAGAACTATCCCACCCATGAGCTGGGGCCCATCGCCAAGGTGCTGGACATCAACCACGGCAACCGGATGCTGACCTTAAGCTCCACCGCCTCCAAAGCCGCGGGGCTGCGGGATTATGTCAGGGCCAACAAGAGCGATGACCAGCGCCTGATGAATGAGACCTTCGCCCAGGGGGATGTGGTGACAACGGTGATCAAATGCGCCAGGGGAGAGACCATCGTCCTGACGCTGGACACCACTCTGCCCAGGTACTACAGCCGTGGCTTCAACGTCAGGGGCACCAAGGGCATGTACGAGGAGGTCACGGATTCCGTTTTCCTGGACAGTCCGGTTCTTCCGGACAGGAAAGAGGACAGCGACCATGATTTCGACTGGCTGAAGCACTGCGTGGGCAACGCCAGGGACTATGAGGAGGAGTACGACCATCCGGTGTGGAAGAAATACATCGAGGAGGGCGTCAAGGGCGGCCATGACGGCATGGACTGGCTGGAGTTCGAGACCTTCTTCCGCTGCCTGCGGGAGGATGCGCCCATGCCGGTGGACGTATACGACGCGGCGAGCTGGATGGCGGTGACGGCCCTCTCCGAGATGTCCATCGCAAAGGGCGGCGTACTGGTGGATTTCCCTGATTTTACAGGCGGAAAGTGGCATATGGTCGTGGATGAGAATGAACGGGAGAGGTTATGAGCAGAGAAATGAATCGGAATGAGATATTAGGGCACTTTCAGATCGGCGCGGTGACGGAAGGCTATGGCAACGGCCATATCAATGATACCTACCTGGTCACCATGCCGCGGTACATCCTGCAGAGGATCAATACCTCCATCTTCCGGAACCCGGAGGAGCTGATGGAGAACATCGAGAACGTCACGGCTTTCCTGCGGGAGAAGCTTAAAAGGGACGGAGGGGACTTTGAGCGGGGAACCCTTACCGTAGTGCCCACGGTGGACGGCAGGAGATATTACAAGGTGGATGACGAGAATGTCTTCCGCGTCTACCGCTTCGTGGAGGGCACCAAGACCATCGAGAGCTCAAAGACCCCGGAGGACCTGTACGAGGCGGGGGTGGGCTTCGGCCATTTCCAGAAGCTGCTGGCGGATTTCCCGGTGGAGAAGCTCCATGAGACCATCAAGGATTTCCACCACACGCCGAAGCGCATAGAGGCCCTGCGGCAGGCCATCCGGGAGGACAAGGCGGGCCGGGCGGGCAGTGTCCGGGCGGAGATCGATTTCGCTCTGGAGAACGCCTCCTGGGCAGGCAGCGTGGTGCAGGGCATGGAAGAGGGCAGGATTCCCGTCCGTGTGACCCACAATGACACCAAAATCAACAACATCCTCTTCGACCAGGACACCGGGAAGGCGCTGTGCGTCATCGACCTGGACACCGTGATGCCGGGCTCCATGCTGTACGACTTCGGGGATGCCCTGCGGATCGGCGGATCCACGGCGGCGGAGGACGAGGTGGAGCTGGAGAAGGTGCGGTTCGACGAGAGGGCCTTTGAGGCCTTCGCCAGGGGATACTTAAGCGAGATGGGGGAAGCTTTGACCGAGGAGGAGCTGGCGCTGCTGCCCCTGTCCGTGAAGCTGATGACCTACGAGTGCGGCATCCGGTTCCTCACGGACTACCTGAACGGGGATACCTACTTCAAGATTCACAGAGAGCATCACAACTTAGACCGGGCCCGGAACCAGTTCAAGCTGGTGGCGGACATTGCGGGCAAGGAAGGATTGCTGGCGCAGATGGTTGGGGAGGCTCTGAGGGGCTGAAAACTGGATAAGGATGGAATGAGGGCTGTCGGTATGTTCCGGCAGCTCTTTTTTAATGTGGTAAAAACACGGCAGTTATGTGGCGACATCGTGACGAGAATACCACAAAAATATAATCACAAAACTGCATTAAAAAGTGGGATTCCGATCTGCTATATACGTCATTCAGATGCAAAATGACCGGTTCGCGGCAAAAGCAACACAAAAGCCAATATAATATTGTCATAAAACGAAAAAACTTGTAAAAATATAGTATAAATATCTTGACAATGTTGATATCGCATGTTAATATTCGTGTAAAGAGTTGACTATTGAAGCGCACAGGAGTGTGTATGTATGAACAGAACAGGAATTGCCCGTCCCTCTGCCAGGGATGGGAATCGCGGAAGGAACGATGTCCTGAACAACAGCCTGTTCCGGGTGGTCCTGAACGTGGGGCTGCCGCTGCTCACGGTGCAGATGATCTCCATGCTGGCTGTCTCCTATACCAACGACATATACAGCAGGGAGTTCGGGAAGCTTGTATTCCTGGTGACCGGGGTGGTGAGCGCGGCGATTTCCCTGTTCCAGAGCGCCTGCGGAAGCGTGAGCTCGGCCACATGGATCCGCAGCGCCGCCGCCTACGCCCGGGGAGAGAGGCGGCAGGTCAACAGAGCGGCAGTGAATTCGCTTTACTCCGTGACGCTGATGGTATCCCTGTGCATCCTGATGCTCCTGTCCGGCAAGGGGGCCATATTCCGCATGATGAACATCCCGCGGGAAATCTACAGGGAAGCCGGGATGTATTACGACACACAGATGCTCCTGATGCCGATCGGCGGCATCAGCACCATGCTGAATACCATCATTACCGCCAGGGGGAGCAGGGGCATGGTGTTCGCGGAGAACCTGATGATGACCTGTGTGCAGGTGGTCTCCGCGGTGGTCTTCATCGTAATCCTGAAGCTGGGCTTCTGGGGATTCCTCCTGGGCGGCATTCCTGTGACCCTGCTGCACGTGGTGATACAGTTCTGGCTTCTCAGGAAATGCGGTTTCTTCATCGGCCTGGAGAAAGACAGCTTCCGGCCGGATTGGAAGTCGATATTTGGGAATATTAAATACGGATTCCTGTTATACATGCAGATGATTCTCTGCTGCATCAGCGAAATGGCCATCTCCACCCAGAGCAACCGGCATCTGGACATGGATGCCATCGCCACGGTGAGCATCCTGCTGCCCGTGACCGGCCCTCTGGGCATATGTTCCACGCTGTGCAGCGTCTTCGTCCCCCAGAATTACGGGGCAGGGAAGACGCAGAGGCTGAAAAGGTTCGCGGCCGGTTCCATCGGGTTCGCGGCAGTGTACGGAACCGGGTGCGCGTGCTTCCTCATAGCTGCGGGGGGATGGTATTTCAGGACGCTGTTCGATGACCCGGTGATGATAGCCCTGGGCAGGGAATACTGGTTCTGGTACGGGCTCGCCTGCATCCCTCTGGCCATGATCTACGCCATCCGAATCTTCTTCGACAGCGTCGGCATGGCGAAGGTGTCCATGCTCTCCGGCGTGGGAGAGCTGGCAGGGAGGCTGGTATGCGCTTTTTGGCTGATTCCCTGCTTCGGCTACATAGGACGCTTTGCTGCGCCGCTGTTCGGCTGGGGGCTGGGAGGCCTGCTGATGGTGATCATGTACCTCGCGCTCAGAAAGCGGATCTATCAGCAATGTGAGGAGAACGGGAAAAGGGAGACAGGGGAGAGGGAGGAGGCAGCCGTATGAAATATTACATTGCCGCGGACGGAGGAGGGACCAAGCTCCAGGCAATCCTCTATGACGAAGAGCTGCGCATGGTGAGCGCCGCCCGGGTATCCGGCGTGAATTCCAATTTCCGGCCCGTAGGACATATCGCCGCGGAGATGCGGCGGCTGGTCCGGGAGCTGGTTCCGGAAGAGGTGAGCGAGGTGGAATGCGTCTGCGTGAGCGTGGTGGGGGACATGGAGCTGTTGATGGAAGCCCTGGGGGAGCGCTGCGTCATTAAGGGCTGTCAGGCCTACGGGGAGGGCGAGGCCGCTCTGGCTGCCGCCGGTGTGCTCTACGGCGTGGCGGCGCAGTCGGGGACGGGCTCGGACGCGTTCCTGGTGCAGCCCTGGATGCAGGATACCGTAGGAGGCTGGGGCGCGGTGCTGGGGGACGAGGGAGGCGGGTACGACCTGGGGATCCAGACGCTGAAGGCTGCCATCTACGCCTTTGACGGAAGAGGCCCCCGCACGGCGCTGCTGGACATGGTGCTGGCGGAATGGGAGCTGTCCCATCCATGGGATATGATCGAGAAGCTGGTGGGAAACCCTGACTACAGGCGCGTGATAGCATCTGCCACTTACCTCACCGCCCGGGCGGCGGCACAGGGAGACGCGGTGGCTTTGGGCCTCTATGAGAGGGCGGCCCATGAACTGTCCCACCAGGTGCTGACACTGATCGGGCGGCATGGGGGGAGCTGGCAGGGGCCGATCGTGGCTTCCGGCGGGACCTGGAAGGGATGCGGGCATATGTTCGAGACCTTCCGGGAGGATATATGGCAGGCATACCCGGACGCCGCTGTAATCCGGCCCTTTGCGGAACCGGTGGTGGGCTGTATGGTCAGGCAGAGGCTGGAAGCGGGAGAGGATCCGGGGAGGCTGAAGGACATTGTGGAGGAGCGGTTCCCGCCGTTCTTCCTTAAAGGATATGAGGAGGTGAATGAGTGAACGCGACAGGCATGTATTACGGGAGAGTGTCGGAAATTCTGGAGGAAGCCTTCACCCAGGAGGCGGAGGCCATGGAGAGAGCGGCCCTGGCGCTGGCCGGGGCCAACAGGGACAGGAGGTCCGTCTTTGCCTTCGGCTGCAACCATGCGGGGCTGATCGCGCTGGAGCTCTTCTACAGGACCGGCGGGATGGTGACCGTCAATCCGGTCCGGGTGCCGGGGATGATGCTGGAGGTATCGCCCATCACCATGAGCAGCGAGATAGAGCGCCTTTCCGGATACGGACAGGTGATTCTGGACTCTCTGCCGGCAAAGGAGGGGGATGTGATCATCATGCACTCTGTCTCCGGCCGCAACGCGGTGACTATCGACATGGCAAGGGCGGCCAGGGAGAAGGGCATGACGGTGATCGTGGTCACGAACATGAACACCGCCTCCAGCGTTTCGTCCAGGCACAGCTCCGGAAAGAAGCTCCACGATTACGCAGATATCCTGATCGACAACCATGGCGACCGTGGGGACGCGGCAGTACAGCTGCAGGGCTTCGCCCAGAAGGTGGCCTCCACGTCCACGGTGGTGGGAGCGGCAATCCTGAACGCCATTGTGGCCAGGGCCTGTGAGCTGCTGCTGGAGATGGGCATCCGGCCGCCCGTATTCATGAGCGGCAACATAGACGGCGGGGATGACTACAATAAAGCCGCCATTTCCCGGCATCGGGAGAACATATTCTATATGTGATGAGAAAAGACTGTTTTTCGACCATTAAAAGATGAAAATACAATTGTCATATGATAAGGAGGAGTTCTGATGAGTTTACTCGATCGATATCAACAGGCAGTCTACGATCTGCTGTTCAAGGCAAGGACCACACAGAGGGAGGCCGTCCGGAAGGCCGGAGAGATCGTGGCCGACGCCGTGACCCATGGCCGTCATGTATATCTGCACAGAATCTGCCATTCCATTGAGATGGATCTGTATGAAAGGGGCGGCGGGCCTGTCTTCTACCAGCTCTACAAGGCAGAGGAGACGCAGCTACAGCCCGGAGACGTGCTGTTCGTCAGCTCCGTATCCGGCCGTACCATAGAGGTGGTGAACCTGGCTTACGACATGGTGCAGGCGGGCGTGAACGTGATCGCCCTGACCAGCATGGAATATGCCAGGGCCGTGGAGCCGGTGCATGAATCCGGGAAGAGGCTCCATGAGTTCGTGACGTTGGCATTGGACAACTGTGCGCCCGCCGCCGAGGCCATGATGGAGGTGGAGGGCCTGGAGGCCAGGTTCGCGGCGGCTTCCGGAATAGCGTCCGACTTTATCCTGTGGAGCGTCACTTCGGTGGCGGTGGAGAGGATGCTGCAGGAGGGCTGTAGGCCCGGCATCCTGAAGAGCTTCAACTTCCCCGGGGGCGGAGAGTACAATGAGGGGCTGCGGGAGCGCTATAAAGAGTGCGGCTATTAGCGGCGGAAGCCAGAGACTGAGAGGTGGTATGAAGATGAAGAATGAGTTTCCGGTAAAAGAGATGACAATCGGCGGCATTGATATCTCAGAATATGCCATCATCTATCCGAAGGATGGGAGCGTGAGCCTGCGAAAGGCGGCGGAGCTCCTGGCCCGGATGATCCAAAAGGCTACAGGCCATGGGCTTGCGGTGATGGACGACACCCAGTCGGCCGGGCATGAAATCGTGCTGGACACCACGGGACGGGACACGGAAAAGCTAAGACAGATGAGGGCTTCCATCCAAAGGGACGGATATGCGCTGCTGGCGGAGGGCGGAAGGCTCTATATCACCGGCACCAGCGCCAGGGGGACAAGGAACGGCATCTTCGCTTTCCTGGAGGCGCGGCTTGGCTTCCGGTTCTATACGAAAGACGATATCGTAGTCAGGTCTGCGGACAAAGTGGAGATACCGGAGGGCACCGGGGAGGTGTACAGTCCCCGTTTTGAGTACCGGGAGACTTACTGGCTTCCGTCCTATGGGAACATGGAGCTCTCCTCCATGCAGAGGATCAACGGCAAGCGGGAAGGGGACGACGGCATCAATGTGGAGTACGCGCTGTTCGTGCACACGCTCTCCATCCTGCTGGACGAGCCCCATCAGGTAGACTACCAGCCCTGCCTGTCCGACGAGAAGGTCTATCGGAAGATACTTTCCAATGTGCGTAAAAAGCTGGACGAGAATCCGTATGCCTCCATCATCTCCGTGTCCCAGAACGACTCCTATGCGGAAGGGCTGGGCTGCCAGTGCGAGAAGTGCCGTGCCATCGACGAGGCCGAGGGCACGCCCATGGGGTCGCTGCTCACCTTCGTGAACCGCATCGCGGATGCCATAAAGGATGACTATCCCCATGTGGCGGTGGATACCCTGGCCTACCGATATACCAGGAAGGCGCCGAAGACCATCGTGCCGGCGGACAATGTGATCATCCGGCTCTGCTCCGTAGAGTGCGACTGTGCCCATCCCATATCCGATGCGGGCATTGAGGGCAATGTGAAGTTCAAAAAGGACATTGAGGAATGGGCGAAGATATGCAAACGTTTATACGTCTGGGATTACACCACGAATTTCCCGTACTACCTTGCGCCCTTCCCGAACCTGTATAACATATATGACAATATGCAGTTCTTCAAAGACCACCATGTGGTGGGGCTGTTCGAGCAGGGGAACGCCGAGTCGCCCACAGTGGAGTTCGGCGAGCTGCGGGGATACCTGATCTCCAGGCTGATGTGGAATCCGGACATCAGCAGGGAGGAATACCTGGGCCTGATGGATGAATTCCTCCAGGACTACTATGGAGCGGGCTGGCGCAATGTCCGGGAATACATCGACAGGACCACTGCCAGAGCGGCGGCAAACGGTTTTGAGCTGTATACCAGGCCTGACAAATATCTGGCGGCAAAGGACGGGGACGAAAGGGAGGACATCGCCTTCTGGAACGAGATGCTGGCCCTGTGGGACAGGGCTGTGGACATGGCGGAGACCGCAGCACAGAAAAACCATGTCAGGCAGTCCAGACTGCAGGTGGAATTCTACCTCCTGTACGCGCATTTCGACCATCAGGATCGGCGCTATGAGGCATTCTACCGTCAACTGAAGGAATTCGGCGTCAAGACCCACTGCGAGGGAGGGAAGCTGCCGGAGGTCACGGATTTCAGCCAGGGTCCGGGGCAATGGTATGCGAGGTAATGACAGGCAGGGCTTTACGGGCCTTTGTAATATGAAAGAACGGAAGGAGGAAAAACGTTTTAAGGAAACAAGGAAACTGTGACAGAAAAGTCAGCACCAGGAAACAAGGAGGAGTAAAATGAGGAAAAAATGGATGAAGGGTTTCTCGCTGTTATTGGCATCGGCCATGATGCTTGCCGCCTGTGGGAATGACTCGGGCAGCTCGGGGGGGTAAATAGCGGCGACGGGGAAAAGCAGGAAAGCAGCCAGGAGAGCCAGGCCCAGGACAGCCAGGAGAGCCAGGCCCGGGACGAGGGCCAGGAGGCAGGCGGCACCGGCGCAGAGTATCCGGAATACCTGAACATGGACAGCGCTTATCCGATCATCAAGGACGAGTTCAAGGATGACATCGAGCTGAGGATAGCTTACTGCCAGGATGCCAACGCGGCAGCCTGGGAGGATCTGTGGTTTTCCCAGTATCTGGCGGATAAATATAATTTGAACTTTGAGGGAGAGGGCATTGCCGGCTCCGGACTGGGCGAGAGGAAGAACATCATGTTCTCCTCAGGAGACCTGCCCGACATCATGATGGAGATGTGGGTCAGCAACAGCGAGATTCTGAAGTACGGCGTGGAAGAGGGCATGCTGCTGAAGATGGACGAGTACATCAGCGAGGAGCTGACGCCGGGAATCTGGCATTTCCTGTATGGGGACTATGCCTCGGAGAGGATCGACTGTACGGCTCCGGACGGGCATATCTATACGCTGCCTTACCTTATTTCCAGAGAAAATCCCGCGGCACATGGCACTTTCGCGATTTATAAGCCTTATCTGGAGGCAGTGGGGATGGATGGCGTTCCCGAGACGCTGGACGAATTCGTGGATTTTCTGTACAAGGTCAAGGAACAGGATCCCGCGGGCCTGGGAAGCGAAAACATGTATCCCTGGGGCGGAGGCATGAGCACAGACGGCATACCGTGGTTCTTGCTGAATGCATTCGGCTACAATGCCAATAACAACTATGGATACAGTCCTGCCGTCCGCAACGGCGAGCTGGTGATTCCGGTGAATGATATGGAGGTCTTCCAGGAATACCTGAAGCTGATGAATCAGTTCTATGTGGATGGCATCATCAACCCCAACTACTTTACCATAGAGAGCAGCGAGGTCACGGCACAGGTTCTGGCAGGACAGAATGCAGTGTATTATACGAACCCTACTGTCATCGGGGTGACTGCCGATGAGGTCAATGAGAAGTGGGTCTGCGCAAAGCCGCTCACCAGCCAGTGGAACGATACGCCTGCGACGCGCCCTGGCACCTTCTGCGCCCCGGGAAACCTGGCGATTTCCGCGGATACGGAGTATCCGGAGGCATGTATGCGATTCATGGATATATGGTTCAATAACGTGACAGAGAACGGTTATCAGCTTGCTTGGGGAGCCAACGAGGAGTACAGCTATGGCTTCATCGAGAGAAGAGTCTATGACGAAGAGACCGGACAGTGGGTGGACAACCCCGATTTGCCGGAGGATACCAACAGCTACAGCTATTGGGTAGAAGACATCCTTGGATTCTACCCCCACATCGGAGCCCTCTACCTTCCGGAATGTGAGGATAAATTCATGGAGGACATGGGATATCCTGTGGCGGAAAAGGAAATAGGTGCATTCGCCCAGTCCGCGCTGGACAATGTATGGCCTTATGTAGTGGATGCCTTTCCCCATAACTATTATGTGGACGATGATTTGCAGAAGGAGATGACGGATCTGGGCACTGTAATCGAGCCCTATGTCAAGGAGCAGGTGGCCCGCTTCATCACGGGCGAGAGGCCTCTTTCCGAGACGGAAGCCTTTGCGCAGGAGCTGAAGGACATGAACATCGACAGGCTGCAGGAAATCTACAAGCAGATTTACGATGATTACCAGAAGCTGAAAGCAGGTAATTAACATATCGTTTAGCTGTGACGGGGGCGGGCGGAACGAAAGCCCGCCCCCGCCTTAAGCATCGCTGCCGCATAGAGGTGTCTGCCACAGGAGGAAAGAGAAGATGAAGAACCGCAAAAAGCTTACCCTGAAAAGTATTTTCCATGATTGGAGGCTGTATGTCCTGCTGCTGCCATCGCTGGTCTATCTGTTCATTTTTGCCTATATACCGATGTATGGAGTCCAGATCGCTTTCCGGGATTTTTCCCCCAGGAAGGGCATCTGGGGCAGCGAATGGGTAGGGCTGGAGTATTTCAAGAGATTTATAGAATATCCGAATTTCAAGTTCCTGATGATGAATACCCTGCGAATCGGCCTGTACAGCCTGGCCACGTTCCCCTGCTCCATCATTTTCGCGCTGATGCTGAATGAGGTGCGCAGCACCAAGTTCAAGAAGAGCGTCCAGATGATCAGCTATATCCCCCATTTCCTGTCCACGGTGGTGGTGTGCTCCATGGTCACTCTGTTCTTCAACCAGAAGACGGGCGTCGTGAATGCCATCATCGAGTTCCTGGGGGGCACCCGGACGGATTTCCTGACAAAGGCTTCCTATTTCGAGGACATCTATGTCTGGAGCGGCGTATGGCAGGGGCTGGGCTTCGGAGCCATCATCTATATCGCCGCGCTGGCCAGCGTTCCCATGGAGCAGATTGAGGCGGCCCGGATAGACGGCGCCACCCGCCTGCAGATTATCTGGCATGTGAACATTCCCTATATCCTGCCTACGATCATCATCATGCTGATTTTCTCCTGCGGCGGCATCCTGGGCGTGGGATTCGAGAAGATATTGCTGCTGCAGAACGATTTGAATCTGTCCCGGTCACAGGTGATTTCCACGTATGTATATGAAATCGGTATCCGGGGCGGGCAGTTCAGCTACTCGTCCGCAATCGGCCTGTTCAATACAATCATCAATGTCACCATACTGGCCATTGTAAATGAGATCGCCAGGAGGTTCGGCGAGACCAGTATCTGGTAAGGAAAGGAGAGACGGGATTGCGTAAAATAAATTCTGATAAGGTGTTTGGTTTTGTCAATGGTCTGCTGCTGGTCCTGATTCTCCTGATTATGGTGTATCCGCTGTATTTCGTGATCATCGCGTCGATTTCGGATCCCATACAGGTGGGTCAGGGGAAGCTGGTGCTGCTGCCAAAGGGATTCACCCTGGACAGCTACAAGGAGGCTTTCAGGGAGAAGCAGATATGGGTGGGATACCGCAATTCCATCTACTATACCGTAGTGGGGACGCTGTTCAACCTGTTCCTGACGGTTCCCACGGCCTATGCGCTGAGCAAGAAGAAAATGCGCTTCCACGGGGCGCTCACCTTCTATTATGTGTTCACCATGTATTTCGGGGGCGGCCTGCTGCCCTACTATTTATTGGTAAAGGAGATGGGACTTATCAATAAACCGTATACCCTCATTGTGCTGGGCGGCTTATCTGTCTATAACGTGGTGGTGACGCGGACCTACTTTGCGAATTCCATACCGGAGAGCCTGTATGAGGCCACGGAGATTGACGGAGGATCCGAGTTCGACAATTTCTTCCGGATCGCGCTTCCGCTGTCGAAGCCGATCATCGCCGTGATCGCGCTGTACTACGCGGTGGGACGGTGGAACGATTATTTCACGGCCATGATTTATACCGCAAAGAAGGCATACCAGCCGCTGCAGACTGTGCTGCGGGGCATCCTGCTGGAGGGGGAGATGACTTTGGGACGGATCGACATCAACATCCTGAGCGAGGAAGAGATGGCCTACTATGTGCGGAAATCCTTCCTGGTGGAGTCCATGAAGTATTCCATCATCTTCATCGCCTCCCTGCCCATGCTGATCGCCTATCCCTTCGTGCAGAAATACTTCGTACAGGGCGTCATGATCGGCTCCGTGAAAGGCTGAGAAGCTGGACAAGCTTCAGAGAGCGGCCATGCCTATGAAGGAGCATGAAATCAAAGAAAGGAAGGATATCTGGGATATGAAAAAAGTGATTCTGATTTTATCGGACGGCTTCCGGCCGGATGCGCTGACATCCTGCGGGAATCCCTATGGAGGGGAGCTTCTGGAGAAGGGGAGCTATTCGCTGGAGGCCAGGACGGTGTGCCCCTCCGTCACGCTGCCCTGCCATATGTCCCTGTTCCACAGTGTACCGCCGCAGCGGCACGGGATTCTGACAAATACCTATGTGCCCCAGGTCCGGCCGGTGAACGGCCTGTGCGAACAGCTCCGGGCCGGGGGCAGGAAATGTGCCTTCTTCTACAACTGGGAGGAGCTGCGGGATTTGAGCCGCCCTGAATCCCTGGCGTTCAGTTATTTTGTATCCCCGGAGTTTGACCGCTCCTGGGAGGAGACCAATGAGATGGTTACGAAAAATGCCATCTCTTATATAGAAGAGGATAAGCCGGACTTCGCTTTCGTCTACCTGGGGCTGACGGATGCCGTGGGCCATGGGAACGGCTGGATGGGCGAGGAATATATGAAAGCCTGCAGCCGTTCTCTGGAGGAGATCAGGCGCATCGTGGAGCGGTTCCGGGAGGATTATACCATCATCGTCACGGCCGATCACGGGGGGCATGGACGCAACCATGGAAGCGATGACAGGGAGGACATGCTGATTCCGATCATCTGCCTGGGCCCTGATTTCCCCGCGGGGAAGGTGCTCGAAGATGTGGGCATTTGCGATATAGCGCCTACTATCGCCGGACTTGCCGAAGTCTCCGCCGCACCGGAGTGGGAAGGGAAGAATTTGATTACATCTTGACAAGATTGTGAAATTATGGTACTTGTTTCAGTAGGAAGATGCAGAATAGCGGAAAGAGCGGGGAATGGCAGATGAATCAGGAACGTCGGGACCAAATCGTGAAATTGGCAAGGGAGAACCGGGTGGTGAAGAACCGGGAACTGATGGAGCGGTTCGGCATCTCCATTGAGACTGTCCGGAGAGACCTGAAATATCTGGAGAAGCAGGGGCTTCTGGAGTGCGTCTACGGAGGCGCCGTGCTGAAGGAGGCCTCTCCATCCGGCTGGAGTTTTGAGGCTGTTGCCGCCATGCATTCCGTGCAGAAGGAGGCCATTGCCAGAGAAGCGGCGGGTATCGTGAACAGCGGGGAGACGATTTTTCTGGAGGAGGGATCCACTGTCTTTGCCATGACCCGCTACCTGAAGGATATCGCGCCTCTGACGGTGATTACCAGCTCCCTGAGGATAGCCATGGCCATGAGCGATATACCGGACTGTACAGTGATACTCCCGGGAGGGAGGGTGATGCCCGGCACGCTGGAGCTGACAGGCTTCCAGTCCGACGAGAATCTGAGCATATTCAATATCGATAAAGCGTTCATCGGCGTCAATGGCATCACGGAGACCCATTTTACGGACTATACCGCGATAGACAGAAGGTACATACGGCGCAGGGTGATTGAGAACAGCGATCAGGCCATCGTCCTGGCGGACAACAGCAAGTTCGGCGTCCGGGCCACGGTCAATGTGGCGTCCATCAATGAACTGGATATGGTCATAACGGATGACGGGACGCCGGAGTGCTATGTGAAGAAACTGGAGGATGCCGGGGTTCAGGTCATTGTGGCGAAGGTGGGATAGGCTGAGGGACAGCGCGTTTTATGGTAAAATAAGGAAATAGCAGTTCCTGCCATCTGTGCTATACTGTATACATGGGGGAGTGTTTCCATATGTCTCCCCAGGGACAGGGGGGCGCGGGGATGGACAGGGATGCTGCGGGCGGCCGGAGACGGCGCCGAAGGATTACATATATGAGCATATTGGGGATCATGCTTTTGCTGCACGTTCTGGCGTGGAGCAGCGAACGGTTCTGCGACTGGTATGCCGCCCATGTATTTCGGATATGGGTGGAGACCTACGGGCGGGCCATGGGCATGGTTCCTTTTTCTGTTGGGGAGGCGCTGATCGGGCTGGGGCTGGGCTTCGGGGCGCTGGGAGGAGCTCTGGGGCTGATATGGCTGGCCGGAAGGATGCCCGGACCCGGGGGAGGGCGAAAGCAGGCAGAGGCCCGGGGAGGAGCGCGGGAGAGGCGTGGGCGCCGGAAGGATGCCTCACCGGAACGGCGGCCAGGGGCCTTGAGGGGCTTTAGCAGGGCATACTGCACAGGGGCCATGTGGATACTGCTGACAGTATTCGTCCTGATGACTTTGAACAGCGCCATACTCTACCATACCTCCGGCTTCGGGGAGAAGTATCTGGAAGCCGCCGCCGCGGAATACGGCCTGGAGGAGCTGGAGGCGCTGCGGAATTTCGTGGTGGAGCAGTGCAATGCCCTGTGCTGCCGGATTCCCAGGAATGCGGACGGCTCCATTTCCTATGGCGGGGACATGGCGGAGGCGGCAAGGGCAGCCATGAGGGAGTTAGGCATGACTTACAGCGGGCTGGACGGATTCTATCCCGCGCTCAAGCCCCTGCGCTGCTCGGATTTCCTGAGCAGGCGGTACATAGCGGGGTGCTTCTATCCCTTTTCCATGGAAGCCAATTATAATGACGTGATGTACGTGATGAACATACCTTCCACCATGTGCCATGAGCTGGCCCATCTGAAGGGGTTCATCCGGGAGGACGAGGCGAACCTGATCGGGTATCTGGCCTGTGTGGGGTCAGAGGATATCTATTTCCGTTACAGCGGCTACCTGAGCGTGCTGTATTATATCGACAGGGATTTCCGCCAGGCGGCGGGGTACGAGCGGTATCTGGCGGCAGCGCCCATACTGCCCCAGGTGCATGAGGACAATGTGTTCCTGACCGAAAGGGAGCGGGCCAGGGTGGAGGAGACGTCGCCTGTGGGCGCCGAGGTGGTGGAAGCGGTGTCGGACCGGCTGTCGGACGTGGGGCTTCGGCTCAACGGCGTGCCGGAGGGGAGGCTGAGCTACAGCAAAGTGGTGGGGCTGTTATTGCGGTATTATGATGTGAACGGGTATCGGTAGGGGGATCGCCTCCGCCGGAATGTCAACAAAAATTCTGTTGGAAGATAACTTTACTTTTCTTCCATATTTTTGTATACTTAGAGACAGAAATGACTTGTGGCCGCCCCCCATTGCATCCTTTCCCCGCCTTGTGCCGGCGCGGATATCAGGCGTTGATTAATCGGGAATTCATGCACGGCGTACCGGGGATAAGCGAAAGGAGCGCAAATGCCTGACCAGGAGCGGAAAGAGCAGAAAGGCCTTCTCGATGGGCAGAAGGATTTCCACAACGGAAATAAAGAATTCCTCGATGGAAATAAAGAATTCCTGATAGAGAAGATTAAGGAAAAGCCGGTGAACAAGAAGAAGCTGATCCGCCGGACGATCATCACGGTGTCCATGGCGGTGATCTTCGGCCTGGTGGCCTGCGTCACCTTCCTTGTGCTGGAGCCGGTGATCAGCAACTGGCTTTACCCGAAGGAGGAGCCTGAGATACAGACCGTGGAGTTCCCGGAGGATAAGGAGGAGATGTCGCCGGAGGAGATGCTGGCGGAGAACCTCCCCACGGAAAGCCCGGAGCCCACGCCTGCGCCCACCCCGGAGCCCACACGGAATCCCGAGGACGGCAGCGGGGACCCCTACGTGCCGCTGGGGAAAGAGCAGGTGCAGGACATCCTGTCCCAGGTCACCTTCGACCTGAACCATTACAAGCAGCTCTACACGGCCCTCCATGACTATGGGAACGAGCTGGGCCGCAGCGTCGTGACGGTGACGGCGGTGACCTCCAACGTGGACTGGTTCAACAGCGTGCAGGAGCGCAGGAACCAGTGCTCCGGCGTCATCATTTCCGAAAACGGCATGGAGCTTTTGATACTGACGGATTATTCCGCCATCAGGTCCGCGGAAAGGCTGCTGCTGACCTTTTATGACGAATCCCAGACAGGGGCCCAGCTAAAGCAATATAATGAGGCCACCAATCTGGCGGTGCTTTCGGTGCCGTTGGAGGAGTTGAGCGACGCGGTAAGGGGCGGGACAGGGAATGCGCAGGACGGTTTCGAGGCGGGGGCCCAGGACAGTCCGGCAGGCGCGGGCGCTCCGGGCAATCAGGATCCGGACGCACCGGAAAATGAGGATCCGGACGAGCCGGGAGACCTGGGCGCTTCGGGCAGCCCGGGCCAGGGGAACACAGGGGCCCAGGATTCGGGCGGCCAGACAGCCCGGAATCCTGACGAGCCGGAGAGCGGGCTCCCCATTGCGGAATTCGGGTATTCCAATGCGAAGAGCCTGGCCGGTACGCCGGTCATCGCCGTGGGCAGCCCCATGGGAACCAGCAATTCCCTGAGCTATGGCATGATAACCGCATCCGGCACCACCGTATCCACAGCGGACAGGAACTACCGGATCCTGCTGACGGACATCAGCGGAAGCCAGAACGCCAGCGGAGCCCTGTTCGACCTGCAGGGGAAGATGATCGGATTCATCACGAATTACAGGACAGGCTCGGACATGAAGAACCTGATCACGGCCTATGGCATCACGGACCTACAGAAGACTGTGGAGAAGATGTCCAACGGGGCGGAGATCGCCTACCTGGGCATCCAGGGGGAGGATGTGCCCCGGGAGGTCAATGCGGAGCTTGGGATCCCCTTCGGGGCCTATGTGGAGGAATTCGACATGGATTCTCCGGCTATGCGGGCCGGCATCCAGCGGGGGGACGTGATCACGGCCATCGGGGAGAAAAGCGTATCCGGCTTTATGGAATACAGCAACGCGCTGATGGACCTGGAGCCCGGGCAGACAGTGGAGGTCACTGTCATGCGGCAGGTTCAGGAGGAATATAAGGAAATGAAGTTCAATATTGAGTTGGGAGGAGTCAGGTAAATGAAATTCATCAGAGATCTGAAGGAGGGGGACAGGATTTCCGACATCTACCTCTGCAAGCATAAACAGGCGGCAGTGACCAAGAACGGGAAGTCCTATGAGAACGTGATCCTGCAGGACAAGACAGGCATCATCGACGCAAAGGTCTGGGAGCCGGGCAACCCGGGCATCGGGAATTACGACACACTGGACTACATAGATGTCGTCGGCGATGTGAACAGCTTCCAGGGCTCGCTGCAGGTCAGCATCAAGCGGATCCGGGTCTGCCGGGAGGGGGAATACAATCCCGCGGACTATCTGCCGGTGAGCGCAAAGGACAACGACAAGATGTACGCGGAGCTTCTGGACATGGTGGACAGCATCCGGAATCCCTGGCTGAAACAGCTCCTGGAGGCCTTTTTCCTGGCTGACGATGAATTTGTCAGAAAATTCCGCCATTCTTCTGCCGCAAAAACGGTGCACCATGGGTTTGTAGGCGGATTATTGGAGCATACTTTAAGTGTGGCGAAGCTGTGCGGCTATTATTGCGGCGCGTATCCGATCCTGAACCGGGACCTCCTGCTGACGGCGGCCATGTGCCATGACATCGGCAAGGTGAAGGAGATTTCCCCTTTCCCGGAAAATGACTACACGGATGACGGCCAACTGCTGGGGCATATCGTCATGGGCTCCCAGATGGTGGCGGAGAAGGCGGCGGCAATCCACGGCTTCCCCCATGGGCTGCTGGCCCAGGTACAGCACTGTATCCTGGCCCACCACGGGAAATACGAGTACGGCTCGCCCAAGCTTCCGGCGCTGATGGAGGCCCTGGCGCTGAACTATGCGGACGACACGGACGCGAAGCTGGAGACCTTCAAGGAGATACTGGAGAACAACAGCGGGAACCAGGGGTGGCTGGGGTACAACCGGCTGTTCGAGTCCAATCTGCGGGCTACCAGGGAATAGGGAGATACGGTTTCGGGCAAGAATGAAGGACAGGCTTAAGAGCAGGATTTGAGAGGAAGTCTTAAATATAGAAGAAATGCCCGTAAAGGGCGCGTGGAGGTGCGAGATGAAGGTGACGGACGATATTTTGTATGTAGGCGTGGACGATCACGAGGTGGATCTGTTCGAGGGGCAGTATCAGGTGCCTGGCGGGATGGCCTACAATTCCTATGTGATACTGGATGAGAGGATCGCGGTGATGGATACCGTGGACGCGGGGTTCGGCGCCCTGTGGCTGGGGAACGTGGAGGCGGCCCTGGGAGGGCGCAGGCCGGATTACCTGGTGGTGCAGCATATGGAGCCGGATCACTCGGCCTGTATCCCCCTTTTCCTGGAAAAGTATCCGGAGGCCCAGGTGGTGGCCACCGCCCCGGCCTTTAAGATGATGGACCAGTTCTTCTCTCTGGGGGCTGAGGTGAAGCGGATGCCTGTGGCAAACGGGGCGGAGCTGGATCTGGGGCGGCATAAGCTGAGCTTCGTGTGCGCGCCCATGGTGCACTGGCCCGAGGTGATGATGACCTATGACCCGGCGGACAAGGTGCTGTTCTCGGCGGACGGCTTCGGGAAGTTCGGGGCTCTGGACGTGGAGGAGGACTGGGCGGATGAGGCCAGGCGGTATTATATCGGCATCGTGGGGAAGTATGGCCCCCAGGTGCAGAACGTGCTGAAGAAGGCGGCGGGGCTGGAGATCCGGAAGATCTGTCCGCTCCACGGGCCTGTGCTGGAGGAGAACCTGGAGTATTATCTGGGGCTGTATGACAAATGGTCTTCCTATGAGCCGGAGGAGGACGGCGTGGTAGTGGCGTATGCCTCTGTGTACGGCCACACGAAAGCGGCGGCGGTCCGTCTGGCGGAGGAGCTGCGCGACAGGGGCGTGACAGTGGCCGTCTACGACCTGGCCAGGGACGACATGGCGGCGGCAGTGGCGGACGCTTTCCGCTACAGCAAGCTGGCGCTGGCCTGCAACACCTACAATATGAGCGTCAATCCCTTCATGCACCAGTTCCTCACGGTGCTGGCGGAGCACAGCTATCAGAAGCGCATGGTGGGGCTGATCGAGAACGGCTCCTGGGCCCCTGTGGCGGCCAAGGCCATGCGGGGGATGCTGGAGAAGTGCAAGGAGATCACATTTGCGGAAAATACGGTGACAGTGCTGTCCGCCATGAAGCCCCAGAATGAGGAGCAGATAAAGGCGCTGGCGGCGGAGCTGGCGTAGGAGCGGAGAATTTTCAGGCAAGCGCCCACGGCGGATTTGCCGCGCCGGGGACTGGCAGCGGCTGGGATATGCTTTGCGGAGGGAAAAGTATGAAATTTCAGAAAAACGAACTCGCTGTGGTGACGATTGAGGACATGGGAAGCGACGGCTTCGGCATAGGGAAGGTGGACGGCTTTGCGCTGTTCGTCAAGGATGCCGTGGTGGGCGACAGGGTGGAGGCGAGGATCGTAAAGAGCAAAAAGAATTATGCCTATGCGCGGCTGGAGAAGGTCATGGAGCCTTCTCCTTTTCGCGTGGAGCCGAAATGCCACTGCCACAGACAGTGCGGCGGATGCCAGCTCCAGGCCCTCTCCTATGAGAAGCAGCTGGACTATAAGCAGGACAAGATACGGAACAGCCTGATCCGCATCGGGGGCTTTGCGCCGGAGGAGGTCGACCGGTGGATGGAGCCCATCGTGGGGATGGAGGAGCCCTTCCGCTACCGGAACAAGGCCCAATATCCTGTGGGCAGGGACAGGGAGGGGAATGTGGTGGCAGGGTTCTACGCAGGGCGGACCCACAGCATTATCCCCAATACTGATTGCCTGTTGGGGCCTGTGGAAAATGAGGCCGTCATGGAAGCCGTGCTGGATTATATGCGGGAGAATCGGGTCAGCGCATATGATGAGGCATCCGGAACCGGGCTGGTGCGGCATGTGCTTATACGCAAGGGGTTCGTCAGCGGGGAGATTATGGTGTGCCTGGTGATTAATAAAAAAGTGACAGATGTGTCATGTGGCGTGCCGAAAGAAATGGCATCCCGCGGAAAGGATATTGGGACAGGGCAGACGGCCGGGGGGATGCGCAGTGGGATGGAAGGATGTCGGGGGCTGAAAGGAGAGTCTGCGGAAGGATGCTGTGGGCTGAAAGGAGAGTCCGCGGAAGGACGCTGGGGGCTGAAAGGAGAGTCCACAGAAGGGCACCGAGGGCTGAAAGAAGAGTCCGCAGAAGGGCACCGAGGGCTGAAAGGAAGGGCTGCGGAAGGATGCCGATATGAAAGAAGGGCAGAATGCCCCATACCAGAAGAAGAGCGCGGCTTTCAGGGGGAGTTCCTGCCCTGGCAGGACAGGCTCCTGCGGAAATTGACCGGGATAGCGGGCATGACCAGCATCTCCGTGAGCATCCAGACCGAACGCACCAATGTGATCATGGGCAGGGAGATACATACAATCTGGGGGAAGGACTGCATTTCGGACACCATCCGCGTCCGGGACATGGAGCGCCCGGGCTGGCCCTACACGGGGCGGGAGCTGACATTCCACATCTCGCCCCTGTCCTTTTATCAGGTGAACCCCGTCCAGACGGAGAAGCTCTACAGCCTTGCCCTGGAATACGCCGGGCTCACCGGGCAGGAGACGGTGTGGGATCTGTACTGCGGCATCGGCACCATCTCCCTTTTCCTGGCGGATAAGGCGAAGCAGGTCTATGGCGTGGAAATCGTGCCCCAGGCCATAGAGGATGCCAGGGAGAACGCGGCTCGCAACGAGATTGGGAATGCGTCCTTCTTCGTGGGGAAGGCGGAGGAGGTGCTGCAGGAGTTTTGCCATGGCGGAGATTGGGAGGATGCTGCGCATCCGGATGTAGTGGTGGTGGATCCGCCTCGGAAAGGCTGCGACGAGACGTGCCTGAGAGCCATATTGGAGGCTGAGCCGGAGCGGATTGTCTATGTAAGCTGCGACCCGGCGACCCTGGCCAGGGATTTAAGGGTACTCTGTGACGGGGGGTATGGGATTGAGAGAGTGCGGGGGGTGGATCAGTTCGGGATGACGGTGCATTGTGAGACGGTTGTAATGCTTTCCCACAAAAAGCCTGATAGTGTAATCAACGTAAAAGTGGAGTTTGGCGAGGATGAGGGCAAAGTGCCGCTTGATAATATCGCTAAGAGAGCCGCAGCATACAAGCCGAAAGAGCGGGTTACATACAAGATGATTAAGGAGTACATAGAAGCGA
>NZ_CAJUCP010000080.1 GCF_910585425.1 uncultured Acetatifactor sp. | reverse complement strand
AGTGACTGGAGTTCAGACGTGTGCTCTTCCGATCTGGCTGTGGACCTGGACGATATCGTAACCGAAGTCGCACAGCTTTTCGATATCATCGTAGACGCTCTTGCGCTCGGAGTGGATGCCGTTGGCCTCCAGATGGGCGATGATGTCCGCCGTGCTGGCGGGATGATGCTCGTCCGTGTTCTCTGACAAAAATTTAACAATGTACAGCAGCTTCAGCTTCTGCCCCGACGCTCTGGCCATATCTTTCCATGTCCTTTCTGTCGTCTATTTTTCGTCTATTTTCTGTCATCTGTTCTCTGTCGTCTCTAAAGCAGGGCGCTTGGCCATGGCGGCTTTCACGCCCTGCCATGCAGGCTGCATATATACTACAGACCGCCAGGATTTACAGTGGCGTCTCCGGGAAAGTACCTGGCTGGCGGTCTGCAGTCTGGTTGCGCTGCAAATTCAATCGGCGTGTAGTATAAATTCTGCCGTAGTGAGCAGTCACTGCGGCAGGCCCAAAATGTCATATATCCTATGTAAGTCGCTGATTTCGTAGTCCGGCCTGCAGCCCGCCCCCAGGACTTCGTCCATAGTCCCTGCGCCTCTCCGATACCAGCAGGTGGGAATCCCGGCCTGTACCCCGCCCTTGATGTCGCTGGTCAGGCTGTTCCCTACAATCAGGATCCGGGACTTGTCCTTCTCTTCCACATGGGACAGGCAATGGTCGAAAAACTGCCTCTGCGGTTTGGGGCTTCCGATCTCCTCGGAGATGAAGACGCCGTCCATGACCTCCGACAGCCCCGAAAGCTTCAGCTTGCTCCTCTGGGTGGAGGTGACCCCGTTGGTGATGACGTACTGCCTCACTTTTCCCCGCAGACTCCTGCAGATGGCCAGGGAATCGTCCAGGAAGGAGAAGGTGCTTCCCAGACCGGCCTGGTATCCGGCCCGGAAGCCCTCCACATCCACACCCTCTATCCCCAGCTTTTCGAACAGCAAAAGAAAGCGTCCCGTCAGCAACTGTTCCTTCGTCACTTCCCCCAGCTCGAGGCGCTTCCAGTAGTCATCATTGATTTGTGTATACAGCGCAAGCTCCGCCTCCGTCATTTCCCTGCCGATAGAGCGGAAGCATTCCGAAAGGGCATGCCTTTGGGAATACGCAAAATCCAGGAGCGTATCGTCCACATCCCAGAAAATCGTGGTGAACCTATTCATTGCCCCCCTTAATGGAAGCTACAGCCGCTTCCTGCGCCGCCTTCTTCTTCGCCATGGTAATCCCGATGGCAGTGGCTACTCCCGCAACTACCACGATGACAAGCATCACCATAAAATAAGACATGAATGAATTCAAAAAACTAACTAGCATGATTCCATACTTCCTTTCTAAAGCACTATCCCTCGTTTTATATAGAGCCTTCCACCAGAACAGTATACCAGATATTGTGTCTCTGCGTCAAGATGGATTTCATTCTTGGGCAGGGTTGTTTCACGAAACATCACTAACCGTGCCAACGGCGCCGCATCAGGAATTCCCGCAGCACGTCTTCCCTGCTGCAGCGTTCTATAGCCTTGTCAATCGCTTTTCCCAAATACTTCTCCGAATCCTTCCCCAGGTACTCCCGCATATGACCTACAAAGAGCACATATTGCCCTAAGACCGGGCATTCCGACAACAGCTTCCGGTTCTTCCCCGGATTGATGTTGTAGACAGTACAGGTCGGCTCCAACTCCGGCTTTTTTACCCCGGTTTCTCCGTCAGCATCAAGGAGCCCTCTTGAACCTGGGCATCGCCCAACCTCAGTTCCCCTCACTCTCATTTCTCCCCCATATACAGACTGGCCCTGTTCTCAATCACTCCAATCACCTCATCCAAAGTCTTCTGCCCGTTGAAATAGGCGGCAGCCTCCTCCCGGATGATGGCCATGACCTCCTCGTCCGGCCAGGCAGGTCTGGCGAGACTGATCAGTGTCCTGACCTCATCCACCTCCTCCGGCAGAGGCGCATAGCTGTTCCTTCCATAGATGCTTCCGTCCGGCATCAGATAAGATACTCCCCCTGTGAATCTGCGGACTGGATTTCCCTGAGTATCTGTCACGGTCTTCCCCGACTGAGGGTCTGTCTGATAAGGGTCTTCCATGGATTCTGCAAGCAGAGCCTCCAGCTTATCCTTTTTCGCCGGGAACCCCTCTGCATATACCATCACCGCCTCCCCCTCACTGTCCAGAAGCGCCTCCAGGAAGCTCCAGGCCCCCTCCTTGTGGGACGATTGGGAAAAAATGGCATATACGCCTCCTGCCGCGTCCATCCGATGGCCCTGGCTGCCGTCCATGGTAGGATAACCGATAAAGGTCACATCCTTCCATCCGAAACTTTCATAAATGTAGCTGACCTTATCTGGACTGGCAATTTCCACCGGATACAGCAACGCCTTCCCGCTACTGTACAGCGCAATGCGCTCACTTGCCTCCAGCTCCAGCGTATCCTCCAGAGGGAACCGGTTGGAGAATTCCAGTATCCCGCGGAATTCTTCCGAGTCAAAGCTGTTGCTGCCCTTCTCCCAGTCCATGAAGCAGGGCAGGTTCATTTCCAGACAGAACTCCAACACCTTCTGCTTGGTGGCATACTCAAGCAGCATGCTGTCCGGATGGCTCTCCACCAGCTCCATCATCTCGTCCAGCGTCCATGCCGTCTTCGCGCCCACCAGCTCAGATTGCACCGCCACCGTCTTTATGCTGAAGGTACTGGGCAGAGCGAGAAGCCTGCCGTCCACTGTGTAAGCTCCTAGCACAGCATCCACGAAGTCCTCTTTTTTCAGACTGCTTTTTTCCAGGAAAACGCTTATATTCTCCAATACTCCTTTGGCGGCGAAGCTCTCCAGACTGCCGTATTTCAGGTTGACGATATCCGGGCAGCTGCCGGATACGATATCCAGGTTCAGGCTGGCAATCCCCTCTTGCAGAGTCCCTTCCGTGCCTGCCGTATCGTCCCAGTATTCTCTGACTTTTACGCGGTAGGGGCCGCCCTGCCGATTGAATTTCAGGGCCGCTTTCCGTAGGCTTTCATTGCGCTGCACCACTCCCAGGGTGACAACCTCCTGCCTGGGCTCCCCTTTGCCGTCCGTCTCTCGAATCAGAGCCGCCCTCACCCTGGAATCCTCATAGAGTAGCACTACCGCTGTTTCGTCTTCCTGCTTCGTGAACCCAATCAGCCTTTCCGTATCCAAATCGCAGTCCTGCCATTCCACAAGGTCAGTCACCGTATCCTCCTCCAGATGATAGAGCGTCATCTTATCCCGGCCCGCCATGAGGAATTTCGTCTCGCTCATCGGTGCCATCCCAATACTCGGAGGCACTTTTCCCACCGGACGGGCATGGCAGTCCGTGAAGTCGATTCTGTACATATCCCTAGCCATGACGCAGTACACACTGCCGTCCACACCGCAGGCAATGGCGCTTATGCTGTCCATGGCTGTCTCCGTCTCCAAGCAGACATCTCCCCGGCTTTCCCCTTCCGCATCCAGCAGATAGATATGGTTTTTCGCCGCAACATACAGGTTCCCATCCTTATCCTGAGCCAAGCCTGCAATCATTTCATTCATGCGGATGCCCGGATTCTCATACTTCTTCTGTACCACCTGGCACGTAAAGAGCCTCTTCCCGGTTCCATCGAACTTCGCCAGAAAAATCTCCTCTTCTTCCCAGCCGGATTTCCTGTATGCCAGGAAATAGTTCCCCTCGGAATCGGGCAATATCCGCAAACTGTCAACGCACTCATCTCCCAGTTCAATCGGAAGCCTGCGCGCTTCTTCCTCTTCTCCCAGCCTTCTGTAGTATACGTCATACTGGTATCGGACTCCATAGCTGTCCTTCCCGGATTGCACTTCTTCCATGCAGGTGGTGACATAATACAGCTCATCCCCGCAGAGGGAAAAGTCAATGTCCTCACCGTTGAATTCATCCGGTTCTGCAAGGTCCAAATCGATAAATTCCGCCACATACATAGGCCCCTCGGTGCTGCGCGCACACCCTGTCAGGGCAAAGAGCAGAGCAAGCAGCATGCCTGCCAGCGGCAGCAACCTGCATCTGAAATCGTTCCTGCTTTCCCTCATATCGCACTCTCCTCCCTTTGGCCATCCGGTATCCGCCTCTATTTCATCCTGTCATCTTCGTAGGTCACCCTTCGGAGGACATTTCATCCATATACAATCCGACCCGATTGTCAATCAGCCCTACTACCTCATCCAAGGTCTTCTGCCCATGGAAATAGGAGGCTGCCTCCTCCTTGATGATGGACATGGCCACCGCGTCCTGCCAGGCCGGCCTGGCGAGGCTTATCAGCCGCCTGATTTCCTCCACCTCCTCGGGAATGGGTACATAACTGGACTTCTCATACCAGACACCGTCTCTCACGCTTGCTGTCCCGCTTACAGGCCGCCGGACAAGGTTCTCTTTCTTCTCTGGCGTCGGATTTGTCAGATAAGGGTCTTTCATGGATTCCTCGAACAGCGCCTCCAGCTTATCCTTTTTCGCCGGGAACCCTTCCGCGAATGCCATCAGAGCCTCTCCCTCGCTGTCCTGGAGAGCCTCCAGAAAGCTCCAGGCCCCTCCTTATGGGGGGACTTGGCGAAGATGGCATACGCGCCTCCCGCCCCATCCAGCCCATGCCCCGGGCTGCCGTCTATAGTGGGATAGCCGATGAACGTCAAATCCGCCCAGTCATATATCTCATAGATATAGCTGATCTTATCCGGGCTGGAAAGCTTCAATGGGCATAGCAGGACTTTCCCGCTGCTGTACTGTACGTCTATCTCGTCCAAGTCGTCCGTCCACACAGCCTTCAGCGGCCATCGATTGGAGAATTCCAGGATTTTGCGGAACTCCTCCGAGTCGAAGCAGCAGGTGCCCTTCCCCCAGTCCATGAAACAAGACAGATTCATCTTCATGCAGAACTCCAGCGCATCCTGTTTCGTCACATGGCTGAACAACGCACTGTCCGGATGGCTATCCGCCAGCTCTATCATCTCGTCCAGGGTCCATGCCGTCTTCGCCCCCACCAGGTCAGAGCGCACCGCCACGGTATTTATGCAGAAGGTGTTCGGCAGGGAGAGAAGCTTTCCGTCCACCGTGTAGGCCTTCAGCACCGCGTCTACGAAATCCTCCTTTTCCAGTCCGCTCCCCTCCAGGAAATGGGTCAAATCCTCCAGCGCTCCCTTGGAGGCGAAGCTGTCCAGGTTGCCGTACTGCAGGTTCACGATATCCGGACAGCTGCCGGATACGATGTCCAGGTTCAGGCTGGCTATGGCCTCATCCAGCGTCATGCCCGAATCCGGCGTGTAGTCCCAGTATTCCTTTACCTTTACCCGGCAGGGGCCACCCTGGCGGTTGAACGCCAAGGCCGATTTGCGCAGGTTCTCATTGCGCATCACCACGCCCAGGGTGACCACCTCCCTCTGGGGCTTCCCCCGCCCATCCGTCTCCTGGATCAGGGCCATCCTCAGCTCGGAACCTTCGTAGAACAACACGCCTGCCCTGCCGTCCTCAAACCTCGTGAGCCCCACCAGACGCTCCGTGTCCAAGTCACAGTCCTGCCACTCCACCAAATCCGTCGTCATATCCTCCTCCAGCTGGTACAGGACCAGCTTTTTCCAGGCCGCCACGAGGAATTCCGACCCGCTCACCGGCACCATACCGAAATTCTCAGCCACGCGGCCTACCTCTCTGGCAGTGCTGGCTTCGAAGTCGATCCTATACATCTTCCTGTCCGCAGTGCAATACACCTTTCCGTCCATACCGCAGACTATACTGTTTATGGAAGAGTGTATGCTCTCCGGCTCCAGGGAGGCAGTTCCACAGATCCTGCCATCCCCGTCCAGCAGATAGATGTCGTTCTTGACTGCAACGTACAGGTTTCCGGCCCCATCCTGCACCATGCCCACTAGATACTCATTTATCTCAATGTCGGACTCATCGTATTCTCTCACCGCTACCTGGCGATTAAAAAGCCTCTTCCCTTCCCCATCATATTTCTCCACGAATATCTTTTCATAGGTTTTATATGCCAGGAAATAATCCCCGCGGCAATCAGGCAGAATTTTCGGGTATTCCAAAAAATAGTTGCGTCGAATCTCGATCGGAAGTCTACTCGCCTTCCCGGACTCTCCAAGTTGCATGCAGTATATGTCATATTGATACATATATCCACCATAAGGGCCTTCTTCCTCCATGTGCTGGATGACATAATACATCGCATCGCCACAAAGGGAGATTTCCATCTTCTCCCCATTGTAAATATCAGGTTCAGAAATGCCGAGATCCACGAATTCCGCCTCATAGACAGGTTCCTCTGTGGTATCTGTGCATCCTGCCAGGGCGGACACAAGCGTCAGCAGCGCAAATATCCGGCATAACAGTTTCCACATAATGCTGCCCTCCCAAATCGTACGATTTCTGAAACCGTATTCATCTGCCTGCATATCGCTCCCCCCTCCCGGCCCTCACATCTCTAAAATATTTTTCTCTTTTTCCTCTGCTCTACCTATCTAATCATGCACAAAACTGCATATTTTTGTCAATTGACTCTTGCGCAATCGGATAATAGACGGCTTTGAATTTGAATGTCTTAAAAATGTATAGGGGAACATGCCTTTTATGGCATAATCCCCCTGCCGTACTGCTATTCAACGGCTACGTATATCTATACGTCAATCGATTACATTTTGCCAGACACCCGACTCCGTGAAATGCTCTGCCTGGGCGGTAGCCCTCTCGATGACATCCCTGTCATATCCCATCAGTTCCAGCAGCTTGATGGCATTGCGGGTGGTGGCCTTCCCCTCCTTCAGCCTGTAGTTGAACACCACGTCCCCCTCCGCCACGTCCTCCTCGAAGTGGTAATTGTCGAAATCGTCCTGGAGGAGCTCCGTGAGCTCGATGTCATGGGTGGCTGCAAAGCAGAGGATGCCCGTGCGCCCCAGGGATTTCAGTATCTGGGTGGACGCCGCGATGCGCTCTATGGTATTGGTGCCCCGCAGCACCTCGTCCACGAAGCAGAGAATGGGCACATCCCCTGCGGCGGCATCCAGAATACGTTTCAGCGCCTTTATCTCTACGATATAATAGCTCTCCCCGGATTCCATATCGTCCCGAAGGGCCATGGAGGAATACACATGGTAAAAGGGCGCACGGTAGCTGTCCGCCGCACAGGTGTGGACGGTCTGGGCCAGAATCGCGTTGAGGGCCACCATCTTGAGAAAAGTGGACTTGCCGGAGGCATTGGAGCCGGTGAGCAGCACACCTTTCCGGGCGGCAATCCCGTTCTTCACAGGCGCCTTGAGCATGGGATGGTAGCCCTCTTCCAGGCTTAAGCCTCCCTCCGCCTGGAAATCCGGCGTGCACCATCCCCTGTTCCCATCTGCGCCCTCCTCCCCCAGGGACTCCCGGAAGATCCAGATGGCGATGACGGTCTCCACATACCCCACCGTCTCGATCATGGCATCCACATCCCCGATATGCCCCCGCACGGTGTTCAGCATGCTGTCGAACTTGATCAGGTCCGCGTGGAATACCATGCGCACGTAGTCCAGCACCAGCGCCAGAATGTCCCCGGAGGAATTCCCCCGGAAGGGCGATATGACCCAGTAGGAATTCCGCGCCATGCCCTGCATCTGCTTCCTGGCCTGCCCCATCCGCGCCCACTCCTCCCGGCACACCGGCAGATCCAGCTTCCCCAGCTCCTCACAGCAGCGCATCAGCCGCATGATATAGGAAAAGCTGGCGATATAAGGGTCAATCTCCCCCTTTTCCTTAAAATAGGACAGGATATTGTAGATGATCAACCCCACGATTCCCATAATCGCCAGGGAGAAGTTCACCCACAACAGCCCGATCAGCGGAAGGAACAGCAAATCCATGAGAAGGTGCTTCCGGCTGGAGCGCTCCCCCAGGAGATCCAGATTGTCCAGATAGTCATAGAGGGAGAACTTCCCGGTATGCCCCAGGCGGTTTGCGGCAAGCTGCACCCGCACCCTTGTCTCCGGATGCTCCCCGAAGAACCGGACGGCCTCCTCCAGACGGGCCAGCTCCCCCTCCTCCTGCTTCAGGGTGCGCAATGTATAGTACAGATACTCCTCCCCTGACGCGGAGAGGGTATAGTTCATCCTCTTGAATAATTCGTCCATCCCAAGGTCATTCCATGTGATGTCGTCCAACTGCCCTTTTCTCTGATGTCTGTCGAAAAAGCTCCCCATCCTCGCGAACCGTTCCAGGGCATATTCCTTCTCGGAGAGCTTGCCGTAATCATGATATAAAGTATCGATGAATCTCTTTTCTTCCCTTTTCGTCCGCACGCTCTCCGACACGAAGATGACCAGCACGAACGCAGCCATAGCCAATATAAAAAACAGATATTCCATATTTATTTTCGCCCTTCTTATCTTTACCCGACTCTGTCCGCTGCTTTCCGCCTACAGGCCGGGTCACCTGGAAGAACAGCATTCCAACGGCAGGTTCCAGCCGCCGCGGGTATATACTGCATAACGCTGAATGCTGCCTAATGTAATCATGTGAATGAACCTGTCAGCGTTATGCAGTCCGGTTTCACGGCAAGTGAAATCGTTAAGCAGTATAAATTCAACGACGAGCAGCCCGAAGGCTGCCCGCCGTACCGCAAAGCATTACAGCACCGTCTTACAGGAAGATATATTTCAGAATAAACAGCACTGTCAGGACATACATCAGAACGCTTACCTTCCCTTTCGACTTGCCTGTGCAGAGATGCAGAATCGTCCAGGAAATCACGCCCACCGCGATTCCTTCGGATATGCTGTACATCAAAGGCATGGAGAGGATGCACAGGAACGCGGGAATGGCTTCCAGCATGTTCTCCCAGTCAATCTTTGCCACGGATGCTATCATATAAAATCCGACTATGATAAGCGCGGGAGCGGTGGCGAAAGAAGGAATCGTGAGGAACAGCGGCGAGAAGATCACGGAAAGCAGGAACAGCAGACCGGTCACCACCGCTGTCAGGCCTGTCCTTCCGCCCTCGGTCACACCGGAGGCGCTCTCCACAAAAGTGGTGGTGGTGGAAGTTCCAAGAACCGCGCCGGCGCTTGTGGCAATGGCATCTGCCAGGAGCGCTCCCTTGATCCTGGGAAGCTTGCCGTCCTTGTCCAGCATATTCGCCTTGGAGGAAACGCCGATCAGGGTTCCCAATGTATCAAAGATATCCACAAACAGGAACGCAAAGATGACCACAAAGAATTCCGTGATGCTCTTCAGCGCCCCGAAGTCAGCCTTGAAGACCTGGCCGAAAGTATTCCCAAGGGCTGAAAAGTCAAAGGAAACAAACGCCGTGGGAATCACGGAATACATTCCCAGCTCGGGATTGGGCTTATATATTCCAACCAGTTCGCACAGAATCCCCAGGACCCATGTGATCAGGATGCCGAACAGAATGCCGCCCTTCACCTTTTTAATCAGAAGATAGCCGGTGATCAGGACTCCGATCAGGGCCAGGAGCGCTCCCATGCCCACAGAGCTGAAATCCGTCTTGAAATTCTGATAGGAAACCAGCGTGGAATCATTGTTCACCACAATCTTGGCGTTCTGAAGGCCAATGAAGGCAATGAACAGGCCGATACCGGCGCTCACCGCGGACTTCAGCGTCATGGGAATGGCATTGAAGATGGCTTCCCTTACATTCGTCACGGAAAGCACGATGAAGATCAATCCCTCCACGAACACTGCCATCAATGCGATCTGCCAGGAATACCCGTAATTCAGTACCACGGTATAGGCAAAATACGCGTTGAGCCCCATTCCGGGGGCCAGTGCAAACGGATAGTTGGCTAAAAGGGCCATCAATACGGTTCCCAGGAATGATGCCAGCGCCGTTGCAAGAAGAACTGCATTCGCATCCATTCCCGATGCGGAAAGGATGTTCGGATTCACGGCCAGGATGTACGCCATGGTCATAAAGGTGGTGATACCGGCCATGACCTCGACTTTCACGCTCGTGCCGTTTTCCTTGAGCTTAAATAGTTTCTCTAACATTTTTTCTCCCTCCTATGTAGATTTGAATTAGAGAATGATTCAGAACCGCAACGCGGCTCTTCTATTTGTGAAGCGTATGCATTTGGTACAATACGCTCTACAAACCAGGGATTACCGGATAGAGCTCCCCCCGAACCCGTGGGGAAGCAGCTCCTCCAGCGTATACATCCTGTAATCCGCGGCGCTTTTCGCCACAATGATCCGGAAATCCTCTCCTGCGAACTCCTTCATGACCTGCCTGCAGATGCCGCAGGGATAGGCGTAGTCCACAGGCTCCTGCCCTTCCATGCCCCCGGCGATGGCGATGGCCCGGAACCGCCGCCTGCCCTCGCTGACCGCCTTGAAGATAGCAGTCCGCTCCGCGCAGTTGGTGGCGCCGTAGGAGGCGTTCTCGATGTTGCCGCCCTGATAGATGTCGCCCTCCGCAGTCAGCAGCGCCGCGCCTACCGCATAATGAGAGTAGGGCGTATAGGCCCTGTCCCTTGCCTCCAATGCCGCCCTCACCAGGCCTACAATGTCAAATTCCGCTTCCATATGCCAAATCTCCTATCCCAAATCCTGCGCGGCTTCCTGTATCCGTCTTCCCAGGCCATACATCCCGCCCGATCTCCGGTCATCCGAACCCTGTGCCGCGTTCCGTTTTCCTCTATTTTCCTCCGTCATCCTGCCCGCCGGAGCCTATGTCAAAGCCGCCATGCCCTTCACGGCCTCTGTCACCAGCCTCTTGAAGTTGGGCGCGGCCATGTCCGCCGCCTCCTGCACCTCCTTATGGCTGAGCGGATTCTCCGACATGCCGGCAGCCAGATTACTGATGCAGGATACGCCGCATATCCTCATGCCCATGTGATTGGCGGCGATGGCCTCCACCACCGTGCTCATCCCCACCGCGTCGCAGCCCAGCATCCGCAGCATCCGGATTTCCGCGGGGGATTCGTAAGACGGCCCTGTCATCTGAGCGTACACGCCCTCCTGCAGATAGATATGGTTCTCCTTCGCCCTCCCAGCAATCAGCTTCTGCAGCTCTCTGTCATATACCCTGCTCATGTCCGGGAAGCGGGTGCCCAGCTCGTCTATATTCGGGCCGATCAGAGGGTTGGGCGCAAATGCGGAGATATGGTCTCTGATCAGCATCAAATCCCCCGCATGGAAGGAAGTGTTCACGCCCCCCGCCGCGTTCGTCAGGAACAGGATCTCCGCCCCCATCAGCTTCAGCAGCCTGACGGGCAGCACCACATCGCTGACAGGATAGCCCTCATAATAATGCACCCGTCCCTTCATGCAGGCCACGGGAACCTGGTCGATATATCCGAAGATGAACTTTCCGGCATGCCCCGGCACCGTAGATACCGGGAATCCCTCTATCTCGCTGTAGGGAAGCTCATATTCCACCCGGATGTCCTCCGCGTAGTCCCCCAGTCCGGATCCCAGCACCACAGCCACCTTCGGGACAAAGGCCGTCCGCTTCCTGACATCCTCATAGCACCGCATCAGCTTCTCGTATACCTGCCCCATGGCTGTCCTCCTTTTTCACTGTCCGTATGAGTATTTCCGTTTTTTTAGAAAAAATTAATAAAATCATTATACTAAAGAATGCACAAAAAAGCAATTCCTTTCTTTTTCGGATTTTGACTTCGGATTTTGGCAGAATCGCTCACCTGTGCTCCAGGTTGACTATAATGTAGTCATCCTCTTCCCTGATATATCCCTTCTGCGGATAGCCCGGCATATTTTCATCCCGCATGATACGCTCCGCCTCCGCTATCGTCTCCGGATCCGTCACGCATCTGAAAGAATATCCGTGCATTTTCCAGAATTCAATCAACTGTCCGCAGGTTCCGTCAAATGCCGTGATGCCCCACTGCAGCGTGGATACGATAGGCGCTTCCGCAAATATATACCCCTGCCCGTTTTCGGCATAGTATTTTTCCTTCAGATGAGGGTCGATTGGATCTGTCAGCAGGCATATCAATCTGTACTCTGGGGAGGAAAAGCTGCAATACGCGTCCTTTGCTATCTCATACGGAACTCTGTAGGCCCCTTTGATCGCCACAGGCTTCCGGGAATCGAATCCTGCCTGTATATCCTGCGCCACCTGCTTCATGACACCGGCCGCATCCTGATATTTCAGGTAATCCACGTAAAACCATTTATTCATGTCCGCGCACTGGTTGAAAATCAATATGGCCAGCGCGGTATAGCCGATTCCCTTCAGCCATCTCCCGCGCCGTTCCAGCTCCAGCATGATCAACAGCACGGCAAACGCCCCCACCAGGGGCACATATTGGCTGGAGCGGTAATGCGTGGGGATTCCCTCTATGACGCTCATCAGAACCGGAAGGATCACGATTATCAGGCTACAGAGGAAAAGCATGATGTCTTTCTTCCTGATACAATAGTAAAGAGAATATATCACAATCCCCGCAAGCGCAATGACCAGCACCGTAATCGGAAAATATACGACTCCATGTACATAATACATCATCCAGAACCGTTTCAGGTTCATAATCAGCTCCCCCTCTACCCGGAAATTATCCCCAAATAAAGAACGATACAATACATCATATTTTTCCAGCGTCTCCAGATGATATATTCTCCCCAGTAAAGCCAATATGATTGTCCGCGCAAGCAGGCTCCCTGCGCAGGAAAGGAACCCGTTCCGTATCCAGAGCAGCACCCGGGGCGAATACCCCTCCTCTTTCGATTCTCTGCCATGGATCCTCCTGATCAGGAAAAAGGCCATGATTCCCCCTATCACATAGACGATCATGAAGGATTCATAGAATCCCACCGCAATAGTCAAAAATATTGCCGAAAGAAGGATATCCCAGGCCTGCCGCCTCTTCCCCTTTCCAGCAGAGAGGCTTTCCAGCAGACAGAGCAGGGCCAGCGCAGTCAGGCCATAGCCGGTGCAGACGCCATTGTGAAGATAAAAGATGAAGACCTCGCTGATTAGAGGGCATGTAAGAAAAATTCCGGCAACGAAAAGATAGCACCAGGTGGGCAGCGTCACTTTCGGCTCGCAGATCCGTTTCCACAGGACGCACCACAAGGTAACCGATACCGTCAAAATCAGCACGCTCAGCAGTTCCACCATCCATGGCGCAAAATCGCTTATATGCATATGGAATATCCGATTGATCACGAACATGCTCCATCTACCCACATATGGCGCAACGCCCTCTTCAAAATACAGAGGAATGGCTGTATCGTCCATTCCGATAGAATAATGGGTGACTGCAAAGCCATAGCCGCACGCCGCCATCAAGCCAAACATCACGCTGTAAACCCTGCATTTCAAAAAATCCGATAGTTCCATCCGCAATTTCCCCACAGCTTTTTGCCTCCTCTGCAAATTCCCGAACCGTCACCTGGATATTTCATATATGGAAACAGCCGGATTTTCAAATACCTTATTTCCGGAAAAGCATGCCTCCGCCCCTTCTCCCCCGCTGTAGCGCTTCACCCACACCACATACCCTACTCCCGCGTCCAGAATCGCTTCCCTTGCGGCCTCATCCCCTTCAAAAAAGGACCTGACCAGATTCCTTCGCCCGCTGATTGCCTCATCAGTCAGATATCCCGCCACATAGCGCCATCCTTCCATATACATCTGCCTTTCCGTGCACACGCCTATGACAAAGCTCTCGAACTGGGCGTCCTCCAGAACCGCGTTCGTCACGCAGACGGCGTTCTCCGGCGTCATGTCCCGCACCCATCCATATGCTTCCGATTCCAGATAGGAAAGGCTGTTGCTCATCTGTCCACAGGCGCTTTTCCCTGCCAGCTTCTCCCTTCCCTCCGCGAAAGACGGCGCCAGAATATGCACGAAGCTTATCACGCCGGAAAGCAATAGAATGGCCGCAGCGCAAATGAACGGTTTTCCGCTCCCTTTTTCCCGTCCTATCTGCAAAAGACTCCACAGCCTCATGGATAAGATCACTGCCAGCGGAAAGGATGTCATCGCAAAGTACATCTGCGAATTTCCCTGCTGTTTCGTAAGCAATGTAAGGAGGAGCCCAAAGCCCACCACTGACAGCAGACAGCCCTCAAATGAAAGCAAAGGCACCTTCTTCCTACGAATCGACGCCGCGGCTGACAGACACAGGAGACCATAGGCCGCCATATTGCAGCCCAGAAAATACATCAGCAGGACCGCAAGCTTTCCGGCCAATCCCGGAACCCCTCTGGCGGTCAGAGCGAAATAAACCTTTCCAAGGCCGCTCTCATAGAGATGCCCTGTCAAATCAAAGCGCAGTCCTGTCACGTTTGTCGTCACCGTACTCAGGCCGTCTGAAACAAAACCAAAGAAGACTGCACAGAAGATTGCCACCAAAGGCAGTCCGTATAAAAAGGCCCATGCTCTTCTTCCGGAAGAAAGCAGCCACATCAGACACATACATCCTACGAAAAACAGCAAAACCACCGCGATGGGCGCTTTACTGCCCTCACAGGCAAAGAAGCTCAATAGGGAAGCCGCAAAAACGCCGAAATGAAATTTCTGCAGGCCCTGCTGGATATACAGATAAAATACAAACAGGATTCCCATGGCCAGCCCTATGTCAAATCCAAACGGAGATACGTACATGATATGCTGATATGCCACATATACCAGCAGTTCCCTGCCCGCGGTAAACAGAAGCGCGCACATCCCCACAATCCGCAGATTCCGGTGAATCTTCATGCGGCGCATCAGCATATAGGCGAAGGAAGCCACCTGAATCATCGGCAGCAACCACTGCAGGCATAGTTCCAGCTTCAGCGTGTGGATGCCGGTAAGAATGGACGTTGCCCCGAGGAAAATGCTGCCGAAATAATGATATTTGAAAATCTGCCCTGAAAACCGAAACTCCTCCAACGGAAATCCCTTTTTCGCGCTGATGGCATTTCCTACATAAAAGAGGATGTCCTGGGTCGGGAAAACCACATCCTGCTCCGGTGAGGGCAGCATATTCCTGCCATAATATGTCACATACCGAATCCCGAATACCACGGATATCAGAACCGCCAACAGACACCACTCTTTCCATCTGAAAATCTCTGGGGCTTTTTTTGAAGACAGGACAAGATAACCGACCGAACAGAGCGCAACAATCGCCTGTAGATAAGGGAAAAAGGGAAGCCATTTTAAAGAGGCCAGGAGAAAATACTGTGCTATCACCGACACATAGCCAAAGCCAAAGCCACACAGAACCTCCTCCATGGCGTCTGTCTGCGGAATGCGGAACAGCCGAAACACAGCCATCCCCGGAGCCAGCACTGAAAATACCAGATACAGAAAAAACGAAAGGCCCTCCCCCGTCGTGACAGGCGAACCAATCGTCATGATCAAAATCAGCAATCCCAGAAAGCTTATGACTGCAAACGTATTTGAAAACACTGGCTTTCTGCTTATCATCCCGTGCGCTCCCTGTTCATTGGTAAATTTAGCATACAGCCATTATATCATATGGAAAAAACAGTGACAAGCAAAATACGCTGCTTCCCAGCGGCCCCCAGCGCGCTTCATGACAAAGATTTCCGGAAACAATGCAGAAAACGGCAGAGTCTGCATTTCTCTGCCGTTCCCCGATTCTATCCCTATTTCTCATCCGCAGCCGAATCTGCCGCTGCGATTCTTAGATTCTTAATCACATAAAATCTCGCATACCTTCTCAAGATGCTCCCTGATTGCCAGATGCTGGGGGCATTTCTTCTCGCAGATGCCGCACTTTTTGCAGTCCGCAAAGGTCTTGCCCTCCTTCTCAAGGTAATTCTTCATCATGTTCCTGGCATGGTCTTTCAGGCCGTATACATTATAGTAGGTATACATCTCGAAGATGTGCGGGATGTCGATCCCCACCGGGCAGGGCTGGCAGTATTTGCAGCCTGTGCAGTACAGCTCCGAGAACTTCTTGATCTCCTCCATGGCGATGCCCAGCTGCTCCCACTCCTGCGCCGAGAATGCCGTATCATCCGAGGCCACCTTTACATTCTTCTGCACCATGTCCAGGTTCTGCATGCCGGAGAGGGCGCAGTTCAGGTTCGGGTTGCCCAGGCAGAACTTGAACGCCAACTCATAGGTAGCGATGGAGGCCTTGCCGGTGAGCTTCGCGTAGAGGTCTGTGGGAGCCGCCAGCCTGCCGCCGCCCACAGGCCCCATGGCCACGGTGCCAAGGCCCTTTTCGTTCACATATTTAATCATCTCCTCATTGGAGCGGTCAAGGAGATTGTACTGGCAGAGCATGGACTCCATCTTCACGCCCCGTTCCTCCGAGGTGTCCACGATGTGCCTGATGACTTCCGGCGCGTCATGGAACGAGAAGGAAATGTGGCGGATAAGCCCTTCTTCCTTGGCCTTTGCGGCAGCCTCCAGGAGGCCTTCGTTTACGACTACATTATCGTAGGAATTGCGGTTCAGGGCCCAGAAATGGTAAAAGTCCACATGATCCGTGCCCAGGCGGGAAAGGCTCTTCTCCAGGCGCTTTCTGTAGCCGTCGGCTCCCATGCCCGCCTCTATGGGGCATTTGGTGGAGATGAGAATCCTGTCCCGGAAGCCCTTTACCGCATGTCCCAGGGCTGCTTCGCTGTTCTCGCTGCAGTATCCGGGAGCGGTGTCGAAATAGTTCACGCCGTTCTCATAGGCGTATGTAATCATCTCATCCACTTTGTCCTGATCCACGAAGTTCTTCTCGCCTTCCTGATATTCCGGAAAGCGCATACATCCAAATCCCAGTGCCGAAATCTTCTCTCCTGTTTTGCCGAATTCACGATAATTCATGTCTTCATCCTTTCTTGGTAAACGGTCTTCCGCTTTTTATTTATTATAGTATACTATCTCCCAAAATACAATCATACTTTGGACTTCAGGCAATATATCAGAATCTGCGCTGCAAGAAAGGACTCTCTTCCAGATAAATGACGGGGCAGAGCCGAAGCCCTGCCCTGAAATGCTGTCCCAGTACACCGACGCATGAATTCCCGGGGAATCAGTGCTTGATGTCCGCGCCAGGACAAGGCGGAGGAAGGGGGCGATGCTGGGCATCGTCCACTGACGCCAACGCTGTACTGGGGTGGACAGCCAGCGCTGATTGCTCAAGAATTCATGCAGTGGGGTACTAGATAATGATGCACACCATACCCCCGTTGCTGTCATTGACGATTTTCTGCATGGTATCCTGCAGTTTCAGCTGGCTCTCCTCCCCGATGACGGCCACTTTGGCCGTAATTCCGTCATTTACCAGTTGTTCCACCGTCTTCCCGAAGATATTGGTGTTCCAGATGCCGCTCTCCCTGTCCTCCTGATTGATGAAGCCAATCAAATCGTTGGCCTGCTCCTCTGTCCCTACGATGGGGGCGATCTCCGTCTCGATATTGGCCCGGATCATATGGATGGAAGGGCTGGAAGCCTTTATCTTCACGCCGAACTTGTTGCCATGCTTTATCAGCTCCGGCTTCTCCAGCGTGATTTCGTCCTTGTCCGGGGTCACCACCCCGTAGCCCTTGATTCTCACCATGTTCACCGCATCCAGCACCTTGGCGTATTCGTGCTTCATGGCCGCGAAGCTTTTCAGCTTGCTGATCAGCTGGTACTCGTCCGCGATCGTCTCCCCCACCATCTCCGTCAGCATCTCATAATAGTAGGATTCCTCCGCGTCCAAGGTCACGCGGATGACGCCGTCCGACAGACATATGGCATCCGTCTTGCAGCGCTTTATGTACTCGCTGGTCAGCTCTATGGGCTTGCGCCTCACGTCCCGGATGGTGCTGTAGTCCTTCATCATGGCCCCTACCTGGCCTATGATGTCCTGCTTCATGCGGTTGTCCCAGGGGAGCATCTCCACCCACTTGGGCATATAGAATTCGATGGAGGAGATGGGGAATTCATACAGGACGTTCTCCAGCAGCATGTGGATGTCTTCCTTTTTCAGCTGCTCGCAGTTCACGGTCACCGCCGCCACTCCGTATTTCTCGCCGATTTCTTCCGCCACCCGCTTAGCGTCCTCCGAATAGGGCTTCTGGCTGTTCACCAGCACCAGGAAGGGCTTGCGCAGCTTTTTCAGGGCCAGGATGGTCTTCTCCTCCGCCTCCAGATAGTTCCCTCTGGGAATCTCGCCGAAGCTTCCGTCAGTGGTGATCACCAGGCCTATGGTGGAGTGGTCGTTCATGACTTTATCCGTGCCAATCTCCGCAGCCTGGGTGAAGGGGATCTCGTAGTCGAACCAGGGCGTCTTCACCATGCGCTCCATGTCCTCCTCCATATGCCCGGCTGCGCCCTCCACCATGTAGCCCACGCAGTCGATCAGCCGCACGGACACCGGAATCTCCCCGCTCAAGACTACGCTGGCGGCTTCGTTCGGGATGAACTTTGGCTCCGTGGTGGTGATGGTCTTGCCCCCGGCGCTCTGGGGCAGCTCATCCTGGGCCCTGAGTTTCGCGTGCTCATCCTCCATGTAGGGCAGCACCATCTCCTCCATGAAGCGTTTGATGAAAGTGGATTTCCCGGTGCGCACCGGCCCCAGCACTCCTATGTATATCTCTCCCCCTGTGCGGTTTTTTATGTCATTGTACAGGTCGTAGGTGTTTATGGAATCATTTTGCATAGAAAAACCTCCTGTATATACTGTTAGATGTATATGTAGGAGGTTTTGAAATTATGATTCCGTCATCAATCAGGGCGCCGTCACGGCTTCCACGGTTCCCATGAATATGGGCAGGCTCTCCCGGCAGTCGATGATCAGGTACAGGAACGGCCTGTCCAGATGTACGACCTTTATGTCTTCCATGGCGCCCTCGGCCCTCATCTCCACTGCCGTGGCGGCTCCGGCCCTGGTGCCGTTCTCATCCACGGCCATGTAGGTCTTGTGCAGCACCCGGCTGATGAACAGATTCCCCTCCGGGGAACTGCCGATTCCGGAGAAGTCCGCATTCCCGTCAAAGGCCTGGCTCATGCCCATCTCCCGGAGCATGTCGCGCATGTCAGCGCCGTACTCGCTGCGGAATCTGGGAATGGCCGCGCTCACCTGTGCGCTGACGGGATTCCGCAGAATCTCCCGCAGCCTCTCTCCTGTGAGGGTGGCGGCATACTCCTCCAGGGTCATGCCCTCCTCCGGCAGTAGCGCCGCAAAGGCGTATTTTCCGTCCGCATAGTATTTCATCAGGCCCTGGGCATGGGCGTCCTCCAGGTACAGGCTCTCCTCGGAGTACATCATCTGCACCTTCTGGGAGCTTCCGTCTGCCATGGTGAAGTCCCGCTCCCGCACCTGGTCCTCGCGATAGCGCTCCTGCCACCGGGCATCGAAGGCCAGGGCGTTCACCAGATACATCACGGCGTCCTCGGGAATCTCGTCCAGGATCTCTTCAATCATGCCGTCCGTATTGTCCTTTACCCAGGCATTGATTTCCTGTCTCGTGGAATCGTCAAAATCCGCGCGGCGCACCGTGCAATCGAACAGTTCCCCACTCCTCTCCAGGAAGTCCGCCTCCACGGTAAAGCTTTCGTCCGCCGTGAACCAGATGCCGTTTGACATGCTCAGTTTATATTCGTCCTCTGCCGGAAGCGCCCTCCGGTAATCCGCCAGATACGAGGACAACTCCGGCACCGATATCCCGAAGGCCTCCTCCATCTGCCGCAGGGTCTCTCCCCGGGCACCGCCCGCCGTCATGGTCAACGCCTGGAGCACCGACAAAGGGGATAGGAGCACGTTTCTGTCGCTCAGATTTTCGTCATGCACAGATTTCGGCAGGGAGGACTGGGGCTGGAAGGCCGCATTCCCGGAAGTGGAGGCGGCAGCTTCCTCCATGCCAAGCTGCAGGAGGCGCAGGCCGAAATCCGTGATGGCGCAGGCGGCTTCCGCTTCGACAGCGCCGTCGTTTTTTGCGATGTCCTCTTCGCCGTCTATCTCCCTGTCCTCCCCGCTGCCTGTGGATTCTGTACTCCCTCCATCCGTTCCGGCATCGCCGTGAGCGGTCGCGGGAAGCGCAGCAGCATCCGTAGCGCTGTCTGACGCTTCCGGCGGCATTTCCGCATCTGTGCTGCCTATGCTCGCTGTCCCCTGAACCGCGCTGCCATCCTGCGCCCTGTCAACGTCCCACCTGCCGCAGCCGGTGGCGGAAATCGCCATGATGGCCGCAATCAATATCGCTGTCTTCCCTGTAACTTTTTCATGCCATTTTCTCATGAATCATATCCCTCCTTCATCGTCATACCGGAGGCAGGCGCCGATTCACATGGCCTGTCGCTCCTGACTATATAGACGAGAAAGAGGCGAAAAGGTTCTCGTAATAATCATTGTCTTGATAAAGGTTACTTCCTTCAATACATTCTCAACCCATCGTCACTCTCCTGTAATTCTTCTTCCCCCTCCTGACTACAATCCCGTCTCCCGCAAGCTGCTCCGGGCGGTACTGGGTCTTGATGTCGCCGATCTTCTCATCGTCCACCGTGACGCCGCCCTGCTCCACTGCGCGCCTGGCCTCGGAGCGGGACGCGGTCAGGCCGGACTTCACCAGGATGCCAAGGATATCGATTGCGCCGTCCTGGAAGTCGCTCTCGGTCAGTTGGCTGGCAGGCATGTCCGCCCCGCTTCCGGCTCCGCCGGAGAACAGCGCCCTGGCGCTCTCCTGGGCTTTCTGGGCCTCTTCCTCGCCGTGCACCATCTTGGTCAGCTCGAAGGCCAGGATTTCCTTGGCCTGGTTCAACTGGCTGCCCTCCCATCCGTCCATCTCGTCGATCTGCTCGATGGGCAGGAAGGTCAGCATCCGCAGGCATTTCAGCACATCCGCATCGGATACGTTGCGCCAATACTGATAGAACTCGAAGGGCGATGTCTTATTGGGGTCAAGCCACACGGCTCCCTTCTGGGTCTTGCCCATCTTCTTCCCTTCGGAATTCAGAAGAAGAGTAATCGTCATGGCGTATGCATCCTTGCCAAGCTTGCGCCTGATCAGCTCGGTGCCGCCCAGCATGTTGCTCCACTGGTCGTCTCCGCCGAACTGCATGTTGCAGCCGTAATTCTCGTAGAGCTTCAGGAAATCGTAGCTCTGCATGATCATGTAGTTGAACTCCAGGAAGCTTAAGCCTTTCTCCATGCGCTGCTTGTAGCACTCCGCCGTCAGCATCCGGTTCACGGAGAAATGCACGCCGATGTCCCGGATGAACTCGATATAGTTCAGGTCGCGGAGCCAGTCGGCATTGTTCACCATGAGAGCCTTTGAGCTTCCCTGGTTTCCATCCTCCTGAGAATCGCCGAACTCGATGAAACGGCTCATCTGTCTCCGGAAGCATTCACAGTTGTGGTCGATCATCTCCGTGGTCATCATGGAGCGCAGGTCGCTCCTGCCGGAAGGGTCTCCGATCATGCCCGTGCCGCCGCCGATTAGGGCGATGGGTCTGTTCCCCGCCATCTGCAGCCGCTTCATCAGGCACAGCGCCATGAAATGCCCTACGTGCAGGCTGTCCGCCGTGGGGTCGAAGCCGATGTAGAACGTGGCCTTTCCGTTGTTGATCAGCTCCTTGATCTCCTCTTCATCCGTCAGTTGGGCCAGGAGGCCTCTGGCTTTCAGTTCATCGAATACTGTCATTTTCCTCTCTCCTTTTCTCTTTCCAATGGGTCGGCAGGGGACACCTAAAGCTTTCGCGCACATAAAAAGCCCGTCCTGTGAAAGGACGGGCCTACGCTCGTGTTACCACCTTACTTCCCGCAAGGCTCGCACCCTGCGGCTTAGTGAGTATCCATCAATACTCCGGCTGATATCGGTGCCTGCCGGCAAGGCCTACTGTCCAAGTTCAGCCCTGCTGCTCCGGGATGTATTTTCTCTCTGTCCTTCTCGCGCCTCTCACCAACCGGCAACTCTCTGTCAGCCTTTAGACAAAGGTACTTCTTCCCATCATCGCGTTCTCTGATGTTCTGGTTCCTCATTATAAACGGCATGGATTGCTTTGTCAATACATTTTTTAAAAATCCGTCAAGTCAGATAAGCTCTGCAAAATCTATCCACAAATCGTCATAAATATTGACTTTTATCTTATCTTGAAATGTATATTGCCCAACCTCAAAGGCCGCCTCTTCAAAAAAGTATACCAGCACAGTCCGATTTTTGGGGTTGATAATCCAGTATTCCCTCACCCCCGCATTGGCGTATAAATTCGGGAGTTTGACACCTAAGAACTACGAAATAACCCGCAAAGCCAGTAATGGCTTT
>NZ_CAJUCP010000079.1 GCF_910585425.1 uncultured Acetatifactor sp. | reverse complement strand
CCTCCTTTCTTTGAGGGTGCGCGCTTCCCTATAACCTTATTATACTTATCTGTTAGGCTTTCCCTTGTGTTAGATCCTTTTCCCTCATGTTACTAGTCACCATATGAAACGGCGCAGAAGTCGAAAGAAAGATTTAAAATTCAGCAAAACAGGAAAGGTATTTCTCGATTTATGTGTTATTCTATATACGTAGCTACAAAACAATAAAAAAGTAGCGGGTGAAATTAATGGATTATCGAAAAAGCATACAGGAAAGCCTCGATTATATAGAGGATAATTTGAAGACTCCTATCACTGCTACGGAGCTTTGCGAACAGGCAGGTTATTCGCTGTTCCATTATTACAGGCTGTTTCAATCAGCCGTTGGAATGTCGGTAATGCAATATATTCTTCGGCGCAGGCTTATTCATGCGATTTATGAAATTCGTTGCGGTGGCAAAAGGATTGATGTGATACTGGAATACGGTTTTGATACTTATGCTGGATTCTACAAAGCTTTTCGACGCGAATTCGACTGCACTCCCTCCACCTATATAAAAAAAGGACGGGCTAAACGACCTTACAAACTGAACTTGTATAAGGACGACGATTATATGGTATCTCATAAGAAAGCTTTGGATGTTCTGAAGCACTGGAAATTAGAAAATGAAACCATCTCTGATGTCTATCACGAGAGCAATGGAGAAAAAAATAACAGAGCTTTTTATGTCGGCAAAAACTTTGTTCTTAAATTCACTAAAAATTATGATGAAGCCAAAAACGCTATCGCACTTTGTAATGCAATAAAAGGCGTGGCAATTTTGAGCGAGAGCTTTGATGAAAAGGATCAAGCTAAGTTATCAAAGTGGCTGGAAATTTACCGAAATATTCTTTGGGGTTATGATAGTGTAGTAAAACTTACCAATGAGGAATGTGCTGCACTTCCTTATGTGGTCATGGCGGATCAGCTAGTTAGTACAGCGTGGTTTTCAGAGCAGGATAAATATACGGAACTTTTTGAGATAAATAAGCGCATGACCCAATGGCTTATTACTATTTCTGATAAATTGAAAATAAATTAAATTTCAAAATCGCTATACTTGTGAAGAAATACGATTCTAAATTTAACGGAGGAATTTTAAGTGAATAAAAACAATATTGAGGATTATAGCAGAAAAATATCTGAACGTATATGGAATCTGCCTGATAAGGGGGAACTTGAGAGTCATCGTGAGGAAACTTATATTGATGATATTATCCAGAAAAGTCATATAGAGAGAAGGCTTCTTGATAATTTAGAGGGTATAGATACTGTTTTTGATGCTGGTGCAGGTAGTGGTCGCTTTTCCATCCTTCTTGCTAAACATGGTTGCCGAGTTACACATTTTGATATTTCTCAGCCTATGATAGACAAAGCAAAGGAGCTGGCAGAGCAAGCGGGTGTCATTGACAGAATAACTTTTGTAAAAGGTGCACTGGAAGATTTGAGTGATTATACAAATAAATCCTATGATATGGTTGTTTCTTTTGATGCGCCGATTTCATATACCTATCCGAATCAGGAACACGTTATCAATGAGCTTGTGCGCATTGCAAAAAAACGTATTATAATAAGTGTAACAAGCCGTTTGGGCAGTTTGCCGTATCTTGCTAATCCGATTCAGAAAAATCAGTTTATACTAAATGAACATTCTGATGACCCTTTTGTACAATGGTGTATATCAAACAGACAAAACGCAATAGACACATTTAATTTTAAAAAAAGTAATATAGAAAAGCTGATGACAGACGGACTTATGGGAGGAGAAAACGAAATAGCAGAATATGAAAAAGGCGGCGCTCCGTGGTGTATAACATATACTTTTATGCCAAATGAATTAGAAGGCTTACTCCGCCGCTTTGGTGTGAAAAATATTGAGATGGCAGGTCCCGGAGCATATGCAAGAACGGTTCCGCATGAGTTACTTGTAAAAATAATGAATGATTCAGAGCAACGATCAGATTTTTTAGATGTTTGCTATAAATATGATTCGAACCAATATGTCTGTGGTATGGGTAAAGACAATTTGTTGGCAAAAGGCGATTTATAAGCTATAATTTTACTAAGCGGGAATCCGCAGAACTCTTGGATAAGGTTTATCATCTGCCAGGGGGCGCACAGCAAGCAGCAGACAAAGGGCAGCACACACATCAGCGGAAGAAATATCCTCCACGCAGGGATATCATCCGCCGCAACAGCCAGGCAGCAAAACCCAGCATCGGTATGCCGAATGCCAGCGCTCCTCTTACCCGGGCATTCTGGCACAGGGCTCCCTATAGCAGAAAGCTGGCCGCGGGGAGCCTGCGCTCCCCATAAGGATAACGGGAAATCCGAACCGTAAATTGCATCTCGTCCCCCCGTCAGTATCTGAGCAGCATGAAATTCACGGTCAGCCCAGCGGCTGTGCCCATCAGCAGGATCAGGTCTCCTCTGCCCACGCTTCCCTCTCTTATGGCTTCGCACAGTGCATAGGGCACAGAGGCCGAGACCAGGTTGCCGTATTGGGGCACCCGGTGGACGTAAGTCCCTTCCTGAAACCCCAGCCGGGGCATGATGGTTCCCAGCGCTTTGCTGGCCTGGTGGGGGATCACCAGGCGGATCTCCTCCCTCCGGATTCCCGCTTCCTGCAGGCATCCCTCTATGAATCCGGGCAGTTTCCTGGCGCAGAGCCGCAGGATCTTGACGCCTTTCATGTCAAAGTAGTAATCCGCCCGGTTCCCTTCATGCATGGAGAACACGGGGAGCAGCCCGCCACCGCCCCTGATTTCCGTGTCATGGGCGCCCTCAGACCAGGTCTTCTGGGCGCTGTAGAGGATTTCCGACCGCTCCCCCGGCTCCGCTTTGGCGAGGACGCAGGCCGCCGCCCCGTCGGAGAACAGCTCGTAGCTTTCCTGTTGTCCCGGGTTCAGGGCTGCCGAAGCGGTATCGCCGGATATGATGAGCACCTTTTCATACCGTCCGGCTGCCATCATGCAGGACATGGCGTCCAATGCGCTGATGAAGCTGGTGCAGGTGGTATTGATGTCCATGGCCGGGATGTCCAGCCCCCTGGCCATGCGTTCGTGAACCAGCGCCGCGTTGCAGGGAATGGCCTGCAGGGGCGTGGCCATGGCGCACACGATGCAGTCCATCCCTCCGATCTCCTCCCCCGCTTCCTCCAGTGCCCTTTCTGCCGCAAGGCACGCCAGGTCAAGCAGGGACTCCCCGGGGCGGAGCCGGTATCTCTTCTCCCCTCCGAAAACAAGCTGGCTGCCCCCCAGGACGTTTCCCATTCCCGCCAGCTTCACGCTGCGGTTTATCTTTCCGTTTGTCATGGATGTCTTCTCCCAGTATAGCTATAGGAACTGTCGGAAAATAACTGCTGCAGTTTCTGTAGGAAAAAGCCTTGAAACACAAGAAAAACAGCTTCCAACACGCAGCAGTTATTTGCAGACAATTCCATATCCTCTCGCAATCTCCAAGACGCATATCGCGGGGCCTCACAGAGCTCCGTCAAGCCGGTTCCCCCACGATTGTCCGTCTGGAGGATCCATATCATGCCCTCATGCTTCAGCGGGCTTTTCTAAAGACCATTCTTCCAGCTGAGCTGCATTGACGTTTACCGCTTTTTCTATGGCATCCTTTTTTAATCCCATAGCACGAAGCGCAAAAGCGGTTTCCCTCGCCTGCTCCATTTTTCCTTCTTTTATGCCTTCTTTTATGCCTTCTTCTATCCCTTGCCTCAAAATTGTCTTGGCCTCATATTCCAGCACTCTGCCACCCATAACAGACTTCACTCCTTCCCTGACATTCTCAAACTTCCTGGCAATATTCTCTACCACCTTCCCTGCCATTTCCAATATGGCTTTTTTCGTATATGCGCTGAGCTGTCCTTTCCTTTGCAAGGCATCGAGACGATCCACAATATCCCCGTACTCGTTTTTAAGGGTCTCCAATTTCGCTTCATCCGCATCATATTCCGCAAACCTGCTTTCATGTGAAAAAATATAGAACGGAATCAAAAACAGTAATCCCTTGTCAAAAATGTCATCTATGGAATACCTCTGTGTCTTTAGTACCATAACATCAAAGCAAACTGTCCCTCCGGGCGTCTTCATCTCGATCACCATATTGTCCGGCGTTGAGCGATTGCTCCGCAAGAATACAACAGCGGAACGGGGTATCTCCACTTTGAGGACATTCCCGACAACCTCCCCCTGATCCAGCGCTATCTGCGTTGAATATTCAAAAATCCTGACCAGCATGCTGCTGTCCGGGGTACTTTGGCATTCACAGAGAAACCGCCTCTCCTCTTTTCCCCTAATGATAAAGCTCCCGTCCGTTATCCTCTTGACTTCGTCCCCATCCTGCTGGTTGATATAATGTGTCTCAGGGGAAAGAACCACCTCTTCTTCACCGGTATACTGTTCTGAGAACACTTCATTGATGACAGGTATAATCAGGCGGCTGCAATCATTCAGCATTGTCCGGAACACGTCATCATATGGAGTGTTGACCGCACTGCTTTTGTGTTGCGGCTCCATTTATGGTTCCCTCCTTTCGCGTAAAGCCTTTCTTTGTCTATTCTTGATTCTACCATAAAAATCCGTCCATAGCAAGAAATCCATTTCTTTGCAGCGCCTGTAATATGAGCGGGTTGCCGGCTTACAGTACCTTGTTGCGCTCTATTTTGGCTATCCCTAATCTGCCTGGCAAAGAGCTCCGGTTTCATGGATGGGTGTACGCTGTATCCTTCCCATGTCCCCTTGCTCCTAAAATATATTTGACCAGAGCCGTTGCTGCCTATTGTTTCCATAATATATCGACTTTGGCCGCAATCTGCTTGTGAGCCTCTTCATTGGCGGCATAATTCTTTGCGGTGGCATTAATGTCCTCATGACCCAGGAGATTTGCAGCAAGGCGGATGTCGCCGGTTCCTGATAAAGGGCAGTTCCGTAGGCGCTGCGGGGGTTATGGGGGGGATATGCGTCCGCACTGCTGCGGCTGTCGTCAGCTTCTTTCGCGCTCTACGCGCTTGAGCTTCTTCCCTGTCTCTCTGTAATATGGGGCAAAACGAATCTCCGGGAGGACGAAATTCCTGTCCTGCGCCAGTTTCTGGAACTCCGCCAGCACCTGCGCCTTCTCCTCTGCCCCGAAGTCCGCGTAAACCGTGATGCTGCCATCCCGCTTCTGCACAATCCGGTATTCCGCAGGGTTCCTGTCACATTTTTCCGCAGAGTCCCTGTCTCGTTTTACCGCAGTACCCTCATCCCTTTTTCCTGCAGAGTCCTCGTCTCGTTTTACCGCAGCGCCCTCGCTCCTTTTTCCCGCAGAGTCCCCGTCTCGTTTTACCGCAGCCACTTCGTTCCCTTTTCCCGTAGCGCCCTCGCTCCTTTTTCCCGCAGAGCCTTCAATTCTTTTTTCCGTAAAGCCCTCAATCCCTTTTTCCCCAGCGCCCTCATGCCTTTCCTCCTCTACGAACAGAACGCACCGGCGGATGAAGTCCGGGAACACTGTCTTTTTCTGCCCTTTTTCGTCCAGGAAGACAAATATGTCATCTTCTCTGCCCTCTATCTTCTCCAGCGCCAGGAAAGGGCTCCCGCAGCAGCAGGGGCTCTCTTTTTCCACCAGGATGTCGTTGAGCCGGTAGCGGATGATGGGCTGCGCCTTCCGCTGGAAATCCGTCACGATGGGGACGAACCGGTTCCTGTCCAGGTATTCCCGCTCAATCCGCACGATGTCCTCATTCAGATGGAGCGTCCCCCGGGCGCAGGTGGACGCCAGGCACCCTTCCGTGCACTGGTAGACCTGGTGGATTACCTCCAGGCAGAATGCTTTTTTCAGGTAAAGTTCATCCTCCCGCTCCAGCACCTCGGCGATGGAGATCACGGTGCCCGGGGAAATGTGCAGGTTTCCCTGCTCCCTCTCCCGCGCCAGCATGAGGAGCAGGGACGGCTGCCCGGCCAGGATCGCGGGCTTTGTCCTTTCCAGCCGCTCCTTGTGCTCCTCCATGTCCCGGTAGATGTCGAAGAAGTGGAACCGGATGTTCCTGGAGCTCACCGCCTGGTACAGGTTGCTGTCAGCCCGCATGAAAAAGGCGATGTCCAGGGAATCCAGGATGCTCCCCGGCAGGAATCTGGCCAATATGTAGCCCGCCCAGCGGTTCTTCTCCCCATCGGACACCAGGAAGATGCCCCGGCGCCCGGAAGTGCCGGAGCTCAAGCCCACGGTGACTCCCCTGAGTTTCGGGGCAAAATCCCTCTCCCGCTCCGCCCGGAGGGCAAAGGCTTCCGCTTCCGCCCGCCGGATGCCCACTGTGTTCAGGGTGTCGAAATGCTCCATCAGGAAGGCCTTGTCCATGATTGGATAGTCCTGGAGCTGCCTCTTCCCGCTATAGAGCCCGACATGCGCCGCCACATAGTCCAGATGCTTTTTCAGCTTCTTTTCCTGCCATTTTTCCAAAGCTTTCCTGTCTGTAAAGGGGCGGCGGTATTTATAATAAAGGTAATAGAGCAGCACTTTCAATCGGTCAGCCACAGTCCACTCACGCTCCCTTCTGATGGCTGAAGACTACCCTGATTTGGGGATAGTCCCTTTTCATGCGGCAGATTCTCTTAAGGCTGTCCTCATAGGCGGCGAAGTCCTTCTGCAGCAGCCTGGGCAGAAGCCGCATCCGCCGGGTGGCCTTTACCAAGTCGCTGCCCCAGCAGGCGTCCGCCGCCAGGAAAAGGCTCACATCCGGAATCCAAAGTCCCATCTGTCCCCTGGTGTGCCCCTCCAGCCTGACAGCGATGGCGCTGCCGTCCCCGAAAAGGTCATACGCCTGGCCGAAGTATCTGTTCAGGAAATGGTTCTCCAGAGGGTTCCCGGGGGTGTGCCGTTTTTCGATACTTCCTTTCGGCGGCAGGAGGTTTCGGAACACCAGGTTGCGGATGCGGGGGCGCTCCAGCGCGTCCAGGGTCTCCCCAAAGGCCACCAGCCGGCAGCCGGGGAACCGGGACAGGCCTCCTATGTGATCCGGGTGGGCGTGGGATAACAGGATCGTCTTCACGGTTTCCGGGGGGATGCCGTCTTTTTTCAGTCTTTCGCAGATGCCCTCTTCCTTCCCCAGCCTCACGGGATTCAGCAGACGGTACAGCCACAGCCCCGGCCCGCCCCGGAAAATCTCCTCCGAGTAGCCGGTGTCGTATAGGATGTGGCCCAGCTCCCGGTGGCGGATGAGGGCGGCTCTGGCGGGGAATTCCCTCTTTTCCCATCTCATCCCCCGGAACATGATGCCTAAGCGATTGGTGCAGGAGCCGCAGGGGTAGATTTTTACCTCTTCTACCTTGCCTGGGGACGTCGGGAGGTGGGGCTGGCGTGGCTTTCTCCCCGCTTCTGCCCCACAATCCGAACTGGCGGGATATGTCCTGGTTCTTTTTTGGCTGCTTTTCTCTTCTCCCTTGGGAGAGCCTGTCCCATGGTTCGCTTTCCACCAGGCGCCGTATTCCCGGATGGATTCCGCCAGGGTCTTCTCCGGCACATAGCCCAGGATCTCCCTGGCGGGGCTGATGTCCATGGTCTGGGCATAGCCCAGGGTGCAGACGGTATAACGGGTCAGGGGCGGCTCCCCGGCAAGTCTCAGGGTGCGGTACAGCCATTCCAGCCCTCCCGCCAGGGCGTACACCAGGCCGAAGGGAAGCCGCCTGTAGCGGGGCTCCTCCCCTATGGCTCTCAGGAACTGCTCCAGGATGTTCCGGAATTCCATGGGCTCCCCGTTGGTGATGTTGAACGCCCTGCCAGGGGCTTTCTCCGCGGTCAGGGACAGTTCACAGGCCAGCGCCACGTTCTCCACACTGGTGAGATCCACCAGGTTGCGGCCTTCCCGGAAGAGGGGGATTCCCGTTTTGGCGTTGGCGGTGAGGATTCTGGGCACCAGGCTGGTGTCCCCGATGCCAATCAGCCCCCGGGGTCTGAGGATCACTGTCTCCAAGCCTTTTTTCTCCCATTTCCGGAGGATTGCCTCCGCCATGAGTTTGGATTTGATGTAGTAATTCAGGTTGTTTTGCTTCGGCGCCTGGTCTTCCCGGATGTGATACTGGTCTTCCTTTCCCGTGTAGATGCTGGGGGAGGACAGGTAGACCAGTCTCTTTACGCCATTCTCCCGGCACAGCGCCGCCACCAGCTCTGTGCCCAGCACATTGGTGCGATAAAAATCTTCCCACTCTCCCCACACGGTGGACAGCGCTCCGGCATGGATCACATAGTCCACGCCCTGGAAGTACCAGGCGCAGCTTTCCCGCCTGGTGAAATCCCCCGGGCAGAATACCGCGCCCTGTTCCTCCAGTCGCTTTCCTTTCTCCCGGTTCCTGCCCAGCGCCAGTACCCTGTACCGCTTGGTCAGGCGTTTTGTCAGGTATTCGCCCAGGAACCCGGTGGCGCCTGTCACCAGGACTGTGTTTTTGTGGAAGGGTTCCATGCTTTTGTCCTCCTTGTTGTCCTTTTTTCGTTCGGATTTCTTTGGGGCTTGTACTTCCCATGCATAAATCGGAACTTATCCGCCATAGTACGAGGTTGTGCCTGTTACACCATCAAGCGTACCAGATTTTAATATGCAAACCATAAATCCTTCATCTCCCCACTTTTTTCTGTTTTCATGGTAAATCTCATATTTACTGGACGGTTCAAATCCATATCGTGCATAAAGTTTAGGGTTTCCGCCCAGAAACACTGCTCCGTAACCCATTTTTTTGGCTTTATCTAAAGCATATTCGACAAGCATTCTCATAATTCCCCGCATTCTATATTTGGGTAAAACGGCACATTGTGATAGAACTAATTGTGTGTTTTTGCCAGTTTCTGTAATAATGTCTGTTTCATGGAGCGCTACTTCCCCAATGATTGTTCCATCATCTAATACAGCAACAAGAGAGAGTTCGGGAACAAAAGTTTCTTTCTGCCTTTCTTTCTTAAAATGCTCCATCATAAATTTACCAGTTTCTATCCCGTGCTGTTCGGCAAAAGCCTCATAAATAATTTCATTCACTTCTTCATATTCAGATTGATTTTCTGTTCTTATTGTAATTTTTTTATTGTCAATTACCATAATTTACCTCATTAAAAATACCGATTTATGTATAATTATAAAACCTAAATCAAATACCCCGCTGCAAGCAACGGGGTATCAAGCTTGCAACGCTGCAGAGCAGCGGGGTATTTGACCCTCGCGGCATTCGCCAACTGGCCGTGCAAGCACGGCCGCTTGGCTCATTGCTCGCGGGAATAAAAGGAATCCTTTTGCTCCCTGTCTGAGCATAAAAGGGGCAGCCTGCCATCATGCCCACATATTCCATGTCGCTTTCAACAGAAAAACAGAAGCTGCGGTATACTTTTTCCCCGCAAAACAGACCGATATCCTGGAAAAAAAGATTGCTGCCTTTTTGATAGGGCTCCTCTTTCAGCAGGGAGACAATCTTCTCCAGCTCCGGGTATTCCAGCGCAAGGAATATTCTGATTTCCCCTACCTTTCCGTTCCGCATCCTCGTTAAATCTCTATGTAAATGAATATTCACACGCCGCCTGTCCTTTGTGATAGGTACACTCCATTATTTCACCAGGACTCATTTTTTCAATATAAGTCAGGCACCTGAAAACCATCCCATGTCCAACAAAAATGACCTTATCATAGTCTGAATATTTATCTGCCACGCGTATCATTCTTTTTCGCATATGGCTAAGCGATTCCCATCTGCATTTTTTCCCTGGCGGGTATTCACCGTTAAATTCAGTAAATTCTCTGGCAAATGCAAAGCTATCTTCCGATGTTTCATACTGATTGTCCTCATCAGGTATCCATTCATGCAAATCGATATCAACTTCGACTCGTATTCCTGTTTCCCTTGAAATAATCTGAGCTGTCTGCAATGCTCTTGTGTAGGGAGAAGACACAATAAGTTCTGCCTGTTTAAGACGAGCATCTTTTGCCGTTATTTCTGCCTGTTGTCTTCCTTTTTCGGATAAAGGAGCAAAATCCCTGCCAAATCCCCAAAATCCATTTTCAAGCATATTATCGTAATTTGCTTCTCCATGTCTGACAAGGTAGAATAATGCCATTTTATGGAATCCTCCTTCTTAAAATTGCGGTTATGATATTTGAGCATAAATATTTGCCTGATGCCCGTAATACCATATATACGCTTCTGTTTACCGGATACACAATTCTGACATGGGAGTATATTTATCATTGCTATATGAAGCATCTAATCGCCTAGCTTTTCTCAAATCAATCTCTTCTCTATCTATTTTATGACTGGCTTCTGATAAGCAATCTTATCTTCCGGACACGACTACAGTGCTTAATACTTTCCCGTTCTATTTCGCTTATACTGTCTGGTTTTGCGGCATCTAGTTCTGATATTTCCTCCACACAATCACCTTCCTCCATTGTCAACCTCTACATATGCTCTAGTCTTTAATTCTACAGGAAACCATTTGTTACTTCCATACGTTGATTCTTCAATTTCCCAACTATATCGCTCTGTTTTTTCAGGTTCTATTTTCTGGAAATCTTCTTTTGTATATGTTTCGTATACTCCAACCTCAAGTCGGTACTCACTTTCCTGAACATAGTCCGCATAAAAATCATTTGCGATTACCTCCACTTTATTGTACAGTTCATTTTCGCTCAATCCTAATTCCGGTGGACAGATGATATAAATACTAAAGCCTGGAGGTAACGTTATGCTCTCTATTGCATCCTTAATCTCACTATCTGCATTTATGTCTTCTCCAAACCTAATATCTGAACGTGTATATATAACAATCTTTGTGTCTTCTCCCGTAACCTCTCTCCACTTTGCGCCAATCTCTTCTTTTATTTTACTGCTGACAAATTTCCAGCAGTAATTATCCTTAATCTCTGCTATTCTTTTATCCTCTAATGACACCGGATATACTTCTGTCCAAAAGGCATAACCATCTTCCTCATTTTCATATGCCACATATTTATAGGTAATATAGTCCTCCGAGGCAAAAGGGATCGGGCTTCCGCCCCCCTCCCCTGCGCTTTGGATTCACGCAGAATTCACGCCCATACTTTTCTTCCAGGTAAGCCTTCACCTCTTCCGGATAAGCTGCTACAAGCTCTTCATTCCGCCTGTCCTGTTCCTTCCGGCTCACGCAGCCAGACATCGTACAGATTGCTCCTATCATAATAACCAGGCATGCCAAGATTCTGATTTTGTTCCTTGCCCTCATTGTTTCTCCCTATCCCCCATCACTTCCCGTTTCCCTCAGCCCTGCCCTGCTTTCCGGGAATCCCATTTTACGACATTGCCGTCATATTCCGCTTCATAGGAGCCGTCTCCCCTGCGCTTTTCTGTGTCACGACTGGCTCTCTACGCACTTGCTGAAAGGTGCCATACTTTAATCTCTGTTTATACGCCTTGCAATAATACCAGATATGCCATGAATTTCGAAACCTCATAAAAGCGCTGCAGCCGAAACCTGGTTCTGATAATCATGGAAGAAAAGGATAATTCGGATTGTTTTTCATATAATAAGGTTTGAGCATTGGTATTATACGAAGCCACCTATCTGTCCACTGATCCTCTATCTCCGGGCTGACACCATACAAATCATCACGATTCAGTATAAGGTTATTCAAAACCAAAGAATAATTCGTAAAAAACTTTAAATCCTCGTTAATTCTGTCAATATTCAAAATATCTGCGTCATATTTGAACAGAATATCTAATAACTCTTTTTCAACATTCCGGATATCTGTAACATCTTTCACCCAAATTAATTTATCACAATAATGGTTGATTGCAAAATCCCACGAAGTGGAGCCTCTGTTATCTGTTTTATTGGGATCTGCACCTGCCTCAAGCAAACGTGACATTAATCCCAATTGCTCTTCTTTTCGATTTTTCCAATCAGCAAGCACAGCCATTATCGCATCAAACAGAAGGGGACATCTGTAACATCTGGTCGGTGGCAATCCATTATAGGGCTCCATATGATTGACATCTGCTCCTTGATCAATTAAATAATGTGCTATTTCTATGTTCCCAACTTTAATAGCCACTTGGAGCGGCGACTGTCCTTCGTCCTTTTTAGGGGGCGGTGTTGCCATACAATTTACCTTTTCCGGGTACTTGTGTAAGACTTTCTTCACAGTTTCTATATCATTCTGCCTAATAGCCTTGAATAACTTAGTCATAGTTAAAATCCACCTTTCCGTCTCTCTTCCCTTTTCTACCATCCCTGCCCGCGGGCGTTCCCCGGCATACCAGGCAAAAATAGAGCCGCGAACCTGTCTTTTAGATTCCTGGCTCTACAACTCCGCCTGTGCCTTTCCTCTCCGTTTTTGTATCTCCATACTACCATACAATCAAAATATTTTCAATTATATCCCCAACCGCTTGTTTAGTATACCCTGATTTCTTTTGTATTTCCCCAATATCCATATACACATATAGACTTTATCATTGTCTAAATCCATGCAAATCTGATTCGCCCCATAGTCATTCGCAAAAGTCAAAATTTCCTCCATGCGATCACTTTCTTTTATTGTTAACTTCTACATATACCTTAAGCTTATATTTTACGGGAAAACTTGAATTATCTTCATATGTCGATTCTTTCACTTTCCAAAAATACTGCTCTGTTTTTTCAGGCTCTATTTTCAGGAAATCTTCTTTTGTATATGTTTCGTATACCCCAACCCAAAGTTGGTGGGGACTTTCCTGAATATAGTCCGCATAAAAATCATTTGCGATTACCTTCACTTTATTGTACAGCTCATCTTCGCTCAATCCTGATTCCGGTGGGCACATGATAAAAATACGAAGCTCCGTATATCGTGTTATACTTTCTATTGCATCTTTAATCTCGCTACTTGCATCAATTTCTTCCCCAAACCTGATATATGAATATGTATCTACAATAATTTTGGCATCTTCCTCTGTAAACTCCCTCCACTTTGCGCTAAATTCTTTTTTTATTTTACTGCTGACAAATTTCCAGCAGTAATTCTCCTTAATCTCTGCTATTCTTTTATCCTCTAATGATATCGGATACACTTCTGTCCAAAAGGCATAGCCATCTTCTTCATTTTCATATGCAACATATTTATAGGTAATATAGTCTTCCGAGGCAAAAGGGATCGGGCTTCCGCCCCCTCCCCTGCGCTTTGGATTCACACAGAATTCACGCCCATATTTTTCTTCCAGGTAAGCCTTTACCTCTTCCGGATAAGCTGCTACAAGCTCTTCATTCCGCCTGTCCTGTTCCTTCCGGCTCACGCAGCCAGACATCGTACAGATTGCTCCTATCATAATAACCAGGCATGCCAAGATTCTGATTTTGTTCCTTGCCCTCATTGTTTCTCCCTATCCCCCATCACTTCCCGTTTCCCTCAGCCCTGCCCTGCTTTCCGGGAATCCCATTTTACGACATTGCCGTCATATTCCGCTTCATAGGAGCCGTCTCCCCTGCGCTTTTCTGTGTCACGACTGGCTCTCTACACACTTGCTGAAAGGTGCCATGCTTTAATCTCTGTTTTTATGTCTTACAATAATACCAGATATGCCATGAATTTCGATTCACCTCATAAAAGTGCTGCAGCCGAAACCTGGTTCTGATAATCATGGAAGAAAAGCATTCCACAAATTATTTTTTCACATAATAACTCTCTTTTCGGAAAAGCGTTCCTATTATTCCTGATCATTTTGATAAAGGATAATTTCGCCCTCCTCTTGCGTTAATGATAGGCTGCACAATGCACAAATAAATTGAAAGATAGGGTTCTCTTCATGAACTTCGTAATAGTCGCCAAAAGAATATTCGATATCTATATGTCGGTCAATTATTGGGGCATCATCGCATTCGAACACATCTATTCGATACACAATTTCAGATACATCTTCGCTTAAATCATTATCCGATATACCATTTTCCAAAGATATTTTATGGCTTATCTTTTTGACATCGTCAAATGTAATCACAATTCCCATCCTCCAAATGAATCTGCGCCTGTCTCAAGCAAACGCGATGTCTATCATCAACCTTGATTTTCGTCTGAAAAAACACAACCCATGGACTGCAGAGCAAATCCACCAGCCGTATACATTCCTAATCACAGGAGGGCTCTTCCGCCGGATGTCCGTATCATCCCCCTGGGCAGGCCGGAACCTGGATTTTCATAAAGGCCACAGCCGCAGCCGAAAATTCGTTCAATTTTAACCGACTCCTGATAAGCAATCCTATCTTCCCATTTCAATCATTTTCTTTGCTGCTTTTGTCCATCTGGTTCATACATGAACCGACAAAATTTCACAGCTTCCCACCCGCTTTCCGGCTGACATTTGACTCCCTTTTCCCTCCATAGCAGAATAGATTTTAGTCCCCAATCCCCTCCAGATAGAGAACCGTTCCCTGTTCATTTATATAGACCGTCGTATTCATTTTCCGCGTGTCCTTGACACCCTCCTGGAAAGCAAAAGGGGCATCTTCTGCAATCCTCCACCTCTGCTCCCTGCTTATTCCCTCCGGCACGAAGCGCAAATCCACTGCATCTTCGCAGTCCACAAATCTCATCCCCTGCAGCTCACCGGTTATGTCATGGTCATAATAAGCAAAAACAGAAACCCTGACCGTGTTCAGCCCAATCCCTCCCGATGCCTCGCCGTACCATTGCATTTTCGATGTCTCCGGCAGATCCGGGAAGTGGTTGTAAATCGGCTCTGTTTCTGTACGTATTTGAATATCTTCTGCGGTTTCTCCCAACCGATATCCCGCTTCCGTCTCCCTGATCGAGAATCCATACTGCTCTGTTATGCGCTTCTCGTTTCCCTCTTTTTCAAAGATGATGATATGCAATCCATTGGAAGTAAAGTTCATTTCACATTCATCACCTTCCGAAAAACAGGAGCGCGCCTGCCCCTCTGCCAGCTCCCATATCTCCTCCAGCATCCTGCCGCTCATGCATGCATCCATATAGGCATATTCATGCGCCATATCCTGCTGGAACGCTTCCACCACATACCATCTGCCGCCTTTCTTCAATACCCGTATCCTCCGATAAACGGTTTCCGCTCCATCCTCCGGTTTATAAAACAGGTATAAACTTCCATAGCCGATTCCTCCCAGGCCATCCCTTTCCTGCCTTGCGATGACCCGCCCCAGGCGCCAGCCTGTCTCCCCGCATTGGAACAAATCCGACACTTCTTCCACCAATGCCATGGCGTCGTCCCCCCGGTACTCCAGTTCTATGTCATCTTCCATCAGCTCTTCGGCATATTCGGCCGGCGCTTTCCCGCCCAGCCACCCGCAGGCGCTTACTGCGGCTGCCAGGCTCCCCAGGAACATTCCCCAGGCCAGCCATTTCAGAAAGGCATCCAATCCTCTCGCTCTTTTCATATTTTTCCTGCTCACCCCGCTTCCTGGTTTCCGCAGCTACGGAAAGGCGCCATGCTTTGTTCCTGATCAATAGGTGTGGAAGAATAACCCTCTGCGCTCTTTGAAATGAAAAATACAGGGCGAAAATTTGAAAGAATCGGGTTCTCACCCTGTGTGTCACTCGGCACCTCCATGTTCCCAGCTTTTGGATGTCCCGCCACGGTTATTTGACCATATCCTGAATTCGCTATATACTGCTGCGCCTGCATCCGGGCAGATATCCGCGGGGAAAATGCTCCTGAAAAATAATCTGACCTGTTACTATTTTTGCGGCATCCGCTCTGCTATTCCCGCTAAGCGATCACCTTCCTTCATTGTCAATCTCTACACGCACCCTGGAATTATATCTTACAGGAAACCGTGAATTATTTTCATATGTTGATTCTTTCACTTTCCAATAATACTGCTCTGATTTTTCGGGTTCTATTTTCAGGAAATCTTCTTTTGTATACGTTTCGTATACTCCAACCTCAAGTCGGTGCGGGCTTCCCTGAACATACTCCTCATAAAAATCATTTGCGATCACCTCTACTTTATTGTACAACTCATCTTCACTTAATTTTAACTCTGGTGGACAGAAGATAAAAATATCAATGAATGTATATAACGTTATACTTTCTATGGCATCTTTCATCTCACTATCTGCATTTATGCCTTCTCCAAGCCTACTATCTGGAAGTGTATATATAACAATCTTGGCATCTTCCCCCGTAACCTCCCTCCACTTTGCGCCAATCTCTTCTTTTATTTTACTGCTGACAAATTTCCAGCAGTAATTATCCTTAATCTCTGCTATTCTTTTATCCTCTAATGACACCGGATATACTTCTGTCCAAAAGGCATAACCATCTTCCTCATTTTCATATGCCACATATTTATAGGTAATATAGTCCTCCGAGGCAAAAGGGATCGGGCTTCCGCCCCCCTCCCCTGCGCTTTGGATTCACGCAGAATTCACGCCCATACTTTTCTTCCAGGTAAGCCTTCACCTCTTCCGGATAAGCTGCTACAAGCTCTTCATTCCGCCTGTCCTGTTCCTTCCGGCTCACGCAGCCAGACATCGTACAGATTGCTCCTATCATAATAACCAGGCATGCCAAGATTCTGATTTTGTTCCTTGCCCTCATTGTTTCTCCCTATCCCCCATCACTTCCCGTTTCCCTCAGCCCTACAATATTATACATACCATTTACACAATGGTCAACGCATTTATACACGCCTTTTACACCCTTTTACACAATACCATTCCTATAGTACGCCCCATCACCAGATTTCAGCTTCGCCACTACTTCAATTTAGAAATAACCGACCACAGTTTTGTCATCCCGGATGTTATACTGCAGACCGCCAGGATCTACAGTGGTGTCCCCGGGAAAGTACCTGGCTGGCGGTCTGCAGTCGGGTCGCACTGCAAATTTAACCGGTGCGCAGTATAAATTCCGCCTTGACATCCATGCGCATAATGCGTATAATATAATTGTAAGGAGGTTATGTCATGAAATTCCGGGAAATAGAAAAAATAATATTAGCAGATGGGTGGCAATTCAAGAAAGCAAAAGGTTCTCACTATTCTTACATCCATCCAATAAAACCCGGCAAGATTTCCATTCCAAATCACCCCGGAGACCTTGACCCCCGTACAGTTAAATCTATTTTGAAGCAGGCAGGACTGTAAAGCCTGCACCGCAACACTATAAAGGAGGTTTCTTCTATGAAATTGACTTATCCCGCTTGTTTCTATCCCTGTGAAGAAAAAAAAGGAGGATATACCGTTGAAGTTCCAGATCTTCCCGGCTGTGTCAGTGAAGGCAGCACATTGGCCGAAGCTATCCTTATGGGTACTGATGCCGCATCGGGCTGGGTTCTTGACGAACTGGAGGATGGAAAGCCCGCACCCGAGGCAAGCCCATTGGAAAACATTATCCCGGAAGATGGTGGTTTCGTAAGCATGTTAGTTCTGGATATGGATGCCTATGCTGAAAAGTATGGTGAAAAAGCTGTAAGAAAAAATCTTACCATTCCCGCATGGCTCAACACCTTTGCCGAAAATAATCATATTAACTTTTCTCAGGTGCTTCAGGATTCCTTAACCGCCCTTTACCAGCAAAAACAGCACGCTTAAGTGGTCGCCCTGGTTTCACATGAAATCGGGGCGGCTTAGACTAAGTCACCAACCCCCACTTCAAGTGGGGGTTGGCCAGAGGCCCCCCCAAGGGGCCTTTAATACTCGCGCACCTGAAAGGCGGGTGTCGCAAGCTCTTTTACTGGCTACCGCTAAAAAACGGCTCCTTCACTATCTTCTTTTCTTGACTCTTCTGACTGCTCCGCAATGTACTTCTTAATTGCTTCTTCTGTCAGATTGCCTATTGTTGCTACGTAGTAGCCTATTGCCCAGACCTTACTCATTGTATCACAGGAGGCTTTTTATGGTATCCTCTCCGCTTCCGCTTACTCTATTCTCCCCAGCATAGCTGGAGGATTAGGGTTTTCATTCAATTTTCCCCATCACCCATGCCATCCCGGTCTGTGCACACCGCTTCAATAAGCTCCAGCGCCTTACCCACACAGACACCTGTCAGCCGCCTTCTCAGCTTCTCGTCCCAGCCCTTCTTCAGCTCCATGCACTCCCATGCTTCCCGCCGAAGCTTTCGGGGATCTTGCAATATCTTCCCGAACCCCAGCCGCTCAAACCGCCTTGCGTTCAGCCGCTGCTCTCCCTGCTGGGGGCACATCAGGCATGGCACCCCGAAATACAGCGCCTCATGGAGGCTGTTCATGCCGCCGGCCGTGATGAAGAGAGCGGCATGCTTTAATATTTCATTCTGGTTCACGAAAGGACGCACCGTAAAATTCTCCGGAAAAGCGCGGTTTTCGTCCCCGCTCCAGACCAGAACCACCCGGAAAGATTCCCCACCGGAGCGTCTTCCTCCCAAACCAGCAGGGCATTCTCCTCCCGTTCGCTCCAGCCTTTCCGCCAGCCGGTTCCCAGTCCGCAGCCCCAGCTCCTCCACCACTGTCCTCAGGAACTCTTCATTCCGGTGGAAGACAGTGCCCAGAGATATGTAGATAAGCGGCGTAGATACATCTTCGTCCCAGCAGGAAAAATCATTCTGCTCCCCAATCTTCCTGTGGACGGACAAAGGCCCGACAAACTGGTACTCCCCTCCGAAGCCCCTCCCGCCCGGCTGGAACAGCCTGGCGTAGCCGCACAGATTGTAGTCGCCCCGGTTCATCAGCACTGGCAGAAGCCCCAGATCCCGCAGCCCGTATCGCTTCCGCAGCCTCTTTGCATATGTAGCCGCCCCGGGGATTTCCCCCGCATACCGCAGGAAATCCGCCGAAAACCCGGGGGCATATGCTCCCAGGCCTTTTCCCCATGGACTGACAGGAAAGCACCGGGCATCCCCGTTCTCATGGCCGTATTTCCATAAACCCACAGGCAGGCCAGCCCTGTCTTTCGCAGGCCGGCCTCCTGTCCTCTCCCCATGGCTATGTTTCCGGAACCTAGCTGTAGCACCGGGGGCATCTGCGGCTGTACCGTCTCTACGCTCCGCTTTGCCGGGTTTCTGAATCCTGGCATAAAAGCCGGATGCATCTGCAGCTATACCCTCTCTACACTCCTCATTGCTGTGTTTCCGAATCCTGGCAGGAGGGGCGCATGCACCTGCCGTTATGCCATCTTCATTCTCCTCATTGCCGGGTTTCCGAATCCTGGCAGGAGGGGCGCATGCACCTGCCATTATGCCATCTTCACTCTCCTCACTGCCGCGTTTCCCGAACATGGCAAAAGAGCCAGATGCATCTGCCGTTATCCCCTCTCTATATTCCTCACTGCCATATTTCCAGAACCCAGCGGGCGAGCCAGCCGCACCCGCCGGAGCACCGCCTCCTCCCCGCACCCGCGGGAACCCCCACGTCCAGTCAATGGCCGCGATGCTGTAAAAGGCAAAGGAAGGCACGCCGCGCAGTTGTCCCACAGCCCTTCCCCACAGAGCCAGAGAGTCAAAAATCACTCCACAGGGACGCTCTTCCTCCGCCTGTTCCAGAAGCTTGGGCAACATCCTCCAGGTATACTCCAGGACAAGACGGTACAGCTTCAGGATGCGCTCCCCATCCGTCAGATCCAGCGCCGCCCAGTCCATAGGATAGGCGCGGTATTCGCAGCCGTTTTCCTCTATATTCTCCCGAAATGGCTCCGCAGAATAATAGACCACCCGAAAGCCTGCCCCCGCCAGCCGCCCCGCCAGGTACAGGTTGGAAAGCGTATGCCCATATGCCGGAAGCCCATAGAAAAACAGGGTGCCTTTATCGGAATGCTCTTCCATGGAACGCACCTCCTCCCTTTCTCCCCTCCCCCACTTCCAATCGCCCTCCACAACCAAATCCACCCCAAAATCCCACAAAAACCACCCTAAAAATAAATCCCAATTCGACCTTCTGTCCCCAAAGCCCCCAGGCTTAAAACAAATGCATATTCACAAATTCCCCTCAACTATAATAACAGATGTATGCTTAAGCGCCCTTTTGACCCATGCAAGAAAATCCGTGAACAATCCCCTTTTCCCGTTACTAACACAGTTCAGATCCCGCTCTATTTCATCAATGATCCTATACCAATCCCTTTTCCCAATCCAATTACAAAAACACACGTCAAAAGCCGGTTCTAATGTTCCATCAAAGGCATCTTTGACAGGATATATTTTGTTGAAGTAGCCAAGCAAAAGTTCATAATCCTGCTTATAAATTCTTAACGGAGAACAATAGCAGTGCCACTCTTCCCACATTGGATTCCAGTCAGATTTGCATAATCGAACCGTACCGTTTATTCCTTACATTCATCCGGGAACAGGAAGCCGAATTGGGAGAAAAACAATCAACTTTTGAAATATTTTTTCATATATGCCAGAAGAAAAACGCCCAGAATCGGGAACACTGCCGCAATCAGCATCCCCGCCTTGAACCCCACTTGTTCCGGCGTCAGGGACAGCGTGCCGCCAAGCGTTTCCGCCCACCTTGTGCGAGAAAGGCTGTCCACCACGATGCCCATGGTCTGGGGCGCAACCGAAGCGCCAAGGTCTCCCCCCGCCGCCATCAAAGCATAAGCCGCCACGCCCGCCGCCGGTATTTTTTCTTCCATGAAAATCAGCGTTCCCGGCCAGAGCATGGCGGTGCAGATGCCCAGCGCCGCACAGGCGATCACGGATAATGCCGCATACGGGGAAAGCGCGGTTCCCACATAACACACGGCAGCTCCCGACATACTGATTATCAAAACATTGAATATATTCTTCCCATATTTCGCATACGCCGTCCTCGTAAGAGCCAACAAGGCCGCGAACAGAGACATGCCAAGGATATCCCCCCATATTTTCGGTATCCCCAACGCAATCTCCGCGTACACCGAAACCCAGTTGGACATGGTGTTCTCGGCACAGGCTCCCAGAAAGATACATCCCATGCATAAAAGAAGCCCCTTCGTCCGATACTTTGAACCGGCCGCCTTCGCTCCGCCCTGCCCCATATCCATATCAGGCAGCGGCGCCCCCATCAGCAGCAGGGACGCCACCACCGGCAGGGCAGCCCAGAAGAACGTCAGATACATCCAATATTCCTTTCCTACAAACCGGAGGAACAAAGTGCTGATTAGGACAACGCCTACAAACCCGTAGCCATAAAGGGCATGGAGCATGCTCATATCTTTGTCAGGGTTATCCGAGGGGATAGCCGCCACGGTGGGGCTTACCAGCACCTCGCCAAGCCCCGCCGCCACCGAAAAGACACAGGTGCCTGTAATCAGACCCAGATACGCATACCGCGGGAACAGCATGGGCACCAGCGCATAAATGCACAGCCCCGCCGCCGTTATCAGCGGCATAAGCCGAATGGTCTTATGGATATTGAAATATCCGGAGAAGAAGCTGAACACCAGATCGATCCCCAACTGTGTACAGAAATTCACCAGAACCAGCGTCCCAAGCAGCGTATACGAGATTCCGTACATTTCCCGGAACGTGGCAAACAACATCGGCGGCAGGCTGAACACCGAAGACATCGCAAGGTTCGCAAAATAGCAAATAAGTTTCGTCCGTTTGTAATCTGTTTTTTCCATCGTCATCGTTACGCTCCTACGGGACATATTTGAAGTGATGCTTCGGTGCTATTATACTCTATTTCTGTCCTTTATACAATCCCGAAGCTATCCTCAGTATCCATACCAAATCCCCCGGCGGTACGAAGAGATATCTGCCTTTGCGCGCTTTTCCTGTTATGCCGCCAGATGCCCCATAGCCCTGAAGAAATTGAACCGGCCCATCCAGTCGTTCCCCTTTACCGGAGTCCATTCCGCTATGAATCATCCAATCCCAATGCTTTGAATCCATTCCTCCATAGCATCCCTGGCAGTTCCGGCCTCAAACCGCATCCCCTCCACCCATTCCACAGAATCCGGGCACAGTGCATGAAGATCCACAGCACTGGAACCAATCCCGCTGCTATGGGAGGTACAGAACGGAACAATCGTCTTTCCGGAAAAATCATAGCTTTCCAGAAACGTACTGATAATCCTGGGAGCCTGCCCGTGCCATATGGGATAGCCAATCAGAACAATATCATACCCGTCCATATCCTCCACATTGCCGGCTATAGCCGGGCGCGCGTTGGGATCGTTTTGTTCCTGGTCTGCACGGCCTCCCGTATAATATGCCAGATCCGCCTCCGTGTAAGGCTCCTCCGCTGCAATCTCATAAATATCTGCCCCCAGAATCTCCGCCGCATACTCCGCCAACCGCTTTGTGGTTCCGGTGCAAGAAAAATATGCTACCAACGCTTTCCTATCCATGCCCGCCTCCTGTTCCCCTGCACCCTGTCCTTCTGTTTCCTGCTCTGTATCCTCTGTCATGTTTCGTTGTTCATCGGATTGTTCCGCCATATCAGTGATATCATCTCTGGCGCTGTCCTGCGCCCCTTCTGACTGTACAGATACAGAACCGGACTGCTCCCCCTGTCTTTCTGAGGCGTCTGTACGGCTGCAGGCTGCCAGGGAAAAAATCATTGCAAAAGAAAGCAGCAAACCAACTGTCCTTCTCATCATCCATCCCGCCTCGTATAATAAGTTTATAGCCAGTCAGAACAGGCTATAGACTTATTCTTTTT
>NZ_CAJUCP010000078.1 GCF_910585425.1 uncultured Acetatifactor sp. | reverse complement strand
AAGCCATTACTGGCTTTGTGAGTTATTTCTAAATGCTCAGGTGTCAAACTCCCGGAACTGATTGCCGTAAAAGAAGAAACACATAGACGGAAAACTATAGACTTCCGGGAATCCAGGGCGTATGCCGGATTCCTGGAAGTCTTTTTTTGATACTTTTTATGGAACCCTTGCATATCGGCGGTCGAATTGATATAATGCTTATGGTTCGTCTTAAATTTGGCTTTTTGACATGCATTATGACATATATGTCATGAAATGGTGACATAATATATAGACGGCATTTAATTTTTGCCAGTCGCATAGCATAGCCTGTCATGCCGTTTATCCGGTTTTGGGAAAGATTCAGTCGCTACATGTATAGATTACGGAGAACACAGGAGGCGCAGGGCCTTTGACAAAAAATGACACTTGTGACATGTTTTGAGGGTGTTTTTTGTCACAATCTCCAATATTGTGCTGACCGGAAGAGTCGATTTTTTGCAGGACAGGAATTTGCGGGCGGCGGAAAGGCATGGTAAGGGAAAGTGAAGCGGAATGTCACTCTGGAAGAAATCTCCGACGGGCGTCTGTACGGCGGCAACGACATGGTGAAGGCAGACTGCCATGGCTGTAAGGGCTGCCACAAATGCTGCACGGGCATGGGCAATTCCGTCCTGCTGGATCCCTATGACATCTACCGCCTCCGGCAGGGGCTGGGGAAGACATTGGCGCAGCTGCTGGCGGAGGAGACCGTGGAGCTGAGCGTGACCGATGGAGTCATTCTGCCGAACATGAAGATGGCGGGGGAGGAAGAGCGCTGCGCTTTTCTGGACGGGGAGGGCCGCTGTGGCATCCACGCATACAGGCCCGGCATCTGCCGCCTGTTCCCGCTGGGGCGGTTCTACGAGAACGGCGATTTCAGATACTTCCTCCAGACAGGGGAGTGCAGGGAGGCCGGGCGCACGAAGGTGAAGGTGAGCAAGTGGATCGATACCCCGGACCAGGGCAGGAACCATGCGTTCATCTGCCAGTGGCATTCGCTGCTGAATGCCCTGGAGGAGAAGGTGGCGGGAGCGGAGGATCTGGAGGAGGCGAAGCGCCTGAACCTGCTGATGCTGCAGACATTTTATATGGAAGAATATGACACAGGGCGGGACTTTTACGGTCAATTTGAGGAGCGGCTCATGAGTTGGAGGGCCGCTTCGGGACTTAGCTGCTAGAGAGGCGACAGGACTGGGCCGTGGACGGACGTCCGCGGAGCCGGGATAAGTACAGGAAACGGAAATCGGGGAAACCATACCCGGATACAAAATTGCGGGGCGCATTCAGTGATACGATTTGTGCCGCCGGAAGGGTATGGGAAGTATGCCTATTGAATTGGAATAAGAAAGGATGTTTTGACATAGATGGAAACGGAAGAAGAACGGCAGGCCCGGCGCAGAGCGCGGCTGGAAGAGATGAAGCGGGAGAAACACAGACGGGAGCTGCTGTATAAATGGGGCATTCCGGTGATGGCCGGCATGGCGATCGCGGTGGGAATAGGTATTGGATTCGGCGCCGCGGCATTGACCCACAAGGACAACGGACGGGGCGGGGCATTGCAGGAGAGCCAGGAAGCCCACAGGACAGGGGAGGACAGCGAGGACAAGGCCGACCGGGGAGGCAACGGGACAGGGGAGGACAGCGAGGACAAGGCCGACCGGGGAGGCGACGGGACAGGAGAGGACAGCCTGACAGCCGACGGGACAGAAGAGGACAGCAAGGACAAGGCCAACCAGAGAGGCGATGGGACAGGAGGGGACAGGGAAAACGATGAGGACAGCCTGACAGCCGACAATCAGAAGACGCAAGGGGCGGACTCTGCCCAGCGCCGGAAGTCCCGTCACGCAGCGGGAGGGACTGTCATGGCGGCGGGCGAAGCCTATTCCCCGCGCCTGCGCTTCCCGTCTCAGGAGCCAGGACAGACAGAGGCGGCCCAGCAGACGGCGGAGCCGGAGCCCGTCCCCACGCCGGAGCCCTTGGGGGGCGCGATACCGCCCCAGAACGCTGTGTTCGGCATGACAGAGGCCACGGCTGGCTTTTCGGAGACTATATTGAGCGAATACGGCGTTTTCATCGATGCCCAGAGCGGGGAGATCCTGGCCCAGAAGGAGGCCTATACAAGGATGAACCCCGCCTCCATGACCAAGATGCTGACGATCCTGGTGGCGGCGGAGCATCTGACAGCGGAGGATTTGGAGAAGACAGCCATCATCACCATTGACATCACGGACTACAGCTTTGTAAACGATTGCAGCAATACTGGCTATGCGCTGGACGAGGAGGTGACGGTGAGGGACCTCTTCTACGGCACGATTCTGCCCTCGGGGGCGGACTCCGCGCTGGCGCTGGCCATCTATGTGGCAGGCTCCCATGAGGCCTTTGTGGACCTGATGAATGAAAAGCTGGTGCAGATGGGGCTGGGGGAGACCTCCCACTTCACCAACTGCGTGGGGGTCTACGATGAGGCCCATTATTCCACTGCATATGACATGGCTGTCATTTTAAAAGCAACTGTGGACAACCCCTTCTGCAGGGAAGTGATGGCTGCCCATACCTACACCACCTCCCTGACGGAAGAGCATCCCGAGGGGCTGCTGATCTCCAACTGGTTCCTGCGCCGGATCGAGGACAAGGACACCCACGGGGAGGTGCTGTGCGCCAAGACGGGCTATGTGGACCAGTCCGGCAGCTGTGCCGCCAGCCTGGGGCGCGACGAGGAGGGGAAGGAATACCTGTGCGTCACCGCAGGCTCCACCAGCACCTGGACCTGCATCTACGACCAGGTGGAGCTGTACCAGACCTTCCTGCCCGCACCGGAAAGCGCACCGGAGGATGCCTCCGATGCGCCTGGATGATATTGCATATGATTGGCTAGAAGGTCTTCAGGCCTTCCCGGAAGGCGATGCCTGTGGGGGTGGCCGCAAGGCCGCCCTTTCCTGTCTCCCGCAGGTCCTCCGGCAGCATCCTGCCCACATTGCGCATGGCGTCGAAGACCTCGTCAGGGGGTATTTTGCTGCGTATCCCGGCATTTGCCAGATCCGCGGAGGTGAGGGCGTTGACGGCCCCGATGACATTGCGCTTCACGCAGGGCACTTCCACCAGCCCTGCCACAGGGTCGCAGGCAAGGCCCAGGAGGTTCTTCATGGCCAGGGCCGCCGCGTGGGCGATCGCCTCGCCGTCCCCGCCCAGCAGGAAGGCCACGCCTCCCGCCGCCATGGCGGAAGCCGCGCCGATTTCGGCCTGGCAGCCTCCCGCGGCCCCGGACACGGAGGCCCGCTGGGCGATGATGCCGCCGATGCCTGCGCTGACATAGAGGGCTTTCGCCATCTCTTCTTTGGAATAGCCCTTTTCCTCCTCCAGGGACAGGAACACTGCCGGGAGCACGCCGCAGGAGCCCGCGGTGGGGGCCGCAACGATGCGTCTCATGCAGGCATTGGACTCGCCCATCTTTACGGCCTTCTCCATCACCATCCCCAGGAAGGAGCCGCACAGCAGGCTGCCCTTCCGGCGGGCGGCGGCCAGCTTCTCGCCGTCCCCGCCCACCAGGCCGCTGGCGGAGGACAGGGCCGGGTCGTAGGAAGCGTCCGCCTCCCCCATGGCCAGATACATGGCCTGCATCCGCCGGATGGCCTCCTCCTCGGTGATCTCCATCTCCCGGCAGTCATTGTCCCGGACGATTTCCCAGAAGCTTTTTCCGGTCTCTTTCTCTATGTCGATGATATCCTGGAACGATTGATACATGATTCTCCTCCGATCTGTATGCGCAAGACCGCCGGAATTCACAAACCTGCCCATGGCGGGCATACATGGCCGACAGTCTTTCGCTGTAATTTGCTGCATGTTTCAGGCGGACTATTCGGCCAGCCCCAGATAGGTCACTTTCAGGATGCCCTCCAGATGGGCCAGCCAGCGGATGGCGTCCGCGGGCACCTCCTGGTCGCATTCCAGCACGATGACGGCATGTCCGCCTTTCGAGGAGCGGTAAAGCTGCATGGTGGCGATATTGATGGACTTGTGGCTCAGCATGGAGGTGATCTCCGTGACATGCCCCGGCTGATCCAGATTGTTCACCACAAGGGTGGGATAGTCGCCGGAGAAATTGGCGGGCAGCCCGTCGATCTCCGTGACCCGGATGGCCCCGCCGCCCACGGAAGCCGCCACGATTTCGATTTTCTGCCCTTCGCTTCCATGCAGGCGCAGCTTCACCGAATTGGGATGCACGTCCCCCAGGTCGATGCCGGACAGACGGTATTCCATCCCTGCCTCTTCGGCGTACCGGAAGCTGTCCGGAATCCGGGGATCGTCCACCGGAAAGCCCAAAAGCCCTGCCACCAGGGCCCTGTCCGTTCCGTGGCCCTTGCCTGTGGCGAGAAAAGAGCCATGGAAAAGGACGTCCGCCTTTTTCACCGGCGTGCCCAGCAGCTTGCGTGAAATGTTACCGATTTTGACGGCTCCCGCTGTGTGGGAGCTGGAGGGGCCTACCATGACGGGGCCAATGATATCGAATGAATTCATGCTCTCTGACTCCTTTGTCCTGTTCGTAAAGCGACTTATACTGCTTAGCGATTTCGCTTGCTTCTTATATTTACTATATCTCAGTTTCGCCTAAAATGCAAGACCTCCGTTGGGTTGACATATTCCGGCGCAGCATATATAATGTTACGGAATTCAATCCATATCCGCCTGCTGTCCACGGTCCCGCCGCCTACAACGGCATGACGCGCACATACCTGCGCGGGGCCATGGCGGACAGCGATATGTGCCGTGCCCGTCCCGACCGGGCTGACAGGCACATATCTGCGGGGGGACAGCGCTGGGCGGAACCGGGCGACCGCAGCCGAGACATATGCGGATGGATTGGCCGGAAGTATTTGCCATGTGGATAGGGTTATGGTACAATGTCTTTGTTCGGAACACGGAGCGGCCGACGGCCCCGCCTGCGGGCGGCAGGGAGGACAGGCTCCTGGGTTTCCGGGGAGGCTTGAAAAAGGTATCAGGAAAGGAATGGAAAAGATGAGGAAGAACAGACTGTGGAAATTGGGAATGACGGCTGCGCCTGCCATTATGGCGGCATGCCTGCTGGCAGGCTGCGGCGGGGACGGCAAAGAGAGCGCGGGGGAAGGGTCCGGCGCGGGCAACGAGGAGACCTCCCAGGCGGAGAGCGGCGCGGACGTTGATAGCGAGGCCGGAAGCGGAGCGGGGGAGAGCAGTGCGGACGCTGAGAGCGGTGCGGAGGAGAGCAGCGCGGACGCTGGAAGCGAAGCGGCAGCGGACAATGGGGAGGCCTCCCAGGGAGGCGACCAGTTGGCGAAGATCCTGGAGGCGGGCAAAATCGTCATCGGCACCGAGGGCACCTATTCCCCCAACAGCTACCACGACGAGAACGGCAAGCTGGTGGGCTTCGACGTGGAAGTGGGAGAAAAAATCGCGGAGAAGCTGGGCGTGGAGGCCGAGTTCTTCGAGGCGGAATGGGACTCCCTGTTCAGCAGCATGGACGCCGGGCGGATTGACACCGTAATCAATGAGGTGGAGTACTCCGACGAGAGGGCTTTGAAATATGATTTCTCCCAGCCCTACACCTATATCCACGGCGCGCTGATGGTAAAGGGCGACAATGAGGAAATCAAGACCTTCGAGGATCTGGCCGGGAAGAAGGCGGCCCAGAACCTGACCAGCAGCTGGGGCAAGATGGCGGAAGAATACGGCGCGGAGCTGGTGAGCGTGGACGCGGTGGCGCAGACCGTGGATCTCCTGCTCACGGGAAGGGCTGACGCCACCCTGAACGTGGAGACCGCCTTTTCCGATTATCTGAAGAAGAATCCCGATGCGGACGTGAAGGTGGTGGCCCTGACGGAGGATGCCTCCTCCTCCCTTGTCCCTGTGAAGAAGGGGAACGAGGAGCTGCTGAAAGCTATCAATGAGGCCATTGACGAGCTGCGGGCCTCCGGAGAATTGAAGGAGCTGTCCGAGAAATATTTCGGCATGGATGTCACCAGCCAGGAATAGGCGCGAAGGATTAAGCGCAAAACCAGAGGAACGAAAGTACGGATTAAGGAAGAAAGAAGGCAGGCGGTATCATGAATGAACGGGTTTGGCAGCTACTGCTGGATTCCTTCTGGCAGATATTATTGCCCGGGATACGGGTCACGATTCCACTGACACTGGTGTCGTTTTCTTTGGGGCTGATCATCGCCCTGCTCACGGCCATGGTGCAGGTGGCCAACATCCCGGTGGTGAAGCAGATCGCCAGGATCTATGTGTGGATCATCCGGGGGACGCCGCTGCTGGTGCAGCTCTTCGTGATATTCTACGGGCTGCCCAGCGTAGGGATCATACTGGATGCCATCCCCTCGGCGATCATCGTATTTTCCTTTAATACAGGGGCCTACGCCTCCGAGACCATCCGGGCCGCCATCGAGGCGGTGCCCGTGGGGCAGATAGAGGCGGGGTACTGCGTGGGGATGAACTATCTGCAGATCATGGGGCGGATCGTCCTGCCCCAGGCCCTGCGCACGGCCTTCCCGCCCCTTAGCAATTCCCTGATCGGGCTGGTGAAGGATACTTCCCTGGCCGCGAACATCACGGTGGTGGAGATGTTCCTGGCAGGGCAGCGCATAGCGGCCAACAGCCTTGAGGTCATGGCCATATACTGCGAGGTGGCCTTTGTCTACCTGCTGTTCTGCACGGTGCTGACGAAGCTGCAGACTTACTGCGAGAAGCGGATGAAGACATACTGACCGGGCATCGGGCAATGATTGTCCGGGAATCCATGCCGATAGATCGGCGGTCACAGATTGAGGAGTGCGTATGCTGGAAATCAAGAATATGAAGAAATCCTTCGGGGACATGGAAGTCCTCCGGGGAGTGGACATCAAGGTGGAGAAGGGGGACGTGGTGACCGTGATCGGCCCCAGCGGCTCCGGGAAGACCACCCTCCTGCGGTGCATCAATTTCCTGGAACGGGCGAAAGAGGGAGAGATGATATTCGACGGGGTCCATTATCAGTTGAATGCCATCGGCAGGAAGGACATTGCCGCGCTGCGGAAGAAGACGGGCTTCGTGTTCCAGAATTACAATCTCTTCCGGAACAAGACTGCCCTCCAGAATGTGACGGAAGGCCTGGTGGTGGCGCGGAAGGTGCCGAAGGATGAGGCCAGGAGCGCCGGACTGAAGGCCCTGGAGAAGGTGGGCCTGGCGAATCGGGCGGACGCCTATCCCCATCAGCTGTCCGGCGGGCAGCAGCAGCGGGTGGCCATCGCCAGGGCCATCGTCACGGAGCCGGAGGTGATCTTCTTCGACGAGCCCACGTCGGCGCTGGATCCGGAGCTGGTGGGCGAGGTGCTGAACGTGATGCGGAATCTGGCCGCGGAGGGCATGACCATGCTGATCGTGACCCACGAGATGCAGTTCGCCAGGAACGTGGCCAGCCATGTGGTATTCATGGACCAGGGGCTGGTGGTGGAGGAGGGCAGGCCGGAGGAGATCTTCGAGTCGCCCAGGGAAGCCAGGACCAGACAGTTTCTGCAGTTCATCATGGACAGGGAAGCGCCGGCGCCTCAATGAGAAGCGCCGGCGTCTGTATGTACAGAGCGTCTTTTTATGCCTTTCTACTGTCTGACTGAGTTTGCGTACACCATGTCCACTCTCTGGATATGGTCTATGAGCCAGGTGATCAGGAAGCCCAGGAGCTTTTCCACGATTTCGTCCTGCTTCTCTATGTCCTCCAGGGCGTCTGGGTCGAACTGCATCAGGCTGTCCTCGAACCTGCGGTGCAGGGCCATGTGTCCATCGATTCCGGCGTACCGGATGCTTCTCATATAATCTTCCTCATGGGCGAAATGGGTCTTGGTGTAATCGATGAGCTCTGAAATCAGGCTGTTCAGCTTCTCCGTCTTGTCATACAGAAGGTTGTCTCCCAGCAGGTCCTGGGTCTCCTGCGCCATGTCGAACAGTCGGGAATGCTCCTGGTCGATGGCTTCGATTCCCGTATAATACTCGGGTTTCATTTCGTACATAATGACATCTCCTTTTTTGCACAAATATTTTAGGATTTTGAATCCCACATATCAGTTTACTGCTTTTCCGGGACATAGTCAATGCCTTTCACTCTTGCATTTTGCCGGTCCGTGTGCTATTATTTTTAATAAGAAAAGCAATCTAAGTGTATTTTTCATGCAACCGGAACGCATCCGGTTATCGTTTTGCGTCCAAAAGCGGACAGCCAGAACACGATCAGACAAAAAGAACATGCCCCGTCAGGGCAGAAAGGGAGAAGACAGGAAATGAAACAGGGTTTTGACGACATTATGGCAAGGGTCAAGAAGTGCGCGAAGAAGACGGTATCCGTCTCCGTGGCACAGGATTCCGCGGTTTTAGAGGCCGTGAAGGAGGCGAAGGCCAGAGGAATCGCGGACGCGATCCTGGTGGGCGACGAGGCGAAGATCAGGGAAGTGGCCGCTGAGATCGGCATGGATCTGTCGGACTATGAGATCATCAATGAGCCGGACATGATTGCGGCTTCTTTGACGGCGGTGAAGCTGGCCCATGAGGGCAAGGCGGATATGTACATGAAGGGCCTGATCGACACCAAGGACTTCTTGAAGAGCGTCCTGGACAAGGAGGTTGGCCTGCGCACAGGAAAGCCTCTGTCCCATGTGGCGGTATTCGAAGTGCCCACCATCGACAGGCTGCTGTTCCTGACGGATGTGGCTTTCATGACCTATCCCACTTTGGAGGACAAGGCCCACATCATCCAGAACACCATTCCCGTGTGCAATGCCTGCGGCATAGAGATGCCCAAGATAGCGCCTCTGGCGGCAGTGGAGGTGGTGAATCCCAAGATGCCCGCCACCGTGGAGGCGGCGGAGCTGACGAAGATGTGCGAGGAAGGCCAGATACCCGGCTGCGTCATCGATGGCCCTCTGTCCCTGGACCTTGCCATCGACCCGGAGGCTGCCAAGCACAAGGGCGCTACCCACAGGAAGATTCAGGGAGACGCGGACGTGCTGCTCTTCCCGGACATCCATGCCGGAAATATGGTATACAAGGCCATCGTACATATGGTGAACATGCGCAACGGCGGGATCCTCACCGGCACCAAGGTTCCCGTGATTCTCACCAGCCGCTCGGACAGCTTCGAGACCAAGGTGAATTCCATCGCCCTGGCGGCCGTGGTGTCAGAAGAGCTTCAGAAGAACGCTTAATGCAGATTTGTCATGAAGAGGAGGATTTACAGAAATGTCTGTTAAAAGTTTGATCATCAACCCGGGCTCCACCTCCACCAAAATCGGCGTGTTCGAGGACGAGACATTATTGTTCGAGGAGACCCTGCGCCATTCCACCGAGGAGATAGCCCAGTTCGCAAATATCGTGGACCAGAAGGATTTCCGCAAGAAGATCATCACGGATCTCCTGGAGTCCAAGAACTTCGACATCAAGAGCCTGAATGTGGTGGTAGGCCGCGGCGGCATGTTGAAGCCCATCCCCGGCGGCACCTATGCGGTCAGCGAGGAGCTGCTGGCGGACTTAAAGGCAGGGGTGCAGGGGCAGCACGCGTCCAACCTGGGCGGCATCCTGGCAAAGGAAATCGGCGATTCCATCGGCGTGCCCTCCTACATCGTGGATCCCGTGGTGGTGGATGAGCTGATGCCCATCGCCAGGTATTCCGGCGTGCCCGAGCTCCCCAGAGTGAGCATCTTCCACGCGCTGAACCAGAAGGCCGTGGCCAAGCGGTACGCCAAGGAAATCGGGAAAGCCTATGAGTCCCTGCGGCTGATCGTGGTTCATATGGGCGGCGGCGTGTCCGTGGGCGCCCATGAGAACGGAAGGGTCATCGATGTGTTCAATGCGCTGGACGGCGACGGCGCGTTCTCTCCGGAGCGGGCAGGCGGCGTTCCCAACGGAGCGTTGATTAAAATGTGCTTTTCCGGCAAATACACGGAGAAGGAAGTATACGGCAAGATGGTGGGCAAGGGCGGCTTCAACGCGTACCTGGGCACCAATGACATGCGCGAGGTGACGAAGCAGGCCGACGGGGGCGATGAGAAGGCCATCGAGGCCAAGCAGGCCTTCCTGCTGCAGGTGGCGAAGGACATCGGTTCCATGGCATGCGTGCTGAACGGCAAGGTAGACCAGATCATCGTCACAGGCGGCATCGCCTACGGCGCTGACGTGGTGGCGGCCCTGAAGGAACGGGCGGAGTGGATCGCGCCCTTCACCGTATATCCCGGCGAGGACGAGCTGCTGGCGCTGGCACAGGGCGCTCTGCGGGTGCTGAACGGCGAGGAAGAGGCCAAGGCTTATTGATTGCCAGGCCTGTAGCAAAACAAGGCCGCGGCGGTTTGGGCTGATTCAGTTGACTTTAGAGGGCTGTTGCAGGAAGGGGGATTCAATTGCTTTCCGGAATGTGACAGCCTCTTTTTATGACAATACTGTAGGACATGCGCGGCATGCGCTCTCTCAAAGCCCTATGGGAAAGGGGCGCGGCAACGGGAGAGATGCGGGCGTATGGGCCCGGAGGCGGGGAAGGGGACAGGAATGGCTACGACGGATATTTTCACACGCAATAATGTATACCAGCATTTCCAGGTCTTGAAGACCAACCGCAACAAACGCTACAGGGCCGGCGAGTTCTTCGTGGAGGGCGTCCGCAGCATCAACGAGGCCGTGGCCCGGGGATGGCATGTGAGGTCCTTTGTGTTTGGCGGCGGAAGGCTGTCGGACTGGGCGGACAAGCTGCTGCGGACAGTGCGGACGGAGATGAACTACCGGCTGACGGAGGAGCTGCTGCAGGAGCTCAGCGGCAAGACGGATACTTCCGAGCTCATGGCCGTCATAGAGATGCGGGAGGATAAGCTGCAGAGGAGCCTGCTGTCGGACAATCCTTTCATCGTCCTCTTCGACAGGCCCTCCAACCGGGGGAACCTGGGGACCATGATACGCTCCTGCGACGCCCTGGGGGCGGACCTTTTGATCATGACAGGGCATGGGGTGGATCTCTACGACCCGGATGTGGTGGTGTCTGCTATGGGGTCTTTCTTTAAGCTGCCTGTGGTCAGGGTTGCGGACAACAATGCGCTGTGGGGCTTCGTGGCGGATGTGAAGAGGGAGTTCCCTGACTTCCGGCTGATCGGGACCACGGCCCACAAGGAGAATCCGGTGCAGAGCGTGAATCTGGAGGGGCCCGTGATGCTGATGGTCGGGAATGAGACCATGGGGCTGAACCAGAACTTTAAGGACAGCTGCGACCTGTTATGCACCATTCCCATGGCGGAGGATTCCTATGCATCCTCCTTCAATGTCAGTTGTGCGGCTTCCATTCTGATGTACGAGGTGATGCGGCAGAGAAGCGCTGCCCGCAGGGTTTCGGAAGAGGTTTGAAATGCGTACGTTCGAGAATGTCACTGAGACCAGAAGCAGGACCATGAGCCATATCCGGGGCAAGAATACCTCCATTGAGGTGGCGCTGTGCAAAGCCCTTTGGGAGAAGGGATACCGCTACCGGAAGAACTATAAGGCGCTGCCCGGCAGTCCCGATATCTGCCTGACGAAGTACAAGCTTGCCATTTTCTGCGACAGCGAGTTCTTTCACGGAAAGGACTGGGAAGTGCTCAAGCCCAGGGTGGAGAAGGGGAACAATGGGGAATACTGGGTCAATAAGATTCAGAACAACATGGAGCGGGACAGCGAGATCGACAAGCGCCTGCTGTTCCTGGGATGGACCGTGATGCATTTCTGGGGGAAGGATATCCTGAAGAAGACCGATGCATGCGTCCGGGCCATCGAGGAGGTCATCCTGGACATTCAGCTGAGCCAGGCGGACGGGGCGGAATGACTGCAGCCGGAAGACGGAACGAATACGATGAAGAAAGGAAATGCTCCGATGGAGAGGACTGTCTGTGAACTGTTTGCGGGGGTGGGCGGCTTCCGGTGCGGCCTGAATGCCATACATGGGCCGGAGGATATGAGAATTGGGGGAGCGCGTTCCATGGGAGGAGGGCATTCCGTGGGAAGAGAGCATTCTACGGAAGGAGAGCATTCCGTGGAAGGAGGGCATCCTACGGAAGGAGAGCATTCTGTGGAAGTAGGGCATCCTATGGAAGAAGAGCATTCCATGGAAGAAGAGCATTCCATGGAAGAAAAATGGAACACGGTGTGGTTCAACCAGTGGGAGCCTGCGGAGAAGAACACCCAGTACGCCCATGACTGCTATGTGTACCATTTCGGCACATGTCTGGACAAGGCCGGGCAGGATACCACCAATGTGGACATCGAGGAGGTGGACAAGAGCCTGATACCGGACTTCAACCTGCTGGTGGGCGGCTTTCCCTGCCAGGACTATTCCGTGGCATCTTCCCTGGCCACCTCCAGGGGGCTGGAGGGGAAGAAGGGCATCCTCTGGTGGTCGATCCGCAAGGTCCTGGAGGTGAAGCGGCCTCCCTTCGTGCTGCTGGAAAACGTGGACAGGCTCCTGAAATCCCCCGCAAGCCAGCGGGGCAGGGACTTCGGCATCATGCTGGCCTGCTTCCGGGACGCGGGATACGCGGTGGAATGGCGGGTCATCAATGCGGCGGATTACGGGCTTCCCCAGAGGCGCAGGCGCATATTCATTTTCGCCTGTAGAGAGGATACGGCATACTGCGCCAGACAGGAGAGGGCCGCAGGGTATGGACGGAGGGCGGCCGAGGAGGCGCGGAAGGCCGGTGTGGCGGCCGAGGAGGCGCGGAAGGCCGATGTGGCAGATGGGGAGGCGCAGAAGGCCAACGTGGCAGACAGAGAGGCGCGGAAGGTCGATGTGGTGGCCGAGGAGGTGCGGAAGGTCGATGCAGCAGATGGGGAGGTGCGGAAGGCCGGTGCGGCAGATGGGGAGGTGCGGAAGGCCAACGTGGCAGACGGAGAGGCGCGGAAGGCCGGCGCGGCGGCTTTGATTTCCGCGGCAGGCTTCTTTGCCGGGACATTTCCGGTGGGCCCTGTCGGAGCGGAGCAGATCAAGGCCCAGGAGCTGCCGGAGAGCCTGGGGGAGCTGTCCGCCTCATTCCGGTTCGGCTTCGAGAACGCGGGCGTGATGCGGGACGGCATGGTCTACACGGCGAAGACAACACCGTCGTATCAGGGCCCACAGACGACCCTGGGGGACATCATGGAGCAGGGGGATGTGGAGGAGAACTATTTCATCCCGGAGGAGAGGCTGTATTACACTTCCCCGGAAATCACCCGCAGCGACGAGACCAGGGAGAGTCTCTCCAAGGAGCAGCGGAAGACCTGGCAGTACCTGAAAGGGGCCAAGAAGCTCCTGCGGGAGGCTGCGAGCGGACACGCTTACGTCTTTTCCGAGGGCGCCATTCCCATGGTGGACGAATACGACAAGCCCGCCAGGACCATGCTCACCTCCGAGGGGAGCTTCAGCAGGACCACCCATATCGTAAAGGACAAAAGAACCGGCCGGATCCGGCTCCTGACGGCAGGGGAGACCGAGCGGATCCAGGGCTTTCCCACAGACCACACGAAATACTGCCTGACGGAGGGGAAGGTGGTGGAGATGCCCCTGAACAAGCGCAGGTTCATGATGGGTAACGCCTTGGTGGTGGGGCTGGTGGAGCGGATGGGGGAGGCTCTGGAGGAGATTTTTAAGGATGAGGATTGAACCTATGGATTCATGCCTGGCGGCAAATCTATTGGAAAAAGCCCCTCTGGCCGGTCTGGCTGTGAGGGGCTTTCGGAATCAAATCACTGGTGGTTTGGCTGCTGTATCAGTGGGGCTGCCGGTGCTTTTTAGATATCGAACTTAAAATACCGTTTCGCATTATAATAAGAAATATCCCTCACAATCTCCGACAGCGTATCCATATCCGCCGGGAAGCCGCCGCCCTCCACCCAGTAGCCGATCAGGTTGCAGAGGATTCTGCGGAAATACTCATGCCTGGTGTAGGACAGGAAGCTCCTGGAGTCCGTCAGCATCCCCACAAAGCCGGAGAGGTTGCCCTGGTTCGCCAGGGAGATCAGATGCTCCCGCATGCCTGTCTTGTGGTCGTTGAACCACCAGGCGCTGCCCTGCTGGATCTTTGCCACAGCGCTGGAATCCTGGAAGCAGCCCGCGATGGTGCCGATGGACTGGTTGTCATTGGGGTTCAGGCTGTAGAGGATTGTCCTGGGGAGCTCATCCGTCCTGCAGAGGGCGTTCAGGAAATCCGCCATCTGGGCGGAGGGCGTGTTGTTGTTGATGCAGTCGTAGCCTGTATCCGGGCCCAGCAGCTCGTACATTTTTGCATTGTTGTCCCGCTTGCAGCCGAAGTGGAGCTGCATGGCCCAGTCCAGCCTGTGGTACTCTCTGCCCGCGAAGAGCATGAAGGCCGTCTTGAACTTCTGCTGCTCTTCCCTGGTGGGCATCATCCGGTTGAGCCTCTTTAGGAAAATGGCCTCAATCTCGTCCTCGCTGGCGGGACAGTACATGACATATTCCAGGCCGTGATCGGACACATTGCATCCCATGGAGGCAAAGAACTCCATCCGCTGGCACAGCGCCTTCTTCAGGGCGGTGAAGCTGGTAATCTTCGGCATGCCGGCGGCCTGGGCCAGCTTGCCCAGATAGTCCAGATAATCGGGCTTCTCGATGTTCATGGCCCTGTCGGGCCGCCAGGCGGGCAGGACCTTTACGTCAAAGGTATCATCCTCCGCGATTTTCTTATGCCATTCCAGGGAATCCGCGGGATCGTCCGTGGTGCAGATCAGGGTCACATTGCTGCGCCTGATCAGGTTGCGGGCGCTCATGGAGGGCTGGGAGAGCTTCTCGTTGCAGAGCTTCCAGACCTGGTTCGCCGTCTTCCTGTTCAATACACCGTTGTAGTCGAAATATCTCTGCAGCTCCAGATGGCTCCAGTGGAACAGGGGATTGCCGATGGATTTGCCCAGGCACTCCGCCCATTTGCAGAACTTTTCATAGTCGGAAGCGTCCCCGGTGATATATTTCTCCTCTATGCCGAAGGCACGCATCAGCCGCCATTTGTAATGGTCGCCGCCCAGCCACACCTGTGTGATATTGTCGAAGCGGCGGTCTTCCGCAATCTCCTTCGGATTGATGTGGCAGTGGTAGTCCAGTATCGGTGTGTTCTCCGCGTAATCGTGGAACAGCTTCTTCGCCGTCTCGGATTCCAGCAGGAAATCCTTGTCCATAAATTCATTCATGTCCTTTCTCCTCCATTCTTTTTGGCAGCTATTTGGTTTATATTGGCATATGATGTTTGCCGGTATAAGGCTTTCTGTCAGCGCGTAGTGCCCCGCTTGACGATTTCGCCGGAAAAAACGGTCTTCTTGGGCATCTCGTTCCCCTCCAGCACGCCCAGCAGGGTGGAAATCAGGTGCTGGCAGAGGGTCTCCAACTTGTTGTCGATGCTGGTCAGTTCCGGCTCGCAACAACTAGTGAGCATGGTGTTATTATACCCCAAAATGGTGAAATCCTCCGGAACCCGGTAGCCCATTTTCCTGGCATACTTCACTGCAGCCAGGCCCAGGGTATCGTCCGCCGCAATGACCCCATGGAAAGCCGTCCCCCTGTCATGGACCGTTTCCAGATGGCGCACCATGGCATGGATGTCTTCCGGGGGGCCCTGATAGAACTGTATCAGCGCTTCCGAATCCAAAAGGGCCTTCTCCTCCATGGCGGCTCGGAATCCAGAAAGCTTGTGCTTTCCGCTGTAAGAGCGGACATTGTAAAAGTACAGGATGTCGCTGACGCCGCTCTGGATCATCTGCAGAGTCGCGTTGTACATGGACGTAAAGGCGTCGGAGACGACACTGTAGACATTGGGGATGGCCAGATCCGCGTTCAGCACCATCACCGGAATCTGGGCGGCGGCATCGGCGATGTACTGATTCTCCTGCTCTTTTTCGTAGACGAAATTGGAGCCCGCCAGGATGACACCGTCCACTTTCTTCGTGAGCAGCAGGTTCATGGAGGCGGCCTTGGACTCCAGTCCGTAGCCGGTGCAGCACAGAAGGCTGTCGTAGCCGTTGGCACGCAGCTTCCGCTCAATATGGTAGACCGCCTTGGCCAGGTACAGGTCGGAACTGTCCGCGCACATGATGCCGATGGTCTTCATGGTGTTCAGCCCCAGGCCTCTGGCGAAGGCGTTGGGCGTATAGCCGCACTGCTCGATGATGTCCAGCACTTTCGCCCGGGTCTTCTCGCTGACGCTGCTGCTGCCGTTGAGCACGCGGGAGACTGTGGCGATGGAGACGCCGGCTTTCTTGGAGATGTCGTAAATCGTCATTGGTCTTCCTCATCGGCACGGCGGTCGCCTGGAATCAGGCTCCGGGCTCTCTGCGCTTCCATGCCGGACGCAATGTAAGTAGTTTCAAAAAGTCCTACTTGAATTATAGCAAAAGCGGGGCTTTTTGCAAGATGTTTTTTTAACAATTCCATCTGATTCCTGACTGGGAAACCTTTTGGAAATAGGATGGAGATGTAAGTGCTTACATTTGAAAGCTTAATAAATCCTCTGACTTATTATGGCCACAATATCCATATTTTTCGCATGTTCACTGCTTTTCGTTTTTTTGTTCCAATCTTAAAATCTGCCTCTCCCAGGTTTTCTCAGTCTGGCTTTTCAGAAAAATACGCAGTGGTGCCAGATCCTGCTGGACATCCCAGGCCTCTAGGGCGGCGTAATATTCCTTCCTGTCCTCCTCGTGGATGATGATGGGAGGATGCCCATGGAGGACCAGCAGATAATTCATCGCCAGCCGCCCGGTTCTGCCATTGCCGTCGGCGAAAGCATGGATGTTCTCAAGTTTTGCATGGAAATAGGCAGCGGCGGTCAGGACATTTTCGGGGGACACATCCTGTAATTCTTCAAGTAGCTCCCGCATTTCCTCGGCTACATCCTCCGGGGCGGCGCCTACCTCTGCCTGGCCCGTCACATAATCGTGGCGTTTATATTCGCCAGGGCGCTCGCCCAACTGCCAGCGTCTTGCGTCATAGGTGCCATGGGTCATACGAAGGTGGAGCTCCTTGAGGAAAGCTTCATCCAGAGGGCGCTTTGTCCGGAATGCGTTCAGGAACAATTCATATGCTTCTTTGGCGTTTCGGATTTCAAACAGCGTCCGCAGATCGCCAGTGTAAGAGGTGACGCCGTCATGCTCGAAGATTTCCCTAGTATCGTGGTAAGTGATGTTTTTGTTTTCAATTTTCCCGGAGTGGAACGCAAAAGCGATGCTGTGGCTGTTCAAAGCTTCCGCCAGCTCGGCGTCAGTGGTGATATTCTTGCTATGCCATAAATCCAAAGCTTTTTCGTAACTGGTCATGGAACACCTCCTGAATCGTGGTATGGACATTATAGCACAAATGAGGAGCTTTTGGGAGAAAATGTATACCAAAAAGAGACTGTGGCGGCAGCCTTTTTTGATTGGGCAGATGGCCCCTGGAAATTTCTGTAGAAAAATCCCTGACTTTTACAGTTACTTCTTCAAACCTGACTTTTACAGTTTCACAAAAAATATCACTTTGAGAAGTTGAAAAAGGCTAGGAAAATCAATACTTCCATGCTCTGTTAGCTGTGTTATGCTACTAAAAAAGCATACAAAAGCATAACATAATATTTTCCGTGAAAAGTCTTATATTTAGGGCATTCCAAGGCATTTATGAATTCAAAAGTGTAAAAGTCAGGTTATAGCACAAATGAGGAGCTTTTGGGAGAAAATGTATACCAAAAAGAGACTGTGGCGGCAGCCTTTTTTGATTGGGCAGATGGCCCCTGGAAATTTCTGTAGAAAAATCCCTGACTTTTACAGTTACTTCTTCAAACCCCTGAAACAAAAAAGGGGCCTGCGCATTGAAATCCCTCTATCAGAAATGATGTATTCTGAGAATAACCGGCTGCTCAATTACGGCTACAAATTCCCGGAATCCGTCTACAGCCTTCTTGGAATAGATGCTTTTATAGAAGATTACCAGAAAAGATCCGGGTTCCGTGGACAGTATTCCCTGAATGAGATCTTCCGCTACCTGACAGTCGACAGGATCCTCTGCCCGTCATCCAAGAGGGACGCAGCCTCCCGGATACTGAATTATTATGGGATGGAAAATGAGTTCAATCTTCCGGATGTCTATCGCGCCCTGGACCATTTCGATGTTTTTTTCTATGAGCTTCAGGTGCACTTAAACCAGAAAGTAAAGGAAATCGTCGGCCGGGAGCTTGAGCATGCTTTTTATGATGTAACGAATTACTATACGGAATCCGATTTTGCAGCTGTGGACGAAGGATACACAGACAGGAACGGAAACAAAGCAAAGGGGCCTGCCCTGGGTCAGAAAGGGGTATCCAAGGAACACCGGCTGACGCCGATCATACAGATGGGCCTGTTCATGGACAGCAATGCCATCCCGGTATGCATGGATGTCTTCCGCGGGAACATGAGCGATTCTGACACGCTTAAGGAAAACCTGGATGGCTTCAAGGAGGAATATGGGATCGGCAGGACCATTGTTGTGGCCGACAAAGGAATGAACTGCTCCCACAACATCGACCTGCTGTGCAGCCAGGGAGACGGCTACGGCTTTTTCCAGATACTGAAAGGCACGAAAGGGAAGCGTTACCACAGGGAGCTTTTTTCTTCGGAAGGATGGCATGCATCCCCTGACGGCTCTTACAAATGGAAGCTTACGGAAGAGGAATATAAGGGAAACGACATCCGTTTTGAGATACAGGATGGTGGAAGGGTGGAAAAAAAGACTCCTGTCACCAGAAAACGGAAAGTGCTCCTGTACTGGTCAAAGGCCGATGCCGAAATGGCAGCAAAAAAGCGGGAGGACAAACTGGCGCGTGCGGAAAAATCCACCAAAAATAATGCTTATGGAATCCCTCATGGCAAAGACCGTTACGTCAAGGAAGAGACTGTCCTGAACGAGACAGGGGAGGTCCTGGAGGAAGGGCAGGTCACAAAAGTACAGAAAGTGGATACAGAAAAGGCACAAAAGGACGCCCTGTTTGACGGATATTTTGCAATCATAACCAGTGAAATGGATTTCAGCGCGGAAAAGATCCGGGAAACCTACCATGGCCTGTGGCGGATTGAGGAATCCTTCCGGATCATGAAATCCGATTTTGACGCAAGGCCCATCTTCCTGAAAAACAGGAGCCACATCAGGGCCCATTTCCTTATCTGCTTTACGGCCCTGGTGATTGTGCGGCTGATGCAGCACTTCATGGGAGGGAGAAGGCTGTCTGCGGAGAGGATCTCTGCCGCTTTGGGGGAAGCGAACTGCCTTATCGAGAAGGGCGGCTATGTGCGCCTCCTGGATGTGGGCGGCAGGATAAAGTATCAGGAAAGCCGCAGTAAAAAAACAGGAAAGATGGTGCCAACACTGAAGTTTAGCAGCCAGGACCAGACAGCATTGGACTACAGAATAATCCAGGAAACTTTTGGAACCGATTTCTATTATGCGTATGCAAAACAGGAGGATTTCAAGCGATTTTTCAATGACATGAAACTACAGAAAAAAGCATAACAGGAAAAAATCCCTGCGAAACCCTGAAATAAGCGTATCGCAAGGATTTTTTTCTTTGTAACTGTAAAAGTCAGGTTATAGTACATGAGGAGGGTTTGGGAAAATTTTTGCGGTAAAGGGGGAAAAATCTGCTGGCAGCAGACACTTGGCGGGCGAGTTTTTGCTATAATAAGCAACAAGAGCAGCCTGGCAGGGACAACGGTGACATCTGTCTGCATTAGCGCAGGGAAAATCTGAAAAGAAAAATTTCGGAGTGACACATTCTGTCATGCTCTCTTTGTATAATGGAAAATGGAGGACATGACGGGATATCATTTGATGTACGGTACGATATCCTCGATGAACTTATCCAGCGACAGAAGCTGCACATAGCTCATAGAGCTCATCTTTCTATGCAGCGACTGCAGCAGCTCCTGGGTCTCGCAGGCATTGTCTGCGGGGATTTGGATGATATCTTCTATACCGAGATGGAACAGGCGGCAGACGCTGACCACCCGCTGCAGGGTGAAGTTCCGCTCGCCCCGCTCCAGTTGAGCGTAATACTGGGGATCCAGATTGAGATGCTGGGCCAGCTCCTCCTGGGTCATTTTGTTCAGCAGACGGTATTTTTTGATGTTCCTAGCTACGGAATCAGGTTCGTTTTTGTTCATGTGAGTTACTCCTTATAGGTTTAGTATGCCGTTAGTAGGAAGAAAAATTAAGCAGCAAATAGCTTTGCTAATTATTATATTGCTATTTGCTATAATTTTAGATATAATACAGAAAGGTGTAGAATTCCGCGATTGGTGATTGTGCTGTGCCTAAGAGTGAGAAATATGTCGAATTGATAACGGGGATGGATGCAGATGGGAGATTTTGAAAACGGCAGGGTGAAGGATAGCGGAAATGGTAAGACAGAACGGGTACTGGGGATTTATACACGGCTTCTCAATGGACAAGCAGTGAACAGGGCGAAGGAAGCGGAGAGATACGGAGTCAATGAGAGGAGTATCCAGAGGGATATCGACGATATTCGCAATTTTCTGGAGCTGGAGGCGGAGGAGACCGGGTATATCAATACCATCAGCTACGACAGGGAGAGCAGGGGCTACCGGATGGAACAGCTCTGCAAGATGAAGCTGTCCAACAGCGAGATACTGGCCCTGTGCAAAATCCTGCTGGAGAGCAGGGCATTCGTGAAAGAAGAGATGACGGATATGCTGGACAGGCTGATTGCCTGCTGCGTGCCCATGGAAAACCAGAAGCTGGTGAAGGGACTGATTGGCAATGAGATATTCCATTATGTGGAGCTCCAGCACAGGACACGGTTCCTGGACACCATGTGGGACATCGGGGAGGCTATCCGCGATTGCAGGTATATTGAAATCGAATATGGGCGGATGAAGGGCAGCAAGGTCGTGACGCGGAAGCTGAAGCCTGTGGCAATCATGTTCTCGGAATATTATTTCTATCTGACGGCTTTTATCGATGATGAGGAGGTGCAGAAGGATTTCGATGTGCTGAACGATTCCTTTCCTACGATTTACCGGATTGACCGGATCAGGAAGCTGAGGGTGCTGGAGGAGCGGTTTATCATCCCCTACCGTGACAGGTTCGAGGAGGGGGAGTTTAGGAAGCGGATTCAGTTCATGTATGGTGGGAAGCTGCAGAGGGTGAAGTTCAAGTTTTTTGGGGAGAATGTCGAGGCCGTTCTGGACAGGCTGCCTACGGCTCGGATTCTTTCAGAGGAGGATGGGGTTTATGTGGTTTCGGCGGAGGTCTTTGGGAAGGGGATTGATATGTGGCTGCGGAGCCAGGGGCAGAGGGTGGAGGTGATTGAGTAATCCCTGAAGCCGTGAACTTGACCTCAAATTAAAACCGGATGAAATTATCTGGTAAAAACATAGGCGGCATGCCTCATTTTGTGTAGTAATGCCTATTGCTCTATAAAAATGGCATCAATTCACAAGCCCTGTTCCTACAGGGGCGCGGGTGGCAGATATCCTGCTGTCATCTGGTTAGAGGGTAAAATATTCAAAGGCATAATGCACATGCCGGAAGACATCGCGCCAGACATTGTTCTTCCCTAATCCTATGATTAGTTTTCGGGCATGTTCCGTCAGATGGCATGCCATATTGATCAGGTTATTGACGACCGCTTCCCATATAGACATCCTTGCCGTCCATGGGGTGGGTGATGTCAAGAGAATTGTCATTTGCCATGCTGAGCCAGTCCTCCTTGCTGGTCTTCGAATTGTCGAAAGGGGAGACATCCATGTCCACAGTGACATATCCGCAGGGCAGAAACAAGAATTATGAGGAAAATTGCAGATTTTTGATTCTGCTGTATCCCATGATAAAAAACTGTCCAAATTTTTGAAAAAATAAAAAATACAGAAGGGAAAAAAAGTATGATTCAAGACTATAACAAAACAAAAGAAAATGTCCTGACTATATATGGCAATTTCTGCAATCTGATTGCTAAGATCAAGGGTGATAAAAACAGTACCTATGACTCCTCGTTAGAGGTGTTGGCTGAACAGGTTGAGAATATCAGGAAAGATAGATTTTTACTGATGGTGGTGGGTGAAGCTAAAAGTGGTAAATCCACTTTTATCAATGCCTACTTGGGTATAGAAATCCTGCCTATGGATGTCGAACAGTGTACTTCTGCCATTATAGAGATTCGCTATGGTGAGGAGTTTACATTAATTGCTACTTATGCCGATGGCACTACTGATACCTATGATGATGAACAGAAAATCAAAAATTTCCTTGCTGTAAATGCGGCTGTAGATGATAATTATCGTGCGATACCCATTGCTGCTATCAACTATGAAATCTTACTGAAATATAAAAACAGAGAGATCAAAGAGGATGTAATCGATAATTTTATTAACGGGGTCAAGGATGACAACCTATATCATCTTCCTGAAGAAGAATACAGTCGTAAGATTCGCGAGTACATAAAACTAAAGCAGCCTTTTTGGAGAAAAATTGTCCAAAAGATAGAAATTCTCTATCCTTTTGCAGATACAGACCTCAAGGATGTAGAAATTATAGATACTCCTGGTGTCAATGCTGATGGTCGTATAGGCTATATTACAGATAAGCATGTAGAACGGGCCAATGCGGTAATGTTCCTTAAGCCTATCACTGGGGCTGACCTTGCAGCTAGTTCCTTTAGGCGGTTCTTGAACTCCAAGAGTGCTGACAGAAACAAAAACGCTATGTTTCTTGTTTTAACAAGGGCTGCAGATGAAATTAATGAGAATATTACTCGTATTCAGAAGAGCGCTATCAAGCAGTTCCCTAATATCAGTGAACGGCAAGTCATCCCTATCGATAGCAAAGTCAAGTTGTTTTATAATAAGGTTAAGGACATGACCATTGAAGAAATCGAAGCCTTGATTATGGAAGGAATAGCGGCCGAACGGCTGCAACCCATTATCACTGCGCCCTGGTTTATGGCTCAAAGGAATCGAGACATATTTTTGCAGAAGTTGATGGAATTGTCACGGTTTGATGTAATGAATGCTGCTCTCAATCAGTTTTCTTATAAAGTTCAGTACATCGCTTTAAATGAGCTTTTGACTCGTATGCTCTCGGTCATAGATATAGCTATGGATACTTTGACTGAGCATGTAGGGTTTTATAAACAAAAGGCTGTAGATCCTATTGAACTGGGCAACAGGATGAATAAGATTAAGGCTGAAATGGAAGAAATGCTTAAGAAAATCAATAAGACCGTGGAGGACATAGCGATTCGTTATGGTGAAACAGGGGGTTTTATTGATGAAAAAGTGAATGAGGAGGTGAGTAGCTACAGAATAGAAATTGAAAAAATAAGTTCCTCAAGTTCCAGTAGCGTAGATGAATTGGAGAAAATCTCTTTTCGCAAAATTGATATGCTTACTCAATTTAGTAATGAACTCCAAAAGAGAATCGTAGAAGAATGTGATAACACCCTTATTTCCCTTAGTGATAGAAGTAGTATTAAGCTTACTACACTTAAGCCTAACATTACAAGAGAGACTTTCAAAAAGGTAAAGGAAGAAATTAGAAATAGTCCTGATGTTCAAGAAACCTATAAATATGAAACAGGTGGTTGTTTTAAAAAATCAAAGACAGGCTCTCGGTTTGCTCAGTTTCTATACTTTGATGAAGTAAAAAAATATATTGAAGGAATAATCGAAAAATTAAAAAATCAGATGATATATGAGTTGAAGCGTTTTGTAGCTGCAACAACTACGGCGTATAGTGAAGAATTAAGAAGAAATGCAAATGTCAAGAGGAAAGAACTAAATGATATCTCTCAGGAGAAGCAAACGGCAGAAGAGACTCAGGCCAAAATTGCTGAGCTGGAAGAGCTTGCTGTAAAACTCGCATCTCTGAAAGACTACATTGTAAGCGTTAAAGGAGGGATTGAAAAGCATGTCTGATGTAAAGACAAATATCCATCTGCTTTTTAAGGAGATGAATGTAGAGGTTAAGCGTATTGTGGCTTCTTCTCATACTGCTGATATGGCAACAAGGGGGCTTCTGGACTATGTACCTAAGAAAGTCGCAATGGCTGCTGAGGGTTATATGATTGACCTCTATAAAGTCCTTTCTGCAAATACGCTCAACGAACCTGTTTTCCAGAGTGCTGCAAATGCAAACAGGTTCTACGAATTGCAGCTCAGGCAGAAGATTGCAGTTGCCTATCGGTTTGATGTTAAAAATCTGCAAGTTTATATTGAGGGTAAATCCTTTAATGAAATCAATGCTCTTTATTCGACTGCTATTGCTGGCTCAGGCGGGTCAGTAGTAGGTGGAGCTTTGTTGGGCTTGCTGTCAGGCGCAGTGGTTCATATATCTGTTGCTGGTATCATTGCGGGCGCTATTGTTGCTGGTCTTGCAAGTGCAGGCATATATACTGGTGTTTCCAAAACAAGGAAGAAGGGTTACCTTATAGCTGTTCAAACATTTATGGCAGATTTGGAAAAAGAACTGATGAAATGGGTTGACAATGTGATTGACTTTTATAATTCTGCCGTAAATGAGTTGAAGGATAGGTTGAAAGGAGCTTCCTGTATAATTCAAATGTAAGGAATTCCAAGAAGGGTGGTTGAT
>NZ_CAJUCP010000077.1 GCF_910585425.1 uncultured Acetatifactor sp. | reverse complement strand
ACATCAGGAGCCGTCTACAGTATGAATGGAACCAGGACAATGGGGAGGAGGAGACGGACATGTGCAAAGCTTTGGAGGACATCAAAAAGCATGAAATGAAGAAAGGCGTTAAGGTGGGTCGGAAACAGGGCAGAAAGCAGGGCATCGAACAGGGCGAGCGGCTGGGGACCCTCAAGACCCTGTGCGCCCTGGTCAATGACGGCCTCCTGAAAGCGGACGAAGCCGCCAGACGTGCGAACCTGTCGAAGAAGGCTTTCGGCATGGAGATGAAGAAGGCGGGATATCGATAGAAAAGGAACCTGATGAAGCCAAAAGGAGGCATGAAATGAAAACGATTCTCATCTATGAGTCCACCCATCACGGAAACACCAAAAAACTGGTGGATGCGGTGGCGAAGCGATATGGAATCCGGACAGCGACAGTGGAGGAAGCTGCCGCAATGGATTTGAGCGCCTATGACAGGATTGGCATAGCATCCGGCGTGGCCTTCGGAAAATTTTATGAGGCCACGGAGCGATTCGTGGATGACTCTCTGCCGAAGGGGAAAGACGTATTTTTTCTGTATACCTGCGGGAACGACAGCGGAAAGTACGCGAATTCGGTTTCGGGGAAGGCCAGAGCCAGGGACTGCAGGGTGCTCGGAGTCTATGGATGCCGCGGCTTTGACACCTTCGGGCCGTTCAAGCTGATAGGGGGCATCGCCAAAGGACATCCCACACAGAGTGAGATTGACGGCGCGGTGGAGTTTTATGGGAGCCTGGTGGAGTAGAAGGCTCCTGGGGGATTTGGATAGGTGGTTTGAGCTTCTGCGGAATCCGCAGAAGGACGGACAGGACGGGCTGCAGGATGCAGATGCATGGCCGGAAGATTGGGCGGAGAGGATAAGGGGCAAATGGGAGAGCAGACAGGAGGACGTATAGCCGATAGGATACAAGCTGAATTATGGGAACTGCAGGACGAGGGCTACAGGGACTTCCACGCAAAACTGATTCCCACCGTGGCACGGGAGAAAATCATCGGCGTGCGTACCCCGCAGGTGCGCACGCTGGCAAAAAAATGGGCGAAAGACCCCAGGATTGGGGAATTCCTGGGACAGCTCCCCCATAAATACTATGACGAAGATAATGTCCATGCCTTTATCGTAGAGCAGTTTAAAGACTATGGGGAATGCCTGGAGCAGACGGAGCGCTTCCTGCCTTACATCGACAATTGGGCCACCTGCGACATGATGGCTCCGAAAGTGTTCGCCAGACACACAGACAAGCTTCTGGAGCCTATCCGCCGGTGGATTTCCTCCACGGAGACCTACACTGTCCGCTTCGGAATAGGGATGCTGATGCGCTTCTATCTGGATGAGGTGTCCCGGCCGGAGTACCCCGAGTGGGTGGCGGCAATCCGTTCGGAGGAGTATTATGTCAACATGATGCGGGCATGGTATTTCGCCACGGCCCTGGCCAAGCAGTACGAGACGGTGGTTCCGTTCCTGGAGGAGAGGCGGCTGGATGCCTGGACGCACGATAAGGCTATCCAGAAGGCCTGTGAGAGCAATCGTATAGCTCCGGAGCAGAAAAAGTATCTGAGGGGGCTGAAGAGTACAAAAAGTTTATAGGCGGCAAAGGTGAAATGACAGACATAACGACGTAATAGACGAACCGGAAAGGAAGCAGGAGCTATGGTGACGATAAGGCTGGCAACAGAGCAGGACTATGACGCAGTGGAACGGATCATGAAACAGGTACACAGGATGCATGTGTGCTGGAGGCCGGATATCTATGTCGATATGGATCCCATACTGCCATGCGACAGATACCTGGCCCATCTGGCGGAGGAGCAGGTCTTAGTGGCAGACCTGGAGGGGGAAGTGGTGGGACTGCTGATCTACCTTGTCCGCCATATCTCTGGCGGCCCGGTAAAAGAGCGGGACGTGCTGTTCGTGGACTCCATGGCGGTGGAGGAGCGCTACCGGGGGCAGGGCATCGGACGCAGACTGTTCGACACATTGCTGGAGCTGTGCAGGGAGCGGGGATATGACGGTCTGGAGCTGCAGGTCAATGCCAGGAACGCAGGGGCCAGGGCCATGTATGAGAAATACGGGTTTACGGAGAAATCGGTGAATATGGAGTTTTTGAAGCTTTCCGTTAAATGAGACGCGCTTTTTTGGCTGCAGGCGCATCCTCCCCCGCAGCAGAGCTGCGGGAAAATGCGCCCTGCGGAATCAGAGCCGCCGGATGGGGAAGAACATGTACTGCTTTCCTGTCTCCGGACAGGTGAAATCATGCACGGCTCCTGCCAGGGAGAGGCTGTTCTCCTCCAGCCAGTTCAGCATTTCTGGGAAGACGTTCCTGTCGTCGCATTCTACATAGGCATATTCGAAGCCCGGAACCACCCATTTCGTCCAGCCCTCCGGGGCCTGTGCCTCATCATCGCATTCCACCCCGGCCAGATACAGCCCTTTGGTGAACCCCTCCTCCCAGGGCCGAAAGGAGCGGGAAAAATCGGACATGGCACCCCAGATGCCGGCCAGGCCGCCGTTTTCGTCCTTTTTCGCCAGATGCTGTACCTCCGCGAAATGGGAGTTGGCATCCTCCCACAGCCTCCGGATGAAGCCCTCGCCGTCCCGGGTGGAGCCCTCCTTGCCGATTACGGTAAAAGATTCCTTGATGCACTTGTTTACGTTCATTGATATACCTCCATTATGTATCGCGCTGCGCAAGAATCTCCTCCATGGACGCGGCATCGAAGGCCTCCAGCGCCCTGTGACCTGTCAGCGCTTTCATGATTCGCCATCCGTCCAGGCTGTTGACGGCATTCTGGGGCAGCGGGAGGAAGCCCAGATCCAGGTAGACCTTGCAGGCCAGCCAGGTGGTGGTCTGGGTGGGGATTTTGGCATGGGTATAGTTTAGATTCCGCATGATATCCAGCACATGGGTAATCAGAGGCTTCGCCAGGCCTTTTCCCTGCTTTTCCCTGCGGACGGCCACCCAGTGTAGCCAGCCGGAACCGGATTTGTCCCGGCCGGTGATGTCGTAGTAGGCTGTGGCGGTGGCCACCTTCTCGCCCTCCCCATTCTCCACAAATACCATACGGTTCAGGAGAGAATCCTCCCTGCCGCCGTAATATCTGTTCCAGGCCTCCAGCCCCTGCTCATAGGTGGAGAATTCCTTTGCGGACTTCTCGATGTCAATCCAGCTATCCCTGTCCCCGTACTGATAGAAGACGAAGCGGTAGCCTTCCGGAAGGGGAAGCTGGGGGACATTGTCCAAATCCTGTTCCAGCAGCAGTTCGTAGTGTTTTATCCGATGGTCATGATTGTCGAATTGGATGGCTGTCTGTTCCATTGCGATGCCTCCTGAGAGCCTTGCCCGTCATGGGCTGTATCGGTTGCCTGTGAAGTTCCGTAATGCCATAACGGTATCATAATTCGGTTTCCGTGTCAAGGTGCGGAGGGATTCCGCCATGCCGGGTTTCCGGATGCACATGTCACATACGGACGGAAAACCTGGATTCCTGGTCTGTGGCATGGTGCCATAGATTCCCGCAGCTTGTCATGTGGATTGGGTTCGGGATTATCGGCCTGGTGTTCACGCTTTTGGCGATAGCATTGTTCCGCCTGACCAGAGAAGGTGCAACGTGACTGCACGCATTGAAGAATTGAAGAACGGCATGGCCCGCAGGCCATGCCGTTTGCGCTGGGTGAGGCATTTTTGACAGGCTCCGGAGCATTGTTCCCTCAGGCCGGAAACGCCTCCGCCAACTCTCGGATAAGACCATATGCCCGCTCATCGTGGGCCTTCATCCGTTCAATCTGCCCGGCGAAGAGGCGGCGGTTCTCGGCCTTGGCCAACTGGCGGGTCTGGGCCTCGCCCCGCTCCCAGCCGCCCAGGACGGGAATCATTTCTTTCCAGATGATTTCAGGTATCCTCTCCAGCTCCCCTGCGGCGGCATTCAGGCCGGGGGCCATGGCAGGGGACTGCTCCGCCAGCCTGCGCAGGTACTTTGCGGCGTTGAAGCGCCCGTCGGAGAGGCAGTCCATGGCGTCGCCGTGGCACATCATACGCTCCACCAGCAGGGGAAAGACAGCGTCAGGAGGGAAATCCTGGTCGCGCAAAAGGGCGTCTTTCCAGGCATCGTAGGCAAGTGTCCCCTTGGCATAGGTTCCGCACATGCGCCCCTCAAGAGCCTGCGCCGCATTCCGGAGCGCTTCCCCGGGAGTAAGGGGAGGCAGGCTTTCCGTGCCGGTGGCGATTAGGGCGGTGGTGTCGGGATTCTCCCACCAGTCGGCAGTGATGAAATAACCGTTCTTCTCGAACCGGACGTTCGCCTGGTATTCCGGGTATTCCTGGAACACATTCCAGCCCATGAGCACATTGCCGCCCTCCCGGTAGCCGGTGATGACGCAGGCTTCCGGGGGACCGATGACGCCCAGGGCGATGACCGGGTTTCCGGCGTCGATTTCCCGGCGGATGAAGTCTGTGAAATCCTCCTTTTTCGTCTCGGGCGTGCGGCCAAGGAACTTAAGCTCCCGCTCCATGGCCCGCATGCCGCAGCGGAACACCATTGCGGGGTCGTCGAAGGTGAAGACCGCATCCACATTGCCGCCGTCCCAACAGGCGGTATTCCAGGCCAGCCGGAAGGCCGCGCCGCTCTCCGCCATGGCCCGGGTGTAATCCAAGGGGATTCCCAGGTATTTCCCGCAGGAATGGACGCACATGGGAAAAGGGGTGCATCCGTCCTGGCCGTAGGCTACTTTGGGGACTCCGTATAAAATCGCGCTTTCTTGTTTTTCCATATTTTTACCTCGCTTGTTTTTACCTCGACTGTACTGTAAATTTGTAGTCTAACCAGCCCCTCTCCAGAGTTCGGATATTATTTCATCATAACCGCTGTCTGTGCGCCACAGCGTTCCCGGCCGGGCTTTTCCGTTTTGCCGGACGGTTCCATGATACCGATACCCCGGTGCAGGAATCCCTGAGCGACTGGTCCTGGCTGTCCACCCCGGTGCTGCGCTGTCGTCAGCCAGCGATGCCTTGCGCCCGCCGCCTTTCTCCGCCTTGTCCCGGCGCGGACATCTGGCACTGCGTACCCGGGAATCCGGACAGCTTTAGCCTATTCCGCAGAAGTCCGGGCAGCCTGGCAGCGTTCCTTATCAGGGGGGTCTTCCGCTGCGGTGCGGCAGTCTCCGGCATCTTTCGCTGCGGTCTGGTTACCTCCGGCATCGCCGCGCCTGTCCGGAAGCGCCGCGCCGAACACCCCGGCACAGAGCCGCACCCGGGAAAGCACAGGGGCCTCGGCGCGAAACTGGGAGGGCGTGTAGCCGGTGTGCCGAAGGAATGCCCGGGAGAACACAGTCCTGCCGGAGTACCCGTAACGGATGGCAATGTCCATGACCTGCCTGTCCGTGTCCAGAAGCTCCTGGGCAGCGTTGGCGATTTTCCGTTCCTGTATGTACCGGGACAGCGGCTTCCCCGTGCATGTCCGGAACACGTCCCGGATGTGGGCCAGGGAGAACCCGGTGTGGCGGACAAGCTCGTCCATATCGATTTCCTGGCGAACACGGCTTTCCACAAAGGTGCACACAGACCAGATCAGAATATAGTGGTTCATAGGGCCCTCCTTTCACCTCCTGTCCGTATTGCTTCGAAGCAAGATAAGTATAACACAGTCCGGGAAATCGGGCGCAACGATTTTGAGGAATTTTGGGGCAGGACCGGGGAATATGTGTTGCGCAGGAGGATTTTTCAAATTCACCGGCGGTGGAATCTGCCGCATATTTACGATGCTTTCCGCTCGTGAGTCAGGCGTCATGGACGAAGAGCATTCCATGGACGTGACAAGCTGTCAGTGTGTGTGGCGCGGAAAACACCCCGAAAGAGAGGAGCAGGAAAATTGTAGATTTTTTCACATTGTGGTGCTATAACCTGACTTTTACACTTTTGAATTCATAAATGCCTTGGAATGCCCTAAATATAAGACTTTTCACGGAAAATATTATGTTATGCTTTTGTATGCTTTTTTAGTAGCATAACACAGCTAACAGAGCATGGAAGTATTGATTTTCCTAGCCTTTTTCAACTTCTCAAAGTGATATTTTTTGTGAAACTGTAAAAGTCAGGGCGTCATGGACGAAGAGCATTCCATGGACGTGACAAGCTGTCAGTGTGTGCGGCGCGGAAAACACCCCGAAAGAGAGGAGCAGGAAAATTGTAGATTTTTTCACATTGTGGTGCTATAATTATCAAAACTGTTGTTTAGAGTTTGTCCTCCACTATCAACGTAAAGATTGCTTTGGGTTAAAATTGAAGAACTTAAAATCCGCCAATTAACGAATCAGCATCTTATGACACCCACAGATAAAATGACGGTGCCTTGTAATGCCTGCTGATATGAGGAGAAGCAAGATTATGGGCGAAATGAAACACGAGTCAATCGACAACATACCTAAAAACTATATAAACGAACACGAGGGCTACGAATATTTTCGCCGTAAGTTTGTGCCCTTTGGAGGCGCCAAGAACACCTTGGTCAGTATTTATGAGATACCTCCGAAGAAAGCGGCATACCCCTATCATTTCCATCACAACAATGAGGAGACATTCTATATTATCAGCGGCGAAGGAATTTTGAGGACTCCGAGTGGTGAGCGTAAAGTCAGTGCAGGAGATCTTCTGTTCTTTCCTACCGGTGCGGAAGGTGCTCATAAACTGACCAATTCCTCGGAAACTGAAAATCTTGTTTACATCGACTTTGATGTGGTACACGAGGTGGATATTACTGTCTACCCCGATTCAGACAAAATAGGCGTTTGGGGCATGGGAATCAACAAGCTCTATCCACAGGCAGGCGATGTGGACTATTACGACGGAGAATAAGGCTTTTAAGACGCAGAGCATGATGAGGAATTATTATGGCAGATATACTTTTCAAAACCGATGATTATATCTTTTCGTACCGTGTCGGCGGTGTGCTTATACATAACGGAAAGGTGCTTATGCAAAATGCAGAGGGCGATGATGGCTACGCCTTTATCGGCGGTCACGTTGCCTTTGGCGAAACCACCGATGAAACCCTTGTACGGGAGTTCAAGGAGGAAATCGGCGCAGACATCAAGATTGAAAGATTGCTTATAGTGAATGAAAATTTCTTCCCTTGGGGCGATCGTCCTTGTCAGCAGATCAATTTGTACTATTTGATTTCCTTGAAGGATGAAACACAAATTCCTCTTGATAGAAATTTCAAGGCGTTTGACGATTTGGGCAACGAGCGGATTGAGCTGAATATGTGCTGGATACCGCTTGAAGATGTACCCAATACGAGTATTTATCCCCCTCAGGCAAAGGAGTACATTATGAATCTACCCGATGAGATCGTGTACTTCGTATATAAGGAGTAAGCTATGGACTTTGAACAACTTGCAAAAATAGAAAACGAAAGTGAAAAGGAGAAATCAGCTCGGTCGGCTTCAAGCTTCGGTCGATTATGAGTTGGTCGAATCATAGTTTACAGTTATATTTAGAAATTATCGTAGCTCCGTTGTGAAAAATACGTTAATCGATATATATCCATATTTATCGAACAATCTGTAACTTTTGCAGAAAGCCCCCTTGACAAAATTCGTCTTAGAAGAAAATACTGGGAGATTATGCGATATCCTATTTCCGAAAGGAGAGAAAAATATGGGACTGATAGGCATATATATAGCTATTGAGAACTTTCTGTTGAGCCAAATTATTAATGGTGAAAAAAGTATTCTTGAGATTGACCCTACGCAATGTCAACCCTTAGATGTAGATAAATCATGGCAGGCAATACATTATCTCTTGTGTAAAGATATTGAAAATGGAAAGCCACCCATGGGCTACGTTGTTCCAATAAGGGACGATAACGAGTTAGATTGCGAATTAGACTTCGGAGCATTTTATATTACCGCGCAACAGGTTAAAGAAGCCACTAATTTTCTAAATTTATTAGACGATAATGTTTTGGAAAACATGTATGATTTTAAGTCAATGCAACAAAATGCAGTATATCCACTTCACGGAAAGGGAAATGAAATGGACACAGGGGGTTTTTATGAATACATCTATTCATATCTAATAAAGTTGAGAGAGTATTTTAATCAAACAGCAGAAAAAGGATATGCTATTATTTTATATTTCAGTTAAGTATGAGTGTGTACTAATGGAATGAATTTCTTTACCCTATTGGAAAATATATACTTACAGCTTCCGGCTTATTTAAACAACCATTACCACAATCAGGACTGAATAAGTAACACAGAGTCAGAGCGTATAGAACCAGTCTATGCGCTATATTATTATTTAAAGGAGCAGAGCGTATGACAGAAATTAAAAATGAGCAACAACTGTTTCAAACTCAGAAGAGCATTCCATGGAAGAAAAACCTTTCAATGGCAAATTTCAGTGCCCCCAAGTATAAATTGCAGCCATTGCAGTTTTAGAATCGGCATCATTTTTGTTCGGATTTTATTTTGAGTTTGCAATCTGGGACAATCTGCATTATGATAGCTATATGGATTTATCCGATTCGCCCGGCGGCGGACGAACCTGTGGAGGAGCAATCATGGCAAAAGAAATCGAAGATTATATAAGAGAGAGCCTGACGGAGGAAGCCCAGGCAACGGCGCTGGAGTTTATCGGATATGTGAGAAGCAGCGATATCGAATTGTATAAGGACAATGGCCCATATTGGAAAGATAAGATTTATTATTGGCTCAGATTCAAGGGGGAATGCATTGCTTACATCGCTGTCAAAAATCCTGATGAGCCCCAAAATCTTTGGACAGTCTGGTCTGACGACAGCATTGCTTTTCGAGATGGAAGCATAGACGAGGAAACCAAAAACAGCGCCTGGCAACATATTGACTTCTGCTGTCGATGCGGTTCCTGCGGCGGCGGTAAGAGAAAGGCGGTTTTCGGCAAGGAATTTGACGGAGTCTGCAGATGCACCTTCAGGGTGGACAATCCAAAGGAAAGCGACCTGCCTTTCCTGAAGAAAATGCTTGCGCTGTGCAAGCGGCCTCTTTCCGATAGATGAGGATGCCGTGGAAGAGGACCGGAACAGCCACAGGGCGGGCGGGAAGGCATTCTGCTATCTGACTGTCATGGAATAGAGAAAAGAGCCTGCGGGGGGGAGCACAACGCAAATCCGCAGAGAGCGAATATACGGTGAAAAGGAGACTGCGATGGAGAATTTACAGGACAGATTCTGTTGGTATGAGCCGGAGGAAGACGGCTCGCATGTAAGCCCCAAAGAGCGGTATCAGCGCATGGTGGACTGGGCGGGCCAGGCCAGGGGGACGAACCCTGACGCCTTCGATGCGGTGACGGCATGGCTCCTGGAGGGCGGTAGGTGGAACGATGAAGAGATGGCCGCGAACCGTAGGCTCCTCATGGAGGGAATCATCGGCAGGTTCCTGGAACAGACCAGGGGGCTGCGGGTAGAGCTGAATGCCCTGGTGCCCTCGGGCCTGGTGAACATGGCCGTATTCGACACCCTGGACAGGTTCGAGGAAGAGCTGACCGGTGCCACCCGGGCCGATGAACTGAAGGAAGCGGTGGGGAAAGTGTTCGGCGATTTTTCGTCTATAAGAAATCGGGAAAGCAGAGAGCTTTTTGCGGGAGGCATCACGGGCAACGCAGGGACGGATACGGTGAGGATTTACGGATACATCAATTTCCTGAAAGACTGCGATGCCGGTGTGCAGTGGACGCTGTTCATGCCGGATGTGGTGGAGCGGCAGCAGGACGGCTTCCGGATGCAGCGGTTTGAGTACAGGAAGCTTCCCGCCATGCGCTTTATCGGGATGGAGAAGGACTTCTCCCGGGATGCCGCGGGACTTGAGGAGCTGCAGCGCACTCTGGACGCCATGGAGGGATACCGCAGCGGATTTGATTACGATGTGATCCTTCTGCACCACTACGGCAGAGGGGTGGACGTGGAAGCCTGCCACGGCCTGTGGGGGCGTTTCCTGGCGGCGGACGCGCCCGTTCCGGAAGGATATTCCTTTGTGGATTTCGTTCCGGAGAGCGACGGAAAATGGGGGATGCCTTATCTGTCCCAGTTCGCCTATGCGGAATTTACCGGGGACATGGATGCCATACACAGGCAGGAGGGCTTCGACTGCGATGCCATGTACGATGTGACCAGGAACAATATCCTGGCCCAGAATGTGATGATTCCCTATCCCGCCAAGTATTGGACGGCGGAGGTCTATCTGCAGGGGTTCCGGAAGGGGAGCAGCGCATATCTGTTCAGTGTGGAAAGATAGGGAACGGCGTAAGAGCGCCTGGCCTGAAACCGGGACGGGAGGACGGCAGGCGCAAGCCGACAGTGGATGCGGTTGACAAAGGGACAGAGGTGACGAAGATGGGAATCGTGTCGGAAGAAATGACATTTATCAGGAGAGACGGAAATAGAATCAGGGGGCGCATCTATCTGCCGGAAGAGAAGGGCGGGAAGCTTCCGCTGGTGATATTCTGCCATGGCTTCGGCAGCAATTACCGGGAGCTGGAGCACCACGGGGAGGGCTTCGCGGAGGCGGGCATCTGCTGCCTGTTCTTCGACTTCTGCGGAGGCGGGCTCCAGTCCCTCAGCGACGGGACCATGGAAGAGATGGCAGTGGCCACGGAGTGCGCCGATTTGAGGACTGTCATCGCCGGCGCGAGGGAACTGGAATACGTGGATCCGGAGCGGATCTTCCTTCAGGGGGAGAGCATGGGCGGCCTGGTCTCAGCTTTGGTGGCTGCGGAATGCGGGAGGGATATCAGGGCGCTGGTGCTGTGGTATCCGGCCTTGGGGATTCCGGAGGATGCCGGAAAACGGTATGAGGCCGGTGCGCGGGAAGTCTTCGGTCTGCGCCTGGGGGAAAGCTTTGACAGGGAGGCCAGGGACATAGACGTATACGGAACCATTCCGGCTTACGGCGGGCCCGTGCTGATGATTCATGGAGACCGGGATGCCATCGTGCCCCTGGGCTATTCCGAGAGGGCGCTGTCCGCTTATGAGGACGCCAGGCTGATCGTCATCCCCAGCGCGGGGCATGGCTACGACGGAGCCGACAGCGCGTCCGCCCGGGAGCACTCCATAGGCTTTATCAGGGAGCGGTCATAGAAGCGTCCGCGGGATGCGCAATTCCTGATAAAGCCTTGCCCTGGCTTCCATATCCCGCACGGCCAGCTTTGCCTCATCGTCCCGACCCTGGTCATACAGCGTTTCCAGAAGCAGGGTCAGCTTTGCTTCGCCTTTCTTTTCGCCTGTCGGTAAACTGAAGTAACGGTTCAGACAGCTTGATATAACTGCTCAGCCCACTGCCTGAACCATCCCAGATAGAAAGCCAATGAAAAGCGTCCCCAGGGAGGAGCCATGGAGAAAGACAACGAAACAATCACATCTCTTGCCAGAGAAGTCATGCGCCTGTCCCGTGACGATATCCTGATGCATCTTCGCTTTTTCGACAGGGCGCTGTCGGCTCTGCGCCTGGAGGAAAAGCAGGGAACGGAAGGATTCGCCACAAACGGGGCCTCCTGCTTCTATGACCCTGCCTGGGTCTTAAAGCGCTACAGAGAGGAGCCGCCATGGATTACACGGGCTTATCTCCATATGCTGCTGCACTGCATCTTTGCCCATCAGTTCCACTGTGATCAGCTGGACAGGGCGGTGTGGGATCTGGCGGCGGATCTGGCTGTGGAGAATGTCATCCTGGAGCTGGGGCTCGGAGGCGCGGTGCTGGAGCGGGACGGGCTGCTTGCAGGCAGGCTGGAGGGCCTGAAAGAGAAGGCGGGAGGCCTCACTGCGGAGCGCCTGTACCGATATTTCACAACGGATTCCCTGCCTGTGGAAGAGGAAAAAGAGCTGCGGCGGCTTTTCTTCCGGGACGACCATTCCCTTTGGACATCTGGGGAGCGTCCGGAGATGACGCAGGAACAGTGGAAGAAGATCAGCCGTCTCGCGAAGACGGAACTGAAATCATTCGCAAAGCGGAAATCCGGCACCGTGAGCCTGGAGAAGAACCTGGAGGAAGCCACAAAAGAGAGGTATGATTACGGCGAGATCCTGCGCCGGTTCGCGGTGCCCGGGGAGGAGATGGCAGTGAGCCAGGAGGAGTTCGATTATGTCTACTACACTTACGGCCTGTCCTGTTACGGCAATCTGCCCCTGATAGAGCCCCTGGAATACAGGGAGGGCAGAAAGGTGAAGGAATTCGTCATCGCCATCGACACTTCCGCGTCCTGCAACGGTTCCGCGGTCGGGGAGTTCCTGCGCAGGACATACTCCATCCTGAAGGATGGCGAGAATTTCTTCGCAAAGATAAACGTGCATATCATCCAGTGCGACAGCCAGGTGCAGCAGGACACCAGAATCACCTGTGAGGAGGAGCTGGATGATTTCCTGCGAAGGGGGAAGCTGACGGGAGGCGGGGCCACGGACTTCCGCCCGGTCTTCGCCTATGTGGAGCAGCTGCGGGAGCAGGGGGAATTCGAGAACCTGAAAGGCCTGATCTATTTCACGGACGGCTATGGCGTCTATCCGGAACGGCCGCCGGAGTACCAGGTCATCTTCGCGTTCCTGGAGGAGGATGAGAACCGGGCCCCGGTGCCGCCCTGGAGCATGAAGGTGGTAGTGTGAATGGCGCGCATGCGCGAATAGGATTCAGAGAGGAAATAGATACAGAAGATTGTACTTTCGGGGGGATAAAATGAGGATTCTGAACTTGATCGAAAATACAGAGGGCGCAGCAGGGTGCCTCTGCGAACATGGCCTGAGCTTCTACATCGAGACAGGAGGGCATAAAATCCTGGCGGACACAGGGGCTTCCGGGGCCTTTCTCATGAATGCGGAAACGCTGGGCATCGACCTGGACCAGGTGGACACCGTGATCATCAGCCACGGGCATTACGACCATGCCGGAGGGCTCCTGGCCTTTGCGGAGCGCAACCCGAAAGCGCGGATATGGATCAATGGCCTGGCGGGAGAGCAGTATTACCATAAAAACGACGCCATGGAGAGGTACATCGGCATGGATCCGCGGATAAAGGCCCTGCCCCAGGTGGAATGGGTGGAGGGGGACCGGGAAATCGACCAGGGTATCTTCCTCTTCGGCAGGGCTCTCGGGCGGCGGCTGTGGCCAGACGGCAACCGGGAACTGAAAGTGAAGACAGAGACAGGATTCCGACAGGACGATTTCCTCCACGAGCAGTACATTGTGCTGGAGGAGAGGGGGAAGCGCGTGCTGATTTCCGGCTGCGCCCACAATGGCATCCTGAACATCCTGGACAGATACCGGGAGATCTACGGGGAAGACCCGGACGTAGTCATAAGCGGCTTCCATATGAGCAGGAAGTCCCATTACAGCCAGGCGGATCACGCTCTGGTCAGGGACACTGCCAGAGAGCTGCAAAAGCTCCATACCCGCTTTTTCACCGGGCACTGCACTGGCGAATTGCCCTACCGGATCCTGAAGGAAATCATGGGCCCGCAGATTTCCTATGTCCACAGCGGCCAGGAAATCTCCCTGGAGGACATGTGACGCAGGGCAGGAGGCACAAGCGGTTTCCCTCGCGGAGAATCCCGTAAACCATGCCCCATTATCCGCGGCGCTTCAGGACGGAGGCATTGACATCTGGAGGGATGTGTCCGGCCCGCTTCCTGAAAATACAGTGAGAAAAGCGCCGCCTGTGGAAAATCGGTAAAATCAGGAAAAGCTGCCGACCAGAAAAGAGCGGGAACGATTAGGAAGCGATGGGAATCGATTAGGCATCAATAGGAACCAGGAAAAATCCGGAAAAAAGAAAAATCCGGAAAAAGAAAACTCAGCAAAGACGGAGACAGACGAGACAGACATGAATATAAAACAGGCCAAGGAATACATCGAAAACACGGTAAAGCTTTACCTGAAAAAGGACGAATTCGGAGAATACAGGATACCTCCGGTGCGCCAGCGCCCCATTTTCCTGCTGGGAGCCCCGGGCATCGGCAAGACTGCCGTCATGGAGCAGATTGCCCAGGAGATGGGCATCGCTTTGGTGAGCTACTCCATGACCCACCACACCAGGCAGTCCGCGCTGGGGCTCCCCTTTATCGCCCAAAGGACCTACGGGGGAGTCGCCTGCAGCGTCTCGGAATACACCATGAGCGAGATTATCGCCTCCGTCTACGACATCTGTGAGGACAGCGGCATCAGAGAGGGCATCCTGTTCCTGGATGAGATCAACTGCGTGTCCGAGACCCTGGCCCCGGCCATGCTCCAGTTCCTTCAGTATAAGACCTTCGGCCGCCACAGAGTGCCGGAGGGCTGGGTCATCGTCACCGCAGGCAATCCGCCGGAGTACAACAAATCCGTCCGGGAATTCGACGTGGCCACCCTGGACCGCCTGAAGGTCATGGAGGTGGAGCCGGATTATGGCGTCTGGAAGGAGTACGCCGGGGAAAAGCGCATCCACAATGCCGTCACCAGCTATCTGGATCTGAAAAAGGAGCATTTCTACCGGATAGAAATGACGGCAAAGGGCCGCAGCTATGTCACCGCCAGAGGCTGGGAGGATCTGTCGGAAATCCTGGCCCTCCATGAGGAGGAAAACCTGCCCGTGGACGGGGCGCTGGTGGGCCAGTACCTGCGAAACGACAGGGTGGCCGAGGAATTCTGCGCCTATTATGAACTGTACCGGAAATACAAGAATGACTACAATATCGTAGATATCCTGGACGGCCAGTTCGGCGGCGCGGTCCCCAAGGCGAAGGAGGCGCCCTTTGACGAACGGCTTTCTTTGCTGGGGATGCTGCTGGACGCGGTGCAGGGGGACATGAAGGAAGTGATGGAACAGGCGGCGTTCCTGACGGATTTAAAGAACGTGTTGAAAGGCGTGGGCAGCCTGGCGGAGAAGGAGGGCTGCCCTGCGGCACAGATCCTGGAGCGGCTGGAGACCCTTTCCCAGGCACGTAAGAAGATGCTGGACAGCCTGCAAAATGCCGGCGCCCTGTCCCAGGCGGACAGGAAGAAGCACAAAAGCGTCATCCGTTTCCTGGAGGATGCCCACAGGGAGCTGCGGGTGCGGGGCGATGCGGAGAGCCAGGCGGCCTACGGCTTCCTGAAGGAATGCTTCCGGGCACAGGTGGCAGGAATGAAATGCGAGACCGATAAGGCCCAGTCCAGGCTCCGCGCCCTCTTCTCCTTTGCCGAGGAGGCCTTCGGCCAGGGGAACGAACTGCTCATCCTGCTCACGGAGCTCACCGCGGGCAGCGCCAGCTCCCGGTTCATCGCCGCCTTCGGGAGCCCGGAGTATGGGAGGCTCAGCGAGGACATGATGCTGGTCCAGCGCAGGGATGACCTTAAGGAGCGCATCGCGGCGCTTGACCTGTAGCACCACAGCCGGGAACCTGGGCGGCAGAAGCCTCAGGAGCCCCCGGCCCCCGGCAGCGTGAACACCCGGGTGAACTGCGCCTTCCGCTCCGGAGAAAGATGATGGCTGACCAGAATCAGCGTCAGCTCCGGCCTGGACAGCAGATTCCTTTCAATTCTATCCGCATTCTCCCTATCCAGCGCGCTGGTCCCCTCGTCTACCAGAAGAATGGAGCGGCTGTGGAGCAGGGCCCGGGCAATGGCCACCCGCTGCCTCTGGCCCCCGGAGAGGTTCCCGCCGTTTTCCCCCGCGACCGTATCCAGGCCACTGGGCATTGAACGCAGGTCCTCTTCCAAAGCGCTGTCCCGCAGGGCCTTTTGTATCGCGTCTTCCGAAAATTCCTCCCCCAATGTGAGATTGTCCCGGATGGTAGCGTCGAACAGAAATACATCCTGCTGGATATAGCCGATCTGACGCCATAGCTGTTCCGGCCTGTACTGCGAAAGCTCCCGGCCGCCCAGGCGGACAGAGCCCGTGTATCCCGGCAGGCATCCCAGGAGGAGCATGAGCAGCGTGGATTTTCCGCAGCCGGAAGGCCCCGTCAGCGCATACTTCCCGCCCGCTTCAAAACAGGCGCTGAAATTTTGCAGAACTGTCTTCTCCCCATAGCAGAATCCCACCTGCTCCATGGCGATCTTCTTTCCGGCGGTTTCGGGCTCCATGTCCTCGATTCCCTCCGCCGCCCTGTCCGCCCGGTCTATGGCAATCTGTCCCATATGCAGGGGGAGCTTCTGAAAATACGGCTTCGCGGAGGACATGGACAGCACATTCTGGACCATGCCGCCCAATCCGGCTGAAAGATTCCCACATAGATTGCCGCCGCCTGTCAGCGCCCCCTGCAGGATGATTCCGCGGACAGACAATATGCCGATCAGTGCCACATGGAGCATCTGGCAGACAATGTTGACGCAGCCCATCCCCGCACCGGTGAAGCCCTTCACATAAGCCAGACGGAACCTGGGCCCTTCCATCCGCTGGCTGGCCTGCTCTGTCCCCTGGAGGAAGAGCTGTTCCCGGTTGAAAAAGCGGAGGACATCATAGCCGGACAGGAGGTCCTTCAGCCGGCTCACCGCTGCCTGCTGTTCCCGGGTACAGACAGCCCCCAGACGCTCCATGCTCCGGTGGAAAAGCTTTGGGGCGGACAGCATGATCGCCGTAGTGGCGACCGACGCCGCCAGCAGGGACCAGTGGAGGGAGAGCAGCGCGGCGATGCTGAATACTACGGTGACGGCGGAGCGGATACAGTCGAAAAAAGGATTCCAGGCCAGACTCTCGATCTGGCTGATGTCATTGGTGAACAGGGACAGATAATCCCCCACGGACTGTCCGTGGAACTCCGGATAGCTTTTCCGCAGCAGGGCCTTGGCGATATCCTGGCGGATGGCATTGTTCATGCAGCGTATCCCCCGGCATCGCAGCCAGGTCTCCAGGCCGCTCAATCCATGAATCAGGAACCAGACGGCCACCAGAAGCAGCATCCAGAACAGGAACCGATTCATGTCTCTGTCGATGATGCCCTGAAATGACCACATCATCAGTATATTGGCCCCCACCTGGATCCCGCACAATAAGGCCAGGACGAGGATCGTCAATGTGTTCTCCTTCCAGAACCTTTTCAGATAACGGCCCATGCCGTCCGACTTGTATGCTTTAACCGTCCTGTTTCCCATGCTCTTCCTTATCCTTTCGCGCCTCCCTGCCCTTTGCCGGTAGCTGTTCCGTCAGGCCGGAATTGTCATAATTCCCGAAATAAATGTAATTCGCCCCGGTCTGCACGGCGCTGCGGGAGCCGTACTGGTCTTTCCACGTTCCCTTCCGGAGCAGGGGCGCGGCATCGTTCCCCACACGGATATGGTTCATTCCGGCCTGCATGAAGCAACGGGCAATGTAGAGCAGGGGGACGAATGCCGCCGGTTCGGCAAGCTCATAGGCTCTGGTCTCCCCGCTTTCCAGTTCCAGCTCCACAGAGCGCAGGATTTGCCGCTCCTCCAGGGCCTTTAACAGCTCTTCCACAGTTTCCACGGGCATATCCAGTTGCTTTGCCACGGCCTGTGCCACGAAGTAGCTGCGCTTGTGGCAGTGGAGATGCTCCAGCAGCTCCAGGCAGCCCGGCCTGGACAGGAGCCTGAACAGACGGCGGTATTCGTCCTTTGGCGCAAGCCAGGCGGCATAGCCGTCTTCCGGCTCCGGCCAGAGCGTGACGAAGGACAGATCCTCCGCGTGTACGTCCAGCATGAGGCCCCCTGCCGTCCGAAGCTGGCTGAGCATCAGCCGGTTCATGCCGTCGCCCATGTCGGGATGGCAGGTCTGAAGATATCCCAGGTCAGGAATCCCCAGCCCGTCCTCCAGCAGATGCCTGACAGAGGACCAGACCAGCCGACAGAGCCGGTCTAGCCGCTCCTTCCTGGGAAAAGAGCACAGCCATCCGCCCACCGCGTCCTCCACGGGCACCCGCGCGCCTCCGTCCCTCCCGAATAGGGCATCCACCGTAACCCCCAGCATGTCGGCTATGGCAGGCAGCAGCATCACATCCGGCGCGCCGCCGCACTCCCAGCGGCTCACGGCCTGGCCGCTGACGCCCACCGCCTCCCCCAGCTCCTCCTGGGTCAGCCCTGCCGCCTTCCGGAATTTTGATATCTGGATGCCGATGAAGTGCTCGTTCATATTGTGGCCCCTCCTGGACTCAATGATTGCTTGTATTATAACCCAAAGCGGAATTGGATACAAGGCAGGCATATTTGAGGGAATCCAATCAGTGATTGATTTGTTACTGTTCACTCAGTGCCGCCGCGAGGTATTTTCATGCGTACTTTGCATGAAAATCCCGAGACAGATTTATCGCTGTCCCGGGGCGGTCATGGAATCACAGCAGATAATTGTTTTCCCGGTTGGCAATCTGTAAGCCCACCAGCTTATAGCCCGCATATCCGCCCATGACCAATGGCTCTGCCCTGCAGATCTCCTCCGCCTCCTCCCGGCTTTCCGTCTTCAGGATATACATGCCCGCCATTCCCGGATAGCCCTTGAAGACGCCGCAGAGCTCCAGCTTTCCCGCGTCGTCCAGCTTCCGGATGTTCTCCACATGCTCCGTGACCACCTGTTTCGTCATCTTGTTATAGGTCTTGCTCTTCTCGATCAGCATCAGGTACATCATTTTTTCCATAAGATATGCTCCTTCCATTTTGCGCTGCGGGTTTCTGCACAGCTTTTTTCCAATGCCGTATTGCATTTGGGATACAGATAGTTTATCATAGAATAGTGACAAGGACTGTCACCATTCGGAAAGGAAATGAAAAATGTCAAAAGCGGAACGGCTCATTGAAATGATGATAACCATAAACGCGAAAAGGGATTTTACGGTGGGGGAGCTGGCGAAAGAATTCTCCGTCTCAAAAAGGACCATACTGCGGGACCTCCAGGAACTGGAACAGGCCGGTTTCCCTCTTTACGCCGAAGTGGGCGCGGCGGGCGGGTATCATATCCTGAAAGAACGCATCCTGCCGCCCATCGCTTTCTCCGAGAGCGAGGCGAAAGCCATATTCTTTGCCTGCCAGGCCCTGCAGTATTACCGCGACCTGCCTTTTGAACAGGAAACCATATCCGTGCTGAAGAAGTTCCTGAACTGCCTGCCATTGGATGTGCAGAATGGCATCACGCAGATCCAGAACAAGGTGGTGTTTTGGATTCCGGACAGGCACTGCGATTCGCCGCTGCTGAAGGAGATGTTCCTTGTGGCCGTGAACCGCCATGCCGCCACCATACGGTATTCGTCCACATATTCTGAAAGCATCCGCACCATCGTACCGATTGGCCTATACGCCATGAACGGGCTCTGGTATTGTCCCGCCTACTGTACCGCGGCGAACCAGATCAGGACATTCCGGGTGGACCGTATCAGGGAAATCCTGGAGGAAGCGCCCTGTCCGAAAGGGAAATACCCTATCCCCGGATCCATTCAGGAATATCTTGAAAAGACGGAGGCCAAAAACGACCACCGGCTGAAAATCCGGTTGACGGACATCGGGGTGAAGCGCTGTGAAAGCGAATGCCTGCTTGCAGGGGGATTGAAGACCCTTCCCACGGGCGGGGGGATGATCGACATGGAGATAGACCACGCCGCCTTGGAATGGGTGGCCGACTATATATTGCCGTTCGGGAAGGATGCCACTGTATTGGAACCGGCGGAACTGCTGGAGCGGATGCGGCAGAAGATATGGGAGCTGCACCGGCAGTATTGCGTGGCGGAACAGAGCGGGGCATCCTGCCAGGCATGAGCATTCCGGCGGATGAAGCGGGAAAATGGCATGATCGAACCGGAGTGCCCCATAAACGGTTTCGTCGGAAGACAGGGACTAAAAACATGATATATTTGAAAAAACGGTGATAATATGACGAAAAAACAGATAGAAACAAAAAACGGAACCATCAGCTACAGGACAGAACAGGAAAAGGCGATCGTCACCGGCTTTCGGGGATTTGCCGCGAACCTTTCGCTGCCGTCCCGGATTCAGGGATATCCGGTGACTGCCATCGACAGGAAGGCATTCTTAAGCCAGAAGAGCCTGTGCGGGATATGCCTCCCGGATACCATCCAGGAGGTGGGCGACTGGGCCTTTGCCCACTGCGGCAGCCTGGCGGAGATCTCCTTTCCAAAGCGGGAAGTGCGCTTCGGCAGGGCTGTCTTCAAGGACTGCGGGAGCCTGCGGCGGATCGTGGTGCGGGAGCCGGACTGCGGGAGCGGGGGACAGACCGCCCCGGAGGATTCAGGGGGAGAGGCCTGGGGGGAGCCGGATGGGGGGATGTGCGCACCGCTCCATGACAGGATTCCGGGGGAGAGCGCGCCCGGGGCAGGGGAAAAGCCCTCCTGCGCGGAGCTCCTGGCAGCAGCCGTGACCATGCTGGAGGCCCCTTACCTTCTGGACATCCGGGGGGCGGGTAGCAGGGAGTGGCTGGAGCAGTGGGACATCCGGCTCCTGTCCGTCCTGCGGGCCGCGGATGCGGAAGGGTACATCAGCCAGTCCGTCTACGGAGAGGAAGACTACATCGGCACTGACCTGGAGGAGTTCACCAGCGCCAGGCGCAGGACCAAGGTGCGCCTGTCCTTCCTGCGCCTGCTCCGTCCTCAGCGCCTGCATCCCGCATTGAGGGAAGAGCTGGAACAGTATCTGCGCAGCCTGACCAAGGGCAGGTCCACGGAAGAGACCTGGCAGGTCATCCGTCAGGAGCATGGCAGCCACCGGGAGCACTACAGCCTGTTCGCGCAGCTTGGCTGCATCACGGAGGACAATTTCCAGGGAATTTTAGAGGACATGGGAGAGGACAACCCTGAGATGAAGGCCTTTTTCCTGAAATACAGGGGAGAACGGCGGGAGGGAGAGGGGGATTTCTTCGATGCTTTGGAACTATGACCGGGCCCAGGCTGGGTGCGGTATTCCTGAAATCTGCCCATGCTCCTGCTCTCAAACCTGAAGATGCAGGAGAAGAAAAGGCTATGCCACATCATTGCAAAAGTGTATCTGCTCAGATGGCGGGGGAAGCATTTTCCTTGCAGAGCTAAAGGAATGCTCCAGAAGGATATATGGAATGCCCAAATTTGTCTTTTATGCGTTGGGTTATGCGGCAGGATGAACAACATTCGGGCCAGCGCGATGGAGATTGTGAGCAAAGAACTCATATATGCATAAACATAGTGACGGCGGGGGGGTATTCCTCACCGTCATTTTTGTGCTACCATATGCCAGCAGTGCAAAATAAGCCTCTATGGTTTTATCTACAAAACCTGCGGTTGCATTTCTGAAAAAATACCTCTCTTGTATACAACCAAGAATTTTGCTATCATACAACCATCAAACGAAAGGACGGTGCTTGTATGCCGAGTATGTTAAGTGAACGCATTGCCGCGCTGCGAAAAGAGCGGGGCCTTACCCAAGAACAGTTGGGTAAGATGGTAGGAGTATCTTACCAAGCCGTAGGCAAATGGGAGAAGGGCGGTGCGCCGGACGTGGAGCTGCTGCCCATTCTGGCGGAACAACTGGGGGTCACCATTGACGCCCTCTTTGGATTGGAAGGTGGGGCACGGGTTGATGTAAAGGATGCGGTAGGTCGCTGGCTTCAGGGATTTCCCAATAAGGAACGGATGAGCCAATTCTGTCGGTTGGCCTGGTCTTCCGTCAAGCACTTCCTGCCGGATGGGCTGAGCGTGCCGGAAATGGGATATCTGGAAACGTGCCGGCCTGACTTGGGTGATGACAGTGAACGGCTGATGCTCAGCCAATGCTGGGGCGGGGGCGGCATTCTGCTGGATATCCACGCAGAGGATTTATCTTTCGTCACGCTCTGGCCAAAGCCTGAGAAGGGGTATACACAATGGTTCGCTCCCAAAAGCGAGTACCGCCGCCTGTTTGAGCTTCTGGCAAAGCCTGGATGTCTGGAACTGCTGGGGTATCTCCACAGTCGGAAACTCAGCTATTTCTCCCCTACCGTAGCGGCAAAGCATCTAAAGATGCCCCGCGAAACAGTGGAAGAATTGTTGGACGCATTGGCGGAAAGAAACATCCTGCGTTCCGTGGATTTAGAGGTGGAGGACGGCGAGGTAAAGGCTTATCAGGTTGCGGAACCGCTGAAGCTTGTCCCATTCCTCTACCTGACCAGGTGCTTTATGCAGTCTGATATGAACAGTATGCGGCTTGGGGACTGGGCGCCGCCCTTGGGGCCAGACGAGACATGGAGAGACGAAAAGGAGAAAAAGCAACATGAAAAGCAGTAGCAAAAAAGCCAAGATGGGTATGGCCCATTATTTGAAGAAGTTTTGGAGGGCCAATTTCCTGGCAATCCTTCCGGTTCTGGCCGTGTGCGCCCTGCAAACCGGAACCAGCCTGGTGATGATTCAGACTTTCCAGAGTATCATTGAGCGCGACCTGCGTGGGTTCGGTTTTTGGATTTTGATGATGGTGGGCGCGTGGTTCCTTCTGTTTGGGGTCAACAGCTTGCAGGAGTTTTTTCAAGGCCGCGCGGTTCGATCTATGAACAATGCCGTCCGGCGGGATATGGCGGCAACGCTGCTGCAAAAAAATCATAGGGAGTTCCACGAGCTGGACACCGGGGAATACCTGTCCTGGTTTACCAATGATATCAATCAGATCGAAAGCCTCGCTTGGAACCCCTTCTACCAGTGTGTGGATTCTGCCGCCACCATCGTATTCAGCGCCGCCGCGCTGCTGACGCTCCATTGGTCACTGCTGGGGGCCGCGCTGCTGACCACTGTGGTTATGCTGTTTGTCCCCCAACTGTTCAATAAGCGGATGGAAAAGCTGGGCAGCGCCTGCGCCCAAGAGCAGGCGGCGGCTACCAGCAAGTTGAAAGATCTTCTGGCCGGGTATGATGTTCTGCGCTTCTTTGGCCGGGAGCAGCGGTTCAGCCAGGGCACGGATGCGGCCAGCGACCAAATCGAAAACCCCAAGTTTCGGTTGACCTACGTGAAGGGCTTTGTCAGCGCAGGGATTGGATGTGTCAATGTCATCTGCCAGATGCTGGTCAACGTCCTGATCGGTGTGCTGTCCATCCAGGGCGTGATTCTCCAAGGTTCCCTGATGGGCGGCGGCAACCTGTGCGGAAGTCTCTCCAATGGTCTGGGGAATATGGCGCAGCTCCTGCTGTCCTTCTCCTCCTCCAAGCCCTATTTTGAGAAAATCACCGTCCACGCAGATGATGCCCAGACCAAGGCTGACACCGAATTGGGACAGGTAAACAGCGCGATCGCTGTGGAGAACCTCAGCTTCCAGTATGGTGAAAAGCCCATCCTGCAAAACCTGTCCCTCCAGTTCCAGAAGGGCGGCAAGTACGCCCTTACCGGCCCCTCCGGCTGCGGGAAGTCCACCCTGCTGAAGCTCCTGCTGGGCTGGCTGCCGGACTACGGCGGTGCCATCCGGTTCGACGGCAAAGACGCCAAGGACTTCACCCCGGAGCAACTGCAAAAGCAGATGAGCTACATCGAACAGAACGTATTCCTGTTCAACTCCACCATCCGGGACAACATCACCTTGGGCGAGGCGTTCACCGACCAGCAGATGGAGAAGGCCCTGCGGGACAGCGCCCTGGCGGGCGACCTGGCCTCCATGCCCGACGGCCTGGATACCATCGTGGGTGAAGAAGGCGGAAACCTCTCCGGCGGGCAGAAGCAGCGGGTGGCCATCGCCCGAGCCCTGATTCACAACCGCTCCATCCTCCTGGTGGACGAGGGCACCAGTGCCTTGGATCAGAAGAACGCGGACATCGTGGAAAAGAGCCTGCTGGCCAACCCAGAGCTGATGTTGATCCTGGTCAGCCACCACCTGACCCCGGAACGGAAGGAGCAGTTTACCCAGGTGTATGACTTGCAGCCGGTGGCACCTCATTTGCAGTCGGCATGAACCACAGAAGGCACGAGAAGCATAATGAAAGCACCGCACAGCCCGTTAAGTTAATGACATTGTGATATTTCAAGGTTTTTTAAGAGGAAGAACAATAAATAAAGATTTGTCTTGCCATGCTATATAATATTTGATATCCTTATAAAAAGGAGCGTGATAAAATGGATGTGGCAAGACAGCTTGAGTATTATACAATAGATGATATTTATAATTTACCAGATGGGCGAAGGGCAGAACTGATTGATGGTGAACTATATATGACTGCAACGCCTAACAGAATCCACCAAAGACTTGTTATGGTGCTGTCAAATAACATTTATAATTACATCCAAGATAAAAGTGGAGATTGTGAAGTATATACATCACCCTTTGCGGTGTTTTTGAATGCGGATGACAGAATTTATCTTGAGCCTGATATCTCTGTAATCTGTAATAAGGATAAACTTACAGACGAGGGATGCAAGGGTGCGCCTGACTGGATTGTCGAGATGGTTTCGCCGTCAAGCCGCCAGATGGATTATAATAAGAAGCTATTCAAATATCGGACTGCTGGGGTTAGGGAATATTGGATTGTGGATCCTGAAAAGAATCGTATCATGGTCTATAACTTTGAGCATGACACGCTTGCGGAATATATGTTCTCTGATAAAGTGAAGGCTGGAATATATGATGGCTTTGAAATTGACTTTGCTGGAATTAGTATTGAATAGGTGACCAGAAATAGTGATAGCAAAAAAGGATTGGTTTTCCAGTCCTTTTTTCTTTGGAAAATTCTAAAAAATGTAGAAATAAATCCTTTTATAAGATATAATAGATGAAAAATGATATCTTATACGGGATATGATTATGGGGATTTTAAGAAGTCTTTTTGGGATAGGCATAAAGTAAAATATTTCGTGTTAGTCAATAACTGTGTTGGTTTCGGTTTGAGTCCGTTTTATAGGACTCA
>NZ_CAJUCP010000076.1 GCF_910585425.1 uncultured Acetatifactor sp. | reverse complement strand
ACTTTAAAATTCCTTGATTTTTTGAGGAAAATCACTTGACAATATAGGGAGGAGTGGGAATGTATTCGTTAGATGAAGTGAGAGTCGTCGATTCTGAAATCGCCCAGGCCATCGTGGACGAACAGGCCAGGCAGAACAGCCATATCGAACTGATTGCCTCTGAGAACTGGGTGAGCAAGGCTGTGATGGCGGCCATGGGAAGCCCTTTGACCAATAAATACGCGGAAGGATACCCGGGGAAGAGATACTATGGCGGCTGCGAGTGCGTGGACGTGGTGGAGCGCCTTGCCATAGAGCGGGCCAAAGAGCTGTTCGGCTGCGAGTACGCCAATGTGCAGCCCCATTCCGGCGCTCAGGCCAATATGGCGGTGCAGTTCGCTGTCTGCAAGCCCGGGGATACCATCATGGGCATGAACCTGGATTACGGCGGGCATCTGACCCACGGCAGCCCGGTGAACATGTCCGGGAAATATTTCAAAATCGTCCCTTACGGCGTAGACGACAACGGCTTCATCGACTATGACAGGCTGCGCGAGATTGCCCTGGAGGCGAAGCCGAAGATGATTATTGCTGGAGCGTCCGCCTATGCGCGCACCATCGATTTCAAGAAGTTCCGTGAGGTGGCGGATGAAGTGGGAGCATTCCTGATGGTGGATATGGCACATATCGCGGGCCTGGTGGCGGCAGGGCTCCATCCCAGCCCCATTCCTTACGCCGATGTGACTACCACCACGACCCACAAGACCCTGCGCGGGCCCAGAGGCGGCATGATTCTCTCCAGCAATGCCGTGAACGAGAAGTATAATTTCAACAAGGCCATCTTCCCCGGCATCCAGGGCGGCCCGCTGATGCACGTCATCGCGGCCAAGGCGGTCTGCTTCAGGGAGGCGCTGGGCGATGAGTTCAAGACCTATCAGAAAGGCATCATAGACAATGCCCAGGCTCTGTGCAAAGGTCTGATGGAGAGAGGGATCAAGATTGTATCCGGCGGCACGGACAACCATCTGATGCTGGTGGATCTGACGAATTTCGGCCTTACCGGCAAGGCTGTGGAGAAGCTCCTGGACAAGGCGCACATCACCTGCAACAAGAATACCATCCCCAATGACCCGCAGTCTCCCTTCGTGACCAGCGGCGTCCGCCTGGGAACCCCGGCCGTCACCTCCAGAGGCATGAATACAGAGGATATGGACAAAATAGCAGAGGCCATCGCGCTGGTGGTGAAGGGCGGAGAGGAGCGGATTCCGGCAGCTCGGGAAATCGTGCGGGCCTTGACGGACAAATATCCCCTGGAGTAAGCTGCCATGGGGCTGTCAGCCCGAGAGAAAGCCTGGAAAGAGGAGAAGAGGAACGATGATAAAAATAGCAGTGCTGGGATACGGGACCGTGGGCAGCGGTGTTGTGGAGGTCGTTGCGCGCAACGCGAAGCTGCTCCGTGAACGGGCCGGCGAGGAAATCTATATCAAGTACATCCTGGATCTCAGGGATTTCCCCGGAGACCCTTATGAGGACAGAGTCATACATGATTTCGGAACGATTCTGAACGACCCGGAGATAAGCATCCTGTGCGAGGTCATGGGGGGCGTGGGCGCGGCGTATCAGTTCACGAAGCAGGCGCTGGAGGCAGGAAAGAGCGTGTGCACCTCCAACAAGGAGCTGGTGGCGAAGCACGGGGCCGAGTTCCTGGCCATCGCGAAGAGGATGGGGTGCAACTATATGTTCGAGGCCAGCGTGGCGGGCGGCATCCCGATTATCCGCACCATCAACAGCGCGCTGGCGGCGGACAGGGTGGAGGCGGTGACAGGCATCCTGAACGGCACCACCAACTTCATCCTGACCAAGATGGAAAAGGAAGGCGCGGACTACGGGGAGGTGCTGAAGCAGGCCCAGGAGCTGGGCTATGCGGAGCGCAACCCCGAGGCAGACGTGGAGGGGCTTGACGCAGGGCGCAAGATAGCCATACTGGCGGATATGCTCACCGGGAAGAACGTGGCCCCGGACAGGGTCATGACAGAGGGAATCACGAAGATATCTACGGCCGATTTCGCCTACGCCAGGGCGGCGGGCATGACGATCAAGCTTCTGGCCAGGTGCAGGGTCTTTGAGGACGGAAGCGTGAGCGCGATGGTGGCGCCTTTCATGCTTCCTGTGGAGCATCCCCTGGGAAGGGTGGACGATGTGTTCAACGGCGTACAGGTCACCTGCAGCATGCTGGGGGATGCCATGTTCGGAGGACAGGGCGCGGGCAAGCTTCCCACTGCCAGCGCGGTTGCTGCGGACGTGATGGACTGCGCCATGCATCCGGGCAGGACGGTGATGCACGGCTGGTCGTCGGAGGAGGCAGATGTTGTCGATACATCACAGACAGAGAATCGGTTCTTCGTCCGGGCAAAGGCTTCGGGGCGGAAATGTCTGGAGGAAAGCTTTGCGGGATGCAGCTTCCTGCCGGAACAGGGCGGCGACGAGCTGGGGCTGTTCGTCCCGGCCATGAGGGAAAGCGATTTCTTCGCGAAGTGCGCTGCGCTTGGGGACGTGGTTCTCAACAGGATACGCCTTGCGTGAACAGGAGGCGGAAACAGGAATAGTCTCTCGGAATCTTTGGAGGCGGAATCCGGCATTTGAGTCGGACAGCACCTGGAACAGTGGGGGAATCGGCTCAGAGGAGCTTTAGAAAACCGCGTAATATGCGGCCTGGAGATTCCGAGAGGAAACAGGAAGGACAGGGAGGAATGGAAGAGAATGTCTAAGGTGGTAAAATTTGGAGGAAGCTCCCTGGCGAGCGCCGAACAGTTCCGGAAGGTGGGAGACATTGTCCGCAGCGATGCGGAGAGGAGATATGTGGTGCCCTCCGCGCCGGGGAAGCGCTTCGACAAGGACAGCAAGGTGACGGATATGCTGTACGCCTGTTATGAGCTGGCGGAGGCCGGCAAGGACTTCACGGAGGCGCTTGAGGCCATCCGGGCCAGATACCGGGAAATCGTCAGCGGACTGGAGCTGTCGGTGGATCTGGACGGGGAGTTCGGCATCATAGAGAAGAATTTCCTGGCAAAGGCGGGCAGGGACTATGCGGCGTCCCGGGGCGAGTACCTGAACGGCATCATCATGGCGGCCTATCTGGATTTCGAGTTCGTGGACGCGGCGGAGGTCATCCGTTTCGATGGGAGCGGAAGCTTCAACGCGGAGGAGACGAACAGGGTGCTGGCGGAGAGGCTTGGGGCATGCAGGTACGCGGTCATCCCCGGCTTCTACGGCGCGAAGCCGGACGGGGAGGTGAAGACCTTCTCCAGAGGCGGGTCGGACATCACCGGCTCCATCGTGGCCAAGGCTGTCCTGGCGGACGTATATGAGAACTGGACGGATGTGTCGGGCTTTTTCGTGACGGATCCCAGGATTATCGAGAATGCCAAGGGGATCGACGTGATTACATACAGGGAGCTGAGGGAGCTCTCCTACATGGGAGCGGGCGTCCTCCACGAGGAATCCATCTTCCCGGTGCGCCAGGAGAACATCCCCATCAATATCCGCAACACCAACTCCCCGGATGACAGCGGCACGTGGATTGTGGGCAGCACCTGCCAGAAGTCGAAATATGTCATCACCGGCATCGCCGGGAAAAAGGGCTTCTGCAGCATCAATATCGAGAAGGACAAGATGAACTCCGAGATCGGCTTCGGCAGGAAGGTTCTGCAGACCTTTGAGGAGAACGGCATCTCCTTTGAGCATGTGCCCTCGGGTATCGACACCATGACGGTCTTCGTTCACCAGGACGAATTCATGCACAAGGAGCAGAAGGTGGTGGCCAGCCTGTACCGCACGGCGAAGCCGGATACCATCGAGATAGAGTCGGATCTGGCCCTGATCGCGGTAGTGGGGCGGGGCATGAAGGCCACGAGAGGGACGGCGGGCCGGATTTTTTCCGCACTCTCCCATGCCAATGTGAATGTGAAGATGATTGACCAGGGCTCCTCGGAGCTGAACATCATCATCGGCGTGGCCAATGACGATTTCGAGACGGCCATTAAGGCAATTTATGATATTTTTGTGCTGACCAATCTATAAATTTTATGAGATTTGTAGAAATATCTGGAAAATCTGCGCAATGTGTTGACAGATAGGAAGAGAGGCAATATAATAAAGATGTCATCCTTCCATTGATGTACAGAAGAACTGAATTGCAGAAGGCTTTTATGTGCGAAAGAAACGAAATACAGAGGATGAAGTGGGAGAAAGCGAAGGAAATGGACGCAAGTTCATTTCCTTTCCTGATGTATGACCTTATAAAACCTGTAAGAGGGTACATATATTTGTAAGAGGGGCAGATGGACAGCAGAGAACAGCAGGACAGACGGGAAGCAAGGAGAAAAAAGAGGCTCAGGAGCCAGATTATGGTATATACGGTATTTCTGCTTGTGATCCTGGCGCTGGGTACGGGAATCGGATATGGCGTATACGCCCTGGCGAACGGCAGAAAGGCGGCGGAGGAGAAAGAGCAGGATAATCAGGAGCTGATCGAGGAGATGCTGGCCACGGAGGAGAGCCTCCCTTCCGTAGAGCCTGCGCCGGAGCCCACCCCGGAGCCTACGCCGGAGGTGGTGGAGCCTACCTGGGAGGAGAAGCTGGACGCATACGTGGACGAACGGATCGCGCAGATGCCCCTTGAGGATAAGGTGGCGGGGCTCTTCGTGGTGAAGCCGGAGGCAATCACCGGGGTGGGCGCTGCGGTACAGGCCGGAGACGGCACCAGGCAGGCGCTGGAGGCGAACCCTGTAGGAGGGCTCATCTATTTCGACCAGAACATACAGTCGGAGGCTCAGCTTAAGGAGATGCTGGAGAATACGGCCCAGTACGCGAAATATCCCCTGTTCCTGGCGGTGGACGAAGAGGGCGGCACAGTCTCCAGGATAGGCTCCTCCATCGGCCCGAAGACGGACAGCGCCGGAGCCATCGGGGAGACCGGGAATCCTGAGAATGCCTATCAGGCAGGGGCGGCCATGGGGGCTGCGCTGTACGGACTGGGATTCAACGTTGATTTCGCGCCGGTGGCGGATCTGGCCAATGTGGAGGGCAGCATCATGGAAGGGCGGGCCTATGGCTCCGATGTGTCCGTGGTGTCCAGCTTTGTGAACTCCATGGTGCGGGGGCTCCAGGAGCAGAAGGTATCCGCCTGCCTGAAGCATTTCCCGGGCATGGGCAGCGCCACGGAGGACACCCATGACGGAAAGGTATCCACCGACAGGACCGCGGAGCAGTTCTGGGCGGAGGAGCTGGCCGTGTTCCAGGCGGGGATCAATGAGGGCGCGGACATGGTGATGGTCAGCCATATGGCCGCGCCTGCGCTTACGGGCGACAATGAGCCCAGCATCTTCTCCCGGACGCTGGTGACCGGCATCCTGCGGGAGCAGATGGGCTTCCAGGGAGTGATTATCACGGATGCCCTGGACATGGGGGCCATCTCCCAGTATTACGCCGCGGACGAAGCTTCCATCATGGCTGTGCTGGCAGGCTGCGACATGCTCCTGATGCCGGAGGATTATGAAAAAGCGTACACGGGCGTGCTGGAGGCCGTCAGGAGCGGCAATATTGACGAGGAGCGCATCAATGACTCCCTGCGGCGGATATACCGCATCAAATACGCTGACATGGTACAGTGACAGCAGCCAGAAAGCTGGAGGGTAGTATCTTGGAAGAAAAGGAAATTTCACAGGCCGTCATCGGACGCCTGCCCAGATATTTCCGCTATCTGGGAGAGCTTAAGGATGACGGTGTGGAGCGGATATCGTCCCAGGACCTAAGCGCGCTGATGAAGGTGACGGCTTCCCAGATCCGGCAGGATCTCAACAATTTCGGAGGCTTCGGCCAGCAGGGCTACGGCTACAATGTGGAGTATCTCTACGATGAGATTGGGAAGATCCTGGGGCTGGACAGACAGCACAAGTTCGTCATCATCGGCGCGGGGAACCTGGGGCGCGCGCTGGGCAATTACATCAATTTCGAGAGGCGGGGCTTCATCTTCCGGGGAATGTTCGACCAGAATCCGGATCTGGTGGGCAGCCAGGTCCGGGGGGTCAGGGTCATGCCCATGGAGGAGCTGGAGCGGTTTATCCAGGAGAACGACATCGACATCGCCGTGCTGACCATCCCCAAGACCAGTGCGGTGCCCGTGGCGGAGCGTCTTGCGAAGACGGACATCCGGGCCATCTGGAATTTCGCTCATGTGGACTTGAACCTGCCGGAGCGGATTCAGGTGGAGAATGTCCATCTGTCGGACAGCCTGATGAAGCTGTCTTATAACATCAGCAGGTATCAGATGGAGGAAGGTCAGGATGGCAGGCTGACATTGGGAGGTGTATAGAGGGCTATGAAGCATGAGGAGGACGGAAACCGGCGCGAGCTTTTCGTGCAGGCGCTGGAGGGGAAGCGCATACCGATTCTGACGCTGGACAATAAATGGTATCAGCTTCTGGACGAAGAGGCCAGGAAGGATGTGGCGCAGCTGGAGGGGGAGCTGAACGGGCTACTCAAGCAGCAGGGAAAGCTGAACAACGAGGTAAAGGAAATCAAGCGGCTGAAGAAGCGCCTGATGGAGGAAATCGTGTCCCTGATGGGGGAAGAGGAGCAGGGCGAGGACTCGGAGAATGCTCAGAAATCGGAGCAGAACAGGCGCCTGGTGGAAGAGTGCAATGAGAAGCTGGAGGCCTGCCAGGACCAGCTCTTGGATCTGCCCAGGGAGATCGAGCGGGCGAATTTCCAGCTTATGCTGGCCACCATGGACTGCTGCTACGACAGCATGGCGGAAAACAGCACGGCAATACGGGAAACCGAAGAATGGGTAGCGGAAATCCGCGTGGAGCTGAAGAAGCGCCTGGTCAGGAAGCAGGAGCTGGAGCGGCATAACCACGCCATCTATAACTATATGCACGATGTGTTCGGGGCCGAGGTGGTGGATATCTTCGACATGCACCATGATCTGGACGGCCAGGAAATGTGACACAGCAGAGAAAGAGATTTGGGAAAGGGACGGACTGATTGCGGCAGAAGGGGCAACAGTCTGTTTTTGGTGCATGGGAAATGAGATATCTGGTATCGGCGTCTGAGATGAGGGAATATGACAGCAATACCATAGAAAGGATCGGGATACCGGCATGCGTCCTGATGGAACGGGCGGCGCTGGCGGCGGTGGAGGCCATAGAGGAGTTCTGTGCCGGGGGAGGCAGGGCGATGCCTGTGCTTGTCATGGCCGGAATGGGGAACAATGGCGGCGACGGGCTGGCGGTGGCCAGGCTTTTGTGCGAGAAGGGCTATCGGGTGGAGGTCTGGACGGTAGGGGACAGGGAGCGGGCTTCCGTGCAGTGGAAGCAGCAGATGGGGATTCTGGAGAACTATCCCGTGGAATACAGCCTGCAGCCACAGCGGCGGGAGTACGGGGTTTTGGTGGATGCCCTGTTCGGCGTGGGGCTGTCCAGAGCGGTGGAAGGCTTATACGCGGAGGCCATAGAGGCGTTCCGGGGCCTTTCGGGCTGGCGGCTCTCCATCGACATGCCCAGCGGCATAGACACGGACACGGGAGAAGTCCTGGGCTGCGCCGTGGCGGCGGATCTGACGGTGACCTTTGGCTTCTGCAAGAGAGGGCTGGCGCTGTATCCGGGATGCGGATACGCCGGGGAAGTGAGGACCGCGGACATCGGTATCTCCAGCAGGAGCTTCTTCGGGAGAAAGCCCGGGATGTATGCCTATGACGAGGATGTCTCTGCCCTTCTGCCGAAGCGCGACGGCGGAGGGAACAAAGCCACCTTCGGGAAAGTATTGCTGGCGGCGGGCAGCGTGAACATGGCAGGAGCCGCGGTGCTGGCGGCACGGGCCGCATACCGGGCGGGGGCGGGCATGGTGAAGGTCATCACCCCGCCTGAGAACCGGATTATCCTGCAGCAGGCCGTGCCGGAGGCACTTCTGGGAACCTGCGACGACCTGGAAGCAGGGCTGGAATGGGCGGACGTGGCAGCCGTGGGGCCGGGGCTTGGGAAAAGCCGGGAGGCGCTGCGCTGCCTGGAGCGGACGGTCCGGCAGGGCGGAAAGCCGCTGCTGGTGGACGCGGACGGGCTGAACCTCCTCTCGGAGCAGCCGGAGCTTCAGGCGCTTCTGGCCGAACAGGGGCGGCAGGGGCGAACCATTGTGCTGACGCCCCATGTGGGGGAGCTGGCCAGGCTCCTGGGCTGCTCCATCCCGGAATGCAAGAGGGATCTGCCTGCCGCGGGCGGCGCTCTGGCGGCAAGGCTGAAGGCGGTGGTGGCGGCAAAGGACGCGCGCACCTTCCTCTGTCAGGAGGGGCACGGAACCTGCGTGAACTTAAACGGGAACAGCGGCATGGCCACGGCGGGGAGCGGGGACGTGCTGGCCGGAACCATAGCGGCGCTGCTGGCCCAGGGCATGGAGGGCTTTGAGGCCGCCGCCGTGGGCGCGTATGTCCATGGCAGGGCGGGAGACCTGGTGGCGGCGCGGATCGGCCCCTATGCCTGCACGGCAGGGGATATGGCGGAAGCCGTCGCCTGCCTGACCGCTGGGGAAGGCCGGAAGCTGTCCTGAAAAGGCGAGGGGCATCTTCCCTTTCCGGCAGGGGGCGCGGCGGCCGCGGCGGCCCGTGAGCTGCGGCGGGGAGGGCGGCGGAGGCGGACAGGGAAAATGCCGGGAGACAGAAGGAAACTTTTCGCTGATTTCCCCATATGATAAAGGGGGAGGGTGGCCACGATGATTTATACGGAAAATGGCAGAATCGTCCAAATCGTCTGAATAGCCCGTCAGAATATGGCAATACTATCCTACAAATACAAGAAGTGCTGATTCCCGCCAGCGCAGACGGCGGGGATGGATTTGGAGGAAGAATGAGACGAGGAGATGTATATTATGCGGATTTGAGGCCGGTGATCGGTTCGGAGCAGGGAGGGATCAGGCCAGTGCTGATCGTACAGAATGACGTGGGCAACAAGCACAGCCCTACGGTCATCTGCGCCGCGATCACCTCTAAGATGAACAAGGCGAAACTGCCTACGCATATCGAGCTGAATTCCGCGGTGTACGACATGGATAAGGATTCCGTGGTCCTGCTGGAGCAATTGCGCACGATCGACAAGAAGCGCCTGAAGGATAAGGTATGCCACCTGGACGGAGAAATCATGCGGAGAGTGGACAGGGCCCTGATGGTCAGCCTGGAGCTGGATACATAGAGAAGGGCGATGGATGCGGGACGGTTCTTGACGAACGCAAGCAATCCTTGACGGATTGCTGGATAAATGGTATATTTTACCACAGAGAAATAACTTTTTGGAGGAAAGGATTAAAATGGACGACGGTGGACCTACTGCCAGTATTATCTTTTACGGAGTATTTCTGTTGATTGACATGTTTTTCTACGGCTTCGGCGCGGCGGTGAACTCTCTGAACGAGAAAGAGATTGAAAGGAGGGCCGATGAGAACAGGGAAGGCGGGCGTTCCCGGGACAGAAAGTCGATCAGGCTCCTGTCCATCATCGGCAATCCTGCGGAGTATGAAAATACCGTGCAGCTGATCACGACGCTGATCAATATCCTCATCGGCACGGTGCATCTGAGGCTGCTGCTGAAGAGCCTGTCGGGAGGCCTGCAGCACCTGACGGAGAGGCAGGTGCATCTGGAGGAGAATCCGGCGGGCATCATCGTGGCGGCGGCGTGGGCGCTGTCCGCGTTCCTGCTTCTGTACATAACACTTACGCTGGGCGTCCTGCTGCCCAAGAGGCTGGGGGCCAGGGCCCCGGAGAGGTGGGCGTATGCCTGCATCACGCCCATATACTTCGTGACGAAGCTCCTCTCCCCGTTCATCGGGCTGGTGAATCTGACCACCAGCGGGATACTGCGCCTGTTCGGCATAAAGGGGAAGGTGAACGAAGCGGACGTCACGGAGGAGGAGATCATCCACATGGTCAACGAGGGCCATGAGCAGGGCCTGATCCAGGCCAGCGAGGCGGAGATGATTTCCAATATCTTCGAGTTCGGGGACAAGGAAGCCCAGGACATCATGACCCACAGGAAGAACATCGTCGCCATCAGCGCGGACACGCTGCTGGAGGACGCCATCACCTTCATGATGGAGGGAAAGAACAGCCGCTATCCGGTCTACGAGGAGAACATCGACAATATCATCGGGATCCTGCATCTGAAGGATGCCATGCGCTTCCATAAGGGAGCGGGGAAGCTGAGCCGTCCCCTGAAGGAGCTGGAAGACCTGATGCGCGATCCGGTATTCGTCCCCCAGACCAAGAACATCGATGAGCTCTTCCGGCAGATGCAGGCAGGGAAGCAGCAGATGGTCATCGTAGTGGACGAATACGGCCAGACGGACGGGCTGGTGGCCATGGAGGACATCCTGGAGGAGATTGTGGGCAATATCCTGGACGAGTACGATGAAATCACGGAGCATATCGAGGAAAAGGGCGAAGACGAATATGTCATCGAGGGGAAGACGCCCCTGGAGGAGCTGGAGGAGCGGTTCCACATCCCCTTTGAGGACGAGGAGTTCGATACGATTAACGGCTTCCTGATTTCCAGGCTGGACAGGATACCGGAGCCGGACGAGGAGTTCGATGTGGATTACGGAGGCTTCAATTTCAAAATCCTCAGCGTGGAGCGGAATATGATTCAGAGCGTACTGGTCAGGAGGCTGCTGGAGGAGGATTCAGCGCTTGAAGAAAGCGATGAAAGATGATATGATAGTACATGGCCGGGAACAGGGCCTGAATCAAATATAAAAACAGGATAAAAGGAGAGAATATATGTCAGGACATTCAAAATTCGCCAACATAAAGCACAAGAAGGAGAAGAACGACGCCGCAAAGGGCAAGATTTTCACCATCATCGGCAGGGAGATCGCCGTGGCGGTGAAAGAGGGCGGCCCGGATCCGAACAATAATTTCAAGCTCGCCACCGTGGTGGCCAAGGCAAAGGCCAACAACATGCCCAATGATACAATCGAGAGGGGCATCAAGAAGGCTGCCGGGGACGTGGGCAATGTGAACTACGAGTATGTCACCTATGAGGGCTACGGGCCTAACGGCATCGCGATCATCGTAGACGCGCTGACCGACAATAAGAACCGCACGGCGGCCAATGTGCGCAGCGCCTTCACCAAGGGCCAGGGCAACATCGGCACGCCCGGCTGCGTCTCTTTCATGTTCGACAAGAAGGGCCAGATCATCATCGATAAGGAAGAGTGCGAGATGGAAGCGGACGACCTGATGATGACGGCGCTGGATGCCGGTGCCGAGGATTTTAATGAGGAGGAGGACAGCTTCGAGGTGCTGACGGATCCGGACAGCTTTGAGGAGGTGCGGAAGGCCCTGGAGGATCAGGGAATCCCCATGATGAGCGCAGAGGTCACCATGATTCCGCAGAACTACGTGGCGCTGACGGACGAGGGCGCGGTGAAGAGCCTGCAGAGGATACTGGACCTCCTGGACGATGACGATGATGTGCAGGCGGTGTACCATAACTGGGACGAATAAGACAAACGGTACTTCGTGAGGAACTTGACGCTCCGGAGGAGATTGTATTCCGGAGCGGGAAGGCCGGAGGAAAGGGATATATATGGACAGGTTGGCTATCGTAGTTCCCTGCTATAATGAGGAAGAGGTGCTGAAGCTGGCTTCCAAGGCGCTGCGGGACGTACTGGAGGATTTGGTTCAGAAGGGGAAGGTTGCAGAGGACAGCTTCATCCTGTTCGTGAACGATGGCAGCAGGGACCGCACATGGGAGCTGATCGAGGAAGAGCATGCCGCTTATCCTGTCAGGGTGCAGGGCGTCAAGCTTGCCGGAAACGTGGGACATCAGTTCGCGCTGACGGCAGGCCTGGTCACCGCCAAGGATATGAGTGACGTGACCATTTCCATCGATGCGGACCTGCAGGACGACGTGGATGTCATCGAGGAGATGGTGGACAAGTTCCACGCCGGAAACGATATCGTGTACGGAGTCAGGAAGGAGCGCAGGACAGATACATTCTTCAAGCGAACCTCCGCACAGGCTTTCTATAAGCTGATGCACCTCATGGGGGTGAAGACCGTTTATAACCACGCGGATTTTCGGCTGATGTCCCGGCGGGCGGTGGAGGAGTTCTCCAAATATAAGGAGACGAACCTGTTCCTGCGGGGGATGATGCCCCTGATTGGCTACCGGACGGACAGCGTGTACTATGACCGCAAGGAGCGGGCGGCAGGGGAATCCAAATACCCCCTGAAGAAGATGCTGGCGCTGGCCTTCAACGGCATCTCGTCCTTCAGCGTGAAGCCGATCAGCCTGATACTGAGCCTGGGCCTGTTCGTCATCTTCATATCGGTCATCATGCTGATTTACGCGCTGTTCTCTTATTTCTCCGGGCATGTGGTGGCAGGGTGGACTTCCCTGATCGTCTCCGTCTGGTTCCTGGGAGGGCTGCAGCTTTTGGCCATCGGCATGGTGGGCCTGTACATCGGGAAGATATACATGGAGGTGAAGCAGAGGCCTCGCTACAATATTGAAAAGATTCTGTCCGGGGAGGAGCTTCCCTCCGGACAGGACGGATCGACCAGGGGAGAAGACCGGTAGAATCAGAAAGGGAATGATGAGCTGGAAGAAGAACGCGATTAGTTATCTGATATGGTTCCTGTATACGATCATGACCGGAACGGTGCTGCTGGCCCTGGCCACGGAAGCCGGAAAAGCCGCCGGGCTCGAGGACTATACGGGCATCCTCATCATGGCGGCATCTGTGGCCGTGGCAGGCGTGGCGGCTTTTTTGCTGCACCGGTTTGCGGTGAGCCGTGCGTCCTTTGCGGAGGAGAAGGGAGTGCATCTCACAGTGCTGGGTGCGCTGCTTGCAATGGGGATGCTGGCAGCCGGGTTCCTCCTCAGGCTGCAGGGCGCCGGCGGCGTGGATTGTTCTTCTTCTGCATACTATGAGGCGGCAAGGGTGACTGAGGGGCAGAGCATCCCCCAGTCGGTGCACGGTGCCGTCTACTTTTATGTCTGGCTCCTGCATGGCGTATTCCGCCTGTTGGGCAATTATGCGTCTGCCGGGATCTGGGTACAGATCGTGCTGCAGCTCGCCGCCTCCTTCCTTCTGTTCCTTGTGGTCAGGAAGCTGGCGGGCTTTATGGCCGGGCTGGTGGTGCTGGGCTTTTGCATGTGCGCGCCTTATATGGTGGCCAGCTGCCTGGTATTGTCGCCGGATATGCTGTACTTTTTCCTCCTGACGGTGGCCGTGTCCCTGATGACAGTGGGGTACGGCGACAGAAAAACGGGGGAGGAGAGGGAAGCCCGGGGGCTGAATCCGGCTGCGGGCTTTTTTGCGGGCGCGGCTGCGGCGCTGTGCTGTTATGTGGACATCCTGGGAATCTTGCTGCTGCTGGTGGCGCTTGGCGGGATTTTCCGCTACAGGGAGGATGCGGTGGCACCGGGGCGGAAGGCCGCGGCGGCTCTGCTGTGCGCGGCGGGAGCGATACTGGGCTTTGGCGCCTGCATCCTTCTGGACGCCGCCTTCAGCGGGAAGGCTGTCCCAAGAGTGGCCGCGGCATGGCTTTCCCTGTACCGGCCATCGGGATTTCAGCTACCGGCCGGGGTGGGCGTATCCGGTTCCGTGGCGGAGAGCTGCCTGCTGTTCGGGATCATGGCTCTTGGCATATTCAGCTTCTGGTTCGACAAAAGGAAGGAGCGGATTTCGCTGGCGGTGCTGGCTGCCTGGGGCATCATGGCTGCAGGCTGCTTCGGAATCTTCACGGATGAGATGCCGGGATTCTTATTCCTGTACCTGAGCCTCGTCCTGCTGGCGGGCATGGGGTTCGGGCAATGCTTTTACGCGGAGCCCGCAGCGCAGGAGAGGAAGGAGCCCGCGGCGGCAGAGCAGCCGGACTGGGAAATCCTGATGGAAGCCAGGGACGGGGCGGAAGCGGGGCAGGGACCGGAGCAGGCGCGAAGCTGGCCGGAACCGGAGAGAGCGGAATCCGGCCAGCCGGGGCAGAAGCAGCCTGCGGAAGCCGCTCAGGAGGCTGCACAGGCAGACAGACAGGTACGGTTCCTGGAGAATCCCCTGCCACTGCCGAAGAAGCATGTGAAGCGGGTGATGGATTATTCCCTGCCCTCCGGGGCGCAGGATGACGACTTCGATTATCCGGTGGCGGAGGGGGATGATTTTGATGTTTAAAGCAGACATCATGTACCTTTGCAAAACATGGAGTCATGTATGGAATTTTGGAGAGGACGCGCGGCGGATGACGGCAGGTCATCCGCCGCGTGTCGTTTTCCGATACTGCTGGGGGGAGAGCCCCTTCTCACGTTTGAAGATGGCGGAGAACTGTGCGGAATTGGAAAAGCCGCAGCGGTACGCGATTTCCGTGCAGCTATAGCTGTCCTCTGCCAGCATGGCTTCCGCAGCCTTGATCCGCCTGCGGATTAGGAACTGTTGGGGGGAGAGACCGGTAGTCTCCTTGAAATAATGCTGGAAATAATCATAGGAGAAGTTCAGCTGTTGTGCCAGGTTTCTGAACAGAATCCTCCCATGGTAATTGTCCGAGATGTAATTGATGATATATTCCAGGTTCTTTCCCTGCTTCCTGGTCTGGCCGCTGTTCTCCAGACGGTTCAGGGCGATGAACAGTTCGTTCAGCTTTAGGCTTATCATTTCTTTATAAAACGTGTTCTGCAGGATCGTCTCGTCAAAGATGGACTTCACGATTCGATAGATGGCTTCCTGATTGTCCGTAAAAAAGCCTGTGAGGAACCGCTCTTTTGTCTGTATGCGGGTGAAAATCAGCTCGCAGTCTGCCTGGTGCCTTTCATCATGCTCGATATCCGGCGGAATCAGGGCGAAGGTATTGGAGGAAAAGGTATATTCCCTGTCTCCGATTGTTGTGATACCCAGGCCATATCTGTAATAAATCAACTCATATTGCTCATGTTTCTCTAAAGGTATGCTAGTTCCGCTTTTATGGTGGCAGGTAACGGTAGTAATCAGCTGGAATTCTTTCATTTATTTCTCCTTTTTCATGTTTTAGCTTCTATTTTGAAAAGAAATGGACGTATTTCAGGCATTCTTCAGCTTTGAACGCATGGATACAAGGGGAAAATAGGGGTTTATTAGTATAAAATATTGATTTTATATAAAAATATAACAAATATTAGTTGCTTTATTCTGATATATTATCCATTATATACCAATGAAATGAGAAGTGCAAGGAATAACCAGCGGAAAATCACAGCCAATTAGTATAAAAAAGAAGCCAATACGCTATATTTCTGACATGCGGGATGGCTGTATAATAAAAACACAGGACAGATGGATTGGAGAGGGCGTTGATTATGCATAGAAAGAACATTATTCTTGATACAGATATCGGGCCGGACTGTGACGATGCTGCGGCGCTGGCGGTGCTGAATCTTCTTGCAGACCGGGGGCAGTGCCGTATCCTGGGCATATCGCATTGTACATCGAACCCATATGGTGCAGGGACGATAGATGCCATCAACAGGTATTATGGGAGGCCTGACATCACTATATCCACTTATGGAGGTAAGGGATTCCTTACGGAAGAAATCTGTATGAGATACAACCGCTATATTGCCACACATTACCCCAACCGCTATCAGAGTTGTCAGCCTGAGGCGGCTGTGGGGATGTATCGCCGGATTCTGGCAGCACAGGAGGAGAAAAGCGTTGAGTTCATTGGCATAGGGCCTATGAACAATCTCTCTGGCCTGCTGAATTCAGAGCCGGACAGATACTCGGATTTGGATGGGATTTCGCTTGTAAGGCGGAAGGTGTCGAAGCTTACCATGATGGCGGGGGCATTTCGGTGCTCCTCAGAGGAGGCAGTGGAGCGGGCCGAGCGGCTGGCGAGGAAGAGGATAGAGGACATGGCGGAGTACAATGTAGACTGTGATGTCCCTGCGGCACGGAATGTAGCGGCGAACTGGCCTACGCCCAAGGCATATCTGGGATTTGAGGCAGGGCTGATTCTGACAGGAGGAAGCTTTTGCGGATGCGTCCCTGCCACCCATCCGGTTCGAGTGGCGTACGAGCTGCACAATAGCGCACAGGGGAGGTTCAGCTGGGATCCGTTGACGGTGGAATATGCCGTGGTGGAGGGATGTCCACATTTTAGGGAATCTGCCCGGGGCATTGTAAGGTTCGATGAAAAAGGCAGGACCAGGTGGATGCCGGACGAAAGAGGACAGGACTGCTTCGTGGAGCTTGCCCAGGAGGACTGGAAGGTGGCTGCGGATCTGGATGCCCTGCTGATCAGCCCTCCCTGTGGAATGGCATACGCAGCAGGATGAAGCCTGTCAGGGAAGCGAGCTGTCTCCCAGCGCATTTCCGGTATGGAGGAAAGGCGGACGAGATATTGAAAGCGGCAGGTACGGGCAGCCTTAAGAGAAGTGCTGTAAGGTGTCAGTGCTGTAGTGCCAGGAGGGCAGTGGGTGAAAAAGGGGCCATTGTGCAGGATGCCTATTCGCGCGTTTAAACAATAGAACAAAAGTAAACAATGTATGAATGAAGGAGGAAAGAGGATGAAGAAAAAGGCATTGAGTAATCTGCTTGCTGCCCTGCTGATAGTGGGCATGCTGACCGGCTGCGGCAGCCAGCCTGGTTCCGGGAGCGGCAGCGACGGCAGCGCAGGCGGCAAGGAGAGTGGCAGCAGTCAGGCTGCGGAGAGCGGCAAGGATGACAGCGGACAGCCTGGGGGGACAGAAGAGGCGGCAGGCAGCGGGGATGTGGCAGATCTCTCCAGCCTTACATTTGGGCCTTATGACTGGCCTGTGGCGGAGAATCTTGACTACAGCGAGCCGTACAATAAGCGGTTCGATGGGATGGAGTTTACCAGAATCGTCAATACAGGAACCGCGGAATTGCCTGATGGAATGACGGTTGACGAAAATACCATTACCTGGATATTCGAGAGCATAACTGGCTTGAAGCCGAAAGCGTTATGGTCAGCCAGCGGAGATGCCTTTTCTCAGAAGCAGAGTCAAGCGATAGCCAGCGGAGAAATTCCGGATTTTATGACTGTCAGTATGACGCAGTATTATATGCTTGTGAAGTCAGGTCTAATTGCAGATTTGACCCATGAGCTGCGGGAGGGAAATCATCCTACAATCCAGAAGCTATATGAGGCAGGAGGAAATCAGGCGCTTGATGTTCTGGAAGTGGATGGGCGTATCTATGGGATCCCTCTAGTTGGTGCACAGTTCGATGGCTCGCCCCTGATATGGATTCGGAAGGATTGGATGGAGAAATTGAATTTGGAGACTCCTAAGAGCCTGGCAGATTTGGAAGAGATTGCAAAGGCTTTCATGGAAAAGGATCCTGATGGGAATGGACAAGATGATACTTATGGGATTCCTGTTAGGGCAAGCTTTGACGCTTCTTATGGGGGAGATGGCAATCTGTGTGATGTTTTTTTGAATGTAGGAGGCGCGGCTCCAGGAATATGGCAGAAACAGGAAGACGGTACTGTGATTTACGGTTCTCTGATGGAAGGTGCAAAGGAGGCTCTGAGTTTCCTGAACAGTTGGTATGAGCAGGGGATTATTCCCTCAGACTTTGCTACTTGGGATGCTGATACCTTGAATCAGGCTGTAGGGGATGATAAGGCAGGGATTGTTTTTTCGCCGTGGTGGGGGACATGGTCTTCCATGAATAACAGCATTAATTTGAATGCCAGTGCAGAGTGGTCGGCCTATATGCTTTCTGCGGAGGAAGGGGGCGAAATCTGTTCTGCGGCAGGCAATCCTGTACAGGGCATATTTGTCGTAAATAAAAATTTTGAGGATCCATCGGCTTTCGTATATGCATATGATATGTACTGTCTGGCAGGTTATGACTTAGGTGAGCGTGAGGGGTATGTGGAAATCAATAATGCATATAACATTATGAATGGAAGTGTCCCAGGTAACGCCTATATACTGCCAATAAAGACAATCATGGAGAAGGTAGTGGATACAGGAGAAATGACCACTATAGAAGAAGTGAAGGAATACTGCAAAAATGAAGCAGGGGTTGCCCTGGACTGGGTTGTGGAGGGGGCGTTCAAAGGTAAGACGGTTTATGATGCATTGCAGGAAGGCAAGAATCCCAGAGAGGCTGTCTATGAAGGGATAGATGCCACTACCACATACCAGCAGTATATGCAGTGGTGGGAAGGGCCAAATGCATTGTTGAAAGGAAACCCCAGGCCGGTGTCCACTGTGTTCCAGGGCAGCACCGAGAGCATGGAGCTGTATGGCAGCTTCTTGAGTACCATGGAGCAGGATGCCTACGTCAACATGATTATGGGCAATACGGACGGGAAGTCCATCTCCGATTATTTCGATGATTTTGTACAATCCTATCTGGATCAGGGCGGTGCAGAGATTACGGCCGAGGTTCAGGAAACGATTGGCGGATAAGCGTGCAGGGAGACATCCTTTCAGGAATGGTTACCGGGCCATGTTCTGCCATGGCCCGGCATTGCCGTTTGATTTCGGAGAGCAGGAGGGAAAATGGAGAAAAAACGTAAAAAGATAAGCATACCGGACAAGCTGCACTATTGGCTCATGGTTCTGCCAGCAGTGGTATTGGTATTCCTGTTCAATACGAGGACATGGCCAGGCATCCTGGCGGCTTTTCAGGATTTTATACCGATTAAGGGATGGTTTGGCTCCAAATGGATAGGGATGCGCAATTTCAAGATTTTCTTCATGCAGCCAAACTGTTGGCAGATTATCCGAAATACCCTGGTGTTGGCTGTGGGAAAAATCGTGGGGGTACAGCTTCTGGCGATTATGTTCGCCCTGATGATAAACGAGGTGCGGAATTCCAGATTGAAAAGATTCATCCAGACATTTACTTATCTGCCGCATTTCATATCCTGGGTCATATTCGCAACGATTCTCAGGCAGATTTTGGGAACGGATGGACTGCTGAACCAAGTGCAGGCAAACTTTGGGATGGAGAACTATGCTTTCCTGGGGACGCCCTCCATTTTCCAGCCTCTGATGATAGGCACAGAGATGCTGAAGGAATTCGGCTGGAGCGCCATCATTTATCTGTCGGCTTTGACGGGCATCGATCCCGGGTTGTACGAGGCGGCGGAAATCGACGGGGCCGGCAGATGGAAACAGACAGTCCATGTGACCCTTCCCGGCATCCGTTACATCATCGTGCTGAACGGGGTGCTGAGCCTGGGAGGCATCTTAAACGGCGGCTTCGACCAGATTTTCAATATGTACAATACGCTGGTCATGTCCACGGCAGACATCATCGATACCTGGGTGTACCGTCAGGGCATCATTGCATTGAATTATGGGGTGGGCACGGCAGTGGGCCTGTTCAAGAGCGCGATTGCCATGGTGCTGACGGTCTTTGCCTATTGGGCAGCCGACAGGTTCGCTGATTATAAGATTTTCTGAGCGGGGAGGGACGAAATATGAAGAAGAAAATAACGGTGCCACATATCATCATCACAATCGTCCTGATTCTGATGGCCCTGCTATGTCTGTATCCCATGTGGTATACCTTTATCTGTTCCATCAGCGACAGGGCCTACGTGGAAGGCGGCAGGGTCTGGTTTCTGCCAAAGGGCCTGAACCTGGCATCCTATCAGAGGATTCTGAAAGATGATACCTTCTTTTCCTCCTTTTTTGTCTCGGTGAAGCGGGTGGTCGTCGGGTGTGCCATAAATCTGCTTCTGCTGGTGCTGACTGCCTATCCCCTGTGCCTCCCCCAGAGGCGGTTCCCAGCGGGAAAGTATCTGAAATGGTTCTTCATGGCGAACATGCTGTTTTCCGGCGGAATGATTCCCGCCTATGTGCTGATGCGCCAGTACGGGCTGTTCGACTCCTTCTGGTCATTGATACTGCCAGGTGCCGTGCCGCTGTGGAACATGATTCTGATGATCAATTTCTTTCGGAATGTCCCATATGAGCTGAACGAGTCGGCCACCATGGACGGGGCGAATCCCTGGCAGGTGCTGTTCCGGATTTATGTGCCGTTGAGCGTACCTTCCCTGGCATGCCTGCTGCTGTTCCAGTTCGTGGGGCACTGGAACTCCTATTTTGACGGCCTGATCTATATCAATGACACTGCGAAACAGCCCCTGCAGGCCTATATCTACCAGCTCTCGGTGCGAATCGACTTCTCCACCATGCGCACGGACGAGATACTGACTCTGCTGCAGACCTCGGACAAGACCCTGCAGTCGGCCAAGGTCTTCGTGGCCATGATACCGATTCTGGCGGTCTACCCCTTTATTCAGAAGTATTTTACGGTAGGCATGACCCTTGGGGCGGTGAAAGGGTAGGCGTCGAAAAGCGGCCTGGTATTTTTAATATTCCCTATTCCCAAAACCAGCAGCCTGATATATAATGGGCTGAGCGGCAGATGGGAGCCCATTACTTATTAGGAATGCGAGGATGATCCGATGCAAAAGAAAAATCCGGGAGCGCTGATCGACAGGAAAGAGTTCTACAGGAATCTGACGAGGCTGGCCCTTCCGATCGCGCTGCAGAGCCTGATGCTGGCGGCAGTGGCGGCGGGGGACGCGCTGATGCTGGGGAAGGTGGCCCAGGATGAGATGACCGCGGTCTCCCTGGCCACCCAGATCCAGTTTGTCCAGAATATGTTCCTGAGCGCGGTGACGGGGGCGGGAGCCATCCTGGGGGCCCAGTATTGGGGGAAGGGGGACAGGCGCACCCTGGAGGATGTCTTCAACATGATGCTGCGGCTTTGCGGCCTGGTGTCCGTGATGTTCTTCCTGGCCTGCGAGCTGATGCCGGAGCTGCTCATGCATATCTTCACCCATGACGCGGCTCTGATCGCCATCGGCAGCGCCTATCTGCGCGTGGCGGGCTGGTCGTATCTGCTGACGGGCATCTCCCAGTGCTATCTGACCATGATGAAGGTGTCGGACCATGTGAGGCCCGGGGCCCTCATCAGTTGCTGCGCGGTAGTCCTGAACATAGTCCTGAACGCGGTGTTCATATTCGGGCTGCTGGGAGCGCCCAGGATGCAGGCCAGGGGAGCGGCGCTTGCCACCACGATTTCCCGGGTGGTGGAGCTGGGGCTGTGCCTGGCAGCGACTAGGGGGGCGGCGTATGTCCGCCCGGCCTTTGGCAGGTTCCTGAAGCAGCCCGGGGAACTGAAATCCGATTTCGCCAGGCAATGCCTGCCTCTTCTGGGCGGGTGTTTATGCTGGGGCATAGGATTCACCTCCTACACCGCGATTATGGGGCATATGGGGACGGACGCCGCGGCGGCCAATTCCGTGGCGGCGGTGGTCCGGGACCTGATATGCTGCATGTGCAATGGCATCGGCAGCGCGGCGGGGATCATGGTGGGCCACAGGCTTGGAGCGGGACAACTCGAGCTGGGCAAGGCATACGGGATAAAGCTTAAAAATATCTCCTATGTCATCGGGCTGCTGTCCACGGCCCTGGTGCTGGCAGTGACCCCGGCCATCGTGAGGATGGTCATCCTGACGGACCAGGCCAGGGATTACCTCACAGGGATGATGGTGATCATGGCGGTGTACATGATCGGGCGCTGCGTGAATACGGTGACCATAAACGGCGTGCTGGACGGAGGCGGCGATACCCTGTTCGATATGTACAGCCTGATCGTCTGCATGTGGCTGATAGCCATTCCGCTGGCGCTGGCGGGGGCTTTCGCGCTGCACTGGTCGCCGCTGGCGGTCTATGCCTGTACCTGCCTGGACGAGGTGGGCAAGATTCCCTGGGTGATGCTGCGGTTCCGGAAATACAAGTGGGTGCAGGATCTGACCAGATAAAAGCGTGCGAGTCGGAGATGCCGGGCCTAATTTTACGGGCCTGGTATTTTTTTGCCTGAAAGGGGAATATTAAGGTCATGTTTTGAGTAAATCCATGGGAAAGGGAGAGAGAGCATGGCTGAAGCAAAGAACTCCGACAAGAAGATAGAGAAGGAAGAGCACAAGGACGAGCGGATAGAGCAGACAGGCCAGGTGACGCTGGACGAGAGCGGGAAGCTGGGGGACATCCATCTGATATCCATCATCGGGGAGATCGAGGGGCATGAGAACCTGTCCAACAATTCCAAGACCACGAAGTATGAGCACATCCTGCCCAGCCTGGCCGCCATTGAGGACAGCAAGGACATACAGGGGGTGCTGGTGCTCCTGAACACCATGGGCGGGGACGTGGAAGCCGGGCTGGCCATCGCGGAGATGATTGCCTCCCTGAGCAAGCCTACGGTATCCCTGGTGCTGGGCGGCAGCCATTCCATCGGCGTGCCCATCGCGGTGAGCACAGACTATTCCTTCATCGTGCCCACGGGGACCATGGTGATACATCCCGTGCGGATGAACGGCATGATTATCGGGGTGCCCCAGACATTCGACTACTTCAAGCTGATACAGGACAGGATTACCGGATTCGTCTGTAGCCACTGCAGCATAGACAAGAAGACCCTGGAGGACCTGATGACGGAGACGGGGATACTTACAAAGGACGTGGGCACCATTCTGGTGGGGGAGGAGGCCGTGAAGCACGGCATCATCGACGAGGTGGGCGGCATCGACCGGGCGGTGGGGAAGCTGCGGGAGATGATCCAGGACGGCCCGAATTAGCCCGGCGGTTCAGGCGGGCGGCCTTTGGCAGGCAGGGCTTCACGGTTTCTGGGAAGCCCTGTACTTAAGCGGCGGCATCCCCATCTTCTTCCGGAAGATTCTGCTGAAATAATACTGGTCGGGATACCCCACATCGGCGGCGATGGCGCTGACGCTTTTATCGGTCTGGGACAGCAGCTGGCAGGCCGCGCTGATCCGCTGGCCGATGATGTATTCGTTGGGCGAGACCCCGGTATGCTGCCGGAAAGCGCTGCGGAAGGCGGTGCAGCTCATGTTCTCCATCCGGGCCAGGGCATCTATGTCGATGGGCTCCTGGAAGCAGCGGTGGATGTATTCGATTGCCAGCAGGGGCAGGCTGCCTCTGGAGCCGAAGTCGATATACCGGCCTGTGAAGAGGAGGATTTCCCGCAGCAGGCAGACGCAGAGCTGTTCCGCCGCGTCATCATTGATGATGAACTCCCGGAAGAGCTGCCGGAAGCAGGCGATGATTTCCCTGTGGATGCCGATGTGCCGCCCCCGGTTCAGGGCGAGGCCCGTGGATTTTGTGAGGGAGCGGGCCTCGAAGCCCGTATAGTGCACCCAGAGATAGGCGGTCTCCCCCCGGCTGGTGTACTGATAGTCATGTCCCGGCTCAAAGACCATCACGTCCCCAGGCATGAGGCAGCAGTCCTCCAGAAGCATCTCTCCATTTAAGACATATATGTAATAATAGTCCTGCCGCACAGCCCTGGTGGAAAAGGAGCGCGCTTCGGACACTGCGCCCACACAGTTGACCTGGAGCGGAACGGCATCGTTTTTCCGGTTGGCCTCGCCCTCCAGTTTTGTATGGAAATAAGTCTGCGTGCGCATTGGGGCCTCCTTTCTGCAAGGTCCTGCCTGTTGAAAAGTCCATTTTTTTGGTTCGTTTATCCATTGCAGGCTTCCGCTGTCTGTAATAGAATCAGGTTAATGGGAGCTGCGGTGTAATCTCCGCTCTTCCTATTATAATCCATATGCCGGAAATAGCAATGGAATCCGGCATAAAAGAGAAGATTCAAGACAGGGAGCAGGAGGGATTGCTATGGAATTTCAGGTGGTGCAGGTATCGTCTCTGGAGAAGGTGAGGGCGCAGGACAGCCTCAGGCGTGATGAAATACACAAAAAAACAGTTCTGGCAGGGGAGCGGCTTTCCTATCAGATCTGCATGAAGGCGGACAGCCGGATAGACGTGGCGGTGTCCGTGGAGTCCGGCCTTAAGGACGCGGTGCGCCTTTACATGGTGCAGGATGCCTATATCGATGTGCCCGCCAGGGAGGAGGACATGGAGGGCGAGGATTACATGACGCTGGAGCCCGGGTTCATGCCGGACATCCTTGTGCCCCTGGAGGAGCAGGGGAACCGGCTGGCGGTCACTTCCCGGACGGCCACTGTGTGGGTCAAGGTGGATGTCCCCAGGGACACTCCCGCCGGGGATTACAGGATAAAAGTAAGGCTTCTTCCGGTGGACATGCAGGCGGCGAAGGCTCCCGCGGCGGAGGATGCGGCCTTTACGGTCTGCCAGGTGATGGATGTCCGCGTCATCCCTGCCGCGATGCCGGAGCAGAGGCTGATTTACACCAGGTGGTTCTATGCGGACTGCATCGCGGTGCAGCATGATGTGGAAATCTACTCCGAGGAGCACTGGGAGCTGATCGACAAATACATCGCCGCCGCCGCGGACGTGGGGATGAACATGATCCTGGTGCCCATACATACGCCGCCTCTGGACACCGCGGTGGGCACTGTCAGGCCCTGCGTGCAGCTGGTGGACATCGAGAAGAAGGGGGACAGATATGAGTTCTCCTTCGGGAAGTTCAGGCGATTCATCGACATCTGCAAGAAGAACGGAATCCGGTATTATGAGATGGCCCATATGTTCTCCCAGTGGGGGGCAAAATGCGCGCCCAACATCATGGTCACGGAGAACGGCAGAACGGACTATATGTTCGGCTGGCATGTGGCGGCGGATTCTAAGGAATATGTGGCGTTCCTGGCGCAGTACATCGAGGCGGTTTCAAAGGAGCTGGAGGCAGAGGGCATCAGCGAGCAGACCTATTTCCACATCTCCGACGAGCCTACGCTGGAATCCATGGAGACTTACAGGACCGCGTCCGATATCATGCGCCCTCTGATCGGGGACAGCAAGACCTTCGATGCGCTGTCCAACTATGCGTTCTGCGAGAACGGCCTTATTGAATGCCCGGTCACCAGCGTGGAGCATATCCATGAGTTCCTGGAGCATGATGTGGAGAACCAGTGGGCGTACTACTGCTGCGGTCCGGAGAAGGTGTTCCCCAACAGCTTCCTGGCCATGCCCTCCCACAGGGTGCGCGTCCTGGGCTTCCTGCTGTATAAATACAATATCAAGGGCTTCCTGCACTGGGGACTGAATTTCTACAATTCCTGCGTGTCGAAGTACCCGATCAATCCCTATGTCACCACCTCCGGGGACAAGGCCTTCCCCTCCGGCGACCCCTTCATCCTCTATCCGGGCAGGGACAGCGTCTATGGCTCCATCCGCGGGGAGGTCACCTACGAGGGCATCCAGGATATGGACGTCTGCTTCGCCCTGGAGCGGCATATGGGCAGGGAGGCCGTGGTGGCCATGATTGACGAAGCGGCGGGACGGAATCTCCGGTTTGACGATTATCCCGGGAACAGGGAGTTTCTGGAGGGCCTGCGGGAGGCCATGGTGGAGAAGCTTGCGAAGCTCTCCGCTGCGGCGGGCTGACAGGCGGCTGTCCAATCCTTCATTTGCTTATGAAAAACTAAGAAAAGTCATGAAAAGCAAGAAACTGCGCTGTGGGCTGGCTGCCATGGCGCAGTTTTTTCGTGTATGCCTATGGCGGCGGACGCGTCGAAATGACCACGATTATATAGTCAAAAGATATCGCCAAGATGAAATAATTAATGACAAGTTGGGGCAAAGATGATATAATGTTGACCCGTAGGGGCATTGCGGCCGGGATTCGGCTCCATATGCGCCGCACGGCGTCTGCGGCAGCAGGCGTGTCAGGGAATCAAATACCCCACTGCAGAGCAGAAAGTGTCCTTCAGACAGAAAGTGTCTTTCAGACAGAAAGTGTCTTACAGACACTTTGGTATTTGACCCTCGCGGCATTCGCCAACTGGCCGTGCAAGCACGGC
>NZ_CAJUCP010000075.1 GCF_910585425.1 uncultured Acetatifactor sp. | reverse complement strand
CAGGCCCCTCTGTGCCCGCCCGTAAATTTTACGGGAACATATCGTCATAAAGCGGGCTCAGTATGGGAATGGAGGGCTGGACGGGAAAACATAGTCCTTAAGCAAAAGATGGGAGAGGAGATAACAGCAAAAAGCGTATGAAAATAATGCACTGTGTGGATTACGGGAATTTCCGGCGGTTAGTATTATTTGGGTATACTATAAGACAAACTATGGACATGGGAGGGATTCTATGGAACAGAAGACACTGGGCAGGCGTATCCGGGAGGAGAGGCTGAAGCTGAATCTGACACAGGAGAAGCTGGCGGAGGATGTAGACCTTTCCATGGCGTATATCGGGCAGATTGAACGGGGAGAGCGCAGCCTGACCTTGGATAACCTGGTGGCGGTGGCGAACCGGCTGGGCGTCACGGTGGATTACCTGCTCTCGGATTCCATCACTGCCAAAGACGATGCGGAATACCTGATATTACGACAATTATTAAACGGAAGGACGAAAGAGGAGAGGGCCCTGGCAGTGAATATGGTGAAGCTCATGTTCGGCTATCTGGATAGAAGCCTGTGAACCACGGCGGTGCTTCTGGCCAAAGAACGGCATCCAGGCCGTGTAAGGCCTGGATGCTTCGTTCCCGGCGGATCGGAGAGGGCTGTGGGTTCCGGGCAGCCAGCACCCTTTGGAATCCCGGAAAACCCCGGGCGGCTCCTCAGGCTTCCCTACCCGAACATCTGCGGTAAAACCGGATAAATTCCTTACCCGTCATGGTCTCCTGCTTCACCACCTCCGCGGCCAGCGTCTCGATGAGCTCCTTCTTGTCCGCCAGAAGGCCCCGGGTTTCCTGATAGAGCTGTTTCAAAAGCTTGTTGACCGCCTGGTCGCTCTGCTCGCGGAAGGTCTCGGAGCAGTTGTACGCGCTTGCGTCGAGATGCTGCGCTGTGGTCTGGCAGAGGGCCATGAATCCGAATTCTTCCGTAAAGCCCAGACGTTCCACCATCATGCGGGCCCAGTAGGTCGCTTTTTCCATATCCCCGGAGGCGCCTGTGGAGATATGCTCCTTCCCGTAGACGATCTCCTCGGCGACTCTTCCGCCCATGGAGGAACGGATGCGAATCTGGAAATCCTCTTTCGTCCAGAGGCTGCTCTGGCTGGGCTGCACATACCCCAGAACGTCGCCTCTCGGGAGGGAGGTGATCTTCTCGAAAGGCTCGCGGCCGGACAGAATCTCCACCAGCGCGTGTCCCACCTCATGGACGGAGACGGCGAAGCGCCCCTTGTCGTTCTTGCCCGTGTTGGAGCCGCTGTCCTTGTCCACGGGGTGCGGGTCGCCCACGGTGAACCGCTCCACCGCCTCGTAGAGATTGCGGTAGAGGAAACCCAGCTCCTCGCTGTCCCCAAAACGAAGTTCCCTCTGCTCCAGCGGCTTCCGGGGCAGGTGCAGTTCCTGATTGTACATGATGAACGCAGTGTTGATGATGTTTTCGATATCTCCGGGCGTGCGTCCCGCGGTGAGCTCCGCGGTTTCCTCCGCCAGTTTCAGGATGCCCCGGCTCTCCGCCTCGGAGAGGACATGCTCGCCCTTCTCGTTGGGTTCCGCGCCAAACTGCACCAGGATCCCACAGCGCGCGCGGATGCTCTTCTCCGCCAGCTCGCAGCGGGCCTTACTGTCCGGCAGCGTGAAGAACAGCTTCTTGTCGATTCTGCCGGAGCGGGTAAAGGCAGGGTCCAGGGACTCGTAGGCGTTGGTGGCGGCAAGGATGAACACATTGGACCGCTGCTCGATGCCGTCCATCTGCCTGATCAGCTCGATGAAATGAGAGTAGTTCCCATTCTCAAACCGGTTCTTGGCGATGGCGTCCACTTCGTCGATGAAGATTACGCACACGTCGTAATCCTCGGCCCTGTCAAAAATGCTTCCGATGAAGCTGACCGGCATGGTGGTGATCTCCGGAGCCGACAGGGACATGAAGCCCACCCGCTTGTTGGAGGTCTCGGAGCCTTTCTCAAACTTCTTCTGGAGCTCGCCTGCCATGGCCCGGGCGATGAAGGTCTTGCCCACGCCCGGAGGGCCCAGCAGCAGCGCGCCCTTGGGAACAGTGATGTGATAGCGGTCGTACAGGAGCTTCTCCGCCAGCATGTCAATGATGCTCTGCATGTACGCGATCTGGTTTTCACAGCCCACCAGATTTTCGAAACGGGTCTCGATGTCGGAGATCATCTGGATGCGCTCCGCATCATTGGTATTGGCGGCGTAAGCGGTTCCGCCCTTGCGCCGGACCGTGTCAAGCTGGCGCTTCACGTCCCGCTTGATCGAGGCCATGATGGTTTCCATCTGCCCGGTGATTCCGTTGTCCTCCGTGCTGTCGAAATCAATGCCGTCCATGCAGCGCCCAAGGAAACTCTCAACGCCCGCGAAGTTGGCGAAATACGGGGAATTCTGGGGCTGGGCTCCCCACATGAAGAATCTTGTGAGCAATGCTTTCTGATTCTTGAACAGCTTCGTCAGAATGTCGCATTTCTTAGGATCCACATTTCCCCGCTGGTCTTCCAATTCCCTGATGAGCTTGCTGTACAACTGGTCTTTTGTGGGCGGTGCCAGCAAGACCCGTTTCAGGCGCCTGTAGAGCCCCTTGTTCTGGTTCAGCATCAGGCGGATTTCATCCTCGTAGCCTGCAATCCAGATGGGAGGGATACCGGGCTTTATGTATCTCTTTCCCCCGTTGACCGCCCCTGTCTCAAAATCCACCGATAACGTGAGCCTGTCGCCGCCGCTGCCGCCGGTGGACGCATCGACCTTGGTCCTGCCCGTCATCAGCGGAAGCAGAAGGGAGACCGCCTCCCGTCCAAAGTCGTCTGACATCAGCTCGTAGGCCTCGTCCACAAAGAAAATTGCGTCCTCCTGCGCCGCCTGCAGCAGCTTGCTCAGAACCTCATACTTTGTCCAGCCCTCATAGGCTCCCTTCAAATCCGACGGGGAATACTCCCGCACCTCCTTGTGGAAGATGGATGCCCCCAGTTTCTTCGCTATGCTGGTTTTTCCTGTGCCGGCCTCGCCGATCAGCGCGATATTCGGAATCTTTCCGGTCCTGTTGAACTCATTCTTCATCTCCAGAGCCAGGGAGAGGATGCTCTGATCCGGCACCATATCGCCATATAACAGCGATTCCATCTCCTCACGTCTGATTTGCTCCAATCTGGCGGGATCCATGATGAGCCGGTGCACACCGAAGCGGAGGATGGCTTTTTTGACGGCCTTGTAGAGTCCGCAGTTCTTCATGAAGCTGGAGAAATCTTCATGAAAGAGGGCTCTTTCAGGGAGCTCTTCGCCGGGGAAGGAGTCCCGTTGCCTTAGTTCGCTGAGGCTTGTGCAGTAGGGCTCCTTCTGGGTGGGATTATTTACGGTGATCCCAAGGGAGTATTGCTGCGGTAAAAGGGAGACCTCTGTCTTACCCTCGAAAAAGACCGCTTTCAGCACGTTGATGTAGGCGCCGGTTTCAAAGCGGCTGTAGTCCATAGTATAATGACCCTCAGTGTTAAGGGGAGAAATCCACTGTGCAGTCAGCTCAAAATCCTCTGTTTTGGCAAAGAACCGGTCCTCCTTGCCGACAATATGATTGAAGACGATGCCGTCTGCTTCGTAGGTTTCCGCGCCGGAGAACGCGCTGCGGAGGGCGCAGAGATAGGCGTGGTACAGGGTGGCGGCGGATTCTTCCGTCAGGCTGTCCGGATCCGGCAGCCGCGGAGGCGTGAAAACGACGCCGCTGTACTTGCTTTTGGCAATGCCTCGATTTTCAATGGTGTACTGGTAGGCTCCATTGACGTTTCTGAAGATTACATCCATGTAGGGCAGGGACACGTCCTGCTCAGGGCTGGCGGCCAGCGTTTCGCAGTCATCCGTTGTTGCATGAAAGATCACCGTGTCCTTCGTCTTGCTGATCATCCGGCACATGTTTCCGTTTAAGAGCCGACAGAATGTCACATCTTCCCCGTCTGTTTCCAGGAAAACGTGAAAAAATACATCGAAATCCAAGCTATAATAGCTATCGGGAATCTCCAGGGCGGTCTCTTCATCAATGCGCTCAACCCACTGGCTCACACTGTCGAGATACGCACCCAAGTACAGCCGCTTTTCGTCCGCTTCTACAATACCGCCGGACAGGCCGCAGGAAATCTGGCCGGGCATGTCGTAGGGATCCGGGTCGTACCCGAAGGAGTCGAACCCGAGGAAATACACGGTTACATCGCGGCCGTCCTTTTTCGCCGAGCACCTCACCGGGCACGCATAGATCGTTCCCTGTACCGCCTCGAACTCTTTATACAGGATCTCCAGATTGGAGACATCCGTGTAAACCGTGTCCCGATACCGGATTTCTCTGACGGTGGCTTCGGGAACCGCGCAGTAATACAACAGCGTGGAGAGGGCGGCAAACTCATCGCAGGGAACGGTGAAATCGCCGTCGGTCCCTGCGACGATCCGACATGCGCGGTCCGCTGAACCATTGCTGTAGAGCGTCTGCCTGTCGGGGGCGAGACGATTCTTCCACTCCTCCACGTTGTTGTAAAAGTCGCTGGAATCTCCGGCAATCTCCAGATGCACCGCGGAGACCGGGGAATTGCTGTCCTCCGGCTGGGGGACAATCAAAATGCTGTACTGCTTTGTTTCGCCATTCACTGTGTCTTTTTCCTCCTCAACTCTTTTTCTGATTTGCTCCGGCGTCTCGGCTTTTGCGGCCTTATTCAGCCTATCACAATATTAGCATACAGCAGATAAAAAAACAACTAGTAGCATAACAAGCTGCATTGTATTTACCCGGAATGTATTCCTCCGGAAGGTCATCCGCGCCGGAGAGGTCAGTATGACTTTTCCGCCATTTCCCGCACACGCTGGAAGGAGACTGCCGCCTGTGGGCTCACTTCCATCTCCTCCAGATTGTCAAAGGCCCAGCGGAACGCATCCGGGATACCGTCGGGAGCCTCTTCGTTGAAGTTTTTGACTGTCCGGCGGGGGCTGCAGGTTCCGGACAGGCAGTAGCGTTTGAAATCCATGAAAACGTCCAGGCAGCTCCGCCCCTGGTTCTCATGGAAGGAGGGCTGCAGCCGAAACGCCCCGCCCACGTCCCCGGGAAACTGCGCCTGATACCCTTCGTCCAGACGGAGATAGTCAAAGCAGTAGCAGCCGTTCGCCTGTCTGTAAGCCTCTTTCAGCAGCCTTCCCGCCTTCTCATAGGCTTCCCTGTAATTCTCCTTCCCTGCCAGGAAAAAGATACAGCCGCTTCCCAGGTGGATGGCCAGCGGAATGTAGAGATACCTTCCTCCGCTCTGCTCCAGGATTTCCCGAAGGCCGTCGGCCTGGGACAGCTCCAGCATGCAGAAGCCCTGGCTGTCCGTATGCCAGTCTCCGGAGTTCTCCTGGCCCCCCAGGTCTTTTCTGTAGAACTCGTAGCCCTCGCCGCTGTCGCAGTATGCCTCGAAAAGGCGCAGGGAAAAGTCCTGTTTCCTGGGCTCTCTGGGCGGATTCTCCGCCTTGTCCTTTCTCCCCAGGGGATATCCGCTGTCCTGCAGCCAGGTCTTGACCTTGATGTGGACTGCCATCCGCTCCAGACGGGCGGTCAGCCAGGGCAGGTAGTCCTCTTTCCGGATCGTCTCCCCGTCCCTGTTCTTCACGGAGCGTTTCAGATTGTGGAGCCGGGCTGCGATTTCCGTGCCTCCGGCGTCCCGTTCCTGGCGTATCAGCGCTGCCGCCTCCGCCAGCTTCTTTTCCACGTTCGCCTTGACGTCCAGGTCTTCGCCGGCCACGCCTGTCTTATGCAGCAGCCTTTTCAGCCACAAATGGGCGTTGGCTATGCTGTTGTCTTTATAATAGATGTCCCGCACCGCCAGATATTCCACCAGCCACAGGTAATAGTCCGTGTCGGTGATCAGCCCGGCTCTGTAAGCGGCATCTCTCAGCCAAAGCTCCTCCCAGAAGTCCCGGCGCTCTTTGCGGCCCTTTTCCGGAACCGTTTTTGTCAGCAGCCCCTTAGCCCAGGCCGGATGCTCCGCCATGGCCGCCGCAAGCTGCTCTTTGATGCGGGACTCGTCCCCGGGCTTTAGGGGCTGTTTCGCCAGATGCCAGGGGTAGTCCCAGCTCCCGGGCCGGCTGTTGGGGCAGAACGGGGCCATGTATTTCTCCAGCGGGTTGGGAGACTCATGGCCGTCCCCGGCCAGGTGCTCGGAAAGCGACCGGTCAAGGCGCTTGAGCAGTCCCGAGACGCCCTCTGCCCAAAAGGCTCTGTAGAGAAAGGATTTTTCCCGTTTGTCGTCATATTTGCACTGGTAATCGTAGATGATGTCGCTGTAGAAGGCTCCGCGGATTCCGTTCACAGATTCTCCCATTGCAGCCTCCTTTCATAGTTGCCGGCCTGTCGGCAGGGGCCGTCGGATACGCGGCTGTATACGTCCAGCGTCTTATCGGTATCCGCCAGGGGGGAGAGGTTCCGTTCGGCCAGATACAGGCCCACGATTCTCTCCAGTTCCTGATAAAAGTCCCGCAGCACATCCGGCCTGGCCTTCTCGAAGGAGGCCGTGAACCGCCTGCAGGCTTCGAGGTACTCGGCTTTACAGGCAAAGCTCAGGGCGAGGGATGCCAGGTAGTCCGCCCTTTCATACTCCTGGGCCCACTGCTCCGTCGCGGCGGCTTCGAATTCGGCCTTGGTCTCGAAATCAGGGAACGGATAGGGGTCGTTGTCATCCTCATAAGCGTCATAATCCCCATAGGCATCGTAATCGTCGTAATCGTCAAAATCGTCAAAATCCTCATAAGCATCATCGTCCTCATAGCCGTCGTCGCCATCGCAGCCGTCCTCATAGCTGATATTGCTGTCCGTTTCGGTCTCATCGCGGCAAGCCTTCGGTTGCGCCATTTCTTCCGCCTGGACTGTCGCGTTCGCCGGGGCTGCCGCTTTATCCGGAGCCGTTTCCTCGTCCGGGGCTGTCGCTTTTGCCAGGGCTGTCACTTTGCCAGGGACTGCCGCTTTGCCCAGGGCTGTTTCTTCTGCCGGGACTGCGGCTTTGTCCAGAGCTGTTTCTTCCGCCTGGGCTGCCGCTTTGTCCGTGGCCGTCTCTTTGTCTGGAGCAATTTCTTTGCCCCTGCTTCCCTGGAAAGCGCCCGGATGGTGCCGGATGTAGATTCGTTTCATATTGCCCTCATTCGTCAGGCGCTTCAGGTTGTCCTGGCGTTTCCACCAGGGGCTCAGGGCGCTGTCGTCGGTGATCCTCCGGGGATCCACAAGGGTCTTGTAGAGATGGAAGCCGAAGTGCTCGTCATAGCCCTCGTACAGCTCGTTGTGTTTCCCCCCGTCGGGCTCGGCCATGACGCACCATCTTCTGGTCAGGCGCCTGGCCTGTTCCAGCAGGAATGCAAAATCCGTCCGCTCTTTCTCCACAGAGCCGTAAGGATAGGCTTTCGCATACGCCCCCTCGCACAGGCTGCACCGCATGACCAGGTAGAGGTAGAGGCCGTACAGCTCCCGCCGTTCCCGGATATAGGGCTCCGCCAGGCTCTCCCCGGTGTCAGGATTTTTGTCCGTGCTTTCCCGCAGGGTCTCCACCCAGCGCTCCACAAGCTCCTCCACCAGACCGCAGAGCTTCTCCTGGCTGAAGTCCCCCTTGCTGTCCGTGATCTCCTGCCGGAAGGAGAAGCCGTGCCCCTTCATGTGGCCTAAGAGCCTGTCTGTCACTTCCTCCATGCAGGCAAGGTTCTTTCGGTAATCTTCCTGTTTTCCCTGAAATAATTTCATGTCTTTCCCACCTTTCTTTTCCGGAATTTTTCCTGAAATCTACAGAATCACTGGCCGTGATTCATGCCGCACATTGTAGGGATCATACTCCTGAGCGCCCTCATTGCCCCTTTCCGTTCTGCATGGCAGGGCGTCCGCCTGCCGCACGTTCCATAGGGCAGATCATTCCATAGAGCAGATGGCTGAGGCCGTGAGTACAGCGGTCGCCGGACATGTTCCCGCCCTGGACAGAGGGGCATATTCCGGCGGCCATGAGTACACTATATCAGATAGCGGCCTTCTTGTCTGTAAATTTTACAAAAGCAAGCCGCCGGAACCCGCCGTTAATAAGGAATTGTCTTTCCCACAGTTCCTAACGGAAGCCTATGGGCGCGGATTTTTTGGCCGCCTGTCTCTCCGGTATGGCCTGCATATTGTCCGGCAGGGAAAAATCCTCCTCCGCAAGGATGAAATCCTTTTCCGCCCCGTCGGCGTCTTCCGCCCCTTCCCCGTAGACCCGCAGGGCATAGCCCAGGATCGCGTTTTCCACCAGATTCCTGCAGAACCGCCCGTTCCCCGCGTCGGAACGGTGCTTTGCCTCCCCGCAGAGGGAGACCGCCTTTTCCAGCGCCCGGGGGCAGAGGGAGAAGCCTCGCTTCTGCGCCTCTAAGGTGACGATCTGCGCCATCTCGTCGGTAGAGTAGTCGGGGAAGCTGATGCGGAAGGGGACGCGGGATCTCAGCCCCGGATTCATGGAGAAGAAGTTTTCCATCTCTTCCGGGTAACCGGCGAAGACTACGACTGTGTCGCTCCGGCTGTTCTCCATCTCCTGTACGATGGTGTTGACCGCCTCATAGCCGAAGTCCCTCTGGGAGTCCGATGCAAGGGAATAGGCCTCGTCGATGAACAGGAGCTTCCCCCTGGCCCTCTTGAACACGGACTTCACGTTGATGGCGGTCTGGCCGATATAACCTGCCACCAGATCCGCCCGGCCTGTCTCCACGATCTGGCTGCTGGAAAGGATTCCGATCTCCTTGAAGATTCCGGCCAGGATCCTGGCCACGGTGGTCTTCGCCGTACCGGGGTTCCCCACGAACTCCATATTCAGCGCCACCGGGACGGATGCCCTGCCCAGCGTCTCCAGGTCCTTCTTCATCCTGGCGAAGGCCGCTATTTTCCTGACCTGCTCCTTCACGTCCTTCAGGCCTATCAGTTGTGCCAGCATTTGGGAGCTGCTGGGCGGCTGCTGCTCGCCCTGAAGGGACAGGCCCATTGACGCAAGCTTATTTATGACTTCCTCCAGGCTTCTCGATCCAAGATTCCGGATCTTCGCCAGATCCGCCCGGCTCATTTTCCGGAGATCCCCCAGGGTGTAAATTCCGGCTCGATTCAGGCAGACATAGGTGCGCACGCTCAGATCCAATTCATCCAGGAAGAGACTGTCAGGCTCCTGGTCAGACGTCTCCCCGCCGCCGGATTTCCCACCGGCTCCAGGCTGGCTGTGGGCTGCTGGATCCTCCGCATCATATTCCTCCGAATCGGCGTAACCATAGGCTGCGTCCAGATTGTCTTCATCCTCCCAACGGAATCTGTAAGCAGGATCCTCGGAATCCAGGGAGGAATCCAGGGAGGAATCCTCTGTGGAGAGATCCTCTGTGGAGGACTCCTCTGAGAAGGAATCCTCTGTGGAGGGATCCTCTATGGAATCCAATAGCAAGGAATCCTCAAGGAGAAAGACCTCCAGCAGCCTTTTCATGCTTTCCATCAGGTACTTTGCCGGAAGCCTGAAATCCGTATCCGCGTCCGCCATGTCCGCCTCCTCCAGGACGGTATCCGGAAATGCCAGGGAAAGCAGGGTGCGCATCTGGAGAGTCATCTCCTCCGCCAGACAAAACAGGATCACGCCCTGGCTGTCATGACCGGTCTCCACCACGATCCGCACGACTCCCCCGGACTCCTTCACAGCCCTGACCACATCCCGGAGATAATCCGTATCCCCAGAGGGCAGATGCCGGCTCCTGAATGTCCGGAGTTCGTCGGAGATTCCCGGCATATGCCGCAGGACATATACTTTGGGGAAATCCCTGTACAGATCCTCAAAGGAATCCGGCGCCTGTGCTTCGACATCCGCATATTCCTCAAAAATCCAGCCAAAGTCGCCGGATGTCATCTTGACGTCCCCCTTTGAGAAAGCAAAGGCACGGATCCCGGCTTTGTCAGAATTCATCTGCCATCCCAGGAATCCGTTCCCCGGAAGCAGCCATGCCGTCTGCAAAAAGCTCTCCACTGCCCAGGAAGCTCTTTCCGACATATGAGTTACGTTGTAGGCATTTGGAGTCAGAGATGTGATATTCGCGATTTCCTTGTGTTCCGTTTTCCATATATAGTTTGACATAGGCTGTGCCGCTCCTTTCGTCATATAAAAAAGTGATAAGTTTCAGCGCCGCGGCTTTTACCGCGGCTGGTAGTGCGATTCGCGTCGCAGTCTAAGCGGTTTGCCCTTGGCACGCTGGCTGCAAGATCATGTCATGATCCTGCAGGTCATGGCGGTGCTTCCCTGACCGACAGAGACTGCGATTAAGTTGTCAAGGAGCGTGTCTTCCCCTGGGGGAATACATCGGCACAACAAAAAAGCCGATGTACAGTACCTTCGAGAGGGCAGAGTACCCCCTGGGATACTCTTTCTGCACTCTTCCATATACCGTTACATCAGCTTATCAATCAAGCTATATATGATTTGTCGTGTGAAATGATATAAATTTACACGAGAGATATTATATCAGGTGTTCGTGTGGGTGTCAACAAAAATTTAAAAATCATCCTACAGATTATCGAACACGGCAGTCTCTTTCTCCAGCTCCGCCACCACGTCCTGGTTGACGCCCATGCGCTGGGTGATGTCCTCCATGTCCGCCGCCAGGCTCCGGGTATTGCCCGCCATGCCGGCGATGCCGGAGGCGCTCTCGTCGATGGCCTCGTCGATGGTGCCGATGGAATCCGCGATGCCGGACATGGAATCCTTCAGCCGCTGGGTCTGCCCGTGGAAATCGTCCATGATGCGGCGGATGTGGGCGGCGTCCTCCTTGTACTGGCTGCCGGATTCCACGAAGGCCTGGAATTCCTTCAGGACGGATTGACTCATATAGTCAATCAACTGCCTGGCATTTTCGGAAAGATTGTGGACCGAGGCGGTGACCACGTCGTTGATCGCCTGGATGCGCCCCGCGGTCTCCTGGGTGGAGTTGGAGAGGTCCCGCACCTCCCTGGCCACCATGGCGAAGCCCTTGCCAGCCGTTCCCGCGTTGGCGGCCTCCACGGAGGCGTTCAGGGAGATCAGCCTGGTCTGCTGGGCGATGGCCAGGATGTCCCCGGTGAGGTTCTTGATCTGGTTCACGCTCTTGCTCTTCTCGATGGCGTCGTTGAGGGAGGACAGGATCTCCTCCGTCTTGGCGCCGGTGGTCTCGGCGCTGCTCTGGGCGGACTGCTGCATGGCGTCCGCCCGGGCGTTCATCTGGGCGGTGTAAGCGGTGATGTCGCTGCATTCCTCCGCGATGGCCTGCACCTCCTGCCGGACGGTGCCTGCGCTGTCGTTGATGTCCGATACATTCCGGGCTACCTCCTGAAAGGTCGATGAGAGCTGCCCCGCCAGTGAGGAAAGGCCCGCCGCGCTCTGCCGGGAGGCCTGTGTCCGCTTCAGCACCTCGCCGGTCATGCCGTTGATGCGCCCGGAGCTTTCCTGGATGGTCTTCAGGATGCTCTTGATGGGCGCCACCACATAGACGGATATCAGCCGGAAGTCCGTCAGCACCAGGAGGACGCAGATGACGGCCGCCGCGATGCCCACCACCAGAGAGAAGACATACACCCCGGAGAGGTGGGACCTGGCCTCCAGGGTCTGGGCGCTGATGGACGCGTTCAGGGCGTCAATGTCCGCTTTCATGGCGTCGGCGCCTGCCGCCACATCGCCGTTGGCCATGGCGTAGGCGTCCTGGGTCTTGTGGCCCGCGCTGGCGCACACCAGATGGACCAGGGCATGCTTGAAGGCGGCATAGTCCTCCAGCAGGGAGTCATACTGCGCCCGGTCGTCCTGTACTACGAATGCCTCGTACTGCGAGAGCATATCGTCCAGAAGCGCTTCTTCCTCCTTGATCTGCCGGACCAGGAGGATCATGGTGTCATAATCCGTGGCCACGATGTGGCTTAAGGCCATCTGGTGGATGTCCATGGAGGCCTGGCAGATTGCGGCGAGCCGTTCCTTGCCCTCCATATAGTTGTCGGCGATGTTGGAGGCGCTGGCGTTCACGTTGCGGATATTGAGGACGGAGAGGATGTTGGACAGCAGCGCCACCATGCCCAGCAGGGCGATGGGGATGATCAGTCGATGCTTTAAGCTGATATTTTTCATGATGGACAAATCTCCTTTAGCGTTTGGAAAAATGTGGGGGCAGCCAGGGATTCCCGGCCGCCGGACAGGGGAAGGCCGGGGGCCGCGGCAGGAGGGAGGACAGGGGTCAGGGAGCCGTGATGTCCGTGACCATGGTGTCCAGCAGCTCCTGGAGGCTCTTCCCCGAGGGGTTCCCGGCCAGGATCTCCGCGGTGAAGGCAGTGACCGGCTCCCAGTAATTCCCGCCGATGCGCTGGAGGCAGGAGTGCTCCGACTGGGCCAGAAGCGCCGCGATGGCGGGAGAGCCCTGAACCTCTTCGGAGGCCGCGGCATTTTTGTTGGAGGGGCCCTGGCCCCGCAGCCGGAAGCGCAGCGCCTGGTTCTCCTCATTGGTGATCCATTCGGCCAGCTTCGCGGCCCAGTCCCTGTTTTGGGAGTAGGAGTTCACGCCGATGAGCTTATAGCCGGAGAAGGAGGCCATGGGGATCTCCTGCCCCGCGCAGGTGTAGGAGGGGAGCTTCGCCGCCCCGAAGCCGCTGCCCCAGGCCTCCTCCACGGCCACCGCGTTCCAGGTGCCGCTGACGCCTGCCGCGATGGTGCCGTCCTGGACACCCGCCAGGAACCCGGCGTCGTCGGTGCTGAGGAATCCCGGATGCTCCGCCATGGCTGACATGGCTTTGGCCACATCGGTCCCCTTGACGGGGCCTTCCGTGTCGTTCCAGGTGCAGTAATTGGTGATGCCGTCATCGTTGAGCCCCACGGTGAGGCCGGTGTTGCCGAAGAGGGCGTACACATACCAGCCGGAGGACCATTCCATGGAGACCTTCCGGTCCTGCTCCCCGGCAATGTCCAGCATCCTGTCCCAGGATTGGATGTCCTCCTGGGAGAAGACACGCTTGTCGTAGTACAGGAAATAACCGTTGTCGGCGGTGAGGGGATATGCGTACAAGGTATCGTTCACAGAGGCGGCGGAGACGGCCTCCGGCAGATTGGCGGCCCGCAGGGGCTCCGGGTCCTCTATGGGATCCAGGGCTCCGGAGGCCACCAGAGTGTTCAGCTGGTCGTCCGCAAAGGCGAAGACATCCGCGCCGTTTTCCAGGTCTGCCATCAGCGCGTCGGTGCAGTGGCTCTCGCTCTGGGGCTGATATGTAATCTGGAAATCCGCCTGGCCCCGGTACTTTTCCTGGAAACTGTCAAAAATCTGCTGCAGCAGCTCCTCATCCTCCTCCGCGCCCCAGACAGTCAGCGCCACAGGGCCGGAACCGGAGGGCTGCTCCGCTTCGGAAGGGGCCTCGCCGCCATCGCCCCCGCATCCGGACAGGGAGACGGCCAGCATAAAAACGGTGGGAAGGAACAGGTGTGATATTCTTTTCGTGGGTTTCATGACATTCTCCGTATATTGCATATTTTTGTATCTTATTTTACCATTATATGGGGGGGTTTGCAAATTTTTTTTGGAGAGGCGGCAGCAGGCTTTGTCGTCCGCCGCAGATTCCTCCACGCGCTGTCCGCGGCCCTGGCCCGGATTGCCTGTGGCAAAAAAATCAATAAACCTATTGACGTAGTATGTAGACAGTGATACGATGTGCCTGGACAGTTTGGAGCAGGCCGGACAAAAATGCGTATCCGGCCCGCAGTCCCCGGCGCGCCGCAACGCGCAGATAGGTATCAAAAATGAAAAGAGTATTGACCATACAGGACATCTCATGCCTGGGGAAATGTTCCCTGACCATAGCGCTGCCCGTCATATCCGCCCTTGGCGCCGAGACGGTCATCCTGCCCACGGCAGTCCTGTCGACCCACACCATGTTCCGGAACTTCACCTGCAAGGACCTCTCCGACCAGATCGAGCCGATTGCCGCCCACTGGAAGAGCGAGGGCGTGGCCTTCGACGCCATCTATACCGGATATCTGGGAACCGCCGAGCAGGTTGACCAGATAAAGGAGCTGTTCAGGAATTTCCGGGGTGAAGACACGGTTATAATCGTAGACCCCGTGATGGCGGACAACGGTAAGCTGTACCCGGCCTTTGACATGGACTATGTGAAGAAGAACGCCGAGCTCTGCGCGGAGGCGGACATCATCGTGCCCAACATCACCGAGGCCTCTTTGATGACAGGCATGGAATACAGGGAGGAATACGATGAGTCCTATGTAAAGGAGCTCCTGGCCAGGCTCAATGAGCTGGGCGCAGGCATCAGCGTCCTCACCGGCGTCTCCCTGGAGAAGGGAAAGACCGGGGTGATGGGCTATGAGCGGGAGACCGGGGAGTATTACATTTACCAGAACCGGAGGATCGATGCTGCCTATCACGGCACGGGAGACCTTTTCTCCAGCACCTGCGTGGGGCAGATTCTGAGAGGGCTGAACTGGCGGGACGCCATGCGCATCGCAGCGGATTACACCGCCCACACCATAGAAGTGACCCTGCAGAATCCGGACAAGCCCTGGTACGGCGTGGATTTCGAGGCTACGATCCCGGAGCTGCTCGCCATGAAATAAAGAGGAACAAAATAAGCAAAACGTTGCAGCAAGGGAGACTTCCTGTCAGAGACGGCAGGAAGTTTTTGCTTTGCAGTGAAAAAGCTGGGAATCGCCCCCACTGAAAATCCTGTTGACTTTACCCTTACGGCAAAGTATATACTTTAAGAAAGAAAAGGGGGTGGCCATCAGTGCTATCAATCGGTGAATTTTCAAATATATGCAAGGTATCCACAAAGACGCTCCGCTACTACGCTGAAATAGGCCTGCTTGAGCCCGGCGAAGTCAATCCCGAAAATGGATATCGCTACTATGCGATTGAACAGCTTGAAAAAATGCTGTTCATCAATCGGCTAAAGGCGTATTCCTTTTCCCTGGATGAAATCAAGGCGATCCTCAGGGCGGAGGAAGTACGGGACGATAGCTTCTACCTCGCTCTCGTCCGTAAGAAGAAGGAAATTGAAAGGCAGGCCGATTATTACAGACGGATCCTGGCACAACTGGAAGACGATATAGCTGCTGTCCAACAGGGGAAATCCATTATGTCGTATATGGAGGACATCGATGTACGGCTCGTAGATGTGCCAAAGATGTGCCTGCTGTCGATCAGAAAAAATGTTCGTCAAGAAGATTATCCCGCTGCATATCTGGCCTGCTATGAAAAACTGTTCAAAAGAATTGCAGCAGACAAACTGACAATGGCAGGCAACCCAATGGTGCTTTTTCACAGTGCGGAATATGCTCCCTCCGGTCTGGATACAGAGTTCGCCGTCCCTGTACAGGAATATGCAACCGGAACGAAAGATTTCTGTCCGGGATTATGCCTGAAAACGGTTTTGCGCGGAGCGTATGCACAGCTCTCCTCCGTCTACGCGAAACAGCGGGAATGGGCAGAAAAAGAGGGGTATCAAAACACGAATGCGCTATTCGAAGTCTACCTGACAGACCCGTCACAGGTTGCAGATGTAAATGATAATGTGACCGAAATCTATTATCCTGTCAAAAAGATAATGTCCGGAAATCAGACAAAAACTACACTTTGGAGCGGAGACAGATGACGAAAACCGAACTGCATAACTTCATAGAAAACAGCCAACCGAATATATGCCAGGCGGCAGCGTACAGGAATAACAGAAAGGTCTATTCCGACGTCTGGAATGGGTATAAGGAAGATGACTGTGTCCATATCATGTCGGCCACAAAGAGCGTCATTTCCCTGCTGACAGGCATCGCCATTGACAAAGGGCAGATAAAAAGCGTCGATGACAGAGTCCTGGAATATTTCCCGGAATATAAAATAAAAAGAGGCGAAAGGACGATACAGGATGTGACAATCAGACATCTGTTGACCATGAGGGCTCCGTATAAATGTAAAGGAGACCCCTGGACAAAGGTCTGTTCGAGCGACCATTGGACATATGCCTCTCTGGACTTTTTAGGCGGAAGAAAAGGCATTACAGATGAATTCCATTACCAGACAGTATGCCTTCACATATTGTCTGGAATCCTGTATAAAGCAACAGATATGAAGACTGTGGATTATGCAAATAAATACTTATTCGAACCCCTGGGCATCAAAAAGCATATGAACTATTTGGCACAGACAGCCGAAGAACACAGACAATTTACGGTCGGAAAACAGCCCAAAGACAATGTCTGGTTCTGCGACCCGGATGGCTTAGGAACGCCGGGATATGGACTGTGTATGTCTGCGGAGGATATGGCAGAAATAGGATTATTATGCTTGAACAATGGCATCCATGACCGGCAGGAAATAGTCTCGCCGGAGTGGATTCGGGAAATGACGAAGCCGAGAAGGGTAGAAAGCGATCAGTTCAGAGGTATGATGTATGGATATCTGTGGTGGATTATTGATCCTGAAAAGAATATATATGCGGCCATAGGGAATAGCGGCAATGTCATCTATATCGACCCGGATAAGAATATCGTCATTTCCGTCACATCATATTTCAAGCCTACAATTTCTGACAGAGTAGACTATATCCAACGATATATAGAGCCATTTGTCTCTTTTCCAGACTGAAGAAGCCAGGTAATCCGATTTTGTAAAGCCCTTGTCAGCGGCTGATAAAAACGTTCTGAGAAAGAAGCCCCCAGGCAGCGAAACCTGCTTGTTTTTTGAAATTTGTGTTGCTTTTGCATTGTGAGATGGGGGAAAATGAACTAAAATAGAATTCAGATAATGAAAATTGAAAAGCAACCTTTGTTAGGGCAAGAGCGTATGTAGGTAATCCTACCATTGCAAGAGTGGTTAAAGGGCTGACCGAAAAGAATTATAAAAGGATTTTCATAAATATGTTGTGAAAGGGGAATTTAGGGGTGAATCAGAATTTTTATAATGAAATAAGGAATATATTGCTTGCTGCAAGAAACAAAGTCTACCAGACTGCTAATTTTACAATGGTGGAAGCATATTGGAATATTGGAAAATCCATTATAGAAGAGCAAGGCGGAAATGATAAGGCGGAATATGGTGCGGGACTGCTGAAAGAGCTTTCCAAGCAGATGACGCATGATTTTGGGAAAGGTTTTACGGTTACTAATTTAAAATATATGCGGCAATTTTATTTAACTTTTCCAAATGGTCACGCACTGCGTGACGAATTGAGCTGGACGCATTATAGACTTTTAATGAAAGTAGAAAACGGTAATGCAAGGGAATTTTATATGCAGGAAGCGGTAAAGGCTGGGTGGAGTACCAGACAGCTTGAACGCCAGATAAACACATTTTTTTATGAAAGGCTGTTGTCCAGTAAAAATAAAGAAAAGGTTGCTGCTGAGATTCAGACATCAGAAGCAGCGAAAACACCCGAAGATATTATACGTGACCCCTATGTACTTGAATTCCTTGGACTGAATCCGAATGATGATTTCTATGAGAGCGACTTGGAACAAGCTTTAATTACCCATTTGCAGAAGTTTTTGTTAGAACTTGGAAGAGGATTTTCCTTTGTCGCCAGACAAAAAAGAATTACCTTTGATGGACGCCATTTCTGGATTGACCTTGTATTCTATAATTATATCTTGAAGTGTTTTGTACTGATTGATTTAAAAGTCGGAGACTTAACCCATCAAGATTTAGGACAGATGCAGATGTATGTTCATTATTATGAGCGGGAGCAGATGAATGAGGGAGATAATCCGCCGATTGGCATTGTGTTATGTGCGGACAAGAGCGAATCGGTGGTTAAATATACTTTGCCAGAGAATGAGACACAGATTTTTGCATCAAAGTATAAATTGTATTTACCAAGTGAGGAAGAGCTGTTACAAGAATTAAGGCGGGAATATCGGGCGTTGGAGAATGGAAAGATTAAAAAAATCGAAGACATGGAAATAGATTGATTTATACGACAAGTGATTGAATAAACAATTATTAACTAATATTTCGAGCGTGTGTCGATAATGTTTATGTAGGTAATTAACAAACCAAATCTTTAAGTTTTTTTAAAAATCATAAGAGAAAGGCGACTCAAGTGATAAACAGGACTTTTGATAGAAAAAATATTATTATAACAAGGGTTAAAGAAGATGATGTAAATTCATTTTTGATTGACTTGGATATAGATGATAATGGAAAGCCTTTATATCAATTAGACGAGTTTACACGGGCTGTTATTAATACTATACCAGAATATGTTTTTGCGGAGTATGAGAATCCGAAAATACCCCAGACCGATGCTGTCGAAAAGCTCCGTGAGGCGGCAAAAAGTATTTATAAAATAAATGATTATGAATTAATGAGACGTTGGTATTTAGATAATGACAAATCCGTTGAAGAAGAAATAAAGAAATTAGGAGGTTCACGCAGAGGAGAATTTGGGGAGTTAATACTTCATTTATTACTAAGAGATTTCAAAAATACAATTCCCTTAATATCAAAAGTCTATTTTAAAGATTCGATAGGAATTCCGGCTCATGGATTTGATGCAGTACATATTACTCCAAATGATGGTATTCTATGGTTGGGAGAAAGCAAATTTTATACTGATAGTAAACGAGGAATTAGAGAATTAATTGGTGACTTGGAGAATCATTTTAAAAGAGAATATTTAGACGAGCAATTTCTTATTATTAAAAAGAATGTAGAAAACAACTCAATTCCTTTCGAGATGAATGGATTAAGAAACTTACACAATGCAAGTCTAACTGTCGGCGCAGCGTGGTTTTCTTTGTCGGGAGGTCTGGGTGTATGTACGGGTCTACGGATATATGGAACATGGTCACAAGCTGAATGAATAAGGGAAAGCTCGGATTCTGCCCCTCTTTCTCCACAGCCTGCAAATGCCTTGCCGAAATACCAAGTTCCTCGGCTAATTCCTCTCTGGTAATCCGCCGTCTCTCACGGGCATCCATAATCGCCTGCCCCAATGCCATAAAGTCAAAGTTTCCTGCGGCTTCGCTCATTTTTCTCACCACCTGTACGGATAGATTTTGTCCTCTTATATTGTACTGAAATGGGAGTTCCACTTAAACGATGTGACATTTCTGTGAATAAGAGATTTTGTTTCCGTAGACAAGTGATAAAAGTTCATAATTGCATGGTTGATATTGTTCGTTCAAACGGATATACTATATAAAGCATGAATAAGGGGGTCAGTTATGTTTGAATATATGACAGCACAGGAAGCGGCAGAATGTTGGGAAATATCAGTACGACGAGTACAACGGCTATGTAAGGAAAATCGTATTGAGGGAGTCCTAAATATAAATCGTGTATGGCTTATTCCTAAAAACTCAAATAAACCCGTTGATAAGCGGAGAAAGGCTACAAATAATGGGAAATAAGATTTTATTGTTAGAAGATGATGTAAGTCTGATAGACGGACTGAAATACTCGTTAAAGAAAAACAACTTCAATGTCGAATTTGTCTGTTCTGTCCAAGAAGCTCTGGCTCATTTAACAGAGATAGATAAATATGATATGTTGATTCTTGATGTTACACTGTTGGACGGAACAGGTTTTGAGGTGTGTGAAAAGGTACGAAAGAATGGGTATCAGATACCGATTATTTTTCTGACAGCTTCCGATGAAGAAGTCAGCGTTATCCGTGGTCTGGATTGCGGCGGCGATGACTATATAACAAAACCGTTCAAGCTGGGTGAACTATGTTCACGTATACGAGCATTGCTGCGGCGGGCAGGATTATCGAATCAAGGAACAGAGACAGTTATGGAGTGCGGAGATATTAAGATAGACCTTTTGGGCAGCCGTGTATTGTTAAAGGGAAAAATATTAGAACTTACAGCCGCGGAATACCGTTTAATATGCCTGTTAGTAAAAAATGCAAACCGTATCATTACAAGAGATATTATTTTAGGCGAGTTATGGGACAGCGCAGGAGATTATGTAGATAATAATACCCTTTCCGTCTATGTGCGGCGGCTGCGCGAAAAAATAGAGACAGACCCATCGCATCCAGAGCATTTATTAACTGTCCGAGGATTTGGCTATCAATGGAAAGAGGTGGATGAATGAGTTTCTTACATGATAAACATACCCGTTGGTATTGTGTTTTTCTTTTCGTTCTTCTTGTGCTGTTTTTTCTGGCAGGGATAGATGTAATTGACAGACAGACCAAATCTGCAAGAGAAAAATTTTTTGCACATGACAATGCTGTTGCGACATCTTTGTTGGAGCAGGGAGTTTCTGAAGACATCATAGCAAGGGCATTAACAAGCAAAGAAGAAAGTACATCTGGAAGTAATTTATTATGTCGAATCGGATTTTCCGAAAGTATGGATATAAATAGCTTATTTTATATATCCTCTGTAAAAGATACCATGTTGTCTTCGGTACTGCGAATGGGACTGTTCATAAGTATTATTTTGCTTGGCGGGACAATGCTTTTTTTGCGGGACAGAGAAGTATTATACCAGAAATCTGAAAAGACAATTCGGAGTTATATAAATGGGAACTATGCTGTTCATCTGCCGCAGACAAACGATGGAACTTTTTATCAGATGTTGTCATCTGTTGAACAGCTTGCTACTATGCTGCAATCCCAAAATGATACTGACCGAAAAACCAAAGAATTTCTGAAAACCACTATTTCCGACATATCGCATCAGCTAAAAACCCCGCTGTCTGCACTTATGATGTATCAGGAAATAATAGAAAGTGAGCCAGACAATCCCGATACGGTAAGGGAATTCTCGCCAAAGATAGGAATCGCACTAAAGCGGATAGAACAACTTATCCAGTCAATGCTGAAAATTACACGGCTAGATATGGGAAGCATTCTTTTTGAAAAAGAGTATTATAGTATTTCAAATGTCGTCGGTAATGCGATAAGTGAATTAACAACACGGGCAGTAAGTGAAAATAAAGAAATTATAATAGATGGCTTAGAACAGAAGTTTTTCTGCGATATGGAGTGGACGAGTGAAGCGATTGGAAATATTGTGAAAAATGCCCTTGACCATACGGGCAGTGGAGGGAAAATTCATATTTCATGGGAGCGGACTCCCGCTATGTTCAGAATCCTTATCTCTGATAACGGACATGGTATTGCTCCAGAGGATATACACCATATTTTCAAAAGATTTTATCGGAGCAGGAACGCTTGTCATACATCGGGAGTTGGGCTTGGTCTGCCGTTGGCAAAAGCGATTATCGAGGGGCAGGGGGGATTTCTGTCTGTCCAGAGCGAATGCCCGAAAGGGACAACCTTTACATTGTCTTTCCTTACGGAACCGTAAGATTAAATTCATCTGATTGTAAGCTGTTCCTGCTATCCTTGTGACAAAGGAGGTACTTATATATGGAAATCTTAAAAGTACAAAATCTGTGTAAAACATACGGAACTGGTGAGGCAAAAGTCGAAGCTTTGAAAAATGTATCGTTCTCTCTGGAAAAAGGTGAGTTCGCTGCTGTTGTTGGAGAGTCTGGCTCTGGAAAGAGTACCCTGCTAAATTGTATCGGTGCATTGGATGTTCCTACTTCCGGCACAGTCACGATGGATGGGAATAACTTATTTTCCATGAAAGAAGAGGAAAGAACAATTTTCAGACGGCGGAACATAGGCTTTGTTTTTCAGTCTTTTCAGCTTGTTTCCGAATTGACGGTGGAACAAAATATAAGCTTTCCGCTTCTGTTGGATTATCGCAAACCTAAAGCAGCCGATGTAGAAGAAGTGTTGGAGATGCTCGGTTTAACAGAAAGAAGAAATCACTTGCCGAATCAACTCTCTGGAGGACAGCAGCAGCGTGTCGCTATTGGCAGGGCATTGATTACGAGACCGAAGCTAATCCTTGCCGATGAGCCTACTGGAAATCTTGATAGCAGGAACAGCCAGGATGTGATGGAACTTCTGACAAGGGCATCACGGCACTATCAGCAGACAATTCTTATGATAACACACAACAACAACCTTACCTCTATGGTTGACCGTGTGCTTCGTGTAACAGATGGTGTTTTGACAGATTTAGGGGGGGAATCGAATGAGAAATTATCTTGACCTTGTTCCCATTTCTGCAAAAGTCCATAAAAAGCAGAATAGAATGTCTGTTTTTTGCATTGTCTTAGCGGTACTTTTGGTTACAACTATTTTCGGAATGGCTGATATGTTCGTCCGCAGCCAGATTATGAAAACGCAGGATGAAACAGGAAACTGGCATATAGGAATCCAAACTATAGATGCCCAGACAGCAGATATCATAGCAGCCCGCCCAGATATTGAAGCTCTTTCTCCATACGCAATTCTAAATTACAACGGTGAAGAGGGATATACACTGAATGGGACAAATGCTGTCATTTGTGGAACAGATGAAGAATTTTTGACGAAGATATTTCCCAATATGCTTTCAGATGGGAAATTTCCTCGGACAGAGAAAGAAGCATTAGTTACGGAAAATGCAATAGGAATAATGGGATTAAACATTGGAGAGCAAATAAATTTGAAATCTCCAGATGGAAAAGAGTATACCTTTGAAATATCTGGTTTTGTGGAAAATACTTCAAGTTTGATGAGCAATGGTTCTTATGGCATAATTATAACGGATGAAGCATTTTACAATATCTGCTCTGATGCAAATCAAATAAATAATGCCACCACTTTTTATGTTCAATTTGCAAGCACAAAAAATGTACGGGATAAAATTTCGGATTTAAAAACAGCATTCAACTTAACGGATGAACAGGTCTTTGAGAACACGAAACTACTTGGTTTGCTTGGGCAAAGCGTCAATTCCTTCATGATGCAGGTCTATGTTGCTGCCGCAGTTTTATTTGTGTTAGTCCTATTTGCGGGCATCATGATGATTGCGAGCAGCCTTAACAGTAATGTCGTGCAGAGGACAGAATTTTTCGGTCTGATGCGTTGCATTGGAGCAACGCCGAAACAGGTAATGCGGTATGTCCGCAAGGAGGCATTAAATTGGTGTCGTCTTGCAATTCCGATTGGTGTTTTTACAGGAATTGTTTTGATATGGATTTTGTGCTTTATTCTCCGTGCCTTAAGTCCAGAATATTTTGGTGCAATGCCTGCTTTCAGTATCAGTTTGCCAAGCATTATAGCAGGTGTAGTCGTTGGGCTTCTGACTGTTCTGTTGGCGGCTCGTTCTCCCGCAAGAAAGGCGGCAAAAGTTTCACCACTGGCGGCGGTCTCTGGAAACGCAAGTGAAATGCAGCCCGTCCGAAAGGCAGCAGGCACAAAATGGTTTCAGGTGGATACCGCACTTGGAATCCACCATGCCAAAGCAAGCCGTAAAAATTTTATCCTTATGGCAGGCTCATTTGCCCTTAGCATTATACTTTTCCTTTCGTTTTCAGTGACAATCGAATTTATGAATCACACATTAAGACCGTTGCATCCGTGGACGGCGGATATATCTATTGTAAGCGGAGAGAATACCTGCTCTGTCAACAGTGATTTCGTGAATAGATTGAGAGAAAACCCCGTTGTAAATAAAGTTTATGGACGGATGTTTCTATATAGTGTTCCTGCCGTGACGAACAATGCAGAGCAAAAAATCGACTTGATTTCTTATGAGCAGTATCAATTTGAATGGGCAAAAAAATATTTACTGAAAGGCTCACTTGATACCGTCCAAAATGAAGTGAATACGGGACTTGTTGTATATGAGCCACAGAATACGATTCAAGTGGGCGATACAGTAAATTTATGCATTGACGGACAGTATAAAGAAATAAAAATTGTTGGTATGTTGTCCGACAGCCCATTTTTTAATGCTCCGGATGTAGGGACAGTTATCTGCTCTGAAGATACTTTCCGCCAAACAACAGGGCAGACGGATTATACAATTATTGATATGCAGTTGACAAGACAAGCTACAGATGCGGATGTGGATGAGATATACCGTACCTATGGCGCAGGGTATTCATTTATTGATAAACGGATGGATAACAGCAGCACATTGAGTGTTTATTACTGTGTCTGGCTGTTCCTTTATGGCTTTTTAGTTTTAATCGCGCTGATTACGGTATTCAATATTATTAACAGCATTGCAATGAGCGTGGCGGCACGAACAAAACAGTATGGAGCTTTTCGTGCCATTGGGTTAAGTAACAGACAGCTTTCAAAAATGATTGTGGCAGAAGCCTTTACCTACGCCATAATCGGCAGTATAGCGGGCTTATGTTTAGGTTTGCTTTGCAACAAGTTTCTGTTTACTATGTTGGTAAGTCGCCAATGGGGAGACCCTTGGGCAATACCTTGGGCAAAAGTAGGGATTATTATTATGCTTGTTTTAGTTTCAGTAGCTTTTGCCATATACAGACCAACAAAAAGAATTCATAATATGTCTATTGTGGAAACAATCAATACACAATGACAGTCATTTTAGCAGGCGGCTTCTCAAAGAGCCGCCTGTTTTGCTACCTTACGAAACCGTAAGCTGAAATTCATCTGTTTGTAAGGTTGGCTCTATATCCTAATAGAGGAAAGATGGAGGATGCCATGAAAAAAAGATTATCTAAAAAAGCTTTGATTTCTGTATGTACACTGATTGTTGTTTTGCTTGCTTTGACTGTTTGGACTATCTGGGGCAATACAGCTTTGATGGTAAGTACGGTGACTGTTTCAAGCAAGCGCATCCCCACTGCATTTAACGATTTTCGGATAGCTCAAGTATCCGACCTTCACAATGCAGTGTTTGGAGAAGACAATGCAGAGCTGTTACAAATACTATTAGAATGTGAGCCAAACATTATAGTAATAACAGGTGATTTAGTTGATGCTGAACACACGGATATTGATGTTGCCCTTGATTTTGCAAAAGAAGCTGCTCAAATTGCAGGCACATATTATGTAACAGGCAATCACGAAGCCGGTTTACCACAGTATGATGAGTTTAAGGCAGAACTTGAAAATATTGGTGTAGTTGTCCTTGAAGATACAGCAATACAGTTAGAATATAAAGATGAGGTAATCACGCTTATCGGACTTTCCGACCCAAGCTTTACGATTAAAGGAGATATGTTTGGAGAACTTCCTGCTATGGTTGATACGAAATTACGGGGACTAATCAGAGATAAAAGCGATTACACAATTTTGCTTTCACACCGTCCAGAATTGTTTGAAACCTATGTAAATTGTGGCATCGATCTAGTTTTAAGCGGTCACGCACATGGTGGTCAGTTTCGTTTACCGTTTATTGGCGGTCTGATTGCCCCAAATCAAGGCTTGTTTCCCAAATATGATGCGGGCTTATACACGAAAGGCGTTATCCAAACTTAAATAAAATCCAAACCTTTCAGAGAAAATACAGAAGCCACAACAAATACCGTCTGAAAAGGTTTGGATTTTATTTTTATCCTTTTCTCCTGATACCGCAGAAATCTACAAGGGAGCCATCAGGATTTTTCCATTTTGCAGGTACCTTTTTGTCATTTTCATCTTCCAGAGTGGCAAGTGCCTTTGCCTTCTCTTCAGCCGTGATGTCCAGATAGACCATCGTGGTCTGGAGCTGCTCATGGCCGAGCAGGAATGAAATCTGTACGATGTTCATCCCGTCCTCCAGCCAGTGTGAGGCCTTCCCATGGCGGAACTGGTGCGCATGGAGCCCAAGTGGCACGTCACTGCAGACCTCATGCGCTGCCTTTGCATATTTCCTCAGCATCTTGCTGATTGCGGGCTGGGTCAGTTTTCCATGGCACCCGGTATTGCGGGAATAAAAAATATAGGCTTCCGGATCCGGCGTTTCCCCATGGAATTCTGCCAGGTACCGCCTTAAATGGGCGACAGCCCTGGGCAGCAGATAAAGGGTGCGGATCTTATTGCCTTTCCCGATGATGACTGCATATGGTTTTTCGCCCGACAGATGGAGCTGGCTGTTCTCCATCGACAGGATCTCATCGAGCCGGGCGGCGGTGCTGTAAAGCAGGACCATGAATGCCATATCCCGGCGCCCGGTCCTGCTTGAAGGGTCAGGGGCATCCAGCAGTGCCTTCACCGCCTCCCGTGTCAGGCCTTCCACTTTCTTTTTCTGGCATTTCCTGCGCGGGATCTGGGCCGCCTCCAGGTAAAGATGCAGGTAAGCCACATCCCGGCTGCCCAGATATTTCAAAAATGTCCTCAGGGATGCCAGCCTGTTATTGCAGCTCTCCGGGCTGCATCCCCTGGATTCCCGCAGCCAGGCAAGCCACTCCTCTATGGCTGCATGCCGGAAGCAGTCTGCGTCCAGGCTGTCACAGCATACTTTTTTCTCGTCCTCCAGAAAGGACAGGTACAGCACGATAGCGTCCTGGTAGGATTTCAGGGTGTTCATGCTGTCTGTTTTCTGTGATAGCACATAACTGTCCAGGAACTCTGAAATGTATCCTGCTATCAGGATGCTTTCCTTACCAGGCTTCTTCATCTGTGGGCACCTCCGGCATCATCCATTCCGAGCTGGCTTCCGTCTGTTCTCTAATGACCTCCGAGAGCCCGGGAACGATCGAATAGTAGTATTTCGTGCTCTCCACTGTGGTATGCCCCATGCTCTTGCTGAGGAATACCAGCCTGTCATGGAAGCCGAAGCCCTGTCCCACCCACCGGTTGATGTTCGCCACGGCATAATGGTGCCCGGAAAAATCCAAACGTTTGGATTTGCTGAGACACAGCTGCGCTTCGCTGCTGCTCGCAAACGGCGTACCGATGAAACAGATACAGGAATGGCTCGGTCACAGTGACTTCTCCACAACCGCCAATGTATATGCCCATCTGGACTATAATTCCAAGCTGTCCTCTGCGGATGCAATGGCAAAAGGCTTAAGTGGGGCATTGGGAGTAATCTCATAAGAAAACGGCGTATCATATCAGAAGATACGCCAATACATAGGGCAGAGTTCGAATAAAGGCATTTTTTGCACGAAAACGAAACATTTTTAGGAGAGAACTCGCCCATTTTAGGAGAGAACTGAGGATTTACTCCCCGAAAAAGCGGCGGAATGAAAAAAGCCCACAAGCGGCAAACCCGCTTGTGGACGTAAGCGTCTGGCGGAGAGTGTGGGATTCGAACCCACGTGCCCAGTAAAGGACAACTGCATTTCGAGTGCAGCTCGTTATGACCGCTTCGATAACTCTCCGTGTCATATCTGCAACATCAGCCTCAAAAAGACCTCTGGAAAAAGGAGAGAGCTGATGGAGAGAACTAAAGTAAATTCAGTTGTAAATAATACCGCAAAAGCCCCGAAAAATCAAGGGTTTCTGGAGAAGTGGTTCCAAAGCGGTCACTCGTTTTCGAGTGCAGCTCGTTATGACCGCTTCGATAACTCTCCCTGTCATATCTGCAGCATCGGCCCCCAAACAACTCCGGAAAAGGCTTCAGCTCCCGATGGATTTCCATCCACCTCCCCTATTCTATAGTATCCCCACGATTTTTGCAAGCCCGAAAACAGTTTTTTTACAGAAAGGTTGCAAAATGTCCCCAAAAAGGGTAAAATCCTGTCTTTAACAGTTGCGTAGACAATGAATCGCTGTAACCCCAGTGTTTAT
>NZ_CAJUCP010000074.1 GCF_910585425.1 uncultured Acetatifactor sp. | reverse complement strand
TCTGGTTTTCCTCCTGTTCCCGCTCCATCGCCGCCGTCAGCTTCACAAACCGCTGTTTTCTTCATATTATACGTTCCTATTAAGCATTCTGATTTTTATACCACTGTGCCTGTGACATGAACAAAACATAATATGTGCCTTTTTTATTAATCAGCTCATCATGGGTTCCGATTTCTGCAACACGGCCATTTTCCATAACAACGATTCTGTCTGCAATTCGGGCACTTCCGAGTCTGTGAGTTACAAGCACCGTTGTTCTTTCATCGGATATCTCTTTGAACTTCTTATATATCTTTGTCTCCTCAATGGGATCGATTGCTGCAGTAGGCTCGTCCAACACGATTACCTTACTGTCTCTGTTGATACCTCTTGCAATAGATACCCTCTGCCACTGTCCGCCTGAAAGGTCGACGCCGTCAAACTCACGGGAAAGCATTGTTTCCAAACCGTCGGGATAAGACTGTGATTCAATATCCACATCCGCTTTCTTTAAGGTTTCCAGCAGAGTTCCGTCTTCCCTTTCCGTATCAAGATCGCTGATCATAACATTTTCACGAAGAGTCATCTGATATTTCTGGAATTTCTGGAATACACCGGACATAAGTCCGTAAAGGCTCGATGACTTAATATCCTTTGTGGGTATACCGTCTATTGTTACACTGCCGCCGGTGGGCTGATATATCCCTGTGATCAGTCTCACGAGAGTTGATTTTCCGGCTCCGTTATGTCCCACAATCGCAATGGTCTCACCCTTGTCAATCGTCAGATTGACATCTGTCAGAGATTCCTCTTTTGCTCCCGGATATGTAAAGGAAACATTCTTAAGCTCAATCTTTTCACAGAAATCATTTACCTTTGTTTCACCGTCTGTTTCGGGCATATCTATGAAATCAAGAAGGTTGTTGATCGAACCGCTGTTCTTACCTATATCGCCCACAAGATGAATCATTTCTCCGACCATTTCCTGCATCTTTACGATTGCCGTGAATATTGCGGCAAATGTACCCGCCGTAATATCACCTGTAAGCAATGCTTTCACAAAAAGCAGAAGGACAGCCAGATAACCCACAAGGCCTATTCCTTTTCCCGCAAGATCGAACAGACAGGCTCTCTTTGCCACCTTAAGGCTTTTCTTATTCAGAACGACCATCGTGTCATAATAAAGCTTCTTAAAATAGTCCGTTACACCCAGAATTCTGGTTTCCTTGAAATATTCCCTGGAGCAGATGGCGCTCTCATAATAATCATAGGATCTTCTCAGCGGAGCAATCTCATCCTCAAGATTGGCGTACATGCTTACCTGCACAAGCTTTGTCAGAAGACAGGGCATCATGGAAACAACAATTACTATTGCCAGAATCGGCTTAATAGTAAAAATCCATATTCCCATAAACAGCACATAGGGCAGGAAAAATGCCATCATCATGATAAATGAAAATACCATGTTGAAGATATTATTGATTCCCATCCCGGCCTTGTCGATGCTGTCCAGAGTTGACGCATTTTCATATTCGACGGCTCCGATTTTAGAAATCTTAAGATGAACCTTCTGCATCAATTTTCCGATGACCTTCTGGTTAAACGGCAGATACAGGAAATTGTTAAGTGCGTTGACAAGCTCTGCCAGAATAATGACCACGCCGTATACAATAAGAGAAATGTATATGGCCTTTATGCTTCCGCCTGTATTTATTGCTTCACCGGTGGTATCATAAAACTTCTGCAGAAACAAAATCTTTACTGCCCATGACAGGCCATGGAGTATCGTAATTACAATGAACAATCCAAAAAAGAAGGGGGTTGCCTTAAATACAAGAGGCGCTATTCTCTTAAGTATCTTAATGGGACTTATTTTCTTTTCACTCATTGATACCACCTCCTCTGACTGTCATACATCGTATAGTAAAGCTGCTTTGCAACCATCAGCTCATTATGCGTTCCCTGTTCCTCTACATGTCCGTTATCGATTACATAAATGTAGTCCGCCAGCTTCACCGAGCCCAGTCTGTGACTGAAGAACAATGTGGTCCTTCCTTCACAAAGCTTTGCAAATTCACTATAAAGGTTACTTTCCGCAATGGGATCCAAAGCGGCTGTGGGTTCATCCAGTACACGGATCGGCGCTTCACTTACAAAGCATCTTGCAAGGGCGATTCTCTGCCATTCACCGCCGGAAAGATCCTTGCCTTCTTGTGCCAGCTTGCCCAGCAATGTATCCTTACCATTCTCAAGGCCTTCAATGACCGAGTCCAGTTTAAGGGCAGTTATGGCATTGCTGACTGCTTCATCATCCGCTCCGCCAACGCATCCTATGGCGATATTATCCCAGATTGAAATGGAATACCTTGCAAAGTCCTGATAAACAACGGAATAAAAGGCTTTGAGCTGAGCTGCCGTATATTCTCTAAGGTCTCTTCCGTTAATAAGTATCCTGCCCTCATAATCCTGATAAAGACCTGTCAGAAGCTTGGCAATGGTACTCTTTCCCGCTCCGTTCGCTCCGACGAAGGCATAATGCCTGCCGGCTTCTATCTTCATGTTCATACATTTAAGGATATAGGTTTCCGTACCGGGATATTTGAAGGTTACATTCCTGAATTCCAAAGACTTAAATCCTATACCGCCTTCAGGCACGGCATCCGCATTCTCATGCTGTTCAAATGCCGCAAACTTTGTAATCTCCTTAAGGTATTCGATATGTGTGGATACAGCCTCGATCAATCTTGTGAGCGACCATGACATGGTGTGTACAAGATCAAAGGTTGCATTTATCAGCGAAAAGAACATACCGATTGTAATTATTCCCGTTGCAACAGGCTTGATAAGCATTGCCGCAATAAAGGTACACAGAAATGCCGTTATCATACTTCCGGATTTAAGCTTTACGAACCATTTGGCGCGTGTCCTTGTTTCCATTTTTCTGGAAATCTCATACTGCTCAAACCACTTGTCATTCAGCTTTTCGTTATATCCGAATACCGTTCTCTCATCAACATTTTCTCTTCCCGTCATTACGGTAGTGAGATATTTGTATTTTCTCTGATATTTGGTAATCTCTTTATTGGCCTCATAGGTCGCCTTTCCGCTTATGAACGAAAGATAGAGAAGCGGTATGGCAACAGCTATAATAATCAGTGCGACCCAGGCAATCTGTGTAATAAGGACAATAAGAAGTCCCGAAATCGTCATAAACAGCGATATCAGATTGACTACATTTGTAAAGCCGTCGATGAACTTATGCTCCATTGTGTCGGCTACACGGTTCATTAAATCCATACTGTCCGTATTTTCAACATACTTAAACTCAATCTTTGAACATTTTTCAACATATGCGCCCTTAAGACTGACCCTCAAATCCATCTCGATTTTGTTGGCAAGATATGCCTTTATGGGCCAGGCAAGCCATTGATATGCTATAATCCCGATAACAATCGCCAGTGAAATATATGCCGCTCTTTTTGTAGCGGAGCCGTCTATAAGTCCCAGCGCATTATCGATAAATCTTGCATTCATGATAACCTGGCAGGTTGGCAGAATTGCAGCAGCAAGGGACAGAATCAAATACAATATCATACACACAGGTGAACTGATTATAGAAAATCTCAGGGAATCCAAATATGTATACTTTTTCTTCTCAAAACGTACTTTCTTCATTTTCCTCTCCCTTAGAATGAATATTTTTTATCGCTTCCAGTGCTGAAAAGGTATATCCATCATCTTCACCAAATCGCTCAATTTCATTTTACTACACAAAATATCAAAAAACATTTATTTTCTAAATATTCCAATATTAAGACAGAAATTTTACCTTAGACTCTAAAAAACAAATCTGCATTTACCGGTAATGCAATGGGATATGATACCACATTTAGCGACATATTTGTAGTAAACTTTACACTTGCACATCCATGCAATAAATGTTATACTGATTCTATTCTGTACAGGATATTCAATCTTATTTTCAAAAGCCATCAGCGATTTTCCTGCAGTTTGCGCCCCTTTATTCCCATCGTGCATTATATCGAGAGAAATGGATGCCTTATATGGCCCGGCGGCTTCTTATGGACCGCAGGAGACCGGACAGATCCGGAACGCGAAATGGCCGTTGCACCTTGACAATTGGATAGACTCCGCAACTGAAACATGGTACAATGTAGATTAGGGGAGGTACATGCTTATGACAGACAGCGAAAAACTCGACCTGCTTTTATCCGAAGTGCAGGTTACGCGGAAGGAGACACGGGAAGAAATCCAGCAGATGCATGCGGAAATACAGCAGATGCACGCGGAAATACAGCAGATGCACGCGGAAAATCAGGAAATGCGGGCAGAAAACCAGGAAATGCGCTCACAGATTCAGGATTTATGGGCCGAGACCCATGACATGAAGAAAGACATCCAGGAAATCGGACGGAAAGTAAACCGGCTGGAAGTAGGACAGGCCGAACTGAAAAGGGAGATTTATCGCATCGACCGCAAGATCTCCGACACCTACAACCTGGCGCTGGATGCATGGGGACAGGCCGTGGAAAACAGGACATGGCTCGAGGAGAGCCTGCAGAAAGTGTAGCAAAGTACGGCATAGCCATCTGGGCTATGCCGTTTCTGCGTTTCCCTGCCGCCGCAACTTCCGGTTGGCGAATCGCGCTCCTATCTCCTTCCAATCTCCGTATCCGCCACGGTGGTCCTGCTGTGCTCCTTGATATAATCCAGAATCGCATCCAGCCTGGTGAACGCCAGCCCTACGTAACTGTCCGCCGCGCCGTAGTAGATGGCGATCCTGCCGCTGGCGCTGTCGTGGATGGTGGCGCAGGGGAAGCACACATTGGGCACGAAGCCCCGCTCCTCATACCACTGCTCCGGGGTCAGCAGGAAGTCCTCGCAGCGGTACTTCACCATAGAGGGGTTGTCGATGTCCAGGATGGCCCCGCCGATGCTGTACACATAGCCGTTGCAGGTGCCTGTGACGCCGTGGTAGAACAGAAGCCATCCCTCATTGGTCTCAATGGGCGCCGCGCCGCCGCCGATCTTCAGGGACTCCCACCATTCGCTGCCCTTGCCCATCACATGCCTGTGCTTGCCCCAGTACACCATGTCCGGGCTCTCGCTCAAGAAAATGTCCCCAAAGGGCGTATGGCCGCTGTCCGAGGGCCTGCTCAGCAGACAGAAGTTGCCGTTGATCTTACGTGGAAAGAGCACGGCATTGCGGTTGAAGGGCAGGAAGGGATTCTCGATCCTGGTAAAGGTCTTGAAGTCATTTGTCTTTGCCATGCCGATGGCGGCCCCGTAGAAATCCTGGCACCAGATGATATAATAGGTGTCCTCCACCTTCACCAGCCTGGGGTCATAGGCGTAGACAGGCATGAAGGGCTCTCCCTCTTCGTCCACGAAGGGAATCTTGTCCTCCTCAAAATCCCAGTGGATGGCATCCTTGCTCCTGCCCATATAGATATACGGAATTCCGTTATTCTGTTCCCCGCGGAACACGCCGATGAAGCTGTCCCCATAAGGCATCACGGCGCTGTTGAAGATCCGGGCCACATTCTTCAGGGGATTGCGCCCGATGATGGGGTTCTCCGAATACCTCCAGACAGGAGCGCCGGTAAAGGACTCCGGCCCTTCCTGCCAGGGCATATTGGGTACGGCGGGGCTGATCATTTTGTATTTGCTCATATCGTTCTCCTCTCAATACATCTGTTTTTGCTGTCACACTTACCACACACCATCTGTTCTCAGTTCCAAATCCGGACAGTCCTCCGATCTCAGTCCCAATGCCTCAATCCCGGCAGACATCCGCGGAGCGCTCCCGAAGCCCTGCACGTCCTCTGTCCGGCCTGCTGTCGGCAAAGCCATCCCTTCCGTCAGCCCCGGAGGAGCCGCAGGTTCCGTTCAATCATTTCGCACCTCAGGGCCACGCAGTCCGGGCTGCGCAGAGGGTCTTCCGGCGTATGGAACACATAGTCCGTGAGCTTCTCCATGGTGGTAGCCGCCACATGCATCCTGGTATCACTGGAAGCGTAATAGATATACACCTCCCCGTTCTCCCGGGCGATGGCCCCATTGGTGAACACCACATTGGACACGTCTCCTACCCGCTCCCCCGCCCTGGGCCCGATCAGCAGCCCGCCGGGCTCCGCGATCACCCTGGCCGGGTCGTCCAGCGCCGTGGCGAAGGCGTATATCACATAGCGCAGCCCCGCCGCCGTATTGCGGACGCCGTGGGCGATGTGGATCCAGCCCTGCGGCGTCCTGATGGGCACGGCCCCCGCGCCGTTCTTGGCCTCGGTGATGGTGTGGTACTGCCTCTTGCTGGTGATGCGCTCCTCGTCGATCACCGGATGCAGGATGTCCTGGCAGAGGCCGAAGCCGATTCCGCCGCCGGAGCCGGTGTCAATGAAGTCATCCATGGGCCGGGTATAGAAAGCGTACTTGCCCTCCACGAACTCCGGATGCAGCACCACGTTCCTCTGCTGGGGCGACTGCAGGGTCTTCAAATTGGGCAGCCGCTCCCAGGTCTTCAGATCCTTTGTCCGCACGATGCCCGCGGCCGCCACCGCAGCGGATAAATCGGACACGGACCTGTCCTTGCTCTCCGAGCAGAAGACCCCATAGATATAGCCGTCCTGGTGCTTCGTCAGCCGCATGTCGTAGACATTGGTCTCCTCCGGGCAGGTGTCCGGCAGCACCACCGGATAGTCCCAGAACCGGAAGCCCTCCACGGGGCTCTGGCTCTCCGCCACGGCGAAGAAGGATTTCCTGTCGTTCCCCTCCACCCTGGCCACCAGGTAGAACTTCCCGTCCAGCTCAATGGCGCCGGAATTCATCACCGCATTCACGCCCAGGCGTTCCTGGAAATACGGATTTCTGTCCATATCCAAATCGTACCGCCAGAACAGCGGGATGTGCTCCCTGGTCAGCACGGGGTTCCTGTAACGGTCATAGATGCCGTTGTAAAAGGATGTGTCCACTTCGTTGGGACGGCTCAACAGCTCCTGCTGCTTTGCCAGTTCAATTTCATATCGAGGATGTATTCTCATGATCTCTCCTATTCTCAGCTATCGCCGGTCTGCTCTCCATATCTGTGCCTGATACTTCTTACCTCTTCCGTGCGCTCTGCCATGCGCATCCTGCGCGTCCCATGGATGCCACATGTCCATGGCCCCGCGGCACAGCCGCCAATCCCCCCGGCCATGTCCGCGTCCTATGCCCTGTCATCCAGCGCTGCGCCTCACGATCTCCATGCACATGCGCCCGTTGTGGTAAGGGCATTTCCAGGGCTCCACGATGGGCTTCTCCAGGGCGGGGTTCCCTTCAATGTCCGTGTACCAGAACCACTCCCCCTCCGGCCTCTCGTCCACCAGGTGGGCCCTGACGAATCCCCAGATGTCCTCCGCGGCCTCCAGATAGCGGCGCTCCCCGGTCTTCTGGTAAGCGTTGTAGAATCCCACTACGCCCTCCGCCTGCACCCACCAGACCCTTTTTTCGTCCACCACGCCCCGCTCGCACTCGTTGGCCAGGGAATGGCGGGCATAGGCCTTCTCATAGACCTCCGCCTCCAGGCTCCGCAATATGGGGCTCATGCGCCGGGTCAGCCCCTCGTCCCCCAGCACCTCCAGGCATCTGTCGATCAGCCAGGCCGCCTCGATGTCATGGCCGTAGGAATGCAGGTCGATCAGGCTCTCCATGTGGAGGTCGAAGAACACCTCCTGCCTGCGCCGCTCCGGATTGTATACACGCTCCGCCACCAGATTCAGGATCCAGCAAAGCTTCTCCTCCACGGTCCTCCGCCAGGCCCCCGGGCTTCCCGGCTCCAGGCTCCTCCCGCAGCCAGCCCCCTTTGCCGCGCCCATGGCAGCCGCATCCGTGGGCTTAGCCTGACAGCGCTCCCGGACCTGCTCCTCCCCGTACTCCGCGTCTTCCAATGCCCCCACTTCCCGGCGCTTCCTGTCTTCCGCCAGGCTCCGCTCCTCCCCATGCTCCGCGTCCTCCAAGGTCCCCGCTTCCCGGCGCTTCCTGCCTTCCGCCAGGCTCCGCCCCTCCCCTGCCGTCCGGGAAAGCACACCGGAAACCTGCTCCGCCTCCCTGCACGCCGCCAGGTATTCCGTGTACGCCTCCAGCACATGCAACAGCGTGTTCATGGTGCGGTCCGCCATCACCCCGTTCTCCGAGAGTTTATCATTGGCAATGGGACAAAAATCAATATCCAGCGCCTCCTTATACCCCTGCGCATCGAAGCACCTGCCCTCAATCACCCCGATCAGCCGCTCCGCCAGCTCCAGGGCCTCCCTGTCACGGTACGCCCTGTAATAGGAAGACAGGGCATACACCGCAAAGGCCTGGTTATAGGTATGCTTCGTGGTATCCTCCGGCCGCCCCCGGTAATCCAGCGACCAGTACACGCCGCCCCGCTCCGCGTCCACGCATCTGTCCCGCAGGAACCGGTACGCCCAGTCCGCGCACTCCTTCAGGACTTCCGCCCTGTCCTGCTCCCGCTGCGGGCTCTGCGCCTGTTCACCCTGCCGCGCCGGCTGGCCTCCCGCCCCGGGAAGCGCCGCGCCGCCGGACAATGCCGCCCGCTCCCCCTCCTCCCCTGCCAGGCATATCGCCGCATTGGAGAAGAACCAGAGGATGCGGCTGTTCAGGATGCAGCCCTTATCCGCCTCCCTGTCCACCGTCAGCCCCGAATCCATCCATCCGTAAAACCCGCCGTTCTCCCTGTCCCGCAGCCCTTCCCAGAAAGGAACCAGGCGGCCCCACAGATGGTCCCTTACCTCATTGCTTAACATGCAGCTCCCCCTTTCCGAACTTAATTAATTTCTGACTCTATTATTAACTTATTTATTAATCAATGTCATCAACTGTTCTTGACTTTTATCCATAATTCTTGACGAAAACAGGATTTTCATCCTTTTCCACAATAAAATCCCGCTTTTTTCGGAGCATTTGACAATACCCATCCCCCGCCCTTTCAGCTATAATAAATCCATATCGCTTAAAAAGCACTTATATTGCGCACCGGTTAAAGTGGCAGTACAACACGACTGCAGACCGCCAGCCAGGTGCTTTCACGGAGACACCACTGTAAATCCTGGCGGTCTGCAGTATAATCAAAATCCGGCCTGAAAGAGAGGATGCGTCCATGATTATAGAGGAAAACTACACCCCCAGCCTGTCCCTGCTGTCCAAATCAGGGGTGAACCTGACATCCTTCCACCCGGAAGCGGAGGTCAGGGACTCCCTCCTCCACCGCATCGCCCTGGAATGGGGCTCCGTAAGCGGCCCCGTCTCCTACTATGCCCCCCAGGCCCGGGCCCTGGGGCTCCTGCGCCTGAAATCCGGCTCCCTGCACCTCACCGCCTTTCCCTCCGGCAGTCCCCTGCACCTTTCGGAGAGCGGCCTCTACCTTGTGGACTGCCGCCTTGCCCGCCGGATGCTGGTGCGCGGCAGGGCGGAGTATGCGCTGCTGCTCTTTGACGGCCCCGGCCTGGACTATTTCTGCCGCCAGCTCCCCCAGGACATGCCCTTCTGGCGGATCCCTCCCGCCGCCCCCTGGGCCGGAGACCTCCTCCCCCTGTTCGGAAAGAAGGAGGAAAGCCCCATCCTCTGCCATATGCTGCTGACCGGGCTGCTCTCCCGGCTGGCCCTGGCGCATGCCCTTCCTCCGGAGACCGCCCCCGCCTATCTGGAGGACATCAAGTCCCGGCTGGAGACCCATTATTATGAAAGCTTTTCCCTGGCAGCGCTGGAGGAAAGGTATAAGGTGAACCGCTACCGCCTCTGCCGGGAGTTCAAGAGCCATTACCGCACCTCCCCCCTGCAGTACCTGCACCGGATGCGTGTCCAGGCCGCCAGGAGCCTGCTGGTGGAGACGAACCTGAAAGTGCATGAAGTCAGCTATGAGGTGGGCTATGAGAACGTGAACCATTTCATCGCCCATTTCAAGAAGAACACGGGGCTGACTCCCGGGGAGTACCGCCTGTCACCCCGATGACAGGCAAAAGGAGCCTCGTTTTCCGCTTGACAATCCATTCATTTTTCTTTATCATATAAAGGAGAGAAGACGGACAGCACAAAGCCTTATCTGAGGCTTTTCTTTTTTATATCTGGCAAAAGCCCGGCAGATGCCGAGGGGGGATTGACTTTGGAGAGCAAAGATTACGAAATCATCTTAAACAGTATGCCGGAGACCGGCATTTATGTGATAAGGCAGGACAATCACAGCCTACTGTATTTCAACAAAAGGGTTCAGACCGTATCGCCGGAGGTACGCTTGGGCATGACCTGCCATGAGGTATGGGCGGGATCTTGCATCAACTGTCCCCTGCTGACCATAGAGGGCAGGCAGGAGGGGCGCTCCCTGGGCTACAATGCCACCTTCGGCGGGGTGGTGGACATGGTGGCCACCCGGATGCTCTGGAAGGATGCCATCCCAGCCTTCGTGGTCAGCGTCACGCCACGCATAGAGGCCTCGGGCTACGCTTACCACAAAATCCTGCGCCTGGATCTGGGCCGGAACCGCTATGACGTGCTGAAATCCGATGCGGCCGCATGGCTGTCCCAGCGCGGCACAGAGAACCTCTCCGGTGAATTCGAGAACCTGGCGGGAAGCGGCATGGTGCATCCCGACGACGTGGAGCGTTTCCGGGCCTTCACCCACATGTCCCATCTGCAGAATGCCCTGCGCTCCGGCAAGTCCATGCTGACCTGCATCTACCGCCGCCTCCACCAGGAGGAATTCCGCTGGAACCTGATCGAGGTGGTCCGGGCCTTCGACTACAGCGAAGAGAACCAGACCGCCATGTTCTGCGTGAAGGACGTGCACGATACCATGCGTGAGGGCCTGGAGTGCGAGGAGGACAATGTCCGCAGCCGGGACGCCCTTCTGGCCGTAGGCGAACAGAGCTTCGGCATCTATGCCATCAACCTGGAGAACGGCGCCACGGACCTCATCCGGGTGGATGGGCACGCGCCCGGGGAGGACTCCCATCTGTCCGGGTGGGATACATATCTGCAATCCCAGATTGGGGAAAGGCTCCATCCCGCCTACCGGGAGGCTTTCCTGGCGAAATTCTCCACCGAGGGCCTCATACAGGCCAGGGATGCGGGGGAGCAGGAATCGGAGCTCCTGTGCCAGTGGGAGATCGGCGGCTCCTACCGCTATATCTCCGTGACGGCCCATATGAACAGCGAGCATGGCAATCCGGAATACGCGCTGCTCGCCATGGAGAACATGGACGAACAGATACGCAAGGAGCTGGCTCACAGCAAGCGGGATATGCAGATCGCCGCGATCCTGAAGTCCCGCTTCACCATGATGACCACGGTGAACCTGGAGAATGGCCAGTGCGAGCGCATCCGCCTGGACGGCGATGCCCGGATGCAGGATGCCCAGGTGGGCGATTACAGCTATTATACCCAGTTGCTGATTCCACAGCTATATCCGGAGGATGCCCTCAATTACGGGTATCTCCTGTCCCTGGAGCATCTGCGGGAAAAGGCGGCGGTGACGGAGCATTACGCGGAGGAGGTCTGCCAGTACCGCATCAAGGGGGATCCTCCCCGCTGGCTGGAGCAGCATATCATCTACAGCCGCCAGAACGGCAGGATGGTGGTCAATATCCTGGGCCATGACATCACCGATGAGAAGAGCCGGGAGGACCAAAGGCACCGGGCCATGCAGGACCGGGCCTACATCATCAGCAGCCTGAGCAGCCTGTTCTTCTCCACTTACTACATCGACCTGGAGCGGGATACCTTCCGGGCCGTGACCAAGCTGGGCAAGGACGGGGACGTGCTGGGCAGCGAAGTGAACTGCACCGCCGCCCTGGAGGTCTACGCCGAGAATTTCATCCATCCGGATGACAGGGAAGACTATCTGAACGTCATGAACATACCGAATCTGATGCAGAACCTGCGCTGGTGGCAGCCCTATGTATCGGCCACCTACCGGAAACTCCCCCAGGAGCCCGACGATGATACCGCGCCTCCCCAGTGGGTACGGGCCACCGTGGTGCTGGCCCAGATCGGCGGCAACGACATGCCGAAGACCGCGGTGTACGTGGCCCAGGACATCACGGAGACCCTGCAGCGCCAGCAACTGAAATGACACGGAATCGGAAAGCCCCACCATCCGGCAGCTAAAACGAACGGGAGTAAGGAAAAATATGGACAAAATATTGATAATCGAAGACAGCCGGGCACAGGCTGAATATCTGAAATCAATCCTGAGCGATGACTACGAGGTCACCATATGCCTGGAAGGCGAGGAAGGCTTCCGCAAGGCAAAGGGGGATGACTTCTCCCTGATCTTCCTGGACATCATCATGCCGGATGTAGACGGCTTCACGCTGCTGAAGAAATTCCAGGAGACGATTCTCACCAAGTATACGCCTGTCATCCTGGTCAGCGGCCTGGCGGATGTGCAGCACGAGGAGAAGGGCCTCACCCTGGGCGCGGTGGACTACATCGCCAAGCCCTTCAGCCCCATCACGGTTCGGGCCAGGGCCGCCATCCACATCAAGCTACACCACTACCAGATGCAGTTCATGCACCAGGCCACCATGGATCAGCTCACCGGCGTGGCCAACAGGCGGCGCTACGAAGACGAGAGCAACTTAAAATGGCGGGAGGCCATCCGGCTGGGGCTCACCTTCTCCGTCTGCATGTTCGACATCGACAAGTTCAAGGTATACAATGACACCTTCGGCCACCCGGCGGGGGATAAGGTCATCTCTGCCGTGGCCCAGGCGGCATCCGCCTTCTTCCAGCGCCCCACGGACTTCTTCGGGCGCTACGGCGGGGAGGAGTTCGTGGCGATCATGCTGGGCAATGATTCCAGGTCAGCCTTTGAGTTCCTGCAGACCATCCGGCAGGCGGTGGAAGATCTCCATATCCCCCATGACCCTTCCGTATCCCCCTGGGTCACCATCAGCATCGGCGGCGTCACCCTCCTGCCCAAGATGGGAGACGATTACGACGACTACCTGAAGATCGCGGACAACATGCTCTACAAGGCCAAGCACAACGGCCGGAACATGGTGGTATGGTCCGATGGCGGCAAGGAGGAGTGGCGGGAGCGGTAGCTCCCCCCATATCCCCGCTGTTCCTCTGTAAGGGGATAGCGGGAATGCCAGTCCGTAAAGGCACAGCGAGCGGGCGTATCGATTCTTTCCAATCAATACGCCCGCTCAATTCGCTTCGTCCAATGGACCATACCTCCTTATTCAGTTTTTTCTTTCTCTTCCATTTCACCTTTTTGTGCTTTCCACGCTTTTCCTGTACTCCATGCACTGTAACGTTCTGGCAAATTCCGCTTCAGATATCCGCTACTTTTTTCGTGTCCTGCACCTTCTGTCTGGAACCTTTGCTGTTTATTTAGTTTTTTTAATGGAAGATTTTGTTTTTCCTCTCTCTTTATTGTGATTTTATTATATGCCCTGATTCCGTATTTGTCAATACTTTTTTTGCGATTTTTGATTATTTTTTTGAAATTATTTTTTGCCGTATCTATTTTACGAATTTGAGCTGTTTTCTATAGTTTATTCTGCTAATTATTGGGCATTGCCCCGTTTTTCGCACGAGTCCATGGACGGGCTGCGGGCCGCGCCGCTCAGCCCGCTCTGTGGTATGCCCTGCCCTCACATGCCGCCTGGAATTCCCCAAGCTTCCGTTTCGCCTCCCCGCTCAGATGCTCCGGAACCTGAATCTGCACGGTCACGTATTGATCGCCGCGGACCTTCGGGTCTTTCATGGAGACGATCCCCTTTCCCTTCAGCCGGATTTTGGTGCCGGACTGGGTACCCTCCCGAATCTTGCAGAGCACCTTCCCGGAAAGGGTCTGCACCGCCGCCTCGCCGCCCAGCACAGCCGTGGAGAAGGGGATGTTCGCCACCGTGTACACATCCATGCCCTGCCGCTCAAAGCCCGGCTTCTTCCCCACGTTCACCTTCAGCAGCAGGTCTCCTGGGCTGCCGCCTCTTCCCCGGGCGCCTTTTCCTCTCAGGCGTATGCTCTTCCCGTCATCGATTCCCGCAGGAATCCGCACACGCAGGGACTGGGGGCCCGCACCCTCCCCCGTGTCCAGGCGGAGGGTCTTCTCGCACCCGAAGGCCGCCTCCTCAAAGCTGACGGAAATCTCCGCCCGCAGGTCCGCGCCGCCCCTTCCGAACCCCTCCCCGAGGTCTTCGCCGAACATGCTCTTCAGGATATCGTCCATGCCGTCGCTTCCGAAGCGGTATTCATAGCGGTATCCGCCTCTGTCCCCGCTGCCGTAAGCCCGGCGGGCCTCCTGCCCTCCGCAGGCACCGGAGCCTCCGAAGCCATACATGTCTTCAAACGGATTTCCCCGGGAACCGGCATCCTGCGCCCCGCTGCCGTCGAAGGCGGCATGGCCGAACCGGTCGTAAAGCCTGCGCTTCTCGGGGTCGCTCAGGATTTCGTAGGCCTGGGTGGCCTCTTTGAATTTCTCTTCCGCCCGGGCGTCGCCTGCGCTGGTATCCGGGTGGTATTTTTTCGCCAGCTTCCGATATGCTTTCTTTATGGTCTTGTCGTCCGCGCCGCGCTCCACTCCCAGCACCGCGTAGTAATCTCTTTTCGCTGCCATCTTATTCCTCCCGTCTCCGCGTCAGCCTCCGGTTCCCCTGCACGGCCTCCGGCCCACATGCCGCCTGCGCCTGCCCCGCTGGGGAATGGGCAGGCAGGTGTCCAGCGGCCCGTACAGCAAGACACCCCGCAGCGTCTCCTGCGGGGTATCCTGGCGGCCTGTGCAAAACATTATCCCTCGATGGAGATGTAATGCTTCTTTTCCTCCACTGCCTTCTTCTCCTCCTTGGGGATATGGAAGGTCAGGATGCCGTTCTCGTACTTGGGGCGGATGTCCTCCTCGGTCACATGCTCCCCTACGTAGAAGCTGCGGCTCATGCTCCCGGCGTAGCGTTCGCGCCTGACATAAGTCCCCTTCTCATCCTTCTCGTCCTTGTTCAATCCCTTGGCGGCGCTGACGGTGAGGTTGCCGTTCACAAGCTCCATCTGAATCTCGTCCTTTTTGAAGCCCGGCAGGTCGATGTCCACCTCGTAGCCGCCCTCCGTCTCCTTCACATCAGTCTTCATCAGGTTCCTGGCGTGCTTGCCGTACAGCGTCCTGTCGATGTCAGGGAATGATGGAAACGCGAAATCCTCCATAAAGCTGTCGAACAAATTATCTCTGAAAATACTGGGCATCATCATAAGTCATGTCTCCTTTCTGCATCTGCACTTTGCTATCCTCCGGCGCTGTCCTGTGAAGCGCCGGTTCCTTTGAACCCGGGATCCGATCGGCTCCTGCCTTTCGTTTTCTCTGTTCCCTTGTTCTATTTGTACTATAACACTTATTTTAGCACTCGTCAATAGGGAGTGCTAACAATTTTTGTGAAGATTCTGTGAACTGCACAGGCTTTATCTTTCCCAGAATCATTATAGAATATGAGAAGCTTTTCAATGGGTTCTGTCCTCCCGCAAAATGTTGTTGACCATGCCATGCCACCCGTGCTATAATCCTTTCAACAACTGAATAGCAGGAATGTCTTCAGGGCAGGGTGACTCTTCTCGGATGTCTGTGGTCTGAGAAGCAAGAATTCCCGATCGGCGGTGATAGTCCGCGGGCGCACATGCGCGGGGTTCGGTGAAATTCCGGAACCGACGGTATAGTCCGGATTAAAGAAGGTGTGTCGGAATGGCCAGATGGTATCTGGCTTTTGTCTGCACTCTTTTTTGTCCGCCTGTGAACTGCTCTGTAGGCAATTTCGATGCACCTGAAACGAAAAAAATGACACCTGAAAGGCCTTTCGCCGCTTTCAGGTGTCATTACATTTCAGGAGGTATCCGTATGAAACACACAAGCACTAAGAAACTGACCACCCTGGGCCTGCTGTGCACGCTGGCCTACATCGCCACCGTCTTTGGCCGCGTCCCGCTGGTCCTGTTCCTGAAGTACGATCCCAAGGACGTCGTCATCGTCATCGGCGGGCTGCTCTTCAGCCCCTTGACCGCCCTGGCCATCAGCGTCATCGTGTCCGTCACGGAGATGTTCACCGTCAGCAGCACCGGCTTCTGGGGCTGCCTGATGAACGTCATCTCCAGCTGCGCCTTCGCCTGCCCCGCCGCCTATGTCTATGGGAAAAGGCGCAGGCTGTCCGGCGCCCTGGGAGGGCTGCTTGGCGGATGGGGCTGCCAGGTGGCGGTGATGATGCTCTGGAATTACCTGGTTGCTCCGGTGTACATGGGGTATTCCAGGGAGGCGGTGGCGCAGCTGCTGCTTCCGGCCTTCCTGCCCTTTAATGTGATCAAAGGGGGACTGAACGCGGGGATCGCGCTGCTTTTATACAAGCCCGTAGTCACTGCTCTGCGGCGCTCCCATCTGGCGGAGGCCCTCCCCGCTTCGGAACCTGCCGGAAAAATGCGGTTCCGTCCCGGGGCATTCCTGACTGCCCTGTTCCTCCTGGCAAGCTGTCTCCTGTTGTTCCTCTCCCTGCGAGGCGCTTTTTAGGGGGCCTGGTATCCCTTGCACACATCCACCCATCCCGCGTGGCCGGAGCATTCCTCCAGCTCCGGGATGGTGAGCTCTATGGCGCTGTTGGAGCTGCCGCAGGCGGGGAATACCGTCTCGAAGCGCTTCAGGGACACGTCCAGGTATACCGCCACGCCCGGGTTCACCGCAAAGGGACATACGCCGCCCACGGCATGGCCCACCATGGCCTCCGCCTCCTGGGGCGAGAGCATCTTGGCCTTGGCGGCGAACTTCGCCTTGTACTTGGCATTGTCGATTTTCGCGTCCCCGGCGGCCACCACCAGCACCGCGCGGCCCTCCACCAGGAAGGAGAGGGTCTTCGCGATCCTCTCAGGCTGGCAGTGCAGGGCCTGGGCCGCCAGCTCCACGGTGGCGCTGGACATGTCCAGTTCCAGGACCCTCTCTTCCATGCCGTAGTTTCTGAGATATGCTTTTACTTTCTCGATTGCCATGCTGTTCCTCCAAAATGTAGTCTGGTTTTGTATCTCGATATTATTTCGCCGTCTTTTGGATCGTCTCAATGATCCAGCAGGTGCATATCACGATTGCGGCGACGATCAAAAGCCCCGCAAACCCCACGGCAGCGATCGCCAGATCGTTTGCGATAAAAGGGAAAAAGCCAAACATCGAGCCCACATACCATAAGACAAGGTACAATACAAGGATACATACCGCATTTCTTTCCGTTTCTTTCATAACAGCCCTCCTCCGGGAATTCTGCAAATTTTGTAAATTGCCATACTTGATTATAAAATATTTGCCCGGGGTTTACAATGTATATTAGAGCGTCTTTTTTCGAATCTGTATGGACGGCTCCTGTCCGCGGGGTGGCTTCGCGCGCATTTTGCACGGACGATCCCAGGCGGCCGCTGCGGTCGCTTTGACTGCAGACGCCATACAATGGAATTCTACGGCGAAGCCGTGGCCAGCAATGTATTGACATAGTTTCGATTTTATCATATAATGGCTTTAGTTAGTTATAACTAACTAAAATATAGAAACGGAGGTCAGACAATGCCAATCGAAACTTTACAGGGAATCCTGCTTCCCTTTCTCGGAACTGTCCTCGGCGCTGCCTGCGTGTTCATCATGCGGGACGCGCTTCCCCCGGCCGTACAGAAATCCCTCACCGGCTTCGCCGCAGGGGTCATGGTGGCGGCGTCTGTCTGGAGCCTGCTGATCCCCGCCATGGAGGAGGCGGGGCATCTGGGGCAACTGGCCTTTCTCCCGGCGGTGGCCGGGTTCTGGCTGGGTGTCCTATTCCTGCTCCTGCTGGACCGGACGATCCCCCATCTGCACCAGGGCAGCGCATCGCCGGAGGGGCCCCGCACCAGGCTGGGGCGCACCGCCATGCTGGTGCTGGCGGTGACCCTCCACAATATCCCCGAGGGCATGGCGGTGGGCGTGGTGCTGGCGGGCTGGATGGCCGGGGACGAGACCATCTCCCTGACCGGGGCCCTGGCCCTCTCCATCGGCATCGCCCTCCAGAACTTTCCCGAAGGGGCGATCATCTCCATGCCCCTGCGGGCGGAGGGCGCGGGGAAGAAGCGTGCCTTTCTCTACGGCGTCCTCTCCGGCGTGGTGGAGCCCCTGGCCGCCCTCCTGACCATCCTGGCGGCGGGTCTCATCCTCCCGGCCCTGCCCTATCTGCTGAGCTTCGCGGCGGGGGCCATGCTCTATGTGGTGGTGGAGGAGCTGATTCCCGAGGCCTCGGAAGGGGAGCATTCCAATCTGGGGACGCTGGCCTTCGCAGCGGGGTTCACGGTGATGCTGGCCCTGGACGTGGCCCTGGGCTGAGGGCTGAAGCCGCACGCGTCAGGATTTCCGCCGGAAGGATCCGGAAGGCCCCTGCGGAAAATATCGGAAAATATGGCCTCCTCTTTTCAGAAACAGTTGCAAAGACTGTGCGGATATGTTACCATAGCTACAGATAATTCTGATGTCAAACATTTCAGAAATTCTGCATCGGCTTCCGAAAGGGGCCTTTGGTCAGGGCGTTTTGCCTGAAAGTATCCGTCAATCATTGAAAAGAGCAGGCAGACGCAGCAAGGGCCGTACCGTCTGTCTCCTGTCTGCCTGCCAGAATCCCGGGAGGTATCGTATGAAGCAGACGAGAAAGCAGAGACAAAAGAAAAAAGCGGCCGCGCCGACGCAGGGGCTGCATAAGGCGGCATCGCCGAAGCAAATGGTGCTGAATTCCCAGGTCAGGGACAGCAGCAGCAAGATCATCTTTGACAACCATATCCTGTGCTCCCAGTTCCTGCGGGATTACGTGAACCTGCCTTATCTGAAGGATGTGCGGCCGGAGGATATAGAGGATGTGTCGGAACAGTATGTCACACTGTTCGCGGAGGAACGGAATTCCGACAGGGTGAAGCGCGTGCATATCGGCGGCGGGAGCCCTCCTTTCTTTCTGGTGTCCCTGATAGAGCATAAGACGGCGCCGGATTACAATGTATGCATGCAGTTGTTCCGCTACATGGTCTATATCTGGAACGCCTATGAGAGGGAGGCGGAGGGCATCCGGCAGGGCATGTCGAAGCGGAAGGATTTTCTGTATCCGCCCATTCTGCCCATAGTCTATTATGAGGGCGCCGCCGAATGGTACGTGCCGCTGAATTTCAGGAGCCGCGTCCGGGAGGGGAATACGTTCGGGAAATATATTCCGGATTTCGAGTATTATCTGGTACCGCTGCAGGGTTACAGCAATGAGGCGCTGATGGAGAAGCGGGATGAAATCTCATTGGTCATGTTGATCAATAAGCTGCAGACCACCGAGGACATCGAAAACTTCCGAAGGCTCCCGGGCAGGGAGATTGAGGCCATCCTGCAGAATACCCCGGAGCATCTGGTGGACATCATTGCAAAAGTGCTGCAGGCTTTCCTGCTAAAGATGAACGTACCTGTGCCAGAGACAGAGAAATTGACTGATAAGGTGAGGGAAAAGAAGATGGGCGAACTGTTTGCGGATATGGAGAAGATGGACATACAGGCGGAGCGGCGGAATACTGCCAATGCGGAGAGGCGCGCTGACCAGGCCGAGAAGCGGGCGGCGGAAGCGCAGCTCCTGTCAGAGCTCACAGAAAAAAACAGCATAAAGTCAATAGTTGAGCTCTGTCAGGAGCTGGGCGCGCCAAAGGCTGCCGCCGCAGAAAAGCTCATGGAGAAGATGCACCTGGGCCAGGAGGAAGCCCTGGAGAAGACGGCCCTTTACTGGAAAGAATGATACAGGGGCAGCGCGCCCTGCGGAATAGCTCATATCTCCTTCCGCAGAGGCGCCGACTGCGCCATCTTGTCCATAGGGGCCCTGTAGACCAGGAGGGAGAGCAGATACTCCGCCATCGCGCCCGCGGCCAGAATCCCAAAGCCTTCCAGCAGCACCTGCCAGAACGGGGTTCCCCTGCCTGACAGGACGTTCGGCAGCCCTTTCCCTGACAGTCCCTTCGACATCATAAAGCACAGAACGGGAAGCAGCCCTGCGGAAGCCGCTATGAAGTGTTTATAGGCCACGCCCATATAGACCATGATCACGGCTATCGCAATCGCCAGGATTATCATATTTTCATATATAAATTCTCTGTTTTCCGACTTCCCCCAGACCATGATGCCGCAGAACAGCCCTCCTGTCAGGTAAATGGCGGCCATTATGCTGAAGTTCATCAGCGCCGGAATCTTTGTCTGCAGCTTCTTTTTCAGGGGTGAGGCCTGTACCATGCCCGCAACGCTCAGGGAGAAGAGCGCCTGCGTAGGCAGCATCCCCGCCACCAGGAGCATGTAGAATGCGGGGAAGCCGTTTCCGTTCATCCTCCCCAAAATTACGGCCGGAATCTCCAGCAGCATCACCAGGCCTGCCGCGATGCAGTTCATCTTTATGCCATGGGCATAGCGCAGCATCCTCATCCCCAGTTTCCAGTCATTTATCATAATAGCTCCTTTCCACCCTCTTCATGGCGGCCTGCACGATCAGAACGCTCACCGCCGCTCCAAGCGCCATGCACATGATATCGATAATAAATATATGTTCTGCCAGATTCAGCAGTATCAGGGCAAATGCCGCCAGGAACACGGCCCCGTAGCTGATCAGCAGGTTCATCCAGAAAATGCCGCCGAACCTGGACAGGAATGTGCCAAGGGCCGAGACAATGTAAGCGACCAGCACGAAATACAGCAGGACTCCCACGGCGCTTCCGGCATTGCCGAGCCAACTGTGGGCAATGCCGGGCCGGGAACCGGGGGCGCCTCCCGCCGTCCATCCCCAGGCCAGAGCCGCTGCCAACCGGTGCAGCGCGATAATGCCCAGGGCAGACAGGAACTTCCGCGCCAGGTCCATCCAAAGCGCATTTTTCAAAATCCCCCTCCCCCGCCCGGAGGCCTTCAGGTACTCCAGCCCCATGGAATCCTTCGCCTGGATCCCGCCGAACAGCCAGTTGTCAGAGCTGATTTCCGCCATGGGCAGGAGCACCGTCACCACGATCGCCCCCACACCCCCATTGCCGCTCCCCAGCTTTCCCTCCGCCCACAGACCGATCCCCAACAGGGCGGCCGGCATCAGCAGGTACACCGCAAGCCGATACCGCGCGCCGGCAAATACCAGATAGCTTTTCATCCGATCCCTCATTCCACAGCCCATCCCTTTCCGCGCTTTCCAAGGCTTGTATTGGCCTTCATCACCGCCACGCTGATCTGGGACAGGCTGGGCGTCTCCAGGCTCACGTCCATCCCGGCCAGCCTCTCCACATTCTCAGCCAGGCAGATCCCCTCAAACCCGTAGGCGCTGCGGTTCATGGAAAAGAGGATCTCTCCGGCCCTCTCCCCGTCCGCTGCCTCCCCCTTCACACAGACATATTTCTCCTTCAGATCCTCCACAAAGCCCTCCTCCACGATGTTGCCATGCTCCAGGATGATGGCGTAATCCGTCACGTTCTCCATGTCCGCGATATTGTGGGTGGAGAAGAACACCGACTTCTCCCCGCCTCCCTGCTCCAGATACTCCCGTATCATGTCGCAGAGCCTGTCCCGCATCAGGGGATCCAGCGGGGAGGCCGGCTCGTCCAAAATCAGCAGCTTTGTGTCCCTGGCCAGGACCGCCGCCAGCATCAGCTTCATCCTGTTGCCGTCGGAGAGGCTGCGCACCTGCTTCCCCCCATCGCTGCCGCCGATTCCCAGCTCTCCGCAGATTGCCCGGTATCTCTCCTTATGGAAACCTGCGAACAGGAGCCCGCTGATCTCCTCCACCTGCCGGGTCGTCCACTGGGGCAGGAAGTAGCAGCCCGGGCCCGTGTAGCCGATCTGCTCCTGGACATCGCCGCAGATTCCCGGCTGCTGCCTGTCGAAGTAGGTGACCTCCCCCGCGAAGTCCAGCCGTATGCCGGCGAGGATGTTCAGCAGCGTGGTCTTTCCCGCGCCGTTCTCTCCGATCAGGGCTGTGGCGAAGCCCTTCGGCAGCGAAAGCCGGGGAACCGAGAGCTCGAAGCCCCTGTATTTTTTCCGTAGGCCCCTCCCCTGCAGCGCGGTCTGGAAAACTTCATTTTCATGTTTTATTATAGTCGCTTTTTCGTCTATTTTGGCCATATCCCTCTTCCTTTCCTCCTGACGGATCTCCTAATCTTCCCCTTCGTCCCCCATGTCCAGCAGCGTCCGCAGGATTTCCTGCAGCTCCTGGCCTGTCATCCCGGCTATCCTGGCGGCGCTCACCGCCTCCATCAGGGCCTCCTCCACTCTGCGAAGATGCTGTTCCTTCAGCATCTCGCTGTTCTGGGCGTTCACATAGAAGCCCTTGCCCTGGACCGCTGTCACAAGCCCCTCCTCCGCCAACTGTTCATAGGCCTTCATGGTGGTGATGACGCTGATCCGCAGGTCCTTCGCCAGGCCCCGGATGGACGGGAGATATTCCCCTTCCCTCAGCTTGCCCGACAGGATATCCGCCTTTAGCTGCTCCGCAATCTGCTGGTATATGGGGACTCCTGAATTCTGCAATAGTTTCAAATCGGCATCGTCCTCTCATCTGTTTATATGTTATATATACACCATAATCAGTTGTGTGTCAATGGGAAAATAAAAGTTAATATGAAATTTTCAGGATAAAGCCGATGCCCTCCACGCTGCCGCCGGCCTCAATATGGCCATTGTAGTCCATATGGGATATGGTCAGGACAGTCCCCTGGACCTGGCAGTTCCCGTTCCAGCCGTTCTGGAGAGCGATTTCGTCCTGGAAGGTCAGCGTGATCTCCCAGACGTCACTGGCCGTATCCGAAGCGTTGGCGATGGCTGCTTCGTACTGGTAGTATGTCCCGTCCTCCTGCTCCCAGGAGTTCACGATCCTGGCCGTCACTGTCAGGCCGTCCGGGCTCTGGATCTCCGGGGCCGGTTGGCCGCCTGTCCCTCCGGGCATCTGCGCAGGTCCCTTATCCCCGGCGGGCGGGCTGCCGTCTGCCCCGGTGCCGCCTTTCGTACTTCCTCCCACGCTGCCCTCTTCGGTGCCACCGGCCGTTCCATTGCTGTCCCTGCTGCCCGGGCTGCTGTCCGCACCCTCCCCTCCTGCGCCTGCGCCGTTGCCCTGCTTTCCTGCATTCCCTTCGCTTCCCAGCATATCCAGCAGCCATCTGCCGGAGTCGCTTAAGTCCTCCCATGCGAAGCCGCTGTCCTTGCCGCAGCCGTTTCTCAGAATCGCGGAGGTCTCCGCCTTGTCCGACAGGTTCCAGGCCACATAGCTGATGCCGCAGTCGTCCATGACCCGCACCCATTCCGCCGCCTGTGCCGCGTCGATTCCGCCATTGCCGCTGGCATCGCAGATGCCGTATTCCGAAACAAAGACAGGCAGGCCATCGGCTACCGCCTGCACCATGGCACCCCGGAGGGAATCCTTATGGGTGGCGGCATAGAAGTGCAGGGTGTACATGATATTGCCATATCCCGTGATGGGGTCTGCCGCCGCCTGATCCACTTGCTGTGACCAGTTAGGCGTGCCCACCAGGATGATGCCGTCCTCGTCCTTCTCCCGGATGGCGGCTATGACCTGTTCCGCATAGGATTTTATCTCTGCCCAGGAGGTGGCTCCGTTGGGCTCATTGCAGATTTCATATATTACATTATCGTAGTCGGCATATTCCGCCGACATCTCCCGGAAGAACGCCTCCGCCTCCTCCAGATAGGCATTGGGATTCCCATCCGACAGGATGTGCCAGTCGATGATGACATAGAGCCCGCAGTCCGTAGCATATTCCACGCCCTCCCGCACCAATGCCTTCAGAGCATCCTGATTCCCGTCCGTGCAGTATCCGCCGCTCTCCGCGGTGTACACGGCCAGGCGGACTACGTCCATCCCCCACTCCTCCTTAATCTGCCGGAAGCACGCTTCATTGATGTATTGCGGATACCAGGCCAGGCCGTGGGTGCTGATCCCCCTTAGCTGGACTGGATCGCCCTCCTCGTCCACCAGTTGCGTCCCCGCCACGGACAGGGCGACGGGCTTCCCTGCGCCGGGATTCGAAGGGGTGCCCGATGCTGCTGTTCCCTCTTTTCCAGGATTTGTCTCCCTGTCCGGCGCTCCGGCTTCCGTGCCTGTGAATTCTGCCGCTCCGGCCTTCGTACCTGTGCCTCCTGCGCTTCCCGCTTCTGTGTCTGCTCCTCCGCTCTCCGCGTCTACGCTTCCCGCTTCTGTGCCTACACTTCCCGCCTCTCCAGCCTCCGTACCTGCTCCTCCGATCTCCGCGCCTGCGCTTCCCGCTTCTGTGCCTACACTTCTCGCCTCTCCAGCCTCCGTACCTGCTCCTCCGATCTCCGCGCCTGTGACCCCTGCACCTCCCGCTTCTGTGCCTGCCCCTCCGGCCTCCTCCCGGCCAGCCTGCGGGGGCAGAGCCTCTTCTGTCCCCGCACCTGCCCCTCCGCAGCCCGTTGCACAGCATGTCCCTATCAGCAGCACAAGGCCGCAGATTATAATCCTCCTCATGGCATCCGTCCTCCATCTCCATATGCTTTTCCAGGCAGCCATAGTTTTCCCTCCCCATATAACAGAACCCCCCTGATTGTACCGCATAGCTTCCTTATATTCACGGGCGGCAAAATGTGCCGCCAGACCACGGTGATCTGCCGCCAATCCACGATGCTTTCCCCTCGCGAGTCTGGTGACCTGGCCCCCACCAACGGTAGTCAGTATAGATTCTAGCAGACCACCACGCTTTGTCAAGCCCGCGGGAAGCCGCCGACCTCCCCATAGGCCTTCCGATGCACACCTTCCGATATGGCCCTAAGTCCTTGACAGCCCGCGGCCCCATGTCTTATGATATTGGTAACAGAAAATCGCAGAAGGAGGACGCTATGTCACTTTACGAATTGAAAAACCAAGAAATTTCCATTGCAGTGGAAAGCCTGGGCGCGGAGCTGAAATCTCTGAAGAAGCTGGATACCGGCACGGAATACATGTGGTGCGCGGACGCCAGGTACTGGAACCGCACCTCCCCCATCCTGTTCCCCTTCGTGGGAAGCGCCAAAGACAAGAAATACCGCACCAAGGGGCAGACCTACTCCATGACCCAGCACGGCTTCGCAAGGGACATGGAATTCGAGCTGCTCTCCCGGACGGAGACTGAGCTCTGGTTCGGCCTAGGCTCCAACGAGGAGACCCTGGAGAAATATCCCTACGCCTTCTTCCTGAAGCTGGGCTATCGCCTGGAGGGGAACAAAGTCGCCGTCCTGTGGCAGGTGGAGAATCCGGGCGCAGAACCCCTCCCCTTCTCCATCGGCGGACATCCCGCCTTCAACTGCCCCATCCGGGAGGGAGAGGCGCGCCACGACTATTTCCTGGACTTCGGCGACATAGCCCAGGTGAACAGCACCAGAATCAGCGAAAACGGGCTGGCCTTAAACGAGAGCGATACCTATCCCCTGGACGGGGGCAGGCTGGCCCTCACGGACTGCCTCTTCGACCACGACGCGCTGGTCATCGAGGACAATCAGACGGCCACCGTCTCCCTCTGCAGGCCGGATAAGAGCAGCTATATAAAGGTCACAATGGACGCCCCCCTGTTCGGCGTATGGTCCCCCGCAGGCAGTCCCCCTGCCCCCTTCGTGTGCATCGAGCCCTGGCACGGCAGATGCGACGGCGAGGACTTCACAGGGACCCTGGAGGAGCGCAAATGGGGCAACCGGATCGCTCCCGGGGAAGTCTGGAATGCCTCCTATACCATAGAAGTATCCTGAAATGCCCCGCCTTCCCGCAGCAGCCTGCCGGATATGTGCCTGATATGTGCGGCGCTTCCCGCGCTCCCGGCAGGTTCCGGGGAAGCTGACCCAATCTGTCTGAAAACAGCCTGAAATCAAATACCTCGCGGCATTCGCCAGCTGGCTGTGCAGGCACGGCCGCTTGGCTCATTGCTCGCGGGAATAAAGTATATGACATGACGAAAAGGAGTTAGCAGCATGGATAAGAACACAGCTAAAATCACGGAAATCAGGAACCTGTGCCAGGAAAAGCAGATCCGCATGATCGACTTCAAGATGACGGACATCGACGGCCGCTGGCGGCACATCACCATCCCGGTGGAGCGGTTCTGCGAGGACACCTTCACCTACGGCATCGGCTTCGACGGCTCCAATTACGGCTACGCGCCCATCGAGAAGAGCGACATGGTGTTCCTGCCGGATCCCTCCACCGCCTATGTGGATCCCTTCGCCTCGGTGCCCACCCTGACCATGTGCGGCAATGTATGCACCATCGGCCAGGACGGGAACAGGCCTTTCGACCAGTACCCAAAGAACGTCAGCCTCCGCGCCGTAGAATATATGAAGGAAAGCGGCATCGCCGACCGCATGGTGATCGGGCCCGAGTTCGAGTTCTATCTCTTCGACAGCGCCCGCTTCCAGGTGTCGCCCAGCCAGTGCGGCTACCGCATCGACACCAGGCAGGCGGACTGGAACCACAGCCTGGACCATCCGGGGAATAACGGCTATGAGGTGTCCCACAAGGGCGGCTACCACATCTCGGCTCCCCAGGACGTGGGCTACGACCTGCGCAGCCGCATGTGCATGATGCTGGAGGACTGGGGCGTCCGGGTGAAATACCACCACCACGAGGTGGGCGGCCCGGGCCAGATGGAAATCGAGGTGGAGCTGGACGACATGCCCGCCATGGCGGACAACACCATGATCGTCAAGTACATCATCAAGAACCTGGCTGCCCAGGAGGGAAAGACCGCCACCTTCCTCCCCAAGCCCATCTACCAGGAGGCGGGCAGCGGCATGCATGTGCATATGCTGCTGTTCAAGAACGGGCTGCCCCTGTTCTATGACGAGGAGGGGTATTCGGAGCTGAGCAGGACGGCCCATTATTTCATGGGCGGTCTGCTGAAGCACATCGCCTCCCTGTGCGCCTTCACCAATCCCTCCACCAATTCCTTCAAGCGCCTGGTGCCCGGCTTCGAGGCCCCGGTGACCGTGGGCTATGCCACCTCCAACCGCAGCGCGGTGATCCGGATCCCGGCCTACGCCAAGTCCCCGGAGACCAAGCGCTTCGAGCTGCGCAATCCGGATGCCACGGCCAATCCCTATTACGCCTACGCTGCGATCCTCATGGCCGGTCTGGACGGCATCGCGAACAAGATAGACCCGGCGGCAAACGGCTGGGGGCCTTACGACTTCAATCTCTATACCCTCTCCCTGGAGGAGCAGAAGAAGATCGAGGGTCTGCCCAAATCCCTGGGCGAGGCCCTGGACGCCCTGGAGGCCGACCACGATTACCTCACAAAGGGCGGCGTGTTCCCCCAGAGGCTGATTGATATCTGGGTGGCCAGGAAGCGGGCGGAGCTGCGGCAGATGGAGCAGATTCCCCATCCGGCGGAGTTCAATCTGTACTACGACTTGTAATCATTATGGATAAGAGAGTGCCGGGAACGGGCAGAGCGCCTGTCCCCGGCCTTTTGTTTCTGTATTTCCGGAAAATATTTCTCCATGCCCCACCTCTCAGCCGTCAGCCGCAGCCCCCAGGGCGCGCTGTATAAGCCCGGAAACTACCTGGCCGGAATCCGCAGCACTTGGCCGATGCTCAGCAAGTCGCTTTTAAGCCCGTTCAGGCTCTTGATCGCCTCCACCGTGGTTCCGTATCTACGGGCTATCTGCCATAGGCTGTCACCGGGGCGCACCGTGTATTCCGTGTACGACGGACCGGACTGGGCCGTGGGTATCCGCAGCACCTGACCCACATCCAGCGCGTCGCTGGTCAGGCCGTTCAGGCTCTTGATCGCCTCCACCGTGGTCCCGAATCTACGGGCTATCTGCCACAGGCTGTCTCCGGCGCGCACCGTGTATTCCGTGTACGACGGGCC
>NZ_CAJUCP010000073.1 GCF_910585425.1 uncultured Acetatifactor sp. | reverse complement strand
CCTCCTTCTGCTTCTCCAGCAGCTTCTTCTTCCGGGTGATGTCACCGCCGTAGCATTTCGCCAGCACGTCCTTGCGCATGGCCTTGACGGTCTCCCTGGCGATGACCTTGCCGCCGATGGCCGCCTGGATGGGAATCTCGAAGAGGTGCCTGGGAATCTCCTCCTTCAGCTTCTCGCACATCCTCCGCCCCCGCTCGTAAGCGGAATCCGCATGGACGATGAACGACAGGGCGTCCACTTCTTCTTTGTTTATCAGAATGTCCAGCTTCACCAGCTTGGATTCCTCGTAGCCCTTGATGTCATAGTCGAAGGAGGCGTAGCCCTTGGATCTGGACTTCAGCGCATCGAAGAAGTCATATATGATCTCGTTCAAAGGCAGGTCGTAGCGCAGCACCGCCCGGCTGGCCTCGATATATTCCATGCCCAGATACCGCCCCCGCCTCTCCTGGCACAGCTCCATGATGGAGCCGATGAATTCGCTGGTCACCATGATCTCCGCGCTGACCACAGGCTCCTCCATATGCTCGATCACGGAAGGATCCGGCAGGTTGGAGGGGTTCGTCAATTCAATCATCTCCCCGTTGGTCTTGAATACCTTGTAAACCACCCCGGGAGCCGTTGCCACCAGATCCAGGTTGTACTCCCGCTCCAGGCGCTCCTGAATCACCTCCAGGTGCAGCAGCCCCAGGAAGCCGCAACGGAAGCCGAATCCCAGCGCGATGGAAGTCTCCGGCTCATACTGCAGGGCGGCATCGTTGAGCTGGAGCTTCTCCAGGGCGTCCCGCAGATCCGGGTACTTTGCCCCGTCCGCCGGGTAGAAGCCGCAGTAGACCATGGACTGCACCTTTTTGTAGCCGGGCAGCGGAGCCTGGCAGGGGCATGCATCGTCCGTCACCGTATCCCCCACCTCCGTGTCCTTCACGTTCTTGATGGAGGCCGTGATGTATCCCACCATGCCGGCGGACAGCTCCTCGCAGGGGATGAACTGGCCTGCGCCGAAGACGCCCACCTCCACCACTTCCTCTTTCGCCCCGGTGGCCATCATACGGATTACCGTTCCTTTTTTGACGGTTCCCTCCATAATCCGGCAGAAGATGATGACGCCCTTGTAAGGATCGTAGAGGGAGTCGAAAATCAGAGCCTGCAGAGGGGCAGCGGCATCCCCCTTCGGCGCGGGAATCTTCTGCACGATCTGCTCCAGCACGTCCTCGATGCCGATGCCGTTCTTGGCGGATATCAGGGGCGCGTCCTGAGCCTCCAGGCCTATCACGTCCTCGATTTCATCCATGACCCGCTGGGGCTCCGCGCTGGGCAGGTCTATCTTGTTGATCACGGGAATCACGTCCAGGTCATGATCCAGGGCCAGGTATACATTGGCCAGGGTCTGGGCCTCGATGCCCTGCGCCGCGTCCACCACCAATATGGCGCCGTCGCAGGCTGCCAGGGAGCGGCTGACCTCATAGTTGAAGTCCACATGGCCGGGGGTGTCTATCAGGTTCAGGATATACTCCTCCCCGTCACGAGCCTTGTACACGGTGCGGACGGCCTGGGCTTTGATGGTGATGCCCCGCTCCCGCTCCAGATCCATATTGTCCAGCACCTGTGCCTGCATCTCCCTGCTGGTCAGCAGGCCTGTGTGCTCGATGATGCGGTCGGCCAGGGTGGATTTGCCGTGGTCTATGTGCGCTACGATGCAGAAATTTCGGATTCTGCTCTGTTCGGTTTTTCTGTCCATGGATTCCATTGATGATTCCTCTTCCTGATCTATATTCAATCGTATCTCTCGCAGAACCTCTGACTGTCATTTCCGCGAACCAGTATGATTGTATCAGAATTATGGGCAGTTGTCCATATAATGGAAGAATCTTTCTGGCTATATGTCCTCGCCTTCGTCACGACTCTTCATCCTCATGGATATCCGCCCTGGGCTCCTGCAGGCCCTCTATCGCGATTCCCTGCTTTTTCGCATAGTCCCAGAGCGCCGCGTGGATGGCCTCCTCGGCAAGCAGGGAGCAGTGCACCTTCACGGGCGGCAGGCCGTCCAGGGCCTCCATGACCGCCTTATTGGTGACCTGCAGGGCCTCCTGTACGGTCTTGCCCTTCACCAGCTCCGTGGCCATGGAACTGGTGGCCACGGCGGCCCCGCAGCCGAAAGTCTTGAACTTCGCCTCTCTGATGACGCCCTCCTCATCGATGTCCAGGAATATCCGCATGATATCCCCACATTTGGCGTTCCCCACAGTCCCCACGCCGCTGGCATCCTCTATCTCTCCCATGTTCCTGGGATTCTGGAAATGATCCATCACTCTTTCGCTGTACATAGCTCCTCCTGTCTGTCCTGTGACTTCCATGGACGCGCCCCGCGCCAATCCGTTCAGAGGTTTCGCATCCCTGTGTCTTCAGGCACCGCAAAGCTTCTTTATGTCCTGTCCCTCCGGGATTTCATGAAATCCTCATACAGCGGCGACATGTCCCGCAGCCGCTGCACGATTTCCGCAAGGTGTCCCACCACCTCGTCCAGCTCCTCCTGCGTGTTCTCCTCCGAGAGGGTCATGCGCAGGGATCCGTGGGCCTCCTCGTGCTCCAGCCCGATCGCCAGCAGCACATGGGAGGGATCCAATGAGCCGGAGGTACAGGCGGAGCCGCTGGAGGCGCATACGCCCCTCATGTCCAGCATGATCAGCAGGGATTCCCCCTCGATGAACCGGAAGGAAATGTTCACATTGCCGGGGAGCCGCTTCTCCCGATGGCCGTTCAGACGACAGTAGGGAATCTCCCCCTCGATCCGCCGGATCAGGTAATCCCGAAGCTCCCTTTCCCTTCCGGCCTTCTCCTCCATGCGCGAAAGCGCCCGCCGAACAGCCGCAGCGAAGCCCACGATCCCGGGCACGTTCTCCGTGCCTGCGCGGACACCCTTTTCCTGTGCTCCGCCGTGTATAAATGAACGTATTTTCAGCCCGCTGCGGATATAGAGCATGCCTGTGCCCTTGGGGCCGTTGAGCTTGTGGGCGCTGGCGCTGAGCATGTCGATGTGCATCTCCTCCACGTCGATGGGAATCTGTCCGAAGGCCTGCACCGCGTCCGTGTGGAACAGGATGCCCCGCTCCCTGGCAATGGCCCCGATTTCCCGAATGGGCTGTATGGTTCCGATTTCATTGTTGGCGAACATGACGCTGATCAGCACGGTGTCAGGCCGGATGGCCTCCTTCAGGGCCTCCGGATCCAGGATTCCGTCCCTGTCCACGTCCAGATAGGTCACCTCGTATCCATTCTTCTCCAGGTATCCGCAGGCGTGCAGCACCGCGTGGTGCTCTATCTTCGTGGTGATGATGTGCCTTCCCTTTCCGGCGCAGCACTCCGCCGCGGCCTTCAGCGCCCAGTTGTCGGCTTCCGTACCTCCGGCGGTAAAGTAGATTTCCTCCGGCTTCGCGCCGATGGCGGCGGCAATGGTCCGCCGTGCCTCATTGATGGCTTTTTTCCCGGCGGAACCCAGGGAATAGATGGCGCTGGGATTCCCGTACTGCTCCGTGAAATACGGCAGCATGGCCTCCACCACCTCCGGAGCCGTCCTGGTGGTGGCCGCATTGTCCAGGTATATCATTGTGCATCCCTCTCCTCTCCTATCCCACGGAACCGCAGATCCGCGGGGCTTTTTATATTCATACCATTTTAGTAGGTTTATTGACAGTATAGCACCCGCTGCCTGTTCTGTCAACCGTCCAAGGGGAATATAATGGGAAAAACGAAAGTTTCCCGAAATCCATATGAAAGCAAAGCAAAGACATCCCCTGATCGTGGGGGCCTTCGTCCTCACCGCCACAGGCATCGTCACCAGAATCATCGGCTTCCTGTACCGCATCTATCTCTCCCGGCTCTTCGGGGAGGAGGGGATGGGCATCTACCAGCTCTTAAGCCCGGTATTGTCCCTGTCCTTCTCCCTCACCGCCGCCGGATACCAGACCGCCATCTCCAAGCTGGTGGCGGAGCGGACGGCCACCAGCAGGAAGCCCTCCCTGCAGCCCCTTGTGCTGGGCCTTTCCACCTCCCTGCCATTGTCCCTGGCCTGCAACGCGGTGCTGTTCTTCTTCGCCGACGCCATCTCCGCAGGCCTCCTGCAGGAGCCCCGCACGGCTTCCATGCTGCGCATCCTTTCCTTCTCCGTGCCCCTGAGCGCGGTGCACTCCTGCATCAACGGCTATTTCTATGGCATAAAAAAAGCCGGGATTCCGGCGGGGGCCCAGCTTCTGGAGCAGATTGTCCGGGTGGGCTGCGTGTACATAGTGTCCTCCCGCATCCTGGCGGCAGGGGGGACTCCCTCCATCAGCGTGGCCGTTCTGGGGCTCACCGTGGGGGAACTGGCCTCCATGCTGCTGACCATGGCTGCCGTCTGTCCCGGCGGGATACCGGCTTCCCTCCGCCCTGCAGGCCTGCGGCGGATCCGCCCCGCAGGCTCCCCCCGGGCAGGCCTGTCCGCCTCTGCCGCCCTCTGGGGGAAGCTCATGGCCATGGCCCTGCCCCTGACGGCCAACCGCATCGTGCTGAACCTGCTGCAGAGCGTGGAGGCCGTGTCCATCCCCGCGAAGCTCCGGCTCTACGGCTATGACACCGCCACCTCCCTGAGCGTATACGGGGTGTTCACCGGCATGGCGATGCCCTTCATCTACTTCCCCAACGCCCTGACCGGCTCCGTGGCCGTGCTGCTGCTGCCCATCATCTCCGAGAACTACGCCCTGGGCAACATGGACGCGGTCAGGAGCGCCACCGTGCGCACCGTGAAATACTGCGGCCTCATGGGCTTCGCCTGTCTGGGCGTATTCGTATTGTCCGGCAGATGGATCGGAACCAGCGTGTTCGACAGCCCCCTGGCAGGATATTTCATCACCACCCTGGGCTTCATCTGCCCCTTCCTCTACCTGGACACCACCCTCTCCAGCATCCTCCAGGGGCTGGGCCTGGCCGGGCACACCTTCGTCATGAACGTGATATGCCTGCTGATCCGCCTGGCCTTCGTCTTCCTGGCCGTCCCCCGGGTGGGGGTCAGGGGCTTCCTGTGGGGGCTGTTGGTCAGCCAACTGGCCCTGGGGGTGCTGTACCTGGGCTGCCTCTACCGTTTCCTGCGGAAAAAATGACGCTGCCCCCACGCTGCCGGCCCGCACTATTCGAGCATTTTCTTCAGCTCGTCCACAAAGGTGTTCACGTCCTTGAACTCCCGGTACACAGAGGCAAAGCGCACATAGGCCACCGCGTCCAGGTCCTTGAGCTTGTTCATCAGAAGCTCCCCGATGACCTGGCTGGAGATCTCCTTCTCCTCCCGGTTGAAGATCTCATTCTCCACCGCGTCCACCAGCCTGGTGATCTCCTGTGCGCTCACCGGCCTCTTGTGGCAGGCCCGCAACAGGCCGCCCTCTATCTTGGCCCGGTCGTAGGCCTCCCTGTTCTCGTCCTTCTTGATGATGATCAGCGGTATGGTCTCGATCTTCTCATAGGTGGTGAAGCGCTTCCCGCATTCGTCACAGGCCCGCCTGCGGCGGATGGAATTGTTCTCCTCCGCCGGACGGGAATCGATCACCCTGGTGTTGTCATGGTTGCAATAAGGACATTTCATCTCTCTTCCTCCTGCGCGTAAGATGCCCGTCAATGTTACGTTTAACGTACCATATTCAACAGGGAATGTCAACGAGAATAATGTCCGGCCCGATCTGCCTGATGTCCTTGAAGGGGATCACGATGTTCGGCTCGCAGTTCAGGAATCCCAGCACCCTGCTGCCCCCCGGCACCATGATCTTGCAGATGCAGCCGCTGCATGGGTCCAGCTCCATATCGCACACCCTGCCAAGCTTCTTGCAGTTCTTGATGTTGATCACATCCTTACATTTCAATTCCGAATAAAGCACCCAAATCCCTCCTCCCGGGAAAAATCCTTACTATTACAAATATGCGGCACAGAGGAAAAATGAGAACGGCAGACATGAATATTTTTCCGCCCGGGGCACATACTACCACTATAATCCAACGCGCCCGTGCGCAGAAACGAGGAAGGAAATGACACAGGGAAAAGTGGAAATCTGCGGGGTGAACACCTCGAAGCTCCCATTGCTGAAGGCAGAGGAAAAGGAAGCCCTCTTCCAGCAGATCGAGGCCGGCGACGAGAGGGCCAGGGAAGCCTATATCGAGGGGAATCTGCGCCTGGTCTTAAGCGTCATCAAGCGCTTCTCCTCCAGCAACGAGAATGTGGACGACCTGTTCCAGATCGGCTGCATCGGCCTGATCAAGGCCATCGATAATTTCGACACCTCCCTGAACGTGAAGTTCTCCACCTATGCCGTGCCCATGATCATCGGCGAGATCCGGAGGTTCCTGCGGGACAACAGCGCCATGCGCGTCTCCCGCTCTCTGAAGGACACCGCCTACAAGGCGATCTACGCCAAGGACGCCCTGACCAGGAAGAACTTAAAGGAGCCCTCCATCGAGGAGATCGCCACTGAGATCGGCATCTCCAAGGAGGACATCGCCTACGCCTTGGACGCCATCCAGAACCCCATGAGCCTCTACGAGCCCATCCTCACGGACGGCGGCGACACCCTCTATGTGATGGATCAGATCAGCGACAAAAAAAACAAGGAAGAGAACTGGGTAGAACATCTCTCCCTCAGCGAAGCCATGAAGCGCTTGAACCCCAGGGAGCACGAAATCATCTCCCTGCGCTTTTTTGAGGGCAAGACCCAGATGGAGGTGGCGGAATCCATCGGCATCTCCCAGGCCCAGGTCTCCCGCCTGGAAAAAAACGCCCTGCGCGCCATGCGCAGCTATCTGACCGCGTAAGGCGGTCACCGCTACATAGCGTTTTGACTACACTTCCATAGTCTTCTTCTGCCACGAACAGCCATCATTTTTTCCCGAACAGCCCAAAAAGCCTGTAGAGCAGGAATCCCACTACAGCCCCCAGCGTGTTGGTCAGGATGTCGTCTATCTGGAAGAACCCTCTCCCCGTGACCAGCTGCAGCGTCTCGATGCCCAGGCTCGTCGCAGCCCCCAGCGCCAGGCAGGGCAGGAACCTGCGATACCGCCCGAAGGCAAAGCCCGCCAGAAAGCCGTAGGGCACGAAAAGCAGGACATTCTCTATGACAAAGGCATTGTTCCTGTCATTGATCCCCCAGGTGGAAAACAGCTCCAGGTCGATCCCCTTGCTGTCCCCGCTCTCCCTGGACAGAAATGTGATCACCAGCATCAGGGCCAGATAGATCACGAAAGCCGCCACCGGCAGCTTCGCCGCAGGCAGCTTTCCCCTGCGCTTCCTCGCGCCGTTCACCGCCCACAAAAAAAGAGTCGCCATCAAAAGCCCCAGAGCGAGGCCATAAGGAAAGAACCTCACCATGGACAGCATATCCCGATATATATATTCAAACATATTGTATTCTCCGCAGATTCATGCGGAAGGTCCGGCCGTCAAGGTCATCCGCGAAAAAGGCTATGGCTCCTCATCCCAGCGCTCTTTCGCATTCTCCCATATCTCCTTCTTCTCGGAAAGCATCCCGTTCATCCAGCAGATGGCCTCTGCCACGCCGTCCTCCCCAAACGGAAACTCAGCAGTCTCCTTCTTCTCTTCAGGTGTCTTAAAAAAGGCGAAAGGCTCCGGCCATACCGTACAGCGCAGGAGCTTTTCCCCCTCCGCGCCGGCCGCGCCCTCCAGACGGTAGCGCATGCCCTGGTGGCAGCCCGTGAACTCCGTCTTCTTCAAATATTCTATCGATAATATATCTTCTCGTCCTATCAACGTTTTTATACCCGATCTCGTCTTTCTTTACGGCGCGGGCCCAATTGGGCCGCCCCCGCCTGTATCCATTCTACCCTATTTTTTTCCATTTGCATAGCCTAAATGTGCGTGCTCATCTCTTTTTTCAACTGGCGCATGATTTTCTTCTCCAGCCTGGATATGTAGGACTGGGAGATCCCCAGGAGAGAGGCCACTTCCTTCTGGGTCATCTCCTGGCCGTCCTTGGTGCCCAGGCCGAAGCGCAGCTTGATGATCCGCTTCTCCCGCTCGGACAGCTTGCTGATGGCCCCCATGAGGAGCTTGCGCTCCACCTCGTTCTCGATGTCCCGGTAGATCACGTCCTCGTCCGTCCCCAGGATATCCGACAGCAGCAGCTCGTTCCCGTCCCAGTCCACGTTCAGCGGCTCGTCTATGGACACCTCCAGCTTGGTCTTGTTGTTCCTGCGCAGGTACATCAGTATCTCGTTCTCGATGCACCTGGAGGCGTAGGTGGCCAGCTTGATGTTCTTGTCCGGCTTGAAGGTGTTGATGGACTTGATCAGGCCGATGGTGCCTATGGAGATCAGGTCCTCCACCCCCACGCCTGTATTGTCGAATTTCTTAGCTATGTACACCACCAGCCGCAGATTGTGTTCGATCAGGATGGCCTTGGCCTCATCATCGCTCTCCGTGCCCAGGTCGCCGATGACCTTGCTCTCCTTCTCCAGCTCCAGCGGGGGCGGCAGCACCTCGGCGCCGCCTATGTAATGAATGTCTCCTTCCTTGCGCAGGAACAGCTTATCCCTGCGGATTATCTTGAATTGCATCTTTCCCGGTATCATGACTTTCAGTATCATAGCGCCTCTCATTCTGCCGCTTCCCGCGGCCTCCCCTTTTCCTCTCCGCGAAGAGTCTGGGATTGATTATCATATTCACGGACTCTGCGCCCGCACTGTCCGCACCTGAGATCTCCTCATCGCTGACAGCCACATATACATCTGTAAAAAGATATTCCATGCCCCCTGTCTCCAGCCGAAGCTCGCTCAGCAGGTACGCCGGCAGGATGCCCCGCCGCTTCCCGATACTGTGATAGGGAACGGCGCGGAAGCCCTCCCGGAAGCCCTCCCACAGGCCGTCGAACACTGCCCTCCCCACCACGCAGACCGGCTTCCCGCTGATCGGCTCGAACAGGCTGTTGCCCGAATCGATCAGGGCCCCCACCGCAAGCTCCCTGCCGTTCCTGCGCAGGACGGCCCTGCATGGGCCCTCTCCATAGGGTTCGTCCCGCAGGCGCGCGAACAGCAGGAGGAAGAGCGCTCCCATCCCCAGGATCCCCGGAACGCTTGCGAAGGCTTCCCGAAGCCCCGGAAAGAGCCTGATCAGGAACAGCATCCCGCCGCCCATCCCGAAGGAGCAGATCGCCAGCCGCTCCAGGAGCTTCAGAAACATTCTCAGGCTCCTCACACGGAATGTGATGCAGAGCATCCCCGCCGCTCCCAGAGCCGCTCCTGCCGCCAGCTTGACGACAGCTTTGCCTTCAAGCAGAAAGGGAAGCAGCGCGCAGGCCGCTCCCACAGCCGCTCCCGCGGCCATCCTCCCCAGGGAGGCCATGCGCAGGGTACTCCTGTCCACCAGGAATAAGAGGAACAGGTTCATGATGAAATTGAGAAGGAACAGGCTGTCAATATATAGCTCATAGTGCATCGGCATCATCCTTTTCACAATCATTATAAAGGGATTGGACGCAAGAATTTGTCAAACAGAGGGAAAAATCCCAAGAACTTTTCGACAAAAAGAGCCGGGCGATCCTTCGCCCGGCTATCATTCACGAATATGATGTATCTTGCTATTTCCTCTGCAGGAAATCGGGAATCTTCAGCGTCTTCTCCTCCACGGAGCTGCGGATGTCCACCGGCTTCTGGATGCCCTGGACAGGGTTCGCATTCATGGGCGCCGCCTGGCCGGGCTGTGCATTCAGGCCCTTCAGCCCGCCTGCGCCCAGATGGGCATTCTGCTGCCTGTACACGCTGCCAGTCCCGAACCTGGACTGGGCCGCGGTGGGATTCTCCTCCTCCAGCCCTGTGGCGATCACGGTGACGGTACAGCTGTCTTCCTTGGACTCGTCGTACATAGCGCCGAAGATGATGTTCACGTCCTCCCCCGTCAGGCTCTGGACAAAATCCGCCGCATCGCTGGCATCCGGCAGGGAGATGTCCCCGGACACGTTGAGGATGACATCCGTCGCCCCGCTGATGGTGGTCTCCAGCAGCGGGCTCTCCACCGCCATCTTCACCGCCGCCAGCGCCTTGTCGTCGCCCTTGCCCTCGCCGATGCCGATATGCGCGATGCCCTTGTCCTTCATCACCGTCTGGATGTCCGCGAAGTCCAGGTTGATGATGGCCGGCAGGTTGATCAGATCCGTGATGCCCTGTACGGCCTGCTGCAGCACCTCGTCCGCCTTCTTCAGCGCCTCCGGCATGGTGGTGCGCCTGTCCACGATCTGCAGGAGCTTGTCATTGGGGATGACGATCAGCGTGTCCACATTTTCCTTGATGCGGTCGATGCCGCTCAAAGCGTTCACCATGCGGGTCCTGGCCTCGAAGCGGAAGGGCTTGGTCACCACTCCCACCGTGAGGATGCCCATGTCCTTGGCCAGCTTGGCCACCACGGGGGCAGCGCCGGTTCCCGTGCCGCCTCCCATGCCGCAGGTGACGAACACCATGTCCGACCCCTTCAATGCGGCGGTAATCTCCTCCGCGCTCTCCTCCGCAGCCTTCTCGCCGATCTCCGGCTTCGCCCCGGCGCCCAGCCCCTTGGTCAGCTTCTCGCCGATCTGCAGCAGCTGCGGCGCCTTGCACAGCTGCAGGGCCTGCTTGTCCGTGTTGACTCCGATGAACTCCACACCGTCGATCCGTTCGTCAATCATTCTATTTACAGCATTATTACCTGCGCCCCCTACACCGACTACAATAATCTTGGCAGCAGATTCAGCATCGTTCGTCTTAATTTCAAGCAAAGATATGCCCTCCTTTTCCCATCTTCGTTCCCGCTTCTATATATCATATAATCATTTTTCAAATTAATCAACTATTTTCTAAAAAAAATACGCCAAATATTCCGTGAAGATATGCCCTGGGAAAGTCATATTCCCGGCTTGAACACATATTTCCCCCTGTCGGCGTCGTAGGTCTGCATCTGCAGGGTGCCGTTCTTCCCCTCCAGGCTGACCAAGAGCCCCGGCAGCAGCATGAGCTTGTCCTCCAGTTTGGCAGGGTCGTTCCCCAGAGAGACCTTCACGTCTCCGAAATAGAGGGTAATGGCCCCCGCCCTGTTGAAGTAGATCTTCTCCGATGCCAGATCGTACTTCTGCAGGAGCTGGGTGATGTCCAGGATGCTGTTGAAAATCTCCTTGTTCTCCACAGGGAGCTTCTCCCCAGTGACGATATAGTCGAACTGCAGCCCCATGATCTGGGGCACCCCCACCGTCCTGATGCCGGAGCTCTCCACCACATAGCCGTCCCTGTCGAAATAGATATAGGTGTCCAGATACCGCACGCAGCCCGTCAGGGACTTCTCGTACACGATGATCTTCACCGTGTCCGGGGAGAGGATATCCACATCCACCACATCTACGAAGGGAATCCCCTCTATCCCCTTGTTCTTGTACTTCAGGGAGAGATAGAGGGAATTGTCCCCCAAGGGCCCGCTCATGACGATCGCCTTGATTTCTTCCTCTGTATAATGGACATTCCCCTCCACATATACTGTCTGGACAGTATATGTCCTTTTGACATAGCCCACCGCCCCGGCCACGGCCAGGAACATTAAGGCCAGCAAGATGAAGATGCCCACTCTGCTTTTCCTAAACACTTGCCACTCGCGCTCCTAATTCTCTGAAATCCCGGCCTATATTCTCGTATCCGCGATAGATATAGGCACATCCCTCCACAAAGGTCTCTCCCTCCGCCATGAGCCCGGCCGCCACCAGGGCAGCCCCGCCCCGCAGCTCCCTGGCCACCAGGTCCGCGCCCCGCAGCGTCTCCACGCCTTTTACGGACGCCTCCCGGGGACTGCACAGTTCCACCGAAGCCCCCATTTTCCGAAGCTCCTCCACGATCCGGAACCGATTCTCGAAAATCGTCTCCCGGATACGGCTCACGCCCCTCCCCCTGGTCTCCACCGCCAGCACCACGGACTGGAGATCCGTGGGAAAGCCGGGGTAGGGGGCCGTGACCAGCTCTATGGCCGCGGGCCTGCCGGGGGCCTGTACGTAAATCCCCTCTTTCGAGGTGCACACCCGGGCGCCCATCTGCGCCGCGGTCTCCAGCACCGACTGCATCTCCTCCTCCGGGGCCTGCTCCAGGAGCACGCTCCCCCCTGTCCCGATGCAGCTTAGCAGGTAAGTCCCGGCCACGATCCTGTCCGCCGGCACGGTGAAGTCTGTCCCGTACAGCCGTCTGCCGCCGTGGATCACCAGCCTGCCGCTCCCCACCCCCTCGATCCATGCGCCGCACTGCTGCAGGAATGCGCACAGGGCGGACACCTCCGGCTCCCGCGCCGCGCCCTCCAGCACCGTGTCCCCCTCTGCCATCACCCCTGCCAGGACGATATTCTCGGTAGCCCCCACAGAAGGGAACGGCAGACTGATAACCGCCCCGTGGAGCCTGTCAGAAAACGCCCTGATGCTGCCCTCTTCCTCCATGAACTCCACGCCCATCTGCTCCAGCGCGGACAGATGCATGTCGATGGGGCGTTCCCCGATGACGCATCCCCCCGGATGCTCCATGACCACCTCGCTGCATCTCCCAATCAGCGCCCCCAGCAGACAGAGGGAAGAGCGCATGCCCCGCACCGCCTCCCGGGGCATCTGGCATCTGCACACCTGGGACGAATCCACCGCAATGCCTGTCTCCTGCCAGTGGACGCTGCAGCCCAGGCTCTTCAGCAGGCTGACCATGGAATAGACGTCCGCTATCCTGGGACAGTTCCTGATAAGAGAGCCCTCCTTTACAAGCAGCGTAGCCGCCAGGATGGGCAGCGAAGCATTTTTAGAACCTTGTACACGAACCTTTCCCTGCAGGGCCATGCCGCCCTGAATACGAATAGAATCCATTAAGCACCATCCGGTTTCTTTTATTGAATATTCTATCCTATGAGGGAAAGCCGGAAAATGTTACAATTCCTTAAGCTGTATCCGCCTGGCCACGCTTAGGACCAGCCCGATTTCTATCAGCAGGAACATCACCGAGGAGCCCCCGTAGCTGATGAAGGGAAGGGAAATCCCGGTATTGGGGATGCTGTTGGTCACCACGGCGATGTTCAGGATGGCCTGGATGGCGATGTGTCCCATGACCCCTACCACCAGCATGGCTCCGAACAGGTCGGGAGCGTTATTGGCGATCACCATCATCCGCCACAGCAGCATGATGAACATGATGATGACGGCCACGGCCCCGAACAGGCCAAGCTCCTCGCAGATGATGGAGAAGATCATGTCGTTCTGGGCCTCGGGGAGGAAGTTCAGCTTCTGCATGCTCTGCCCCAGCCCCTTGCCCCAGACGCCGCCGCTTCCGATGGCGTACAGGCCCTGCAGGGTCTGGAAGCCCGTGCCCGTGGCGTCGCTCTCCGGATTCAGCCAGGTGGCGATTCTTCCGAAACGGAAGTTCACCTCCTCCCCCTCCGCCGCGTTCTGGGTGGAGGACACGGCCAGGAACACGATCAGCACTGCCCCGATCAACACCAGGACGCCCATGATGATGAATTTCTTGTAGTCAGGGCTGGCCACGAATACCATCAGTACGGAGATCCCCATGATGATGATGGCGGAGCTCAAGTTCTTGGTGATCAGGTAGACCTCCAGCACCACGGGCATGGGCAGGAGGATCATGATGGCGAATCCCTTCATGGTGCGCACGCTTTTCCCCATCTTGCACACCATCACCGCCAGGAAGAGGATCAGGCACAGCTTCGCCACCTCCGCAGGCTGCAGGTTCAGGCCGATGCCGGGAATCTTGATCCATCGGTAGGCTCCGTGGGACTCCACGCCCAGGCCCGGAATCTTCACCAGAGGCACCAGCGCCATGGCCACCACATATCCCAGCAGGGCGAACCGCTCCCAGAAATGGTAGGGGATGTTCGCCACGATGATCATCAGCACCATGCCGATGACGATGGCGATGAGCTGTTTCTTCATATAATATGTAGTGTCCTCGTAGCTCTGGAACGCCTCATAGGAGCTGGCCGAGTAGATCATCACCAGTCCAAAGCCCAGCAGGAACAGCACAATGAAAAGTAGGCTGTAGTCAAAAAAGTATTCTGACTGTTCCTTTCTCTTCCGTCTCGTTTTCGCCTGCGCCATCATCCACATCCCTCTCTATAGCCGATTCACGTATTCCTTGAAAAGCCGCCCCCGCTCCTCATAGTTCGGGAACATCCCCCAACTGGCGCAGGCCGGCGACAGGAGCACCGCGTCTCCGCTCTCCGCAAGCTGCGTGCACAGCTCCAGGCATTCCTGAAAGGTGTCCGCGAAACGGATATTCCCAAATCCGTGCCTTCTGGCGCATTCCGCAATCATTTCCTTCGTCTGGCCGATCAGCACCAGACATTTCACCTTGCCCTCAAAGCTCTCGATCCATTCGTCGTACCTGCTTCCCTTGTCATACCCGCCCCCGATCAGGATTGTGGGCTTGTGCATGGCCCGGATGCCCTGGATGGCGGCATCGGGATTGGTCCCCTTGGAATCGTTGTAATAGTCCACATCGGCCTTGGTGGCCACGAACTCGATGCGGTGCTCCACGGCCCGAAACTCCCGGACGGTGTCCAGGATCGTCCCCATGGGCACCCCCATGCCTTCCGCGATGGCAATGGCCGCCATGACATTCTCCACATTGCACAGGCCCACCAGCCTCATGTCCCGGTGGATGTCCAGCAGCTCCTGCCCCCGGCCGGACATGGCCCTGAAAATCTTATCTCCCTTCAGGTAATAGCCGTCCTCCAGCTCCCGGGCGGAGGAAAACCACACCACCCTGGCGGGGCATCTGTCCCCGAAGCTCCTGGTGTATACGTTCTCATAGTTTAAGACACATATGTCGTCCTTCGTCTGCATGGCGGCGATGTGCTCCTTGGCCGCCACATAGGCCTCCATGGTGTGATGGCGGTTCAGGTGGTCCGGCGTGATGTTCAGGATCGCCGACACCGCAGGATGGAAGCTGCGGGTGGTCTCCAGCTGGAAGGAGCTGATCTCCCCCACGGTCACGGAGCCCTCCCCGGTCTTCCCGGACTCCGCCGTGTAGGGGTTGCCGATGTTACCCACCACGAACACCTTCTCCCCGCCCAGGTGGGCCCTCATGATTTCCCCCACCAGGGTGGTGGTGGTAGTCTTGCCGTTGGTGCCCGTGATGGCGGCCACCCTGCCCTTCTCCTGCAGGAAGCCCAGCTCTATCTCCCCGATGACCTCCGCGCCGTTTTGGCGCAGACGATCCACCAGCGGGATGTCCGTGGGCACCCCGGGGCTCAATACCAGAGTCTCCACCTGCCCCAGGATCTCCTCCGGCAGCTCTCCCGTCACGCAGGCCGCCTTGCTCCCCGCGGGAAGCAAAGCCCTGAGATCCTCCTGCGTCAGCTTCTCATTGCTGTCGTACAGCGTGACTTCTGCTCCCATGTATTCCAGACAGGCCACGGCGCTGATTCCGCTCAAGCCGGAACCTACTACCAGGCATTTTTCTCCTGCTCTCATTTTTTCTGTTCCTTTCCTGTTTCAATACCGATTCCAGTTCTAATTCCGTTCCGCTTCCGGCCCTCAGAGCACATTGCCTCCCCTGCCGCCTCACATTCCCCCCAGGGCCAGCAGGCACATCAGAGCCGTAATGATGGTGAACAGCGCCGTGATCCTGGTCTCCGACCATCCGCAGAGCTCGAAGTGGTGGTGCAGGGGCGCCATCCGGAATATCCGCTTTCCCCCGCTCAGCTTGAAATAGCCCACCTGCAGGATGACGGAGCACACCTCCACCAGATAGATGACGCCGATAATCGCTATGTACAGGGGCATCTGCAGCATATAGCCGCAGCCTGCCACGAACCCTCCCAGCGCCAGGGATCCCGTATCCCCCATGAACACCGCCGCCGGGTGGACGTTGAACAGCAGAAATCCCATCAGCGCCCCCGCCACGGCGCATGTCACCGGCTCTATCCCCGATGAGGTGCCGATGGCCACCACGGAGAAGAACACCGCCACCATCAGCGTGACGCTTCCCGCCAACCCGTCCAGCCCGTCCGTGAAGTTCGTCCCGTTGGCCGTCCCCAGGGTGACGAAGAACAGTATGGGGATGTTCCAGACGCCGAAGTCCAGATACCTGCCGGACAGGAAGGGAATCCGCATGGCAAGGCTCACATCCGTATAGCGGGTCAGATACCAGGCGAAGACCGCCGTGACCAGGAGCTGCCCCAGGAGCTTCTGCCAGGGCGTAAGGCCCATGGACCGCCTGCATACTACTTTTATGTAATCATCCATCAATCCCACCAGGCCGAACCCGGCCGTCAGCAGCAGGATCGGCGCTATCCTGGGGTAATCCTTCAGGAACAGCAGGGAGGTGGCCGTCACGCTGAACAGAATCAATATGCCTCCCATGGTGGGCGTGCCCATCTTCTTCAGATGTGCGGCGGGCCCGTCGCTCCTGACCATCTGGCCGCATTTGAGCCAGCGCAGGAACGGAATCAGCACCGGCCCCAAAACGGCGCTGGCAAAGAAGGAAATCATCACTGCTGTTATACTGCCCATCATCTCTCCCTCCCACAAATATCATTGTATGCCCAAATAGGGAAGAATATTCTCATAAAGCTGCCGGACAATCGGTGCAGCCACCTGACTGCCGTAGTACACCCCCTGTGGATTGTTCACGATGGCGATGGCGATCACCTGGGGATCCTCCGCCGGGGCGAAGCCGATGAAGGAAGCGATGTAGCGTCCGCTGCCCCTGGGAAGGGTCTGGCTGGTGGCGGTCTTGCCTCCGATGCGGAAGCCCTCCACCTGGCCGTTGGCGCCGCTCCCCTCCTTCACCACCATCTCCAGGATCTCCCGCATGGTGGCGCTGGTCTCCTCGGACAGGATGCCCTCCGACACAGGGTACTCAAAGCGCTCCTGCACGTTCCCCTCGGCGTCCACGGTCTGTATGCCGAAATGGGGCGTGATCCGCCTGCCTCCGTTTATGATGGAGGAAACGGTAGTCAGAAGCTGTATGGGCGTAATCTGGAAGGACTGGCCGAAGGCCACGGTGGCAAGCTCTACATTGCCCATGTCCTCCTTCTTGTGCATGATGGTCCCGGCCTCTCCCGGGAGATCTATGCCTGTCATCTTCTTCAGGCCGAATTTCTCGAAATAGCTGTAGTAACCCTCCACCCCCAGCCGCAGCCCCACGGTGATCAGGGCCGGGTTGCAGGAATTCATCATGGTGTGGGTGAAATCCTGGCTGCCGTGGCCGGATCTCTTGTGGCAATGGATCCTCCTGTCGTCCACCGTGATGAAGCCTGGACAGCTGAAGCTGCTCTGGGGCGTCACCACACCGGCCTCAAGGCCCGCCGCCGCGGTGATGATCTTGAAGGTGGATCCCGGTTCGTATGTATCGTTGATGCAGCCGTTCCGCCAGATGCCGTTCAATATGTTCTGGGATTCCTCCTGGCTGATGTCGTCCGGCGTCCCCTCCGGCAGCTCGAAGGGATTGTTCAAATCGAATTCCGGCACATTCACGCAGGCGTAAATCTCCCCGTTCTGGGGATTCATCACAAGGACGGACACGCTGTCCGCCTCCTTGGTGGCAAGGGCCTGTTCCGCAAGCTGGGTGGCGTAGGACTGGATGTTCCTGTCCAGGCTGATACAGAGATCCAGACCGCTCACCGGTTCCCTGCGCCTCTCCCCCGCCGCCTCCACCTCGATGCCCTTGGCATCCGTCACTGTCAGGATTTCCCCCGGCTCCCCCTGCAGGTATTCATCGTAGACCACCTCCAGCCCGATGATCCCCTGGTTGTCGCCTCCGGTGAAGCCCAATACCTTGCTGGCCAGGTCGTCGTAAGGGTAATACCGCTTGTAGTCCTCATCCACCTTTACCCCGGCCAGGTCGTACTCCCGAATCCTGTCCCCCAGTTCCTTGTCCACATTGCTCTTGATGCGCTCCATGGCGGAATATTTCTCCACCCTTTTCCGCACATAGTCCTCGGACAGCTCCAGCTCTTTGGTCAGGATCTCGATGACCTCCTCCGGATCCTCCAGTTGGTTGTGGATGACGGATATGGTGCACACTGTCCTGTTGTCCGCCAGCACCGTGCCGTTGCGGTCAAGGATGCGGCCCCTGGCCGCCTTGATGCTGCGCTCCCTTTCATGGAGCTGGTCGGCCATAGCGGAATAGTGCTCCGCCTCCCATACGCACAGGTACACCAGCCTTCCGAGCAAGCCTGAGAAAATGCCGGTACAGACAAGGAAGATGGTCAGGATCTTCTTTCTGTGGAATATTTTATTGTTGTCTGTCAGCATGTATGCCTCATGGTAAGGTCTTACTATACTCTATTCCCGTCCCCATGAGGTTATGATAAGGTTTATTCCTCCATATTCGGATTCGTGGGAAGATTGGGGTTCACCGGTATGTCGGGATTCGGCACCGATTCGCCCTGGGTGGCAGGCGGTGCGCCGCCTTCGCCCTGGCCGCCTTCGCCGCCCTCTCCCTGGCTTCCGCCCTCCGGCTCCTGTCCGTTGCCCTCAGGGCTTCCGCCCTCGGGGCTCTGTCCGTTGCCCTCAGGGCTTCCACCCTCGGGGCTCTGTCCGCTTCCCTGGGGATTGCCGCCTTCCCCGGCTCCGCCCTCGCCGCCTTCCGCGCCCTGACCGTCCTCAGCGCCCTCTCCGTCCTCCTGGCCTCCCTCGGGGGCCGACGGGGCGTACTGCCCGATAATGGACTGCTGCAGCGCGTCCAGCTCCTGCTGCTCCTCCTCCGTGACCTCCTCGGTCATGAAGATGTTCAGATAGGGAAGGGCCTCGGTGAGGATGTTGCGCACGATCTTCGTGGCATACCTGGCATTGCCCTGCTTGTCGGAATTGGGCCTGTCCACCACCACGTAGATCGCCACCTGGGGATCGTCCGCCGGGGCATAGCCGATGAAGGATACCACATGCTCCGTCTCGGAACGCTTGTGGGTGTTCGGGTCTATGGTCTCCGCCGTCCCGGTCTTGCCCCCTATCATGTAGCCCGCCGGCCTGGCCGTCTTGCCGGTGCCGTATTCCACTACAGCCCTGCAGTACTGCCTGATCAGCTCGGAGGTGGATTCGGATATGGTCTGCTTCAGGACCCTGGGCTCGATGTTCTGCACCGTGGCGCCGTTCACATTGGTGATCTTGTTCACCACATGGGGCTCATAATAGTAGCCGCCGTTGATCAGGGAGCAGAACCCCGCGATCATCTCGATCATGGTCACATTGAAGTTCTGGCCGAAGCTGTTGGTGGCCAGATCCGTGGGCCCCATATTGTCCGCCACATAGACCAGGCTGGCGGTCCTGGCCTCCCCTGCCAGGTCGATGTTGGTCTTCAGGCCGATGTTGAAGATCTGCTGGAACTCGCAGAACTCGTCCTTCCCCAGGGCCTGGGCGATCTTCATCATTGACACGTTGCAGGAGTTGGCCACCGCCTGTTCCAGGGTGAGCCACCCTTCCGGGCCGTTGTGGCACTTGATGTCGTAGTCGCCGATCTCCATGACGCCGTTGCATTCCAGATTCAGGTCCGGTGCGATCACGCCGTCCTCCAGGGCGGCCGCCACCGTAAAGGGCTTGGCGGTGGAGCCCGGCTCGTAGGTGCCTGTGATGCAATAATTCTGCCACAGGTAGTTCAGGTTCACGTACAGCTGCTCCTCGCTCAGGCCATTCACCACCTCCTGGGTGATGATGGTGTCCGTCTTCCTGATCTCCGTGTACCCGGCCGCATTGGTCACCTCCTCCAGCAGCCTGGTGCCCAGGAGGCTGTCCGTGTTCCGCACATCGTTCAGGTCATAGGGGGGATAGCTGGCCATGGCCAGGACTTCCCCTGTATTCACGTTCATCATGACGCAGCCCGTGTTCTCCGCGCCGTTTCCCGACGTAAAGGAGTCCTTCTGCTCATCGTCGAACTGCTTTAAGTATTTCTCCACGATCATCTGCAGGTTGGCGTCGATGGTGGTATGGAGATCATAGCCGTCCACCGCGGATTTCACGGTGCGCTCCAGGTTCAGGTCGTCATTCAGATAGCCGTACTCCCTGCCGTCGATCCCGTTTAAGATATCGTTGTAGTATTCCTCCAGCCCGTATTTTCCCACATTGTCCCTGCCGGAAAATCCTATCACGTCCGCCGCCAGGGAATTGTAAGGGTAGATCCGCCGGTACTCCTCCTCGAACCAGACACCCTGTATATTGGAATCCGCGCTCTGGGCCTCCTGGAACCCGCTGATCTCCTCGTAGGTCAACTGCCTCAGCGGCACATACCAGGATGAACTCTTGTTCTTCGTGACGTGCTCCCTGACCGCGCCCATGTCCAGGTCGAAATTCTCGCCCAGGGCCTTCAGGGTAGGCTCCAGATACTGGGACTTGTAGTTCATCACCTTGGCGTCTATGACCAGGTTGTACACCTTCTCGCTGGTGGCCAGCCTGGTCCCCTTCACATCCAGGATATTCCCCCGCCTGTAGGGAATGGTGGTGGAGGTATACTGCTGCTGGGAAAGCACCTGCTTCTGGTAGTCCGTCTCGTTTTCCCCTGTGATCCACACCAGCCGGACCGTCAGGCCAATGAACATGGCCAGCAGCAGGATGAACAGAACCACCAGCTTTTTCTGCATTTTGATTGAAAATTTCTTGACTTTCCTGTTGGCCATCTTCACCCTCTACTTGCCGCTTCCGGTCACCCGGCGCATGTAATCGCCTTCCTGATTCTCGTATTCCACAATCTGGCCTTCCTCCGCATAGCCCATGCCCAGCTCCCCGATGGCTACCCGCTTGATCTCCTCCAGGTCGATGCCGCTGATGATCCGGTTGTACTCCTCGTCATTGGAGAGCTTCAGGCCGTTGAGCTCGCTCTCCATGTCGGCCACGGTCTTGGTCAGAGTGGTCAGGTCCGACTGCAGTTGGATATAGTTCACCAGAATGAAGGCCGCCGCGCACAGGGCCGCCGCCAGGAACATGACGTAGCCCGCGCTCATATGCCTGGCCTTCTCCCGGTTCTTGCGTATCTCCGGATGGAGCTTTCGCTCCGGCATCTGCTCCCACTGCTCCTGTATATTGAATTTCCTCGCTGTATTTCCATGGATGTACCCGCCGCGGTTCCCTCCCCGGTACGCCCTCCTGTCCTCCTCATATGCGTTCTGCCGATAACTCCTTCTATTCTGGCCCATATCAATACCCGCTTTCTTTGTCTTGATTCCATGCTCCCCGGATGTCTGCAAATCCGCTTTATCCATCACGCTTTTTCGAATACGCGCAGCTTCGCGCTCTTTGAGCGGCTGTTCTGCGCAAGCTCTTCCTCTCCGGGCAGAATGGGCTTCTTTGTCACCACGATGCCCTTTGACGCCTTTCCGCACACGCACACCGGAAATTCCGGCGGGCAGGTGCAGGGATTCTCGTTTTTCCGGAAAGCCGCCTTCACCAGGCGATCCTCCAGGGAATGGAAGGTGATGACGCACAGCCTCCCGCCCGGATTCAGTATATCGATGAAATCATCCAGCGAGTCCCGGAGCACCTCCAGCTCCCTGTTGCATTCGATCCGTATGGCCTGGTAGGTCTGCCTGGAGGGATGGCCGTCGCAGCGCATCCTGGCCGGAATGGCCCCCCGGATGATCTCATTTAATTCAAAAGTAGTCTCGATGGGCTTCTCCTGCCTGGCTCTGGCAATGTGCTTCGCGATATTCTTCGCGAAACGGTCCTCCCCGTAATCCCTGATGATGCGGTAGAGGTCGCTCTCCGGATACCCGTTCACGATGTCCCTGGCGGTCAGCGTCTGCCTGCGGTCCATGCGCATGTCCAGCGCAGCGTCGAAACGGTAGGAAAAGCCCCTTTCCTGATTGTCGAACTGGTAGGAGGATACGCCGAGGTCGATTACGATGCCGTCTGCGCCTTTCACGCCCTCCGCGGAGAGCGCCGCCCGCATGTTGCAGTAATTGTCCCGCAGAAGGGTGGCCCTGTCCCCGAAGGCAGCCAGCCGCTCCTTCGCCGCCGCTATGGCCTCGCCGTCCTGGTCGATGCCGTAGAGATGGCCGCCTCTAAGCCGGCTGCACACCTCCAGGGCATGTCCGCCGCCCCCTAAGGTGCCGTCCACGTAGATGCCATCCGGCTTGATATGAAGCTGTTCGATGGTCTCCCTCAAGAGCACGGAGTAATGCCGAAATTCCATGGATGCCCCTCTTTCTTAAATGGTCAGCCCAAGGTTCATCACGCCCTTGGATATCGCGTTGATGTCTATGGAGTCATTGTTGGCCTGCCATCTCTCCAGGCTCCAGATTTCGATGCGGCCTCCCATGCCGGCCAGCACCACATCCTTCTCCAGCCCTGCGAAATCCCGCAGATCCTGGGGCATCAGGATACGGCCCTGCTTGTCCACGGTCACGGGCTGGGCCCCCGACAGGAAGAACCTGGCGAACTGCCTGGCCTCCTCGCTCATCAGGGGCAGGGATGCCAGCTTCCCCTCGAAGACCTTCCAGTCGTCGTTGGCATACACGTAGAGACAGCCGTCCATCCCTTTCGATACCACGAATTCGTCCCCCAGGACCTCCCGGTATTTCGAAGGAATGCTCAGCCTGCCCTTGGGGTCGATCGTATGATTGTATTTGCCCATGAACATTCCAATCACCACCCGCCAACGCCGGAACCGCCACCGAATCCTCGCATTCCGACCCCTTTATGGGCTTTCATCCCACTTTATGGGTTTTCATGCCACATTCATCCCACTACCCTATTGATTTTAATATACAATCAGGCATTTGACAAGACGAAAGTTTGTGCGATTGGGGTCTGCATAAAATCCTGTAAGGAGAAAAAAGAAGAACTTTGTCGATGCAGACACAAGATATTGTGTATTTTAAGGATTCTTTTCCCAGATATAGTCCTTGGGCCAAGTCGAATTTTTTGGAAATTTATAGAGGTCTTCTTGATCTGCATAAAACAATAGGATGCGGTACATGGCTGTACCGCATCCCAAAATAATCCTTATAGGAATCCTTTTGCCGGATTCCAGGCATGTCCATCCGGGCCATGCCCATGGCCAAAACTTACGCGCCAAAGCAGCCGGCATACGCCTCGATGGGCGGTCTGCCGTGAAGCGCTATATAATCATCCGAGAGATAACAGCCGAATGTCGTCACCCCTTCAAACCCACATTCCTCATAGAACCCAATATCCTCGCGGATGGCCTCCTCATTGATATGAATCTCCTTCGGCGGCTTCTTCCATTCCGACAGCAGGGAATTGTCCAGCCAGTAATCCAGCACCTGTGAATCCTTCTTTCCAAAGTATACCAAAAGGGGCCGGATGCTTTTATGGTACTGCCTGTTCTTCTCGCACGCCTCATCGTTCATGGGCCTATGGGGATCCCGGTACATGGGGGCATACTCCAGGAATATCCCCTCCCGGGGCGCTATCGTCGGCACTTCCATCGTCTCAAGATATGCCAGATAGCACTGCTTCGCCTCCCTGTCCACCTGCCGGATGCCGTCTAAAATCGCGTGGTAAAGAATGAGCGCCTGGTCGGAGGGGCTTATCCGGCGGCACTTTTCACAATGGCAGAAGGAATCCTCGATGTCGTCGATCCAGAAATAATATCTTCCTGTATCCGGCTTCAGCGCCGTCGCCAGCTCTGCTGCCCGGACGGAGAGGTACTCCAACGCCTCCTGATTGGATGCGCACATATTGAAGTCATGAGTCCGCTTCCCTTCCCTGTCCTCCCGGAACCACTCCGGATGCGATTCATACAATTCCCTGGGCAGCATCCATGACAGGGCATGCACCTCAAATTCAATCTGCATCCCCATTTCCCTTATCCGACCGACCTTCTCCTGAAACCCGGCGGAACCGAAAACCTCCAGGAACTCCTCCAGAGATTTCTCCGCCCCCGGGCCCCCTACCGGATGCAGACCCAGCACATTTAAGTCCGTATGCCCCAGCGTCTCTATCATCTGCTCCGTCAGCTCCTCCGGATGTATCACGATTCCCCGCTTCCTCATAGCTTCTCCCCCACTTCCGCTCTCTTTTTCCGCCTCACGATGATGTCAACCGCCACCGCGAAGATCAGCATCAGAAGGGCCAGCACCTGGGACACGGGAACCCGTGTGCCCGGAATGAAGAGCGTGTCGGTGCGGATGCCCTCGATGATGAACCGCCCCAGCCCGTAGCCGCCCAGGTACAGCAGACAGATTTCCCCGTCGAAGCGCTTATGCTTCCAGAAGCAGAGCAGCAGGGCCAGCACCAGCAGATTCCAGGCGCTTTCATACAGGAAAGTGGGGTGGACATTGATATAATTGGCCCCCTCCGGGATATGGGCCGCTATGTTCTCGGAGATGTCCCTGGCCCGCACCGCCTCGATGGGGAGCTGCATGGAAAAAAGGCCGTCATAGTATTCCCCAAAGACCTCCCGGTTCATGAAGTTCCCCCAGCGGCCGATGGCCTGCCCCAGAATCAGTCCCGGCATGCAGGTGTCGCCCATCAACAGGGGGCTCTTCTTCTTGATCCTTCCGTAGACGAACAGGGTGATGAACGCGGCGATCACCGCCCCATAGATGGCCATGCCGCCGTTCCTGGTGTTGAAGACGCTCAGCAGATTGTCCTTGTAATAATCCCAGGCGAACACCACATAATAGATGCGAGCCCCGATGATGGAGAAGACCACCGCATAGATGGCAAAATCCCAGTAGTCATCCGGATTCTGCCCTGTCACCTTGGCCATGTGCGCCGCCATGAGGATGCCCGCCAGCACGCCCATGCCGATGATCAGGCCGTAGAAGGCAATGCTGAAGCCAAAGATGCTGAAGGACTTGGGCACATCCCTCAGATAGATTCCCAGGTTCGGAAATGCAATATCGCCAACATTCATACTTTTATTCCTTTCTCACACCGGCTCCCCTCCGCCCGGGGAAGAGCGCCCTACACTCTCCCGGCTGTCTGGAAGCCCTTTATGCACTATACGTTGAAGCGGAACAGGATGACATCTCCGTCTTTCACCACATAGTCCTTGCCCTCTATGCCTACCAGCCCCTTCTCACGGGCGGCGGACAGGGAGCCCTGCTCCAGGAGGTCTCTGTAGTTGACCACTTCCGCCTTGATGAAGCCCCTCTCGAAGTCGGAGTGGATCTTCCCTGCGGCCTGGGGCGCTTTGGTGCCGATTTTGATGGTCCATGCCCTGGTCTCGTCCTCCCCCGCGGTGAGGAAGCTCATCAGCCCCAGGATATGGTAGCTGGCCCTGATCAGCTTCTCCAGGCCCGATTCAGAAAGGCCCAGCTCCTCTAAGAACATGGCCTTCTCGTCCTCGTCCAGCTCGGAGATCTCCTGCTCGATCTGGGCGCAGATGACGAAGACCTCGCTGTCCTCCTGCCCGGCGAATTTCCGCACCTTGGCCACTTCTCCGTTGGAAGCGCCGTCGTCGGCCAGATCCTCCTCCGCCACATTGGCGGCATAGATGACGGGCTTGTAGGTCAGCAGATTGTATTCCCGGAGCAGCGCCCGCTCGTCCTCGTCATCCGCCTCCATGGTCTTGGCGGGCTTCCCGCTCTCCAGATGCTCCTTGATCCGCTCCAGCAATGCCAGCTCCTTGGCACAGGTCTTGTCCATCCTGGCCGCCTTGGAGACCTTGGACAGCCTCCGCTCCAGCACCTCCAGGTCGGAGAAGATCAGCTCCAGATTTATCGTCTCGATGTCCCGGAGGGGATCGATGCTGCCGTCCACATGGATTACATTCGTGTCTTCAAAGCATCTGACCACATGGACGATGGCGTCCACCTCCCGGATATTGCTCAGGAACTGGTTGCCCAGGCCCTCCCCCTTGGAGGCCCCCTTCACAAGGCCGGCGATGTCCACGAATTCAATCACCGCGGGGGTGACCTTCTTCGACTGGTACATGTCCCCCAGGAGCTTCAGCCTCTCGTCCGGCACGGCCACGATTCCGATATTGGGGTCGATGGTGCAGAAGGGGTAATTGGCGGATTCCGCGCCCGCTTTGGTCAGTGAATTGAACAGTGTGCTCTTTCCTACATTCGGTAGGCCGACTATTCCTAATTTCATATTCTGATATACCTGTCCGAAAATCCCTTGTTTATAAGGGTTTTCACCTTTCTCCATATTTTGCTACACAATCTACTACACAACTTTCAGGGCACTTTCGATTCTTTCCACCTCTTTTGCCCTCTCGTCCTCGGTCACATGGACGTACAGGTTCATCGTAATGCCAACGTTTGAATGGCCCAGAATCACCTGTAAGGTCTTGGGACGCATCCCGCCCTCAATACACCTGGTTGCCATCGTGTGCCTTAAGACATGCATGGAAAAACGTGGTATGCCGGCCTTGTCGCATAGCTTGAACAACGTGGTGTCATAAGCGGAATTCTTTGTCGGTTCGCCTTTCCTACACAGGAACACAAACTCCGAAAACTGCATATTGACCACTTTTGCTTCTTTAAGCTTCTCTTTCTGCCTTTTCAAGATGGAGATTGCCTCTTCTGTCAAAGGTACGTCCCGATAGCCTGCTTTGCTCTTCGGTTCCCCAATCCGCCATTCGCCGACACTGTGCCTGTATTCCATGCTCCTCTGTATGTGCAGGATGCGCTTTTCCCAGTCGATGTCTGACCATTTCAAGCCTATCATCTCGCCTGTCCGCAATCCTGTCTGCAATACGAAAGCATACTGGTTGTAGTTGCTGCTATCTTTTGCGGCTTCAAGAAATTTCCTCTGCTCGTCAACAGTTAACGCCCTGACATTCTTAGGCTCTTCCCCAATGTTGTACTTAACGGCTTTCGTTACTGGATTCTTATATATCACATCATTTTCAACAGCGTCAGCGAACATACAGTACAATGTGATTCTTGTCTGATATATGGTGGACGTTTTATAATCATCCTTCATCTGGTTCAAGACATGCTGGCAATGCATCGGCTTTACCTCGGACAGCAACATGCTCCCGATACACCTCTTTACATTATGTTCGAACCGTTCTTTATAATTCCTTATCGTATTTGGCCTTATGCTGTCGCCTTTGATGTTCTCAATCCAGTAATTGAACCATGCCGTCACCGTCATGTCTCCAGATGCATTGATTCCGCCATGTTCATCCTCAAACCTTGCATCTGCATACCATTTACGGCATTCCTGTAGCTTTGGGAAATACCTCTGAACCGTTTTCCCTGTTCTTCTGCTTACGAATCTGGCTGTATACAGACCATCCTTTCTTTGACAGATTCCGACTCCTAGTTCTTTTCCTTTTAAGTCTTTGCCCATGGAACCAACTCCTTTCTGCTATGGCCTAACGAAAAGAGTTTGATACAATCTAATATTATACCATACTGCTTTTCATTTTGGAATAATCAAAATAAATTTTCTCATATGCCATGAATTCACCAAGCAATCCCATATCAGATTTCCAGGCTCTTTGATATGTACTGCTCGAACTCTTTCCTTTTTACCAACTTTTTGTTCCCTACATATAGCACAAAATCACATTTAGGTTCCTTCAGCATATTTTCTATCTTATTGATTCCTATGTTCGAGTAGGCCGCCGCTTCCCTAATTGTTAGATTCATTTTGAGCCAAAAAGGGATTTCCAATACTTTTGCTTCCATCATTCCTCTAAACCACTCTCCACTTCGTTAAAATTTGCTTATGTAAAGATACCGGCATTCAACAGCATCTTGATATTCGATATTCACTTTTCAAATATAGCACTCAATATATGGAAAGGCACAACTCAATAACCATACCCTTACCTCGACAAATCAACAAGTTCCTCTACAATATTATTTCTCCATAATCTCTATCTTTCGATAGTATTTCAACACTTCGTCCATTTCATAAGATGGGCTGGCGTTTACGTCATGTACACGCTTAATATATACCACGTTTCCTAACGTACAAAATACTGAAAACAGTTTATCGCCATCCTTAATTATTTCTCCTCTCTTCAATTGCATTTTTATTACTTCTACATTCTCAAATGTCTCCTTTCGCTATTTTTCTTTCTGTGGAAAATTCTATTGCCTAATGTCTCTGATTGGCTTCAGTAACACTTAACTTCTATAAATTCATTATTCTATTTCTATCTTTTATTTTTACCCTTTTTATAATCATTCTGGTCATGGTAAGATTCGGATATATCGGTTCCAAACCCTGCATGACCACGACTGCACTTATAGCAGCAGTATTCTGTATCCCTGTTGCCACAAGTACTAACATTTCGATTACATCATATTATTTTATCTTTAGGGCATTACTGCTATCCATCTTGCGAAGCAATGTACTCTTTCACTCTTTTCCTCACTGAATTATTTACTGCATCAAGTAGATTGACCACTATGTCCAAAAGCCTATTGCTGACTTCTATCAGTTCTTCCTGAC